>NZ_BTIR01000011.1:0-640438 GCF_036247985.1 Bradyrhizobium sp. TM239 | reverse complement strand
TCGCCATCAGGCCGCTCAACCGCGACGGCCAATACGGCGTCTTCTTTGCCAGCTGGCAGGTCGCATCTATCGACTTGACCAATGGCCAACCTGTCAGTGATGTGTCCGAACAGGCGTCAGCTATGTCTCCGGTCTAAACACTTGACCGGGCGATCCAGTACTCTCCGTGAAGCCAGCGATTGAATCGAGAAGCCGCGGCGTGCTGGATTCCCCGCCTGCCGCCTGCGCTAAAGCTTCGGCGCCCCTGGACCTCAACCCCGGCGAAGCCTTGGCGTAGCCGGGTCGCGGGGAATGACAGCAGTAGGTGTGGCTACGAACGTGCAGCCAACCTCTACTGCGCTTCCGCCTCATCCACCCCGCGCTTCAGCACGGCACGGGCGGCTTCGCGGTGCTCATTCGTGATGTGGCCGGAGACCATGCGGATGGCGGTGGCGAGCACGGCGGCATCATCGGCGAAGCCGAGGACCGGCATCACGTCGGCGACGAAGTCGAACGGCAGGATGAAATAGGCGATCGCACCTAACAGCGCGGCCTGGACGTGACGCGGGGTCTGCCGGTCGAACGCGCAGTAATAAGCAGCCAGCAAGTCTTCGGCGAACGGCAGATGCGCGGCGACGCGCTTCAGCTTGCGCCAGAAGCGGCGGCGCACGCTCTCGCGATCTTCCGCGAGCCGGTCGGCCGGCTCGAAACCGACACTGTGTTCGGCAGCCATGTTCGAGAAACTCCCATTCAGCCCCCGGGGCGGCGGATCGCCGCATCCCGGCTGATCACAAGATGGGGATGTGGCCGATCCCTGCAAGACGTCGGCCGATCTCAGCCTGCGATCGCGTTCATCGCCCTGGCCAGCGCAATGTCGAGCGCGGTGACGCCGCCGGCGTCGTGGGTCGACAGCACCACCTCGACCGTCTTGTAGACGTTGCGCCATTCGGGGTGGTGATCCATCTTCTCGGCGGCCAGCGCGGCCCGGGTCATGAAGCCGAACGCCTCGCTGAAATCCTTGAAGATAAAGGTTTTCCCGATGGCATCCCGGCCCTGAACCTCGGTCCAGTCCGGTAGTTCGCCCAGCGCCTGCTTGCGCGCCTCCGCGGAAAGCCGTTCTGCCATGGTCATCTCCGTTCTTCAGGGGAACTTTACCCTAACACCCTGCTGACGCCCGGGTTCATACGGGGGATTTCCGCCATCCGCTAACCATGACGGAGATGTAACCCCGCCGGACAAGAAATTTGCTACAATTGCGGGCGTAAATCGCCGGCCAAGATGAAACTGAGCCTGAAGCGCCTGTTTGGGAGATCGATGACCGGGGGATTGGACCTGGCCGAAACGCCCTCTCCGCCTTCGCCGCGATCCGCGGCGCGGAAGACTGCGCTCGTGTCTCTTGCGCTCGTGCTTGCAATCATCGGCGCGCTCGTCGGCGGCTACTACTTCGCCATGCGGCCCGTGACGTTGAAGATCGCGGTCGGTCCCGCCAACAGCGACGACGTCAAGGTCGTGCAGGCGCTGACGCAGGCTTTCACGCAGCACAAGAGCCAGATCCGGCTGCGGCCGATCCAGACCGACGGCGCCACGGCCAGCGCCAATGCGCTTGCGGAAGGCAAGGTCGATCTCGCCATCGTGCGCGGCGACCTCGACGTGCCCAAGAACGCGCAAGCGGTCGCGACCCTGCGCAAGAACGTCGTGGTGCTGTGGTCCGTACCGGGCAAAGGCAAGAAGCGGGGCCCGAAGATCACCAAAATCTCGCAGCTCGCCGGCCATCGCGTCGGCGTGGTCGGCCGCACCCAGGCCAATGTCAATCTGCTCAAGGTGATCCTCCAGCAATATGGCGTCGATCCCGCCAAGGTCGAGATCGTGCAATTCCCCGCCAACGAGGCCGCCGAGGCGATCAAGGCCCAGAAGGCCGACGTCTATCTCGCGGCCGGACCGGTCAACAGCAAGATCACGGCGGATGCGATCGCCGCCTCCACCAAGGATTTCGGCGCGCCCAACTTCCTCGCGATCGAGTCGGCGGATGCGATCGCCCAGAACCATCCGGTCTACGAAGCGTCAGAGATTCCAGCCGGCACCTTTGGCGGCTCGCCCGCCCGCCCGGAGGACGAGGTCAAGACCGTCAGCTTCTCGCACCACATCGTGGCGCGCAAAGGCGTATCCGAAACCACCATCGCGGCGTTCACGCGCCAGCTCTTCGCCGTGCGCCAGCAGCTGGTGACGGAATTCCCGCTCGCGGCGAAGATCGAGACGCCCGACACCGACAAGGATGCGGTGATCCCGGTGCATCCGGGCGCTGCCGCCTTCGTCGACGGCGAGGAAAAGACCTTCCTCGACAAATACAGCGATTACATCTGGTGGAGCCTGATGGCGTTGTCGGCCATGGGCTCGATCGGCGCCTGGTTCGCTGGCTATCTGAAGAAGGACGAGCGCGACAACAACAGCCATCTGCGCGAACGGCTGCTCGACATGATCGCGGTGGCGCGCAAGTGCGAGACGACCGACGAGCTCGACCAGATGCAGGCCGAGGCCGACGAGATCCTGCGCGACACGCTGCGCTGCTTCGATCATGGCGCGATCGAGGAGGGCTCGCTCACCGCCTTCAACATCGCGTTGGACCAGTTCCACGCCGCCGTTGCCGACCGCAAGGCGGTGCTGTTCAGCCTGCCGCAGAACCTGCAACGTGCAGGCGCGCAGTTCAGGGCCGCCGGCAACGCGTAACGCTGCGCGCGTTATTGCTGCGTCACATTGTCTCAATATAGGTTCGGGCTCCATCGGAGCGGCCGTCCGGGCGGTCGCCTCACGCGATCTCGGGGCCATCTCCCATGAACATCAAATTCTCCCGCCGCCGCTTCCTCGCCACCGGCGCCGGTGCACTCGGCACGATGGCGATGCCCTATCTCTCGCGCGCCGCCGATCGGTCGATGGTCACTCATGGCGTGCAGTCGGGCGACGTCACGGTGGACAGCGGCGTGGTGTGGGCGCGCACCGACCGTCCATCGCAGATGCTGGTCGAGGTCGCGACGACCGAGTCCTTCAGGGATGCCCGCGCGCTGCCGCCGATCGCGGCGCTCCCCGAGAGCGATTTCACCGCGAAGATGCTGATCGAGAACCTGCCGGGCGGACAGGACATCTTCTACCGCGTCCGCTTCCGAGATCTCTCCCACACCGCGATCGAGGGCGAGCCGGTGGTCGGCCGCTTCCGCACCGCGCCGGCCGACCGCCGCGACGTCAGCTTCGTCTGGGGCGGGGACGTCGCCGGCCAGGGCTGGGGCATCAATCCCGATGACGGCGGCATGTTCACCTTCTCGGCGATGCGCAAGCACCGTCCGGATTTCTTCCTGCACTCGGGCGACACCATCTACGCCGACGGCCCGATTCAATCCGAGGTGAAGCTCGCCGACGGCAAGATCTGGAAGAACGTCACCATCCCCGAGAAGGCCAAGGTCGCCGAGACGCTGGACGAGTACCGCGCCGCGCACAAATACAATCTCACCGACGAAAACCTCCGCGCCTTCAATGCGGAGGTGCCGATCTTCGTGCAATGGGACGACCACGAGGCGACCAACAACTGGTCGCTGTCGAAGGAATTGCCGGCGGCTTACAAGGAGCGCGACATCGCCCTGCTCGCCGCCCGCGCGGGCCGCGCTTTCCACGAGATGTATCCGATGCGCGAGAGCATCGTTGAGCCGGGCCGGGTCTATCGCCAGATCTCCTACGGCCCGCATCTCGACGTGTTCATGCTCGACGAGCGCAGCTATCGCGGCCCGAACGGCGCCAATCTCGAGACCGCTTACGGCCCCGCCAGCTACTTCCTCGGCCCGGACCAGATCGCCTGGCTCAAGCGCGGCCTGCTCAATTCGCACGCGACCTGGAAGGTGATCGCCTCCGACATGCCGCTCAGCCTCGTCGTGTCGGACACGCCGAAGGGCGGCTCGGAAGCGATCGCGCAGGGCGACGGCCCGGTGCGCGGCCGCGAGTTCGAGATCGCCGACATCCTGCGTTTCATCAAGATGGCACCGATCAGCAACACGGTGTGGCTCACGGCGGACGTGCACTACGCTGCCGCGCATTATTACGATCCGAACAAGGCGCAATTCCAGGAGTTCGAGCCGTTCTGGGAATTCGTGTCGGGTCCGCTGCACGCCGGCACGTTCGGTCCGAACGCGCTCGACAACACGTTTGGGCCCGAGGTGCGCTTCGTCAAGGCGCCGGGCAAGGACAGCCAGAACCTGCCGCCGTCGGCCGGCATGCAGTTCTTCGGTCACGTCAAGATCGATGGCGCCTCGGGCCGGATGACCGTGACCTTGCGCGACCGCGCCGACGTCGCGCTGTGGTCGACCACGCTCGATCCAAAGCAGGCCTGATCGCTAATCGAGGGCGCGCACCTTGAGCGCCGCCTCCAGCGCGTCGCTCGAGCAGGGCTTCTGCAACCGCGGCTGGCCGGAGAATTCAGGCGGAATGCGCGCCTCGGCGCCATAGCCGGTAACGAAGACGAACGGGATCTTCAGCGCAGCCAGCCGCTCCGCGACCGCAAAGCTCGTCTCGCGGATCAACTCGACATCGAGCAGCGCGAAATCGGGCGCACGCTTGGCGATGGCGCCCAGCGCCTGCGTCACCGACCCGACGGTCCGCACGCCCGTCACCCCGAACCCGAGCAGACGGTCCTCGAAATCGATCGCGATGATCGGGTCGTCTTCGACGATCAGAACATCGGCCGGCCAGCTTGAGCCATTGGAAAGTGCGGGTGCCATGATCGCATCTTGCGTGTGGGGGGTCGGATCAGGACTGCCGCGACACGATGCCTGCGCGCAGCGCATCGGTGGGTTCCTGGAACGAAACCCACCACATTGCCGTTCTCCAGTCTGTCCACTTGTGCACACAGGGAATGCAAGGAACTCGCTAAGGTGGGAAGGAGGATGGGAGTTCACGATGGATGCGCGTATCAGCAAGACGGCCGAGGTTGAGAGCCGTCCGGCCAACAATTTGTTGCGGCGTTTGAACCAGGCAGACTACGCCCTGCTCGCACCGCACGTGACCGTCGAAATCTCCGCAGCCGGCCAGTTGCTCTACAGCCCCGGTGACGACGTCCAGGTCGTCCACTTCCCCTGCGGACCGGCGCTCGCGACCTTTCTCGTCCCCAACGAGGATGGCCGAGACGTCGAGACCATCCTGGTCGGCCGCGAAGGCGCGGTGGGCGGTATCGTCAGCGAGGGATTCCTGCCGGCCTATACCCGGATCTGCGTGAAATTCGGCGGCCCGTTTGCGCGCGTTCATGTCGCCAAGCTGGAAGCGGCCAAGCTGCGCTCGGCGTCGCTGCGCAACATCTTTGCCCGCTATGCCGATTGCATGCTGGCGCAGATCTTCCAGTCGACCGCCTGCAATGCAATCCATTCGATCGAACAGCGGACCGCCAAGTGGATTTTGGCGGCGATGGAGCGGACCGGCGACGAGGACAGCGTGCCGCTGACCCACGAACAGCTTGCGACGCTGCTCGGCGTTGGCCGCTCCTATGCCAGCCGCGTGCTTCAGTCGTTCAAGGCGGAACGGATTCTCGACACGAGGCGCGGATCGATCCTGGTTCGCAATCGCGACGGCCTGAGGCTTCGCGCCTGCCTGTGCAACGACGCGGTCAAAATGCATTTCGAAGAGGTGCTGCGCGGCGTCTACCCGACCGAGGAGCGGGAGGCCGGGTAGCGATCCGCCTCGCTTCCCCGGCGTGGAGAACGAGCAAGCGCACTATCCCGCACGGCCGGAACCTGGGCTAATATCCCCCGCATGAGCGGGGCTTTGCTTCACACTCTCTTCGACATTGCAGCCTGGCTGGCGGCGGCGGCGGCCGTCTACTGGCTGTCGCGACAGCGCCTGCAGTTTCCGGCGCAATCCTTCGAGCTACCCTATATCGCCGCGCTGGTGTTCGGCGCGGGCCTCGGGGCCTACCTGTTCGGCTCCGCCAATCTGTGGCTGTCGGGCGAGAGCGGCATTGCGCGCTCGGTCGAGGGCGCGATCGCCGGCGGCATCGTGGCGATCGAGCTGTACAAATGGTCCGCGGGGATCGCGCTGCGAACCGGCGCCCGTTTTGCGCTGCCGCTGGCGCTCGGCATCGCGATCGGCCGGCTCGGCTGCTACTTCGCAGGCCTCGACGACTTCACCTATGGCACGCCGACGGCGCTGCCCTGGGCCCATGATTTCGGCGACGGCATTCTGCGCCATCCCGTGCAGCTCTACGAGAGCGCGGCCATGGCCGTATTCGCGCTGCCCTATATGCTGGCGGTCGTGAACCGGAATGCCTTTGTGATCACCAATGGTTTCTACCTGGTTCTCGTCTATTATGGAGCGCAACGCTTCCTGTGGGAATTCCTCAAGCCCTACGGCACGCTGATCGGTCCCTTCACCCTGTTTCACCTGCTGTCACTGTCCATTTTGCTCTACGCCGGCGTCATGCTGGCGACGGCGCCCAAAGCGAGACCCATGCATGAACGCGCCGTTGCGTAAGTCGCGTCCCTATATCTTTTGGGGCCAGACCCAATCCCTTTGCGAGACCTGCCTGAAGCTGGTGCCGACCAAGATCCAGATCCTGGACAACGAGGTCTGGTACGAAAAGCGATGCAGGGAGCACGGCGTCCAGTCGACGCTGGTGTCGACGGATGCCGCCTATTGGCGCCTGTGCAAGGATTTCATCAAGCCCGGCGACCGGCCTCTGCAATTCCAGCAGCGCACCGAATTCGGCTGTCCCTATGATTGCGGTCTCTGTTCCGACCACGAGCAGCATTCCTGCCTGGCGCTGATCGAGATCACCGAGCACTGCAATCTCACCTGCCCGGTCTGCTTCGCCGAATCCTCGCCGGCGCGGACGAAATTCACCCCTCTTGCGACAGTGGAGAAGATGCTCGACGCGCTGGTCGCCAGTGAAGGCGAGCCCGACCTCGTGCAGATTTCCGGCGGCGAGCCGACGCTGCATCCTGATTTCTTCGCGATCCTGGATGCCGTGCGCGCCCGCCCGATCCGCCACGTCATGATCAACACCAACGGCCTGCGCATCGCTCGCGAAAAGGATTTCGTGGCGCGGCTCGCCGAGAACAGGCGCGGGCTGGAGGTCTATCTCCAGTTCGATTCACTGCAGCGCGATGCGCTGATCGATCTGCGCGGCGCGGATTTGCGAAAAATCCGCCAGCAGGCACTGGAAAATCTCGAGCATTTTGGCGTGTCGACCACGCTGGTCGCGACCATCAAGCGCGGCGTCAATGACTCCGAGATCGGCGACATCGTCCGCCACGCCCTGACGTGGACATGCGTGCGCGGCGTCACGTTGCAGCCGGTGCAGGACGCCGGCCGCAACGAGAATTTCGATGAGAAAACCGACCGCATCATGCTGTCGGAGATCCGCAAGCGCGTGATCGAGACCGGCGTGTTCGGCGACAAGGACATGATCCCGCTGCCCTGCAATCCCGAAAGCATCTCGATCGGCTACGGCCTGCGCAATGGCGAGAAGGTGCTGCCGCTGACCTCGCTGATTCCGCAGGAACAGCTGGTTGCGGTGATGCCCAATACGATCAGCCCGGAGAAATATCCGGTGCTGCGGGAGAAGTTCGTCGATCTGTTCTCACTGTCATCGGGGCCGCTCAACACGTCCGAGCGCGTCTGCGAATTGCTGTGCTGCCTGCCGAGCTTTCAGGTGCCGGAAGGGCTCTCTTACGAGAACGTGTTCCGCGTCACCATCGTGCAGTTTCTCGATCGCTTCAATTTCTGCGTCGGCAACGTCAAGCGCAGCTGCATCCATTTCGTGACGGAGCAGGGCGCGATCATTCCGTTCGACACCTACAATCTGTTCTACCGCAACGGCAAGATCGACGGCATCCGCGCCGCGCTGGCCGCGCAGGCGAATGAAGGAGTCTTGCAGGCATGAGCATCAGCGACACGCCGCCACCGGCGCCCCCGGGTCCCCCTCCTGCCCCGACGGAAAAGCGCAGCGGCTGCCTGACCGCACTGATGGCGATTTTCGGGGTCCTCATGCTGCTGCCGGGCGCCTGTGCGCTGCTCTTCGGCGGAATGTCGGTGTTCGAGGATGGCAGGATCGCCTCGGACATCGCGCCGCTGGTCTTTCTGGGCCTCGTCGTGGGGATCGGCGGGGCCGCCCTGATCTGGGCAGCTATCAAGGGACGAAAGGCCCCTATCCATCCCGGGACCCAGCCTTAACCCCCGGAGATTCCCGGACAAAATTCAGTCAACCAACGGGCAAAGAACGCATTGTTTTTTGGCGGTTTTTGCATATATTGCGCCGCAACGCGTAGGCTGCCCGGTCGATATGGCCGGGCTTCCTTTTTGGGCGGAAAGCGCCCCGTTTCCAGTCTTCCAGCGTTGTTTCGAGAAGAGGTCCCGGTCCGACCGGCGAGATCGCGCTTAACCCATTGTTCGAACGCAAAGAAGCTCACTCATGAACCTCCGTAACGTCGCCATCATCGCTCACGTCGACCACGGCAAGACGACCCTGGTCGACAAACTCCTCCAGCAGTCCGGCACGTTCCGCGAGAACCAGAAGGTGACCGACCGCGCCATGGACTCCAACGATCTGGAGCGCGAGCGCGGCATCACCATCTTGGCCAAGGCGGCCTCGGTGCAGTGGAAGGACACCCGCATCAACATCGTCGACACCCCCGGCCACGCCGATTTCGGCGGCGAGGTCGAGCGCATCCTGAACATGGTGGACGGCGCCCTGGTGCTGGTCGACGCTGCCGAAGGCCCGCTGCCGCAGACCAAATTCGTGGTCTCCAAAGCGCTCAAGGTCGGCCTCAAGCCGATCGTCGTCATCAACAAGGTCGACCGCCCCGACGCGCGCCCGACCGAAGTCATCAACGAGGTGTTCGACCTGTTCGCCGCGCTCGACGCCAGCGAGGAGCAGCTCGACTTCCCGATCCTCTACGGGTCGGCCAAGCAGGGCTGGATGGCCGACAGCCCGGAGGGTCCGAAGGACAAGGGCATGGAGCCGCTGTTCGACCTGATCCTGCGTCACGTCGCGCCGCCGACGGTCGAGGAAGGTCCGTTCCGGATGATCGGCACCATCCTGGAGGCCAACCCCTATCTCGGCCGCATCATCACCGGCCGTATCTCCTCCGGCATCCTCAAGCCGAACCAGCAGGTCAAGGTGCTCAACGCCGAGGGCAAGCTGGTCGAATCCGGGCGCATCACCAAGATCCTGGCGTTCCGCGGCCTCGAGCGCACGCCGCTCGAGGAAGCCGAAGCCGGCGACATCGTCGCGATTGCCGGCCTGACCAAGGGCACCGTCGCCGACACCTTCTGCGATCCGACCGTCGAGGTGCCGCTGCCGGCCCAGCCGATCGATCCGCCGACCGTGTCGATGTCGTTCATCGTCAACAATTCCCCGCTCGCCGGCACCG
The DNA here is from genome assembly GCF_036247985.1 of Bradyrhizobium sp. TM239. Lineage (NCBI taxonomy): Bacteria > Pseudomonadati > Pseudomonadota > Alphaproteobacteria > Hyphomicrobiales > Nitrobacteraceae > Bradyrhizobium > Bradyrhizobium sp. TM239. Next base: position 631,061 of record NZ_BTIR01000011.1, on the reverse strand, counting down.
AAGGCGACAAGGTGACGAGCCGCATGATCCGCGACCGTCTCTTGCGCGAGGCCGAAGGCAATGTCGCGCTGCGCGTCGTCGAAGCCTCCGACAAGGACGCGATGGAAGTCTCAGGCCGCGGCGAATTGCAGCTCGCGATCCTGATCGAGACCATGCGCCGCGAGGGTTTTGAGCTCTCGGTGTCGCGTCCGCGCGTCGTGTTCCAGAAGGACGAAGCCACCGGCGCCACCCTGGAGCCGATCGAGGAAGTCGTGATCGACGTCGACGAGGAGCACTCCGGCGTCGTCGTGCAGAAGATGAGCGAGCGCAAGTCCGAGCTGGTCGAGATGAAGCCGTCCGGCGGCAACCGCCTCCGCCTGGTGTTCTACGCGCCGACCCGCGGCCTGATCGGCTATCAGGGCGAGCTGCTCACCGACACCCGCGGCACCGCGATCATGAACCGCCTGTTCCACGGCTACGCGCCGTACAAGGGCGAGATCCAGGGCCGCCGCAACGGCGTGCTGATCTCCAACGACCAGGGCGAAGCCGTGGCCTACGCCATGTTCAAGCTGGAAGACCGCGGCCCGATGATGATCGAGCCGGGCTGGAAGGTCTACAAGGGCATGATCGTCGGCGAGCACACCCGCGACAACGATCTCGAGATCAACGTGCTCAAGGGCAAGCAGCTCACCAACATCCGCACGACCTCGAAGGACGAAGCCGTGCGCCTGACCCCGCCGATCCGCATGACCCTGGAGAAGGCGCTCGCCTATATCGAGGACGACGAGCTCGTCGAGGTCACTCCGAAGTCGATCCGCCTGCGCAAGAAGCATCTCGACCCGAACGAGCGCAAGCGCGCAGAGAAGTCCAAGGAAGCGGTGGCGTAAGGCCACCGCTCTCGTGCCCCGAACGCAGCGCCGTAGGGTGGGCAAAGCGTAGCGTGCCCACCATTTGAAGTTTTGGACGACGATGGTGGGCACGGCGCGAGAGCGCCTTTGCCCACCCTAGGAGACCGTTCATCTGTCCGGCTTCAGCGCGCATCACAGACGTGCTAGAGCCCGGCCATGACCTCCCTCCCCTCCTCCGTGGACGTCGCAATCGTCGGCGCCGGTACCGCAGGCCTCGGCGCTGCACACGCGCTGGCGGGCTCCGACCTCTCCACCATCGTGCTGGAGGCGCGTAACAGGCTCGGCGGCCGCGCCTGGACCGTACAGGCCTCACCTGACGTCACCTTCGACGTCGGCTGCGGCTGGCTGCACTCGGCGGACAAGAACTCCTTCGTTTCGATTGCGCAGCGACTCGGTTTCGAGCTCAACAAGGACCTGCCGCCCTGGCGCGAGCGCGCCTATGGCAACGCGTTTCCGCAGGGCGAGCGCGACGATTTCATGCGTGCGATGGACGAGTTCTATGAGCGCCTCTGGGAAGCCGCGCAGAAGGGCAAGGACGAGCCTGCGAGCCGGAGCCTCGAGGTGGGCAATCGCTGGAATCCCATGATCGACGCGATCTCGACTTACATCAACGGCTGCGAACTCAAGGACATGTCGACGCTGGACTGGGACGCCTATGAGGACTCTGGTCTCAACTGGCGCGTCCGCCGCGGCTATGGCGCGCTGGTCGCCGCCTACGGCGCGCCCTGCCCGGTGGCGTTGAACTGCAACGTCGCGCTGATCGATCATGCCGACCGACGCATCCGCCTCGAAACCTCGCAGGGCACGCTGACCGCGGACAAGGTGATCGTCACCGTGCCGACCAACCTGATCGCCGATGAGACGATCCGCTTTTCGCCGCCGTTACCGTCCAAGGTCGACGCAGCAGCCGGCCTGCCGCTCGGCGTCGACGACAAGGTGACGCTCGCGCTCGATGACGCCGAAGCCTTTCCCAAGGAAGCAAACTTACGCGGCGCCACCATGCGCACCGCGATGGGCACCTACCACATCCGCCCATTCGGCCAACCCTGCGTCGAAGGCTTCTTCGGCGGCAGCTTTGCACGCGCGCTGGAAGATTCCGGCGACGGCGCCATCGCCGCGCACAGCATCGACGAGATTGCCGGCTTTCTCGGCAACGACATCCGCCGCAAGCTGAAGCCGCTCGCGGAGTCGCGCTGGGCGCATGATCCGTTCGCGCGAGGCTCCTATTCGCATGCGCTGCCCGGCCACGCCGGCGATCGCGCCGTGCTGGCCGCGCCGGTGGATGGACGGTTGTTCTTCGCGGGAGAAGCGACATCGCCGGAATTCTTCACGACCGCGCATGGCGCGCGCGACAGCGGCGAACGGGCGGCGAAGGAAGTACTGGCGGCAATCGGGAAGCTGTAGCTTCGCTGCGCTCGCAATGACGTGGCTACTCGATCACCCGGCTTCGCAAATCCGCATCCGGCACGAAGCACGCGTCATACTTGCCGAAGATGCGATAGCGGTTGCGGGCGATGAGGCTGTAAACGAAGTCCCGCAGCGGTTTCGGCACGGCGAACAACGCGCACACCCAGCCCCAGCCGGGAAGCAGCGAGAGCACGGTCAGCGCGGCGTCTGACTTCATGAACACTTCGCCGCCGTGGACGACCGCGTTGGTGTCGGGATCATCGGGATCGATGTCGAACGTCCGCGCGAGCCGGGCTCCGTACGCCGACTGGATCGGCGTGAAGCGAAACCGCTTCACCGTGTCGCGCTGCGCGACGAAGCGGACCCAGCGCGAGCAGAAGATGCAGACGCCGTCGAACAGGATCACGTCGTCATCGGGCCATCTAGGCATCAGCGGCTATCCCGTCGCATCACAGGCGCCGTAGGCTGGTTCAGCACACGATCGAGCTCAGTCCTTGCGCCTTTGACACCAGCTTCAGTCTCGATCATCCAATGGCCCTCGCTGCCGACGGCCGGCAGGATGCGGAAGTCGACCTTGCCGCCGCCACCGCGAAACGCGTCCGCCAGACTCTTCGAAAATGCCGGCGAGAAATAGCTGTCATTGGCCGCGACGAGCCAGGTGACGGGAATGCGCGCCGCCTTGCCGAACTCCGCTGCAGCAGCAAGCAGCGTGTGTGGCGCGCAGATCCGGTTCGGCTCGTCATTGGCATGGCCGCCGCGCCCGGGGGCAAACACCGTGATCGCGGAGATCGCTTGCGGATCGGCGTTGGCGAGCGCCAGCGCGCCCCAACCGCCGGCGGAATGGCCGATCACGATGGCGGTCTCCTTGCGAATGAAATCCTGCTTTCGCAAGAACTCCAGCGCGAGCCGGATTTGCTCGGCCGTCGCACGGCCCGAACGGGCATAGTCCGCCTCGTCACAGCCGCCCTGGTCCTCGACATAGCGGCCGCCGGTCGCACCATGGCCGAGCCGCTCCGGCACCAGCACGGCAAAACCGCGCGCGACGAGATAGGCGGCGAGCGGACGATATTCCGGCTGCGGCATTTGCGCTCGACGCAATACGTTCTGCGTCGAGGCGTGTGCGACGACCGCAAGCCGGAACGGCCCTGCGCCGGCGGGGCGAAACAGAAGGGCACGCGCAGCAATGTCGGTATCCGGCGACGGCACAAGCCACGCTTGTCGGCGAAGCGGCTCGCCCTCCTCGCCCGATGGACCAAACGTGACCTGAGCGCACAGAGGCGGCGCAGTCGGCAAGGCCAGCAGAGTCAGGAGCGCGAGGATGTTGAGGAGCCGCATGAATGGCCGGAGGCGAGAACAGCGACAATCAGACTAGTAGGAACGAATCAGTATCGGCGGACTTTCTGCGTTGCCATTGCCGTTCATTCGTTGCCGCAGTGGGAGTTTTGCACCGACGCAGGGCACGCCTGTGCCACTCGAGTCGGCGTCCTGTCTTTTTTCGGTACAACATGGTTCAGATACTGATGCACAAAGTCCACACGTTAACCGATAATTAACGATAGGTCTTGCCGCCGGCGCGGCGACTTGGTTTGATTGCGCCCATGAGCACAACCCTGATCGAGGTCCGGCCGGCCAAAGCTGCAGATGCAACTGCGGTGGCGTCTACTCATGACGAGGCTTGGCGCTCCGCCTATCAGGGCATCATTCCCGGCGCCGAGCTGGAAAAGCTCATCAACCGCCGCGGCCCGCAATGGTGGGACAGCGCGATCCGCAAGGGCAGCCGCGTCAGCGTGCTGGTGTTCGGCGACAAGATCGCGGGCTACGCCAATTACGGCCGCAACCGTGCCCGCAGCCTGCATTTCGACGGCGAGATCTACGAGCTTTACCTACGTCCCGAATTTCAGGGCCTCGGCTTCGGCCGCCGCCTGTTCGCCTCTGCCCGCCGCGACCTGATGCAGAGCGGACTGAAGAGCATGGTGGTGTGGGCGCTCTCGGACAACGACCCCGCGACCGAGTTCTACCGGGCGCTGGGGGGCCGTATGGTGGCGCGCTCCTCGGAGCGGTTCGGGCCGAAATCGCTCGACAAGGTTGCCTTCGCTTGGACCAATTGAGCTGCTGAAAGCTGATCTGGCAGCGTTTCCCTTCCGTCGATACCGCTGCCTTTGAGCCGGTGATTTCCGGATTCATTATTTCACAAAAACGCGATGGATCAGCGGGCCAAGCCCGCGTATGACAGCGCCAAAATCGCTGCCGGGCGCGATTTTACCTCGGCAACAACGGAGCCTTCAATGCGTATCGATGCGATCTCGATCGGGAAAAACGTACCACACGAAGTCAACGTCCTCATCGAAGTCCCCGTGGGCGGCGAACCGATCAAATACGAGATGGACAAGGAAGCCGGCACGCTGGTGGTCGACCGCTTCCTCTACACGCCGATGCGTTACCCCGGTAACTACGGCTTCATCCCGCATACTTTGTCGGATGACGGCGACCCCTGCGACGTCCTGATCATCAATACCCGCGCCATCATTCCCGGCGCCGTCATGAGCGTGCGCCCGGTCGGCGTGCTGTTCATGGAAGACGAAGCCGGCGGCGACGAGAAGATTCTGGCGGTGCCGTCGTCGAAGCTGACGCAGCGCTACGACAAGGTGAAGTCGTACTCCGACCTGCCCGACATCACGCTGCAGCAGATCCAGCACTTCTTCGAGCACTACAAGGATCTCGAGAAGGGCAAATGGGTGAAGATCCTGCGCTGGGGCGGCCCGGAGGATGCGCACAAGCTGATCCTCGAAGGCATGGATCGCGAGAAGAAGAAGAAGGGCTGAGCTTTGGTGTCCCGGACGCGATGCGGCATGTCCCGGCGATGCGTAGCATCGTCCGGTGTGACGCGTCGCAGAGCCGGGACCCATGCTGCCGCTGGGCCCCGGCTCCGCAGCGCATCGTTTCACGCTGCGCTGCGTCCGAGGCACGAGAGTTTGGCTACACCGCCGGCTTCGGCAGCTCGGCGATCGCGCAGGCCGCACGCAGCGTGTTGACCAGCAGGCACGCCACCGTCATCTGACCGACGCCGCCCGGCACCGGCGTGATCGCGCCGGCAACCCCAAGCGCTTCCTGATAGGCGACGTCGCCGACGAGGCGCGTCTTGCCGTCGTCCTTTGGAATCCGGTTGATGCCGACGTCGATCACGGTCGCACCCGGCTTCAGCCAGTCGCCGCGCACCATCTCAGGTCTTCCGACCGCGGCATAGACGAGATCGGCCTGCTTCACGAGCCCGGGCAGGTCACGCGAGCGCGAATGCGCGATCGTCACCGTGGCGTTCTCGTTCAGCAGCAATTGCACCAGCGGGCGGCCTACCAGGTTGGAGCGGCCGATGACGATGGCATTCTTGCCTTCCAGCGAAGCGTGCACGCTCTTGGTCAGGATGATGCAGCCGAGCGGCGTGCAGGGCGACAGCGCCTCGAAACCGCCGGCGAGCCGGCCGGCATTGTTCGGATGCAGCCCGTCGACGTCCTTGGCGGGGTCGATGGCGTTGACGACGGCTTCGGTGTTCAGCCCCTTCGGCAGCGGTAGTTGCACCAGAATGCCGTGCACGGCCGGATCGCGGTTGAGCTTTGCAACCAGTGCCAGGAGATCTGCCTGCGAGACGTCGGCCGGCAGCTTGTGCTCGAACGAGGCCATGCCGGCGGCCTGGGTCTGGGTGTGCTTGGAGCGGACATAAACCTCGCTGGCGGGGTCGCTGCCGACCAGCACGACCGCGAGCCCCGGCACCAGATTGTGCTCGCGCTTGACGCGGGCGACCTCCTCAGCGACGCGGGCCCGAAGTTCCGCGGCGATGACTTTTCCATCGATAATCTTGGCGGTCATGTCAGTTCCCTCAGTCTTTCGATTGGGCCGAGACGAGCTGGCGCAGGGCTTCGCCGAGCCGTGCCGGATCGCCGTCGATCGCGATCTGCTTCAGCCGCGAGGTGGCTCCGGACAGGAGCTTTACGCCGGCCTTGGGGACGCCCAGCGATTTCGCCAGCAGGACCAAAACAGCCTTGTTGGCCTCGCCGCCATCGGCGATGGCGCGCACCCGCACCTTGAGCACGCTGCGGCCGTCGGCCAGTTGCTCGATTCCGTCGATGCCGTCGCGACCGCCGCGCGGCGTCACCCGCAGCGCGATGCTGATTCCCGCGGCCGAGTAACGCCAGGGTTCCTTGCAAGCTTCGTTGGCAACCAAGGGCTCCAGCCCGCTCAGATCACGTTCGGGTAGATGTAGTACAGGATCACCCGCTCGATGAACATGATGAGCAGGATCAGGATGATCGGCGAGATGTCGAGACCGCCGAGACTAGGCAGGAAGTTGCGAATCGGCGCCAGCACCGGCTCGGTGATCCGGTACAGGAACTCCGCCACCGCCGACACGAATTGGTTGCGGGTGTTCACGACGTTGAAAGCGATCAGCCAGGACAGGATCGCGGAGGCGATCAGCAGCCAGACGTAGAGGTCGAGCACGATGATGACGATGTCGAGAACGGCACGCATGATTTTTCAGGGCTCTGGCTTTTGAAGACTCTGGCTTTTGAAACGCTGGCTGCGGTCGGGATTGACGCCTTTTGCTAGATATCGGTTCCCCCCCGCCCAAACAAGGGAAGTCGGCACCCCGAATGGCTAAAACCGCCTTACACCCGTCCTTGACTTGACCTTGGCGGAGACTTAAATGGCGCCCGGTTGTCGGCCGCATTCACCAGAGTGGCCAGCAAACGGGGCCATAGCTCAGCTGGGAGAGCGCGTCGTTCGCAATGACGAGGTCGGCGGTTCGATCCCGCCTGGCTCCACCACGCTTCGCCCTTCGGGCTACGCGTGGCGCAGCCACGAGGAGCCCGAAGGGTGAAGCGTGGTGTCCGGCGAAGCCCAAAGGGCGAAGACGGACTGGTTGAGGAACAATCCCCCTACCTCCCCGTAAACCTCGGCGGCCGCTTCTCCATGAAGCTCGCCACCCCCTCCCGGAAATCGCTGCCACCCAGCGCCACCATCATCTCCCGGTTGGCTTCGATCGTTGCCTCCGCGAGCGTCTGGAACGGCACCTCGTAGAGCTGGCGCTTGATCACGGCCATCGCGCTCGGCGAGACGAAATCGGCGAGATCGCGTGCATAGGCATAGGTCTCCTCGCGGAGCTTGTCAGGCGGGCAGAGCCGGTTCACCAGGCCGATCCGCAACGCCTCGTCGCTCGGCACGCGCCTCGCCGAGAGCAGCAGATCCATCGCGTTCGCATGACCGACGATGCGCGGCAGCATCCAGCTGATGCCGTGCTCGGCAATCAGGCCGCGCCGCGCGAAGGCCGTCGTGAACACCGTGTTGTCGGCGGCAAAGCGCAGGTCGCAATAGAGCGCGTGCACCAGCCCGATGCCGGCCGTGGCACCGTTGAGCATGGCGATCACAGGCTTCTTGATCGACGGATAGAACCCGTAGCGCGTCTGCCAGTCCGGACGCCGGTTCATGTCGAACGGCGGCAGGTTCGACGCGCGCCGGACGTCATCGGGATCGAGCCCCTTCAGCGCATCCATGTCGGCGCCGGCACAGAAGGCGCGGCCCGCGCCGGTGATGATGATGACGCGGACATTGTCATCGGCGCTCGACGCTTCCATCGCATGGCGCACGTCGCGCTCCATGGTCGGCGTCCACGCATTCATGCGGTCGGGACGATTGAGCGTGATGGTCGCGATCTTGTCGCTGACCTCATAAAGAATGTGCTCGTAGGCCATGACGCTCTCCCTTTGCTTTCCGGCGCAATTTCGCGCGCGCTCGTTGGGAGCGAGCCTAGCATATTCAGGGATGAGGCAAGGGCTTCGCGCGAACGCGCGGATCACTCGGCGGCTTGCGCCAGCACCGGCCGGCGCGCCAGCCAGCCGTTGATGAAATGGTCGAGCCAGGCGCGCTCTGCGACATCGTATACGGCACGATCGGCGAAATGATGATGTCGCTGCCGCGCACCGGGCGCGCTGAAGCCGTCATAACCGCGCGTGGTCCAGCGATGCATCATCGCGTAGGTCACGTCGGGATGAAACTGCACGCCGAAGGCGTTGCCGGTGCGGAACGCCTGCACCGGAAAATCGTCACCTTCTGCAAGCAACTCTGCGCCGACAGGCAGCTCGAATCCCTCGCGATGCCAGTGATAGACATGGGCCGGCCAGGCCGGGCAGAGCGCGTGGCCCGCGGCGGTCGGGCGGATCGGGTAGTAACCGATCTGGGTCAGCGCATCCGCATGGGGCGCGACGCGGGCGCCGAGCTGCATCGCCAGCATCTGGGCACCAAGGCAGATGCCGAGGAACGGCCGCTGCTCGCGGAGCGGAATTTCGATCCAGTCGATCTCGCGGCGAATATAGGCGTCGGAATCATTGGCGCTCATCGGACCGCCGAAGACGACCGCGCCGGCATGCTGATCGAGCGTCTCGGGCAGGGGATCGCCGAAGCGGGGACGGCGGATGTCCAGCCGATGGCCAAGCGCACGAAGCGCATTGCCGACACGGCCCGGCGTCGAGGATTCCTGGTGCAGGATGATCAGAACCGGCAATTGGGTTTCGGAGGCGACGGCGCTTGGCGTCCTTCTCGGGAAGGGCACCACCTCTGCGCCACCAAACCTGTCCGTCCGGAACGACATGGCCTCTGCGAGTGCTATCGGTTCAGACCGCCAGCATAACTAAGCGATCGTTAATTTCGTGTGAGTTCGCGCACACATCGAAACCGAAGCAAGCTCCGGGCCAATACGGGAGCCTCGAGATCTAATGCCTCTGCCTCTGGAACCGACTGGTGGCGGCCAGGATGAAGCCTCGCGGGAAAAAGCGCAGCGCAAAGGGCACAATCTTGATGCCCAGACCGGGCAGCACTGCCCGCTTGTTGGCCATCAGGCCACGATAGGCCTCCTGCGCGACATCGGCGGCCGAAACATTGAGCAGGGCCGTATCATGTCCGGAGCCGACGCCGGCGCGTGCCTGGAATTCGGTGGGCACCGGACCCGGGCAAAGCACGGTGACGCGAACGCCGCGCGGCGCGAGCTCCGCCCGCAGCGCTTCGGTGAAGGAAATCACGTAGGCCTTGGACGCATAATAGACGGCCATGCCGGGGCCAGGCAGGAAGCCCGCGACCGAGCCGACGTTGAGAAGACCGCCCTTGTTCTTGATGAGCTGATCGGCGAAACGCAGCGACAAATCCGTCAGAGCCCGCACGTTGACATCGACAATCCCGACCTGCTCGTCGCGATCGCGCTCGATGGCGTCGCCGAACACGCCAAAACCGGCATTGTTGACGAGGTGGTCGAGCTCGACGCCTTCAGCGGCGAGCGCGGCCGCGATCGTCTCGCCGGCGTCCGGGTTCCTGAGATCGCAGGCGATCACGATCGGCTTCTTGCCGCCCTTGGCGGCGAGCTCGTTCGCGAGCGCCTCCAATCGATCCGCGCGCCGCGCCGTCAATGCGAGGCGATGTCCATTGGCGGCAAACACGCGCGCCAGCTCCGCACCTATGCCTGCCGAAGCACCGGTGATCAACGTTACCCGCTCAGCCACGATCGAAGTCTCTTGAATTGAAGTTTTTGGCCACGCAATGACGGAACGAGAGCATAAGCCGTGCGCGTCAGGCAAGCGGCGTCGGCCGCATGGCGGCCTGAGCGGGCGACAGGGGGAGCAGAAAAACCGGGTATTTACGGACGAATCCGGACTGCCGGCACGTACATTAAAGTTTCGTCATGTGATCCGTACAACCGGCGGTCCGCCGGCTTGCGCGGATCAGCCGCCGACGGCGCTGTCCTTCACCTGACCACCGGCGTGCTCCGCCACCGTATGCTTCAGGTCGATCCGGTCGCGCTGGGAGATCCCGAGCAGATCGGAGGCGCGCCAGACGACGTTGTCTTCGAATTCGGAGACCTGGCCGTCGGCATAGACCAGCTCCCACATCATCCGGACGATGCGCTTGCGGCCCTCTTCGTCGAGCGAGCGCATGATCACGCTGGTGAAGTGATAGAGGTCCACCGCCTCGCCCTCGACCTGGGTGGCGTCCGCGATCAGACGATCCGCAGTGCCGCGATCGAGCCCAAAATGGCTTTCGATCAGGCTGTGCAGCTTGCGCTGCTCGGCCGCGCTCGGCTGACCGTCCAGCGAGACCACGTGGACCAGCAGCGCGGTGGCCGCCAACCGATAATCGCTGTCCCCGAACGTGCGGTTCTGGTCATGGGGGGCGACAATGTCGGCGATGAATTGGCGCAGGCCGTCGAGCATAAGGTCCTACCGAAATCGATACAGCCGCGAGGCGCGGCCGTTAGCATTATATGAGCAGGAAACTCAACCGGCGCAACGTGCGTCAGTTCCGCGCGCTGCATTACGTTTCGGCAATCTGTTCACGGTCATTCCGGGGCGCGCAAAGCGCGAACCCGGAATGACCGCCTGAGGCTCACGGAATCTCGTACACCACCATCTTGTCGGCGATGCCGCGAAGTGCCGCTTGTTTCTGGATCGGCTTGATCGCGCGCTGCTCCAGCACCTCGGCAACCGCGGGCGCATCGAGCACCGGGCCGGTGATGTGGATCTCCTGCGCGGTCGACAGGCTCTGCACGCGGGCGGCAATGTTGACGGTCTGGCCGAAATAATCCTGCCGCTCGTTGAGCATCACCGCGAGGCAGGGGCCTTCATGGATGCCGATCTTGACGATGAGATCGTCGGTGCCGCGCCGCTTGTTGAGCTCGTCCATCGCCGAGCGCATCCGCAGGCCCGCGACGATGGCATGCTCGGGACGGACGAAGGTCGCCATCACGGCATCGCCGATCGTCTTCACCACCGCGCCCTTCTCGGAGGAAATGATCTCGAGCAGCGCATGGAAATGCGCGCGCACCAGATCGAAGGCGGCGAGATCGCCGACGCGCTCGTAGAGCGCGGTCGAGCCCTTCAGATCGGTGAACAGGAAGGTCAGCGACGTGATCTGGAGCCGCTGGTCGAGACTGAGATTGTCCGCCTTGAACACATCCCGAAAGGTCTGGTTCGACAGCATCCGCTTGGCGGTGAGGAACGGCTTGCGTTTGCCGATCAGATGGTGGAGCGCCTCGGCCGCGATGAACACCGACGGCAGCACGCGCACGCCGGCCTGGTTCTCCAGCGACAGCCGCAGCGGGCCCGGCCGCATGGTCGTGGTCCCGGTCGGGGCCTGCACCTTGTTGTACATGATGGCGAGCTGCTGGCGATCCCTGGTCGGTTCGCCCTGGACGTCGATGAAATGGGCCGCGTGCGTGACCGGCTCGAAGATGATGACGAAGTCGCTCGGCAGCTGCAGCGACATGGTCGCCTTCTCACCGGCCGGCAACTCCATCGTATCCAGCGTCACCTCGTTCGCCAGGGTCGCGAACGAGTCCTTGTTGAAGTCGACGCCGGAGCTCCAGAACACCTGCTTGAAATACTCCCACACCGGCAGCGTATCGGGATCGTGCGCCGCGATGCGCCGGACGCGCGGATTCACGGTGAAGGAGACCTCGACTTGATCGTCGACGGAGGCCTTGTAGCCGCATGCGCAGAGCGCGCAGTGATAGTCGTCGGGCTTGAGCGCCTTCAGCGTCGTGTGGGCACCGAGCACGCCGCCGCAGCCCGGACACAGCACGTTCCAGCCGAGATCGAACAGCCCGAGCCGCGCCGCGTGCAGGAAGGCCGAGATCGCGCGCTCTTCGTCGACGGCATGCTGCGTGGCGAAGTCGAGGACATTGACGCGGTTGAGCTCGTGATCCTCGCCGTTCTCGATCAGACGCGCAATCGCATCGACCACCTTCGTGTCAGCGGTCTGCTTCAGAACGGAGAACTGGGCCTGGATGTCGCTCATGGCGGGACTCTGCTGGTTGAATCACGCCATCGGCCAGGCAATCGCCTGTCACCGACGGGTGATACGGAACATGGGTGAGTGGTCCGGCTGGGTCGTGACGACACCGAGCGGGATCACGGGATTCGCCTGATCGGCGAGCTCGACGCGGAACGCGCCGATCAGCCGGGCCAGCGCCAGCACGGATTCAGCCTGGGCAAACGGCGCGCCGATGCAGACGCGCGGACCTGCGCCGAACGGCAGATAGGCGAAGCGATCCGGCGCCTCCGTCGACATGAAGCGCTTTGGAATGAACGCGTTCGGCTGATCCCACAGCTTCTCGTGCCGGTGCAAAAGCCAGGGCGCGATCATGATGATGTCGCCCTTGCCGATCTCGACGCCGGCCGCATTGTCCTTTTCGCGTGCGGCGCGCGCGACCAGGAAGGCCGGAGGATAGAGCCGCATGGTCTCGTCGATCACCGCGCGGGTGAATTTCTGGCGATCGATGTCGGCCATGCTGTCGAGATGCTCGCCGCTTGTCTCGGACGCCACCTCCTCCTGCGTGTCCGGATCGAGCGCGAGCAGATAGAGCGCCCAGAACAGCGCCGTCGCCGTGGTCTCGTGACCCGCCAGGATCATGGTCGCGACCTCGTCGACGAGCTGCTCGTCGGAAAAGCCCTTGCCGGTTTCCGGATCGCGCGCCGCGTCCATGAGATCGAACAGGTCACGCGGCGGCGCGCCGTCCTTCTTGCCGGCAGCGCGCCGCTCGGCGATCAGCATCGCGACGAACTCGGTCCAGCGCTTGCGGAAACGGGCGCGGGCAAAATCCATCGGGCTCGGCCACGACACCGGCAGCAGCATGTCGAGGAAGTAGGGCCGTCCCAGCCGGGACGCATATTCCATGATGAAATTGCGCAAGGTCGCGCCGTGCCGGTCCATGCCGAACGAGAACATCGTGCGCCCGGCGATCTCCAGCGTCATGCGCTGCATGATTTCGCGCAGATCGACCGGCGCGCCCGTCTGCGTATCGAGCTTCGCAATGGTCTCGTCGAGCACCGCCGTCATGTGCGGCACGAGGTTGGCGGTGGCGCGCGGCGTGAAGGCCGGCGCGAGCGTGCGGCGCTGGAACGTCCAGGAATGACCTTCCGCGATCAAAAGTCCGTCGCCCAGCACCGGGCGGAGCATGCGGATGCCCGCCGGCGTGCGCGTATAGTTCTCGTAATTGTTGAGCAGGACGTGCCGGATCGCATCCGGCTGGTTCAGGATGAAGCTGTTGCGGAGGAAGAAGCGGCCCTTGATGACCTCTTCCTCATAGGCGGGCTGCCCCCAGGTTGCGATCATGTTGTGCCGGATCACGGCAAGCCGGCCGAAGAACGACATGTCGTCGGGCGCACGCGGGGGAGCCGGGGGGATGATGGGCCTGCGCACGCTGGCGATGTTCATGGCGCTCTCCCGCAAGATGTGACGCAGGCAAATAGCTAGTAAGTCAGCTCGGCGACCGCAATCCTGTTCTCCTGGGCGGGCCAGGCGCGCGCCACAATTCGTTCTTCGCCGAACTCGGCCACGATGTTACGCCCAACCTCGCTGGCGGGAAGCCGCAGGGTTGCTGCCGCATCCGTGGGCACGCCCGGCTTGACGTCGGCCGGCTCCTTGCCGTCGAACAGCACCACGTCCCGCGGCAGGCCGAAATAGCCCCTCGGCCGCGACATGATCACGACAGCTCCTGCGTCCTTGTCGGCCGGCCCGAGCGGACGCGCGGCGCGCAAATGCACGACGTCGGATGAGCGTGGGAACGGCGAGCGGTAGATATGCGTCGTCGGCATCTCGGGCGATGCCAGGACGAATTCGAGCGACCAGGCGGGATCGACCTGCGCCGGCCCCCAGCGGCCGTCGGCGCCGGTCTTCGCGCTGTGCAGCGCACCGCCCTTGCGCTCTCCGGTTTCAGGATCGACGCGGAAGATATCGACGGTTGCGCCCGCCACCGGGCGATTGGTCGGCACGCCGCCGGGCGTCCCCGTGACGAGGCCGCTCAGCCGGACGGTTGGCTCCGGCACGATCGCAATGCGCGCGGGCTCGCGCCCGGCGATGAATTTGTAGATCTCGCGGAAGGCGCGCGGATGGAACGCCACTTCGCGATGATCGAGTGCGCCGAGCACGAGATTGGTGGCGCCCTTCAGCTCCGGCCCTTCATTGGTGACACCGGTCGGCGTGCCGGGCTTGCCGATGAAGCGGCCGTCGGCCTGGGCGTATTTGTCAATGCCGTCGCTGCGCAATGTGAGGAAGGCAACGCCCGGCGTCACCTCGCTCTCGCCCTCGTTGAGGCTGCGCAGGAACGCGCCGCGGCCGTTGAACTCGCTGTTCGGCTGGTCGTCGGTCGCGAACACGCCGTGATTGGGTGTGCCGCACAGGACGGCATGGCTGACATCGCTGGCGCCGCCGTTCTTGATGACATTGCGGATCGCATAGCCGCCGCGCGAGCTGCCGACCAGCGCCACGCGCGCCGCGCCGGTGCGGCGCTTCAACTCGACAATGGCAGCGGCGAGCTCGCGGCGCTGGTCCTCGGTCGAGGAGCGGTTCGCCTGCTCGACCTTGTCGTCGGTGCGCGCATTGGGATCGGTGAAATTGATCGCCATCATGCGATCGCGCGCGATGCCGTTGGATTCCATCCGCCACAGCGTCGTCATCCAGAGCGCGTCGTAGTCGCCATTGCCGTGGACGAACAGGATCGGCGGCACCTCGGTGCCAGGCGCCGCGGCGGGCGCGGTCTGGGCCCATGCGCCCGTCCGCAAGCTCGCAACTGCGAAAGGCAAGCTGCCCGCCCCCTGCAGGATCGTCCGTCGCGACAGCTTCATGTGTTCCTCCCGGCAACCCAACTCTTTGCACCGCTTATAGCGGCCTAACCACTGGACAGCGAAGGACTTTCGCAGGCATCACTGAATTTGCCGGAATCGCCCAAGATCACTCCAAGACCATTCTGCCAGCACGTTTGGAAGGGGATATGACCGAGCAGACGAACCGCCAGAGAATCGCCGCCGACGGCATCACCGCGCCTCTGCGGTACACCGTGTTCCGGCGCATCTGGCTCGCCAGCCTGCTCTCCAATCTCGGCCTCTTGATCCAGGGCGTGGGCGCAGCCTGGGCGATGACGCAGATGGCGGCCTCGGCAGACAAGGTGGCGCTGGTGCAGACCGCGCTGATGCTGCCGATCATGCTGATCTCGATGCCGGCCGGCGCCATCGCCGACATGTATGACCGCCGCATCGTCACCCTGGTCTCGTTGATGATTGCACTCACCGGCGCAACCGCGCTGACCGTGCTGGCCGGGTTCAATCTCATCAGCCCGGAGACGCTGCTCGCCTTCTGCTTCGTGGTGGGCAGCGGCAACGCGCTGTTCGGCCCGGCGTGGCAGTCTTCGGTCAACGAACAGGTGCCGCCCGATGCGCTGCCTTCGGCCGTCGCGCTGAACGGCATCAGCTACAACATCGCCCGCAGTTTTGGGCCCGCAGTCGGCGGCGTCATCGTCGCGGCGCTCGGCGCGGTCGCCGCTTTCGCCTGCAACGCGATCCTCTATCTGCCGTTGCTGGTGGTGCTGCTGCTGTGGCGGCGCAACACCGAGCCCTCGCGCCTGCCGCGGGAAAAGCTCAACCGCGCCATGGTCTCGGGCTTCCGCTACATCACCAATTCACCGCCGATCAAGATCGTGCTGTTGCGCACGCTGGTGATGGGCCTGATCGGCGGTGCCATCATGGCGCTGATGCCGCTGGTCGCGCGCGACCTCCTGCATGGCGGTGCGCAGACCTACGGCATCATGCTGGGTGCCTTCGGCATGGGCGCCGTGGTCGGTGCGCTCAACATCCACGAACTGCGCAAGCGCATGAGCGGCGAGGCCGCGATCCGCGCCTGCACCATTTCGATGGCCTTTGCGATGGCCGCGCTTGCCCTGAGCACCGAGCCGGTGCTGACGGCAACTGCGCTGGTGCTGGCCGGCGCGGTCTGGATGGCCGCGATCGCACTGTTCAATATCGGCGTGCAGCTCTCGGCGCCGCGCTGGGTCGCCGGTCGCTCGCTCGCGGCATTCCAGGCCTCGATCTCCGGCGGCATCGCGATCGGTGCCTGGGGCTGGGGCCATCTCACCGACTATGCCGGCGTCGAGATCGCATTGCTGACCGCGGCCGGCCTGATGCTGATCTCGCCGCTGCTCGGGATCTGGCTGACGATGCCGCGCGTCGGTGCCCGCAACGAGGATGCCGACGTGCTGGCCGATCCCGAGGTGAAGCTGTCGATCACCGGCCGCAGCGGACCGCTGGTGGTCGAGATCGAATACCGCGTGTCACAGGAGAACGCGCGCGCGTTCCACAACGTGATGCAGGACGTGCAGCTCTCACGGCAACGTAACGGCGCCTATGGCTGGTCGATCGCCCGCGACATCGCCGATCCGGAATTGTGGACCGAGCGCTATCATTGCCCGACCTGGTTCGACTATCTGCGCCAGCGCAACCGCTCGACGCAATCCGAGCGTGCGCTGCATCAGCAGGCGATCGATTTCCATATCGGTCCCGAGCCGGTGCGGATCCGCCGCATGCTGGAGCGTCCGTTCGGCTCGGTGCGCTGGAAGGATGAGACGCCGGATCGTGCGAGCGCCGAGGTGCTGCCGGTGGTCGCGACCGCGGCTGGGAGCAGCACGTAGGTTTCCTCGCTCCATCCGGGCTACGGGAATCACTACTGCCCGTGCTCGGTCAGCACCTTGTCGCAGCCTTTGCTCAGCTTGGTGCGGTTCTGCTTCAGGCAGGCGAGCACGGCACCATCGCCATTGTTCATCACGGCGCGGCAGAAGCGGGTGACATCGCGCGCGCAGGCATCGTGGCCCGGCTGCTGCTGCGCGGATGCGACCGACGCGCCGAGCAGCAAGGGAAGAATGAAAAGAAATCTGGTCATCGCGTAATGCCTCTTACCCGGAAGAATGTGCGGGCGAAGCTAGTGCGACGATCCCTCAGCCGCAACGGCTTTATTGGCGGGCCGCATGGCGCCGCCGCGTTGCCCCGGCTTGATGCCGGGGCGTATCGCGAGGGGAGCTAACCGACGCAACGATGACGGTGTTGCGTGCTCTTACTGCTTGTCCTGGGCGTCAGCGACCTTGCGCGAGGCGCCCTTGGCGAGATCCTTGTCCATCACCGCGCGGCAGCCGACGCTCAGATCCGAGCGATGCTTCATCATGCAGGCCGTGATCTTCGGGATGTTGGGGATTTCCGACGAGCACAGGCGGAAGGCGTCGCCGGTGCACTGCTGCTGCGCCTCCGCCGAGAAGGCGAAGCTCGAGGTCGTCGAGACGAGCGAGACAATGGCGGCAAAGCCGAGGGCCAGGCTGGTGTCGCGGATACTGGCAGAGAAGGACTTGGTGTTAAGAGACTTGGTCATTTGAAGCTCCCATTGGCGCCGTCGCAACGGTGCCCGTTGTTGATGGGAGCTACGATGCTCCAGCAAAACCGTTTCCACTGTGATGACGGTCACGGGCCGTACCCCGACTGTGACGTCGGTCACTTTGGCGCACCTCCCTGAAATTCCTCCACAACCGCCGTCGTGTTGGTGTCACGTTAACTGTTACTTCGCATTAATGGCTCGTCGCGCGGGAAATTCCGCCGGTTTGGTTGCGTAATTGGAAAGAGTAGCGATGCGTAATGCGTTGGGCCTGATGCTGGCCAGTGTAGTTGCGGCGGTCGTGATCGCCGCAGGCGGTTGGTTTTATTATTCCTCGCGCGCCGACCAGGCCGCCCCCAAGACAATTGCTGCCCGTGCCACCGATCAATTGCCGGCACCGGCGAAGCTCGCCGCCAGGGATGACGTCGAGACCACCGCGACGATCGCGGCCAGGCCGACGACAGTTGCTCAGGCACCCGCGCCCGCCCCGGCCATGCCCGTCCAGCAGAAATCGACCTGCGCCAATCCGAACGCGCTGGGCGTCTCCCGCGTGGTCGAGATCGACACCACCGGCGGCCCCGGCTTCGGCTTCGATCATTTCAAGCAGTTCGACTTCCTCACCGACAAGGAAGTCGTGCTGACCTTCGACGACGGTCCCTGGCCGGTGAACACGCCGAATGTGCTGAAGGCGCTGGCGGATGAATGCACCAAGGGCCTTTTCTTCTCGGTCGGCAAGCATGCGACCTATCATCCGGAGATCCTGCGCCAGGTGCTGGCCCAGGGCCACACGGTCGGCACGCATACCTGGTCGCACGTCAATCTGAACGGCAAGAAGATGACGGAGCAGATGGCCAAGGACGAGGTCGAGAAGGGTGTCAGCGCGGTGAGATTCGCGCTCGGTGCCAACCCGGCGCCGTTCTTCCGCTTCCCGCAGCTCCAGCACAATCCGGCGATCGTGAGCTATTTCGGCACCCGCAATGTCGCGATGTTCTCGACCGACGTCGACTCCTTCGACTTCCGGAAGGGCGCCACGCCGGAGAAGATCATCGAGACGGTGATGACCCGGCTGGACAAGCTCGGCAAGGGCATCATCCTGATGCACGATTTCCAGAAGAATACCGGACTGGCCCTGCCGACGCTGCTCGCGCGGTTGAAGGCCGGCGGCTACAAGGTCGTGCAGATGAAGGCCAAGACGACGCTGCAGACGCTGCCGGAATATGACGAAGCCATCATGAAGGATATGAAGGTGCCGACCGCGAGCACGAACACGCGTCCGATTGGAAGCGTGGTGCAGACGGTGTCGCAGTAAACGCCAGCGATCCGATCCAAAGTCTAGCGTCATGGCCGGGCTTTTGCCCGGCCATTTGCTTCTGGCGAGCGGCTCACCAATAGATGCCGTGGCGGTGCAGCTCGCTGATGATGCGGCGCTCGGTCCAGCGCTTGGACTTCGACTTGTCCGCCCTTGCCGTTTTCTTGGTGGCGGGCTTGGTTGTCGCGACCGGCGCCGGGGTGGTCGTGGGCGTGGTCACCGCGGGAGTCGCCGGCGTGACCGTGGCGGCCGGCGCAGAGAGCGACACTGCCGGCGGACGATCGGAATATTTCGGCGCCTCCGCGGCTGGCGCGACTTCGCTCACCTGCGCCGTGGCGGCGGTCGGCGTGGTCAGTGGAGCGGGAGCCTGAGCGCCCGCCGCGGACAGCGACAGGCTGCGGGAGCCGTCTGCCTGGGCAGAGGCGGAAGCCAGGACCATGGCGGCAACCAGAATGATCTTGCGCATGTGAAATCTCCCCGTGTTGGCGTGCCCGGGACATTACGGGGGACGGACGCCACTCGATGTGACCGGGCTCACAAATGCCCTGGTCTCGCCCGCTGCTTCGCTAGCGCCGAACACTCAGCTCGCGGATCGCAAATCCAAGATCGCGGGGATCGCCGGGAAAGCGCGTGACGGAATTCGTCGCCAGCTCGACAGTCAACGTCTCCTCGCCCGCAAGCTCGTCGAGCGGGAACGACAGGGGTCCCGCCGGAACGCTTCCCCTGTAGATCTCACGGCCATTGATCTTGACGAGGAATTCGCTGCCTGAGATCGGCATTGGCCACAACGCCAGCCGCAACGTTCGCGCCGGCGCCGACGGCTTGTTCGGGACATCGAAATACGCGGCCGGTGATGCCCATCGAAGCGCTCCACCTGGTGTCGATTCCTTGCCGAACAGGCCACGTGTTGCGATCCCTGGCGGGACTTCGACGCCAATCTCGAGAACGTCGCGGCGGCCCTCCAGAAACTCCCGTGAAGAGCGATCTGTCGCCACCGATACCAATCGCTGTCCTGGATTGGCGGTCAGCCGGTCGGCCGACGCGAGACAGTCGAACTTGTCCCAACCGGTCGGCAAATAGGCGCGCCCGGTCTTGCCGGACCACATGAAGACATTCGGCGACGCCCAGGCTATGCCGTGATCGGCCGCGAGGCTGCGCAACACGTGATTCATCATGGGATGAGCGACATCGATGACGATTCCATTGCAGCTTCCGAACTCGGCGGACAGGCGATTGTAATCCCAATCGAGCGACGCCTTCTGCGCATTGACCTGTGCGGCGGACGTCGGAAGACCCGGAATGCCTGCACCTAGCGCTTGCAGGACCAACAGCGGTCGCAACGCGCCGAGGATCAGGTGAGCGACCACGACGATGATGCTGGCAACGACGGCGCTGGATCGCCACTGCGCTGCCACCAGGGGGGCAACGATGAGGGTGAAGAGCATCGGTGCCGCCATGGCGAGGCCCTTGCCTGCTGCCCAGGCGTGACCAGCCGCAAGAATGGCAATCGGCACGAGGCAGCCTGCCAGGCTGCCGGCCAGGAGGCGCGCGGCGCTACCGTCAGGCTCGGAACGCCAGATCGTCCAGACCGCCCCGGCAACGCTCCTCACCAGCACGAACAGGAAACCGTAGAGCAGCAGCTTCCACACGAACGCGATTGCGACAGGCCAACCTGCGGAGGGGAGCACCGCATACAAGCCGAGGCCGGCGACCGCTGCCTCGACGGGCAGCGAGAAATACGCATTTGCCAGTTCTCCGAGGCGGCTGTCGGGACCGGCAATGATCTCGAGGAAATTCGCTTCACCGCCGAACAGGTAGAGTTGAAAATACTTCCACCAGTCCGGCGGATAGGCTGCTGCGTGGCTCAGCTGGCGAACGACGTAGGCGGCCGTGCCTGACCAATGTGGAATGCATGCGAGCAGCGATGCTCCGATACCTGCCGCCAGGCCGGTAGCAGCTACAGGCAGGGCCTGCCGCGATGTCCGATGGCCGATCGCCATCACGACGATGACCATGGCGGCAAGTCCGTAGACCGTCAGCGATTCCGGATAGAGAAAGAACACGCCCGTCATCAGCGCGGCAAAAATGGCTCCCAGCCGGACAATCGAACCCGGGACCTGCCCAAAACGATCCTTGTCGAAGGCCAGCGCGACGAAAGCGAGAAGGAGCAGGAAGATGGGTTGCGCCGCAAGCTGAGACCACGCGTTGATGTCGAATACGTACTGCTCGAAAAATCCGACCGTAAGCGCCGAGGCACAGATCCATGCCGGCCAGCGCCGCATCGCGAGCGCGTTGACGAAGACGAACAGCGCCGCAAACAGCATGTTGAGCTGCATGCCGACCATGTACGGGTAGGTGCAATCGACGACATGGCCGCGGCTCACGCCGGCGAAGGCTGCGTGCATCATGGATACGGCGCTGCGCCAGTCGATGAACCACAACGCCGCGACAGCCAGGGGATCGGACTGCGTACCCTCTACGCCCTGGACGACCAGAGTTGCGTAGTCGAGCGTTCGGTAGGAAATCGAAGCTCCCACATAGAGCAGCTGATCGTAGACATTCGCCTGGAAGACGCGGAAGCGTGGACCACCGGTCCATCCGGGTGCCAGACAGAGAATCGCAACGACCGCAACGATGGCCATGGCCGGCCATGCTCCGGCTGATATCCTCCGCCGCCACTGTCCGACCCGAACCATCATTGCGGCTGCAACGACGAGACCGGCGGCCGCCATCGCCAGCAGCGTGACCCATGGCGCAACGCCGGACAGATACAGGATGGCGGTTGCGGCCGCGAGCAGGCCGAAGCCGAGCGGCGGCGCGAGCGCCCAGCGGACGGCAAAACGTTGCGACGGCAGAAGCAGGGAGAACGGCAGGCCGATGGCTCCGCACATCGATACGAAGAGCCCGACAACCAGGATATCGTGCATCACTGCGACTGCCCCCTGACCGGAAGTAGTTGCGGTGAATGCCCGCCCTGTCAATTCGGACGCGGCTAGCTCGGCACGAGGTTGTCACCCATGTCTTAGGTACGACCTGTTACCCATGTCTTCGGCCTGGACAAATGAGGCGCTGGTGCCGCAAGAGGGATTCGAACCCCCGACCCCGTCATTACGAATGACGTGCTCTACCAACTGAGCTATTGCGGCGAACCCTGCCGGGGCCAAGGCGATGCCGGCCCCGATACGCGCGCTCCTGATATCGGGCATGGCCCGAATTGGCAAGGACAAGCCGGGTTCGAAATGCGGCTCACGCGCCCCAGCGGGACCAGAATCCGCGCCAGCCGCCGGCCTGGGCCTTGGGCGTGCCGATTTGTTCCGTAAATTCATCGCTCGGACCCTCGTCGTCGATCCCGGGATCGTCGGGGGCCCGGACGATCGGGATGACCGCGGGGATCGGCGCTGCCGCGGGTTTGCCGAGATCGGCGCGGCTCCGGAACACGGGTGTCGCCGCCGGCGGGGATGATTCGGCGGGCTCAGGGGCCGGCTGGGCCGGTTCGGCGGTCGCAACTGCCGGCTCTTCCTTGGCCATTGGGGGCGCATTGTCCTGCGCCGCCGGCACTGTCGCCGGTGCTGGTGCTGTCACGGGCGGTTCCGCCTGGCTTTCGCTGGCAGCCACCGTCACCCGCTTCGGCGGCGGGGCCGCCAGCATGGCCTCCTCGAAGGCCGAGGATTCGATCGTGGTCCCCTTGTCCGAAGGCAGGCTCGCGACCGGGGTCTGCCACTGGAACGCATCAAGGCGGCCGGTGACCGGGGAGACCGGGCGCCAGCGGTCGCTGACATAACCGTCCGCGGTCCAGGCCGGATCGTGACGGGCGCGCACCGCGCGCAGGGTCCAGGCGCGGGCGCGACCGCCGTCGCCGTGCTCGGTGCGCTCGATCTCGGCCATCAGCAGCGCGACGCGCTGGGTCGGATCGTTGACGTAGGGCGCCAGCACCTCGCGCGCGCGGGCGAACTCGGAGGCGTCGATCGCGGCGCGCGCGATCGCGAGCTGGCCCTCGACATGGCCGGTCTTGTCGGCAGGCGTTTTGGCCGCGAGCGTCTCGACCCGCTGCAGGCGCTGCCGCGCGGAATCGCCGAGCTTCACATGCGCGTAGGCTTCCGCGAGATCCGGATGCGGATTGGTGAGCCAGGCGGCTTCGACCAGCTTCATGGCACGGCGCACCTGATGCGCCTCGCTCTCGAATTTTGCGGCGAGCACGGCCGCCGGCACAAGCGTCGGTGCCAGCTTGATCGCCTCCATCACGCTCTCGCGCGCGACGTCGCGGTCCATGGTTGCCAATTCCAGCGCGCGTGCGGTGAGCAACACGCCGCGCTGCCGGCGATAGGCCTGCTTGTCGATCAGGCCTGCGGACAAATTCGAATCGAGGATCGCGAGCGCGCCGCTCCAGTCGCCGCGCGCGCAGCGGAAGCCGAGCACCGCATGCGAGGCCCAGGTCGAGGACGGCGACAGCTTGATCGCTTCCTCCGCGATCATCACGGCGCCGACCGCATCGTCGGCGCGCTGCGCCTCGATGAACAGGCCGCGCAGGCCGAGCAGGCGCGTGTCCTCACGCTCGGCCATGGCGCGGAAGACGCGCTGCGCCTCGTCGCGATTGCCTTCGAGCTGCGCCGACTGCGCATGCAGGAGCAGCGCGAGCGGATCATTCGGGGCATGCCGCCGCGCCGCCTCGGCGTGACGGCGGGCGAGCGCGGTGTCACCATGACCGATCGCGAGCAGGCCGTGGGTGATGGCGTGGCGGCCCCGCGCGTGGCGCTTGTCGTGGCGGCGGCGGCGCAGACGCCCCGGCGTGCGCCAGATCGTCGTCAGGATGCTCCAGACCAGCACGACGGCGGCGGCAAACAGGCCAAGCAGGAACACGAATCTGGGGAGCGTGGTCGAGACGCGGAAACCGCCGGCGGTCAGGACGAGATCGCCGGGCTGATCGGCAACCCAGGCCGCGCCGGCCGCCGCCAGCGCGATCAGGACAAGGAAGAGGACGATGCGAAGCATGACGATCCCTATACGCGCTGATTGTTGCGCGAAGCTTTATTGAGCAGGCTTGACGAGATCCGCCATGGCATCGTCGGCAAACTTGCGGGAAGCGGCGAGCGCAGCGTCGCGGGCATCGGCCTTGTCGAGCCAGGCCTGTGCCGGTGCACGATCGGCCTCGGCCAGCGTCTTGAGCTCGCGCCGCGCTTCCACGAAATCATTGCGAAGCGCCGCGGCCGTCACCCGCGCGACGATGGCGCCACGATCGTTGCCGACCCCGTCGGTGCGCTCGATGCGGACGAGCTTTGACGCTCCTGCCTGGAGACGCTCGACGATGCCCGTGCCGCTGGCCTGGGCTTCCGCCGGCGGCGACAGCTTCGGCACGATGTTGAGGAGCTCGCGGCTCAGCGCCACCGGCGTCGGGATGCCTGACGCGGCAAAGGTGTCGAGCGGCTTCAGCATATCGGGCTTTGCCGCCATCGCCCGCGCTGCGGCCAGTTGCGACTCGTAAGCATCGCCGTGACGAACGGCGACGTCGAGCAGGGCCGCCGCCACCACATGGCGCAGCGGCTTGTCGTCCATCGTCTTCGCATCGGCGATCTTCTCGCCCTGCTGCGCGAGCTCGGCGCGTTCGGTCTTGCTGGCACGCTCGAGCTGGGCGATGCGCTCGTTCAGAGCGGCGAGGTCGGGCGCGGCAGCACGCGGCGCCGATTTCGCATCGTTCAATGTGCTCGCGGTCTTGTCGAACTGCGCGCGCAGATTGGCGACGTCGCTGCGCAAGGCATTTGCGGATTTCTCCAGCGCGTCGATCCGCCCCGCCATGGCGGGATCGGCGGCGGGTTTGCCGGCCTTGGCTTCGACTGCCGCAACGCGACCGCTCAGCGCATCGACCGTCGCGCTCGTGACTTGCGGGGCGGCCGGCGGCGCCTGTACGGCGGGCCAGCCCAGCATCCAGCCGACCGCGATCACGACCGCCGCTGCGACAGCGCCGGAGAACGGCGCAATAACCCAGGGCGAAATCGGCGCGGACGCGACGGAAGGCCGTTCCTCGGCGCGTTCAGGCTGCGACTCGGACTTGATCCCTTCGGACTTGATTTCTCCGGACTCGGCTTCCTCGACCCTGGTCTGCTCGTGTGCGGCCTGCTCGGGCTCCGAGTGAGCCTCCGGCTCGACAGCCGTTTCCTGCGGCTGGGTCGAGACTTCGGTGGCTTCGAGGTCGATGGTGGGCGGAGTGCGCTTGGCACGGCCGGACTCAGGAGCCAATCCTGCGTCTTCAGGCTTGTCGTCGGCCATCGTGACGGTTCCTCACACTTCCATACTCGGGACGGCCCCGATTACGTCGGATTCGGCCCGACCTCTTACGCCAAACGGGTGCGCAACGCACGCTCCAAGGTGGTAAATAAGGCATTTTCGTCCGGTGTCGCAGCCACCAGAACCTGCGACGCGCCGGCATCGCGCAGCACGCTGGCAACGGCCTCGGACAGGCAGCATTGCGGTATGGCCAGCGCCGAGATTTCGACGCCTTCGTCCCTGGCGGCATCCAGGAACGCCCGGGCGCTGCGCCGGGAGTAGTGCAGCACCGCCTCGACACCGTGAGCGGCAAAGCCCTCGCAGACCTCGCGCGGCAGATGCTTGACCGGCGCCATGCGATAGGTCGTCTGCGTGACCACGCTAAACCCCTCCGCACCAAGCTCACCGCCGAGGTCGCGCGACAAATCCGCGCCTGCGAGATACAGCAGCGTGCTCTTTTTCTTCAGCACCTTGTCGCGTGCGCTCTGCATCACCTTGTCGCGCAAGGACGCGGCGTCGCCCCCGGCGACGATCACCTCGGCAAAGCCGGCGTCGCGCGCCGCAGCAGCCGTATGCTCGCCGACCGCAAACAACGGCAGCTTGAGGAGACCAAGATCCCGCAATTGTGGCGCGACGGCACGGATCGCGTTGGCCGATGTGACGAGGATGGCACCGTAGGGCGCTTCACTCTCGTCATGGAAGGCGACCGGCTCGAGCTTGAGCACCGGCGCAAGCAGCACCGCAAGCCCCCGCGCGCGCAGACTTTCCGCCGTCGCCTCATTGTCGGGATGCGGCCGTGTGACAAGAATGGACATCGCTGGTGTTCCCGAACCACGTGGCGGTGGTGCATGACGAGGACGGCTGCGCGTGACGATTGCGCAATCCGGCCCCGGAATGCTACCGGACGTACCAGAACTCTGCTTTGCGGATGAGCGCAAGGGCGCAAATTGGATAACAATTCGCCAATGCTGGTACTGGGCATCGAAACAACCTGCGACGAGACAGCCGCGGCGGTGGTCGAGCGCGCGCCTGACGGCAGCGGCAGGATCCTGTCCAACATCGTGCGGTCGCAGATCGAGGAGCACGCCCGCTTCGGCGGCGTGGTGCCGGAGATCGCCGCCCGCGCCCATGTCGACCTGCTCGACGGCATCATCGAGCGCGCGATGCAGGAGGCCGGCGTCGGCTTCGCCCAGTTGGGCGGCGTCGCGGCCGCGGCGGGGCCGGGCTTGATCGGCGGCGTCATCGTCGGGCTCACCACCGCGAAGGCGATCGCGATGGTGCACAACACCCCGCTGGTCGCGGTGAACCATCTGGAGGCGCATGCGCTGACGCCGCGCCTCACGGACGGAATCGAATTTCCCTATTGCCTGTTCCTCGCCTCGGGCGGCCATACCCAGATCGTCGCGGTCACCGGCGTCGGTCAGTATGTACGGCTCGGCACCACCGTCGACGACGCGATCGGCGAGGCCTTCGACAAGGTCGCGAAGATGCTGGGCCTGCCCTATCCCGGCGGCCCGCAGGTCGAGCGCGCGGCGGCAGGCGGCGATGCCACGCGCTTTGCGTTTCCGCGGCCGATGCAGGGGCGCCCCGACGCCAATTTCTCGCTGTCGGGATTGAAGACGGCAGTGCGCAGTGAAGCGAGCCGGCTGGTCGAGATCACGCCGCAGGACATCAGCGATCTCTGCGCGAGCTTCCAGGCCGCCGTGCTCGATTCGACCGCCGACCGGCTGAGCGTCGGCCTCAAGCTGTTCCGCGAAAAATTCGGCGCGCCGCGCGCCCTGGTCGCGGCCGGCGGCGTCGCCGCCAATCAGGCGATCCGCGGCGCCCTCGATGACGTCGCACGGCAAGCCGGGACGCAACTGATCATGCCGCCACCGGCGCTCTGCACCGACAACGGCGCGATGATCGCCTGGGCCGGCGCCGAACGCCTCGCGCTCGGCCTGACCGACACGATGGAAGCGCAGCCCCGCGCGCGCTGGCTGCTCGATGCCAACGCAATGGCGCCGGCCGGCTACGGCAAGACCCGGGCGGGATTTTAGCCATGACCACGTTCCAATCCGTCGCGGTGATCGGGGCGGGCGCCTGGGGCACGGCGCTGGCGACCGTGGCGGCGCGGGCGGGACGGAGCGTCACGCTCTGGGCACGCAATGCCGAGCATGCCGCGCGGATCGCCTCGACACGCGATAATCCGCGACTGCCCGGCGTGCAGATCGCGCCGGAGATCGTCGTGACCAGCGATCTGGCGCTCACCGCACGCGCCGACATGTTGCTGATCGCAACACCGGCGCAGCATTTGCGCGGCGCCGTCAACATGCTGGCCTCGCATCTCACAAGGCCGATGCCGATCGTCGCCTGCGCCAAGGGCATCGAGCACGGCACTCACAAATTCATGACCGACGTGATCGCGGAGGCCGCGCCGCACGCCCAGCCGGCGATCCTGTCGGGCCCGAGCTTTGCCGACGATGTCGCGCGCGGATTGCCGACGGCGGTGACGCTGGCGGCGAAGGACGAGGCGCTGGCGAGCAGCCTGGTGCAGGCGCTGGGCTCACCGACGTTTCGTCCCTATCATTCCACGGACATCCGCGGCATCGAGATCGGCGGCGCGGCCAAGAACGTGCTGGCGATCGCAGTCGGCATCGCGGTCGGGCGCAAGCTCGGCGCTTCCGCCCAGGCCGCGCTGACGACCCGCGGCTTTGCCGAGCTGACGCGCCTCGGCCGCGCGCTCGGCGCACGCAGCGAAACGATCACCGGCCTGTCTGGCCTCGGCGATTTGATCCTGACCTGCTCGAGCCCGCAATCGCGCAATTTCGCCCTTGGCCTTGCTTTGGGCCGCGGCGAGCAGCCGCCTGCGGGCAAGCTTGCCGAGGGCGAGTTCACCGCGCCGGTGCTGATCGAACTCGCAGCTTCGCAAAACGTCGAGATGCCGGTATCAGAAGCTGTCGCGTCGATCCTGAGCGGCCGGAGCACGATCGACGCCGCGATCTCGGCACTGATGACGCGCCCCTTCAAGGCAGAGGAATAGGCATGGCGTACTGGCTGGTGAAATCCGAACCGTCGGTGTGGTCCTGGGACCAGCAGGTGGAAAAGGGCGCCAAGGGCGAGGCCTGGACCGGCGTGCGCAATTACACCGCGCGCCAGAACCTCGTCGCCATGAAGAAGGGCGACAAGGCGTTCTTCTATCATTCCAACGAGGGCAAGGAGATCGTCGGCATCGCGGAGATCATCAAGGAGGCCTATCCCGATCCGACCGACAAGACCGAGAAATTCGTCTGCGTCGATATCAAGGCCGACAAGCCGTTGAAGACGCCGGTGACGATGGCCGCGATCAAGGGCGAGAAGAAGCTCGCCAACATGGCGCTGGTGAAATATTCGCGCCTGTCGGTGCAGCCGGTGACGGCCGAGGAATGGAAGCTCGTCTGCAAGATGGGCGGGGTTTAGGCGTTGCTGCCGTAGCCCGGATGGAACGCAACGCAATCCGGGAAGGACTTCATGTAGCACGCCCCGGATCACGCTTCGCTCCGTCCGGGCTACGACATCCGACCCGGCATCTCCGGCAGCGCAAACACCTCGCATGGCGCAGCAATGCCGCGCAGCGAATGCGATCCAAGCGAGATCAACGGCACGTCCGTTTCCGCGGCAAGCGCACCCGACACCAGCACGGTCCTGCCGAGCGGCTTGCACAAGCCTTCGAGCCGACTGGCGAGGTTGACGGCGGGGCCGATCGCCGTGAAGTCGAGCCGGTTGGCGGCGCCGATATTGCCCCACAGCATCTGGCCCAGATGGAGCGCGGCACCGAATGCCAGCGGCGGCAACCCTTGAGCGCCGCGCTCCTTGTTGAGATAGACCATGCCGGCCTCGGCCGCGCCTGCGGCACGCAGGGCGGCCTCGCAGGCGCGGCGGGCCGATGCCTCGACTACCGGAAAGATCGCGAGCACGCCGTCGCCGATGAATTTCAGCACCTCGCCGCCGAAGGCGTGGACAGCGCCGGCGATGCGGTCGAACCAGGCATCCAGCGCGGCGATGACTTGTGCAGGCGGAGAGGTTTCCGACAACGTCGTGAAGTTGCGCAGATCCGCATAGAGCAGCGCCGCCTGAATGGTCTCGCCGAGATCGCGCCGCAGAGGCGCCGCCAGCACCCGTTCCGCGCTGCGCTTGCCGAGATAAGCATCTAACGTCGCGCGCAACGTGGCGCGCGCGGCGAGCACGGCGAGGGGCGTCGCGGCAAAGCGCGCGGCCTGGCGCAATTGCCCGATGTCGTCCGCGGTGAACGGACGCGGCCCGATCCAGCAAAGCTGCGGCCCATCTGGACGTCCGACGATGTCTTCGTGCACCTCGCCGCGCGCGATGTCGCGCAGCCAGCGGCGACCGGCATCGTTGGGCGAATCGGGCGCCAATCCGCCCGGCGCGAAGCCGAGTGCTTCGATCACCTGGCCGCTGTCGGCACGCCACAACCAGGTCCGCTTCGCGATCAGCGGATGCGGCACCTCCAGCGTCAGGGCGCCCGCGGCAAGCGGCACGCCATCGGCGGCCAGATGGGCGCCGAGTTCCGCAAGCAGGCGGTCCGCCCCGGAACTATCCGAGGCGGCATCGACAAGCCAGGCGAGCGTCGGCGACAACTGCATGACTCGATCATGGCGAAGGCGGGCCGTCTTTGTCACGGGCAATCCTTGACGGGCCGCTTCGGCGCCGCCATGTCCCAACGTCAGGGAATGGATGATCGCCGATGACCGAACCGTTCATAGTGCGACGCGAGACCCAGATCGCCGCACCACGCGCCACCGTTTTCGCCTACCTGACCGACCCCGAGAAGATCCTAAGCTGGATGGGCTCCGATGCGACCACGGAGCCGCATCCCGGCGGGCTTTATCTGCTCAAGGGCATCGGCCCCCGCGGCGGCGTCGCCCGCGGCGCCTTCTGCGAGGTCGTGCCGGTGCACCGTCTGGCCTACACGTTCGGATGGGAAGGCGGCCAGGAAGTGCCGCCCGGTTCGAGTCTGATCGAGATCGACCTGATCGAGCGCGACGGCGGCACGCTGCTGCGCATGACCCATAGTGGCTTGCCGACCGCCGAGCAGGCGGCCGCACACGCAACGGGGTGGGCGCATTATATTGAACGGCTCACGACCGCAGCCGCGGGCGGCGATCCCGGACCGGACAGGGGTGTTTCAGACAAGACATAGGTCTCGTAGGGTGGGCAAAGGCGCACTTGCGCCGTGCCCACCATCTTTCACCATGAGCAAATGGTGGGCACGCTTCGCTTTGCCCACCCTACGGCAGTGTCGTTACACCGCGGCTGTCGCCACCACCTGCGCCAGAAGCTGCTCGCGCCTCGCCTGCGAGCGCTGGCCCTTCATGGTCGCGGCGAAGCGTTCGAGGATGCCGTCCTCGAACGCGGTGACGATGGTGTCGTGGACGTAGCTCTTGCGGCAGATCGCCGGCGTGTTGGAGAGCTTGTCGGCTGCGGCGCGGATCGCGCCCAGCACCTGCTTCTTGCGGCCGCGCTGGCTGGTCGCCGGCGTGATCCGCGACAGCGATTCCACGACGACAGCAGAGGCCATCAGCGTACGGAAATCCTTCAGCGAGATCTTGATGCCGGCGATCTCACGCAAGAACGCGTTCACCTGCGTGGTGTTGACCGCGCGCACGATGCCGTAAGCATCGCGATACTGGAACATGCGCTTGCCGGGGACGCCCTGCAAAATGCCGATGGCACGCACCAGCTTGGCCGCGTCGCACTCCTTGCGCACCGCCTTGCCGCCCTTCGCCTTGAAGGTCAGCACGAAGCTGTCGTCCTCCAGCGTGACGTTCGACTTCAGCAGCGTGGTGGCGCCGCGGGTGCCGTTGAGGCGGGCATAGGATTCGTTGCCGGGACGGATCGCGGTGCGCGCGATCAGCTCGATCACGGCCGAGAGCGCGAATTCACGCGTCGCCTCGTCGCCCGACAGGAACGCCGAGACCTTGCGCCGGATCTTTGGCAGCGCGCCGACGAGCTTTTCCAGACGATGCGCCTTGCGGTGCTCGCGGACCTTCTCCCAATCGGCGTGATAGCGATATTGCAGCCGGCCCGCGGCATCGCGGCCCACGGCCTGGAGATGCAAGCTCGGATCGGCCGAGTAGCGCACCTCGCGATAGGCCGGCGGCACCGCCATGGCGTGTAGCCGGCGGATGGTGCGGGCGTCGCGGATGTGTGCGCCGTTGGGACGGACGAAGGAATAGCCCTTGCCGCGCTTGACGCGGCGGATGGTCAGCTCGTTCTGGTCGCCGAGCCGCAGGCCGAGCTCCTTGGCGAGCGCCTCGACCGTCGCCGCAGGCGCCGTGTCGAAGGTCTTCTTCGGGCTCGGACGCCTGAAAGGGGCCGATTTCGGCCATTGTCCGAGGGCCTTTGCCAGTGCAATGGCCGCAGGATCGGCTGAAGCGGGCCGTATCGTCCCGAGATTCTGCTGATCCATCATAGCCTTATGCCTTAGCCCTGTCTGTTATCGGTCAATGCCGGTGTTCTGATTTTTGTTCCGAAGGGTCTCTTGGGACCCGGGTTGGCCATTTAGGGTGTTCCGAACCGTATTGCGAGTCCCGAATCAGTGAAAGGTGGTTTCCAAATACCGCTGGGGATGCATGAGGACGCTGCGCCACCCCGTTCCGCACCTTCGAGGAGAGCCTCCGAAAGCCGCCCGCCGGCTTGTTTCAGATCTGCGACAGTCGCAGCAGGCGGCCTTGATCCTCCGCATGGCCGGCGGCCCGCCGAAGGTCCAGCTTGTGCTCCTTGTCGGGCCCGGTTAGCCCGACGCATAATCAGTCAATGATCAAGTCGGCTCGCCGGTCACCAGCGTTCGGCCTGCCGTATGTGGAGGGAAAGCATGTCCGAGAAGATCTACGACGTCCCCGCGGAATGGGCGAAGCGCGCCTGGGTCGACCAGGCCAAGTACAAGGAAATGTACGCTCGCTCGATCTCGGACCCGAACGGTTTCTGGGCGGAGCAGGCCAAGCGCATCGACTGGATGCATGCGCCGACCAGAATCGAGAACGTCTCCTTCGCACCCGGCAACATCTCGATCAAATGGTTCGAGGACGGCATCCTCAACGTCGCCTACAACTGCATCGACCGGCATCTGCATACGCGCGGCAACCAGACCGCGATCATCTGGGAAGGCGACGATCCCTCGCAGTCCAAGCACATCACCTACAAGGAGCTGCACGACGAGGTCTGCCGGATGGCCAACATCCTGCGCACCCGCAACGTCAAGAAGGGCGACCGCGTCACCATCTACCTGCCGATGATTCCGGAAGCGGCCTATGCGATGCTCGCCTGCGCGCGCATCGGCGCGATCCACTCCGTGGTGTTCGCGGGCTTCTCGCCGGACAGCCTCGCCCAGCGCATCAATGACTGCAAATCCAAGATCATCATCACCGCGGACGAAGGCCTGCGCGGCGGCAAGAAGGTGCCGCTGAAGGCCAACGTCGACGCCGCGCTCGCCAAGGCCGACGACGTCGACTGGGTCGTGGTGGTCAAGCGCACCGGCGGCAAGATCGACATGAACCCGACGCGCGACCTCTGGTATCACGAGGCGGCGGCGATGGTGACGACGGAATGCCCGGTCGAGCACATGCACGCCGAGGATCCGCTGTTCATCCTCTACACCTCGGGCTCGACCGGCCAGCCCAAGGGCGTGCTGCACACCTCCGCCGGCTATCTCGTGTTCGCCTCGATGACGCATCAATACGTCTTCGACTATCACGACGGCGACATCTACTGGTGCACCGCCGACGTCGGCTGGGTCACCGGCCACAGCTACATTCTCTATGGGCCGCTGGCGAACGGCGCGACCACACTGATGTTCGAAGGCGTGCCGAATTACCCGGATAATTCCAGGTTCTGGAGCGTCATCGACAAGCACAAGGTCAACATCTTCTACACCGCGCCGACCGCGATCCGCGCGCTGATGCAGGGCGGCGACGAGCCGGTGAAGAAGACCTCGCGCGCCTCGCTCCGCCTGCTCGGCTCGGTCGGCGAGCCGATCAATCCGGAAGCGTGGGAGTGGTATCACCGCGTCGTCGGCGACGATCGCTGCCCGATCGTCGACACCTGGTGGCAGACCGAGACCGGCGGCATCCTGATCACGCCGCTGCCGGGCGCGACCAAGCTCAAGCCGGGCTCGGCGACGCAGCCGTTCTTCGGCGTGGTGCCTGAGATCGTCGACGCCGACGGCAAGGTTCTGGACGGCGAGACCTCGGGCAATCTCTGCCTGACGCGGTCCTGGCCCGGCCAGATGCGCACGGTCTACGGCGACCATGCCCGCTTCGAGCAGACCTATTTCTCGACCTACAAGGGCAAGTACTTCACCGGCGACGGCTGCCGCCGCGATGCCGACGGCTATTACTGGATCACCGGCCGCGTCGACGACGTCATCAACGTCTCCGGCCATCGCATGGGCACCGCGGAAGTCGAGAGCGCGCTGGTGGCGCATGAGAAAGTCTCGGAGGCTGCCGTGGTCGGCTTCCCGCACGACATCAAGGGCCAGGGCATCTACGCCTATGTCACCCTGATGGCCGGCATCGAGCCGACCGAGGACCTGCGCAAGGAGCTCGTCACCTGGGTGCGCAAGGAGATCGGCCCGATCGCATCCCCGGACCAGATCCAGTTTGCGCCGGGCCTGCCCAAGACCCGCTCCGGCAAGATCATGCGCCGCATCCTGCGCAAGATCGCCGAGGACGAGCCGGGCAGCCTGGGCGATACCTCGACGCTGGCCGATCCCGCCGTGGTCGATGATCTCGTCAGGAACCGGCAGAACAAGAAGTCGGCGTAAGCTTGCTCTCGTGCCCCGGACGCAGCGCAGCGCGCACGTCGCGTTGCGCTGCTGAGCCGGGGCCCATCCATCCCAGCGCAAAGAACTGGGTCCTCCCGGCTCTGCGTCGCGGCGCGACGCGCCGCGCCTTGTCCGGGACACGAGACCGCGTTTGTCGTCGAGCCTCCGGTAAACAACAGCCGTTCACATCCTCACGCACTCGTCAGCGCGCGTGCCGGTGCGGCCGCATCTTTCCCGCCGAGTGTTGTTTTCAGGTCATTTACTTTATTTCGAACATTTCCTTTGTTCCCCCTGCTGGCTGGCCCTTGGCGGCCGTGCGTGGAAACCAACCGGTTAACGGGCGCGGTTAAGAATGTCCCTAACAAGGACTTGGACAAGGACTTGGCAAGCTGGCGATTGCCGGTGCTGCGTAATTTTGGACGATCCGTTCGGGCTAGGGGAAAATCGATGTCGATAAGGATTGCGGCGGCACTGGCCGCCACCATCGGGGCAGGGGTCTTGATGTCGACGGCGGCGCAGGCGCGCCCGGAAATGGTGGGGGCGCATCTGGCCGACTATTCGCCGGGCACCATCGTGGTCAAAACCAGCGAGCGGCGGCTCTATCTCATCCTCGATAACGGCCACGCCGTGCGCTATCCGGTCGGCGTCGGCAAGTCCGGCAAGCAGTGGGCCGGCACCACCCGCATCGACGGGAAATATCGCAACCCGGCCTGGGCACCGCCGGCCGAGGTCAAGCGTGACAAGCCGAGCATTCCCGACATGATTCCGGGCGGCTCGCCGCGCAACCCGATGGGCGTTGCGGCGATGACGCTGGCCGGCGGCGAATACGCCATCCACGGCACCAACGTGCCGGGCTCGATCGGCGGCTTCGTCTCCTATGGCTGCATCCGGATGCTCAACGACGACATCACCGATCTCTATGGCCGCGTCTCCGTCGGCACCACGGTGGTCGTGACGCGCTGATCGCCGGGATCAAGGCAAGACAGGAAAAGGCCGCGTCCCCGGACGCGGCTTTTTTGTTACCAGAAGCGCCAGCTGCGGGCGCACCAGCCGTCGCGGTGGCCGCCATTGTAGCTTCGCGCAAAACCGCCGGCGAGCAACGCCGCCGAAACGCTCGCAGTCCGCCGGGTCGCGACGTCGGCGAGAACGCGGCCGTATTTGTCGGGGCCGAGATTGGTGATCGTCACGCCGCCCTGGCCGAGCAGATCGCGCAATGCGCGCGCCGCGGCTTCCGCCTTGTCCTGCTCGTCCTGGCAGGACGCTTTCATCTCGGGCGCGTCGATGCCGCGCAACCGAACACGCACGACGAGATCGCGGCCGTCGCGCTGACGAACACGCGCGAGAAAGGTGTCGCCGTCGATGGTGCGAATGACGTCGACCGGCTCGCGAACATCGGGATGGCCCGCCTGCTCGAGAACGATCTCGGCATTCCGCGTGCGGTCGCCATCGGTGTCCGGAACAAGCCAGCTCATTCCATGGCGAAAGGTGAGCACGACCGCCAGCACGATGCCCACCACGAACATCCACGGCAATAAGCCGGAGAAGAGTCGGCTGAACGGCGAGCCGCCGAACTGCGGCCGATAGGCATTGGGTCGATCCTGGAAGCGCATGACCTCACGCTAGGACAGAGTCGGGGGGAACTCAAAGCACGGGCGCGCACATAGCGGAACCAGATCCACTGGCAAGCGTGCAGGAAAATTCCATCGTCGAATATGTCAGCCGTAGTTCTACTGGAGATCCGCGAATATTTCCCAAATCTCAATCATTGGTTGCGAATACCTGTTATACGGCAGCGCGAGGGAGATTGCGGTGGGGTCATTCAGGTTTCGCATTGGGACAAAGCTCGGCGTCGTGACGGGTGTGAGCATCGTGCTGGTCTGCGGCATGCTGACCAACCAGATGCTCGGCAACCGGTCGATTGCCGAATCCAATCGCCTCGTCACGATCAACTATCTCAACAAAGGCAATGCGCAAGCGGCGCAGACGGCGATGGCGCGGGCCCAGCTCGCAGCTCTCGAGATCGGTTCCGCCTCGTCAGCCGGAGAGGTTGACAAGCTCCTCGAGAGTCTCCGTGCGCGCGCAGGCGAAGCCGGTGCGGAAATCGACGCGGCGACCGACCGGGCGACCCGCAAGGTCACCCAGGACGCCTATCGTGAGACCAAGAAATTCGTCGATGCGTATCTGGCCAGTGGCGTTGAACTGGCGGGGGCGCAAAAGACCGTCATTGGCGCCCCCTCTGGCGGCGCCAGGACTGCGGCAGAGTCGACGAAGGCCAGCATTCTCGCAGAGCGTATGCGTCCGGCCGCCCTGGAAGTCAGCAAACGGATCGACGATCTGGTCGGCGTTGCCAACGAATTCGCCGCGCGCCGCAAGGGCGAGATGCTGGCCGAACTGGACCGCGTTGCCAACTTCGCATTGATCGTCGGCGTCTTCGTCGTTCTGACCTTGATCGGGTCCGCCGTCTTTTCCGTGTCGAACATTGCCCGGCCGATCCGGCGCATCGGCGACGTGCTTCTCCAGCTCGCCGGCGGCAACAAGGCGATCGAGATTCCCTACACGCGTCGTAGCGATGAAGTCGGCGACAACGCTCGCGCGGCTCAGACCTTCAAGGAAAACCTGATCCGTATCGAGCAGATGGAGGCCGAGCAGAAGAATCAGGAAGCCGCTGCGGCTGCGCAGCGCAAGGAAGAGATGGCCCAGCTCGCCGGCGTGTTCGAAGCCGCGGTCGGCGGCATCATCGACTCCGTGTCAGCAGCCTCCCAACAGCTCGAGGCAGCCGCCGGTACGTTGTCGGGAACCGCAGAAGAGACTCAGCAGCTCTCCGGAATGGTCGCGGCGGCCTCCGAGGAAGCGTCCACCAATGTCGGAGCGGTCGCGTCCGCCGCCGAGGAAATGAGCACCTCGGTCGTCGAGATCGGCCGCCAGGTCCACGATTCCAGCCGCATCGCCAGCGAAGCGGTCAGGCAGGCCGAGCGCACCGACGTCCGGATCAATGAACTGCTCAAGGCGGCGGGCCGAATTGGCGACGTCGTCAAGTTGATCACTGCGATTGCAGAACAGACCAACCTCCTGGCACTGAACGCAACGATCGAGGCGGCGCGCGCCGGCGAATCCGGCCGCGGCTTTGCAGTCGTGGCGAGCGAGGTGAAAGCACTCGCGGCGCAAACCGCGCGAGCGACCGAAGAGATCAGCGCGCAGATTGCCGGCATGCAATCGGCAACCGAGGACTCCGTCGGAGCGATCAAGGAAATCGGCGCGACCATCGCCCGCATTTCAGACATTTCGTCGACCATTGCCGCGACGATCGAAGAACAGGGTGCGGCGACGGCCGAGATTGCGCGCAACGTCAGCGAAGCCGCCAAGGGAACCGTCGAAGTCGCGGACAAGATCGCCCAGGTCAGTCATGGCGCGAGCGCGACCGGCGCGGCGTCGGGGCAGGTGTTGGCATCGGCGCGCTCACTGTCGGGCGAAAGCAGCCTCTTGAAGACGGAAGTCGAGAAGTTCCTCAACACCGTGCGCGCGGCATGAAACTGCATAGCGGCGACGAGCATATCATCGATGCTCGTTGCACACGGACAGCGCCTCCGGGATTCCCCGGAATTGTCCGGCAGCGTCGGCAACTGTAGGTTGGAAATGATCCAACGAGCAATCGCTCGTGGAACTCCCTGCAGTGGGCCCCCCCGACATGACCATCGATGCAATTTCAGCCGATTCGCTCGAACGAATGGCCGACCTCGTTCGGCAGCAGCATAGTTCCCTCGACACCGTGCTGCTGTCCCCTGTGGGCGAATTCCAGACCAGAGCCGTCACGCTCGCGACGTTGATGCGTGAAGTGACGGACTGCCTCGCCGAGGATTTCCAGCATCGCCCGGCGCAGGACTTTCCGATGCTCTATTTTGCATGCGGCAAGGCCAGGGTCGGATCGACCGCCCTCAGCAATCTGTTCGGCATGACCGGCATGCCTTCATATTATCAACCGCTGAAGGCGATCCTGCGCGAAGCGCTCGTCGGCCGTCCGCTGACGCCCTGGGTCATCCCCTCGGCGAGCGACGAGCCGCACATCTTCAGCAAGGAAACGATCGGGCCCTACGTGCTCGCCGAGAGCTTGTTCAATCCGCTGCAGCTCCTGGTCGACGCAGGCTATCCGCGGCACCGTCTGCATCTCATCATGCTCGATCGCGAGCCGGCGAGTTCGCTGGCGTCATGGCTCGAGAAGCTGATTTCGCGCGCGCCCGAAGATACATTGCTGCGGCACTATGTCGTCGCCGCACTCAGCGCGGCCCGCGTCGCAAGTTACGCCCAGCAACAAGGCGTTCCCGTCACGCACTACGTCTACGAGGTGAGCAAGGAGGCGTTGTCGTCGGTGCGCGTCTTGTTCGACCGCCTCGGCCTTTCGAGCAGCTTTACCGAGAATGCCGTGACGTCATGGCGGGAACCGGGAGGCGTGCAGGCAAACAACGCGCGCGTCATCTTCCCGAGCGAAGCGACGATCTACAAGGTGCCCAATCTGCACACCTCCGATAGCGCCTATCGCTACCAGCGCCGCGCGACGGGCTCGGTGAGCGAAGCCCAGCTGGAGATCCTGGAGCGCTGCGGCGTCAATGACGCCTATCGAGCTTCGGTCGCGGCGTGCGTCCGCGATCTCGGCCTGAATGCGGCAATTTCGGCGCATCTGTTCGGCGACTGGTTCGCTGAGGCCGCGTGATCCGCATGCTGGACAATCCCACGAGCGCCGAATCCGCCTTCCTTGAAAGAACCGGTGGCGAGCAGCTTCACGCCGCCGGCCATCTTCGGCGCCTGGAGGCGGAAAGCATCCACATCCTGCGGGAGACGGCGGCCGAATTCCGCAAGCCGGTCATGCTGTATTCGATCGGCAAGGACTCCTCGGTGCTGCTGCATCTGGCGATGAAGGCCTTTCATCCCGGCAAGCCGCCGTTTCCGCTGCTGCACGTCGACACGACGTGGAAGTTCCGCGAGATGATCGCGTTTCGCGACCGCCGCGCGCGCGAACTCGGCATCGACCTGATCGTCCATACCAACAATAACGGCTTGAGCCAGGGCATCGACCCCTTCACCCACGGCTCGGCCCGCTACACCGACGTCATGAAGACGCAGGCGTTGCGACAGGCGCTGGACCTCCACGGCTTCGACGCCGCGATCGGAGGCGCACGGCGCGACGAGGAGAAATCGCGCGCCAAGGAGCGCGTGTTCTCGCACCGGAGCACGGCGCATCGCTGGGATCCGAAGAACCAGCGGCCCGAGCTGTGGAGCCTGTACAACACGATGCTCGCGCCCGGCGAGAGCATGCGGGTGTTTCCGCTGTCGAACTGGACCGAGCTCGACGTCTGGGACTACATCCTGCTCGAGGACATCCCGATCGTTCCGCTCTATCTGGCCGCCTCGCGCCCGGTGGTCGAGCGCGACGGCGCGCTGATCATGGTGGACGACGAACGGATGCCGCTGCATGCAGGCGAAGAGCCGCGATGGCGCTCCGTCAGGTTTCGCACCCTGGGCTGCTATCCGCTCAGCGGCGCCACGGTCTCGACCGCGGCGACGCTGCCCGAGATCGTGCGCGAGATGATGGCCTCGCGCACCTCCGAGCGGCAGGGACGCATGATCGACCGGGACAGTCCCGCATCGATGGAGCGCAAGAAAGCGGAAGGCTACTTCTGATGTCCTATCACGAGGCCCCCACGATCGCGGCCGCCGATGCGCCGCGGCTGGATCAGGACGACCGTCCGACGCTGCGTTTCGTCACCTGCGGCAGCGTCGACGACGGCAAGAGCACGCTGGTCGGCCGGCTGCTCTACGATTCCAAGACGCTGCTCGACGACCAGCTCGACGCGCTGGCGTCCGAGAGCCGGACGGTCGGCACCACCGGCGGCGATTTCGATTTCGCGCTGCTGGTCGACGGCTTGCAGGCCGAGCGCGAGCAGGGCATCACGATCGACGTCGCCTACCGCTTCTTCGCCACCAAGCTGCGCCGCTTCATCGTCGCCGACACGCCGGGACATGCGCAGTACACCCGCAACATGGCGACCGGCGCCTCCAACGCCGATCTCGCCGTGGTGCTGGTCGATGCCCGCAAGGGTGTGATCACGCAGACGCGGCGCCACAGCCACATCCTGTCGCTGCTGGGTATCCGTCACGTCGTGCTCGCCGTGAACAAGATGGACCTGATCGGATTCGACGGGGATCGCTTTGCGGCGATCACTGCCGAATATCTGACCATGGCCGGGCAGCTCGGGATCTCGCAGGTCCAGTGCATTCCGGTCGTGGCGCCCGACGGCGACAACATCGTCGCCGCCAGCGCGCGGATGCCCTGGTACACTGGGCCGACCGTCACGGCCTATCTGGAATCGGTCGATGTTTCCGGGGATGTCTCGCAGCGGCCGTTCCGGCTGCCGGTGCAATGGGTCAACCGGCCGCATGCGGAGTTTCGCGGCTTCTGCGGGCGGATCGCCAGCGGAACGATCACGACCGGCGAGACCATCGCCGTGCAACCATCAGGCCGCCACACGCGCGTCGCGCGCATTCTCACGCCCGGCGGCGAGCGCGATCGGGCGGCGGCGGGCGAATCGGTCACGCTCACATTGACCGACGAGATCGACGTCAGTCGCGGCGACGTGCTGACGGCGGGGCCCGCGCCGCAGGTCTCGGATCAGCTTGCCGCTCACCTCGTCTGGTTCGATGACGAGGCCATGGTCGCGGGCCGGCGCTATCTGCTCAAATGCGGCGCGGCCTCGACCGGCGCGGTGATCACGACGCTCAAGCACCGCATCGCCATCGACACCATGGCGCATGAAGACGCCGCCACGCTCGACGCCAACCAGATCGGCTACGCCCATCTCAGCCTCGACCGGGCGCTGGTGTTCGAGGCCTATCGCGACGACCGCGACATGGGCAGCTTCATTCTCGTCGATCCGATCAGCCACCGCACCGCCGCCGCGGGAATGATCGACCTTTCGCTCCGCCGCGCCACCAATATTCATTGGCAGCGGCTTGCCGTCGACAAATCGGTGCGGGCGCGGTTGAAGCAGCAGCGCCCCTGCGTGCTCTGGTTCACAGGCCTGAGCGGGGCGGGTAAATCGACGATCGCCGATCTCGTCGACCGCAGGCTTGCCGAACTCGGACGCCACGCCGCGCTGCTCGACGGCGACAATCTCCGCCACGGCATCAACCGCGACCTCGGCTTTTCCAATGCGGACAGGGCGGAGAACGTCCGGCGCGCCGCGGAAATCGCCGCACTGTTCGTCGATGCCGGCATGATCGCGCTGGTCGCGTTGATCTCACCATTCCGCAGCGAGCGCGAGCTGGCGCGCCAGCGGGTCGAGGCAGGCGAGTTCATCGAGATCCATGTCGCGACCCCGCTCGCCGAATGCGAGCATCGCGATCCCAAGGGGCTCTATCGCAAGGCACGGGCGGGAGAGCTGCCGGGGTTCACCGGCATCGATCAGCCCTACGAGATGCCGCAGGCGCCGGAGATCACCATCGACACGTCGGACCTGTCGAGCGACGCGGCCTGCGAGCGCATCATCCGTTATCTCAGGGACAATCACTATCTGTAGTGGCGGGAGTGGACGCCTTCCCGGACCGGCGATCGCTCAGAAGTCGGAGGCGATGCCCTTGCGCTCCCAGTCGCCGTAGCGGGTCGGCTCGGGTCCCTTGGGCCCCTGCAACTCCTTCGGCGCCGCCTTGCCGGCCTCTTGGGCCTGCACGGCCGCGGCCTGCCGGCGCGCCTCGGCTTCGGCCAGCGCGCGCTGGGCTGCCGGCGTGAGCTGCTTGCGGTCGGGAACGGGAGGCTGGTCACTCATCGCCAGGCTTTCTAGCGCAGGACGAGCCGCAACGCGATGTCCAATAACGCATTCCTGAAATCGGCCCGGAAGGGCTGAAAAAGCCGGAAGCGATTCTTACATTTGGCATATTCGCGTGCCAGAGATCACCTTCTCAAGGCATGCGCCCATTGCGGCGGAACTGCCGCTCGCTCAGAACCTTGCTTCCGCATGCCATCTCAACGTTTTGCCCCTCCGTCCGAAGTGCCCGGTCTCGCGGCGCGACGGATCGCCGCCGACATCGTCGACGGCGTGCTGCACAAGCACCGTACGCTCGACGACCAACTCGACGGCAGCGGCGCCCATCCCGGATTGAAGACGCTGGCCGACCGCGACCGCGCGCTGATGCGGCGCCTGGTCGCCACCGTGCTGCGCCGGCTCGGCACGCTCGGCCATGTGCTGTCCCGCCTGCTCGACAAGGGCATCCCCTCCGAAGCACCGCGCGCGCAGAGTGCGCTTCTGATCGGCGCGGCACAGATCCTCTGGATGGACGTGCCGGACCACGCGGCCGTCGACCTCTCCGTTCGCCTGGTGCAATCCGACCGGCGCGCCGCGCGCTATGCCGGCCTCGTCAATGCCGTGCTGCGCCGCTGCGCGCGCGAGGGTACGGCGCTGGTCGAAGAGGTCGCCGCGCAATCGCTGGACCTGCCGCCATGGCTGCTCGCGCGCTGGAGCGCGCATTATGGCGAAGCAACCGCAAGGGAGATGGCGCTCGCACTCGGCCACGAACCCTCGCTCGATCTCACCGTGAAGTCCGATGCCGCGCAATGGGCGAGCCGCCTGCACGGCGAGACGCTTCCGACCGGAACGGTGCGGATGCTGCTGCACGGCTCGGTGACCATGCTGCCCGGCTTCGCCGAGGGACAATGGTGGGTGCAGGACGCCGCCGCCGCGCTGCCGGCCCGGCTGTTCGGCGACGTCAAGGGCAAGTCCATTGCCGATCTCTGCGCCGCCCCCGGCGGCAAGACCGCACAACTGGCGCATGCCGGCGCGCATGTCACGGCGATCGACCGCTCGCCGGCCCGGGTGACGCGGCTGCGTGAAAACCTGGCGCGGCTGTCGCTCCAGGCCGAGACCGTCGTCGCTGACGCCGTGGAATGGGCCGGCCCTGCCGAAGGCTTCGACGGTATTTTGATCGATGCGCCCTGCACATCGACCGGCACGATCCGCCGTCATCCCGATGTGGCATGGCTGCGGCAGGAATCCGATGTCACCGCCATGACCGTGCTCCAGCAGCGACTGCTGCGAAAATCGGTGTCGTTGCTCAAGCCGGGCGGCACGCTGGTCTACTGCACCTGCTCGCTGGAACCCGAAGAGGGCGAGCAGGCCGTGGCAACGCTGCTGGCGAACGAGCCTGCGCTTCGCCGCGTCCCGATCGAGGCCGCGGAGGTCGCGGGCCTGGACGAAATCATCACAGGGGACGGCGATCTGCGTACCCTGCCCAGCCATCTGCCGAACGCCGATCCCAAGCTCGGCGGGCTCGACGGATTTTTCGCGACCCGGCTCGTTAAATCCTGATTTTGCACCGGATTTTGCGACCGCGACGCTGATTCGCACACGTTCAAGGTGGTGTCAGACGTCCGATTTTGGGATTAATAG
Organism: Bradyrhizobium sp. TM239; assembly: GCF_036247985.1. Taxonomy (NCBI): domain Bacteria; kingdom Pseudomonadati; phylum Pseudomonadota; class Alphaproteobacteria; order Hyphomicrobiales; family Nitrobacteraceae; genus Bradyrhizobium; species Bradyrhizobium sp. TM239. The sequence continues at coordinate 587,750 of NZ_BTIR01000011.1, read as the reverse complement.
GGATTCGTCGGAATCCTCTCCCCCTTCAAGGCAAAGCGTGTCGGTCGCTCAACGCAGACGTATCTCGACGCTGGTCATGAACCGCTTCGCGCGGAACATGCTCGCGCGCGCGAGCGGCGGTTCCGTTGCGCTATCGCGGGTCTGGCCCGGCCGCACCGATCGGCTGATCATCGCGCCGCACGATCTGCGCACCGCGGATGCCACTCGCGCCGCCGAAATCTATGCCGGCCGCTTCGTCTTCGCCGGCAAGATCGTCAATTGCCACGGCCGTTCGATCTTCGATCTCGATCCGCCGTCGGAGGATTGGGAGGTTGCGCTGCTCGGCTTCGGCTGGCTGCGCCATTTGCGCGCCGCCGACACTGCGCTGACACGGGCGAATGCGCGCGCGCTGATCGAGGACTGGATCGCCAACCCCGCCAACAAGCGCCGCCCGGTCGCGCGCCGCGCCGATGTGCTGGCCCGGCGCGTGATCTCGCTGCTGTCGCAGGCACCGCTGGTGCTGGGCGAGACCGACAACAAGTTCTACCGCCGTTACCTGCGCGCGCTCGCGCGCGAGATCCGCTTCCTGCGCTACACCATGGTCAACATTCCCGACGGGGTGCCGAAGCTCCAGGTGCTGATCGCGCTGTGCTACGCGGCGCTGTGCCTCGCCAACCAGGCGGGCCAGATTCGCAGCGCTTCGAAAAAGCTTTCGGACGAATTGCAGCGGCAGATCCTGCCCGACGGCGGACACATCTCGCGCAATCCCGGCGCGCTGATCGAACTCCTGATCGACCTGCTGCCGCTGCGGCAGACCTTTGCTGCGCGCAACATCGCGCCACCGCCGGCGCTGCTCAACGCGATCGACCGCATGATGCCGATGCTGCGCTTCTTCCGGCACGGCGACGGCAATTTCGCGCTGTTCAACGGCATGAGCGCGACGTCCTCGGACCTGCTCGCCACGCTGCTCGCCTATGACGACACCCACGGCGCGCCGATGGCGAACATGCCGCATACCGGCTTTCAGCGCCTCGATGCCGGCCAGACCACTGTGATCATCGACACCGGCCCGCCGCCGCCGGCCGGCGTCAGTCACGACGCCCATGCCGGCTGCCTGTCGTTCGAACTGTCCTCCGGCATCAGCCGCATCGTCACCAATTGCGGCATGCCGACCACGGGCCGCGACAATTGGCGGCCGTTCGCTCGCGGCACGGCGGCGCATTCGACGCTGACCTATCACGACACCTCGTCATGCCAGTTCGTGGAGATGTCGGCGATGAAGCGGCTCTTGCACGGCTCGCCTGTTACCAGCGGGCCGGTCGAGGTCGAGAGCTATCGCGAGATCGTGCAGAACGGCACGCTGCTCACGACCTCGCATGACGGCTATCTCGCCAAATTCGGCGCGATCCACCGCCGCGTGCTGATGATCGCCAATGACGGCGCGCGCATCGACGGCGAGGACACGCTGTCGCCGCCGCAGGGCGGACGCTTCAAGGGCGCGGATGCCGATTTCGCGCTGCGCTTCCATCTGCATCCGGCGGTGAAGGCGAGCCGGCTGTCGGATGCGCGCGGCGTCATGCTGGTGCTGCCGAACCGCGATGTCTGGACCTTCGAGGCGCTCGACGACAAGGTCGACCTCGAGGACAGCGTGTTCCTGGCCGGCAATGACGGGCCGCGCCGCACCGCCCAGATCGTGATCCGGCAGGACGCGCGGCAGGCGCCCTCGATCCGCTGGAGCTTTGTCCGCTCCACGGCATCGCCGACCGTCACCAATGCCCGCCGCAACGCCCGGCGCGAACCGGAACTTCCGCTGTAAACGCGCGGTTTCGGCCCGATCTGATCGTTGTGAAGCACGCCGAAAACTGCTATCGAGCCCTCGCTCGCGCGACTGGCGACCTTGGATGGAGCACCATCGGGAAGCGCGGGACATAGAAGCCGCGCGCCTGGGCATAGACACTCCCTGAACAGAGGATCTTGCTCATGACTGACCATCCCCGCCGCGTCACCCGCGCCCTGCTCTCCGTTTCCGACAAGACCGGCCTGATCGAATTCGCAAAGGCGCTCGCCGCGCATGATGTCGAGCTGGTTTCGACCGGCGGCACCGCCAAGGCGATCGCCGCGGCCGGCCTCAAGGTGAAGGACGTTTCCGACCTCACCGGCTTCCCCGAGATGATGGACGGCCGCGTCAAGACGCTGCATCCGAAGGTACATGGCGGCCTGCTCGCGATCCGCGACAACAAGGAACATGTGGACGCGATGAAGGCGCACGGCATCGCGCCGATCGATCTTTTGGTCGTCAATCTCTATCCGTTCGAGGCGACGGTCGACAAAGGCGCCGGCTTCGAGGATTGCATCGAGAACATCGACATCGGCGGCCCCGCGATGATCCGCGCCGCCGCCAAGAACCATGACGACGTCGCCGTCGTCGTCGAGGCAGATGACTACAAGGCGGTGCTCGACGAGCTCGCCGCCAACAAGGGCGCGACCACGCTGAAACTGCGTCGCCGCCTTGCCGCGAAGGCCTATGCGCGTACCGGCGCCTACGATGCCGCGATCTCGAACTGGTTCAATCGCCAGCTCGAGATCGACGCGCCCGACTTCCGCGCCTTCGGCGGCAAGCTGATCCAGTCGCTGCGTTACGGCGAGAACCCGCACCAGACCGCGGCGTTCTATGCGACGCCCGACAAGCGTCCGGGCGTCTCCACCGCGCGGCAGCTCCAGGGCAAGGAGCTCTCCTACAACAACATCAACGACACCGATGCCGCCTATGAGTGCATCGGCGAGTTCGACGCCAAGCGCACCGCGGCCTGCGTCATCGTCAAGCACGCCAACCCCTGCGGCGTCGCGGAGGGATCGAACCTCGTCGAAGCCTATCGCAGGGCGCTCGCCTGCGATTCCACCTCGGCCTTCGGCGGCATCATCGCGATGAATCGTCCGCTGGACGCAGATACGGCCCGCGAGATCACAAAAATCTTCACCGAGGTGATCATCGCGCCCGACGCCACTGAGGAAGCGATCGCCATCATCGGCGGCAAGAAGAACCTGCGGCTGCTGCTCGCCGGCAGCCTGCCCGATCCGCGCGCGCCCGGCCTCACCGCCAAGACCGTGGCCGGCGGCCTGCTGGTGCAGAGCCGCGACAACGCCGTGGTCGACGACATGACGTTCAAGATCGTGACCAAGCGCGCACCCACGGACGCCGAGATGCGCGACCTCAAGTTCGCGTTCCGGGTGGCAAAACACGTCAAGTCCAACACCATCATCTACGCCAAGGACCTCGCCACCGTCGGCATCGGCGCCGGCCAGATGAGCCGGGTGGATTCAGCGCGGATAGCGGCGCGCAAGGCCCAGGATGCGGCGAACGAGCTGAAGCTCGCCGAGCCGCTCACCAGGGGCTCGGTGGTGGCGTCGGATGCGTTCTTCCCGTTCGCCGACGGCATGCTCGCCTGCATCGAGGCTGGCGCCACCGCGGTGGTGCAGCCCGGCGGCTCCATGCGCGACGACGAGGTGATCAAAGCCGCCGACGAGCACGGCATCGCCATGGTGTTCACGGGCACGCGGCATTTCAGGCACTGAGCTCACCGTCATTCCGGGGCGCGCCACTTGGCGCGAGCCCGGAATCCATTTCTCCGCGTGACACGCTGCACGATAGATTCCGGGCTCGCGCTTCGCGCGCCCCGGAATGACAGGGAATTGCGGTCTAATCCCGCACCCGCATCAACAATCCCAGCCCCGCGACGAAGAACACCACCAGCACGGCCATGCCGGCCTTCTGGCTCGCTGTTGCCGCAGTAATCACACCGATCAGGAGCGGACCGATGAAGGACGTCACCTTCCCGGTCAGCGCGAACAGGCCGAAATACTGGGCGATGCGGTCTTTCGGCGCGAGGCGGATCAGCAGCGTGCGCGAGGCCGCCTGGAGTGGACCACCGGCCGCGCCGATGAGGCAGCCGAGCACGAGATAGGCGCGCTCGGCCGCGCTCGAGAACAAGGGAGCGTCTGCTTGCGGCGGCGCGACCTTGATGAACAGTACACTGTCCTTGTCGACCAGGAGAATTGCCGCCACGGACAGCAGCAGCACGAGCATGCTGCCGGCGATGACGCGCTTCGGCCCGAGACGATCGTCCAGCTTGCCGCCGAACCATGCGCCAAACGCGCCGGCAATCGCGAGCATGATGCCGAAGGTGCCGATCTGAATTGTGTGCCAGCCGAAGGTGCCCGCGGCATAGATGCCGCCAAAGGCGAACAGCGACACCAGACCATCCGTATAGATCATATTGGCGAGCAGAAATGCCGCCAGCGATCCCTGCTGCGGCAGGCTTCTGATCGATTGCCTCAGCTCCGACAGCCCCTCACGCAACGCCTCGCGCACCGGGCGCTTCGCCGGATAATCCGGCGTGAACAGGAACAACGGTGTCACGAACACGATGAACCACAGTCCGGTCAGCGGCCCCACGATGCGATCGCCCTGATGGCTGACCGGATCGAGCCCGAACAGCGGCGTTAAGCCGAGTAATGTGCGGCCGGTCTGCGGATTGGCCGCGAGGAAGCCGAGCACGATGATCAGGCTGACGATTCCGCCGACATAGCCGGTGGCCCAGCCGGTGCCGGAGAGCCGTCCGATCCGCTCCGGCGGCACCAGCGTCGGCATCATCGCATTGTTGAAGAGGGTGGCGAATTCCGCGCCGACGCTGGCGAGCGCGACTGCGGTGAGCAGGGGCGGAATGATGGAGGGATCGCCGGGCTTGCCGATCCATAGCGTGCAGGATGCAACCACCAGCAGCGCACCGAAGCCCGCGATCCACGGCTTCCGGCGGCCCGAGGCGTCCGCGATGGCGCCCAGCACCGGCGACATCAACGCGATCGCAAGGCCCGCAGCCGCCATCGCAAATCCCCACAGCGATTGGCCGGTGGCGGGGTTCGGCGCAATGCTGGTGGCGAAATAGGGCGCGAACACGAAGGTCGTGATCAGCGTGAAATAGGGCTGCGCGGCCCAGTCGAAAAAGATCCAGCTGACGACGGCAGCGCGCGGCGGATAGGTCCGCGACACGCCGGCCATGCGCGCATCCTGGGCGATCGTCGTCATCACGCAGTCCTCATCACGAACAGTTTTGCCTCTCTCTGGGCAAACCGTATAGCATTGCAGCGAGGCGTGTGAACTGGTTCGAAGCCACGGCGAAAGCCTGATGATATCGTCATATTCGACAAGGCGGACATTTTTCGCCTTCATAGCCACTCTGGCCTTTGGTCTGTCGCCGGCAGCCGCCCAGGATGCGCGACGGGCCTATGTCCCGGCCGCGCCTGACACGGTACGCGCCGTCGCCGCCGAGCACGGCATGGTCGTCGCGCAGGAGAAGATATCTGCGCAGATCGGTGCCGATATCCTGCGGAGCGGTGGCAATGCGGTCGATGCTGCCGTCGCGACCGGCTTTGCGATGGCCGTGACCTATCCGCGTGCCGGCAATATCGGCGGCGGCGGCTTCATGGTGATCCATTCCGCGGACCGCAACGAAGACATCACGATCGATTACCGCGAGACGGCGCCGGCGGCGACCACGCCGCAGATCTTCCTCGGTGCCGACGGCAAGCCCGATATTGCGAAGTCGCGGGATTCCGCGCTGGGCGTCGGCGTGCCCGGCACGGTTGCGGGCCTCGCCCTGGCATTGGAGAGATACGGCTCGGGGCAATTCACGCTGGCGCAATTGCTGGCGCCCGCGATCGCGCTCGCCCGCGACGGCTTCGCCGCCAGCGACGACATTGCCGACACCATGCCGGGCTGGCACCGGCGGCTGGCACGCTGGCCGTCTTCGGCCAAAATCTTCTCGCGGCCCGATGGCACTCCGCTGAGCGAAGGCGACTGGCTGGTGCAGGGCGATCTCGCTGAAACGCTGTCGGCGGTCGCTGCACAGGGGCCACGCGGCTTCTATGAGGGACCGGTCGCGGAAAAAATCGCCAAAGCCGTGACCGACGCGGGCGGCATCATGACGCCAGCCGATTTGAAGGCCTATCAGGCCGTAATCCGCGCACCGATGCGCGGCACCTATCGCGGCTACGACATCGTGTCGATGCCGCTGCCTTCGTCGGGCGGCGTCGTGCTGGTGGAGACGCTCAACATCCTCGAGGGCTTTCAGCTTGCCGATTCGAAGCAGGGCTCACCGGCGTCGCTGCATCTCCTGATCGAGGCCATGAAGCGCGCCTATGCGGATCGCGCGCGCTATCTCGGCGATCCCGCCTTCGTCAACGCGCCGATCGAGACGCTCGTCGCGAAGGACTACGCCGCCAAGCTCCGCTCCGGCATCTCCGCCGAACGCGCCACGCCGTCGAAGGAGCTCGTTTCCACGGCTCCCTCGCCGCGCGAAGGCAGCAACACCACGCATTTCTCCGTCGTCGATTCCAGCGGAAACGCCGTCAGCAACACCTATACGCTGAACTTCAGCTACGGCGTCGGCCTCGTTGCCGACGGCACCGGCGTGCTGCTCAACAACGAACTCGACGATTTCACCGCCGCAATCGGCGCCTCCAATGCCTACGGTCTGGTCGGCTTCGAGGCCAATCTGCCCGGCCCCGGCAAGCGGCCGCTGTCGTCGATGTCGCCGACCATCGTGCTGAAGGACGGCAAGCCGGTGCTGGTGACGGGCTCGCCCGGCGGCAGCCGCATCATTTCCAGCGTGCTGCAGGTCATCGTCAACGTGCTCGACTACAAGATGGATGTTGCGGCAGCCGTCGCCGCGCCACGGCTGCATCACCAATGGTTGCCGGATGAAGTGCGTGTCGAGGGCGGCTTTCCCAGCGATGTTCTGGGCGAGCTGAAGGCGATGGGCCACTTCATCGTCGAGCCGATGGGGCAGACGTCGGCCAATTCGATTGTCGTGACGCCGAACGGACCGCTCGGCGCGCCCGATCCCCGCACGCGGGGCGCAGAAGCAGCGGGGCAGTAACGACGTCATTTGCATGGCACGGGAGCGTGGATCCGCTAGCTCTCGCTGCCACGCGTGTTACCAAAGCGCAGCTTTCAAGAAACTGCCGGGGAAACGCACATGACGACGACCGATCCGAACCAGCGCATCGAGCGCGCGGAGATCGAAGACACCAGCCTTCTTGCCTTCTATCGCGACATGAACGTCGCCGAGCGCCGGACGTTCTGGGCGTGCGCGGCGGGCTGGGCGCTCGACGGCATGGACTTCATGATTTATCCGCTGGTGATCGGCACCATCATCGCGCTGTGGAAGGTCGATGCCGCCTCGGCTGGCCTTGCCGGCACGGTGACGCTGCTCGCCTCCGCGATCGGCGGCTGGCTCGGCGGCTATCTCTCCGACCATATCGGGCGGGTGAGGACGCTCCAGATCACCATCATCTGGTTCTCGTTCTTCTCGCTGGTCTGCGCCGTCGTGCAGAATTTCGACCAGCTCCTGATTGCACGTGCCGTGCTCGGCCTCGGCTTCGGCGGCGAATGGGCGGCGGGCGCCGTGCTGATGGGCGAGGCGATCCGGCCGCAATATCGCGGGCGCGCGGTCGGCTCGGTGCAGTCGGGCTGGGCGGTCGGCTGGGGCCTCGCAGTACTGTCGCAAGCGATCCTGTTCTCGGTCTTGCCGGCGGAGACGGCATGGCGCTGGATGTTCGTGATCGGCGCGCTGCCGGCGCTTCTGGTGTTCTACATCCGCCGCTCCGTCACCGAGCCGGAGATCGCGGCAGAGGCCCGCGCCAGGCAGGCCGCGAGCGGCGATCGCCCGGCGATCTGGGAGATCTTCTCCGGCCCGATCCTGAAGACCACGATCCTGGCATCGCTGATGGCAACGGGCTGCCAGGGCGGCTACTACGCCGTCACGTTCTGGGTGCCGCAATTCCTGACCAAGGAGCGGCATCTTTCGATCGTCGGCTCGACCGGCTATCTGTCGACGCTGATCATCGGCTCCTTCATCGGCTATCTCACCGGCGCCTGGCTTGCCGACCGGATCGGGCGGCGCAACCTGTTTCTGATCTTCTCGATCGGCGCCATGGCGGTGGTGCTGCTCTATACGCAGCTGCCGCTCACCAACGAGATCCTCTGGCTGCTCGGTTTTCCGCTCGGCTTCTTCGCCTCGGGCTATTTCTCCGGCATCGGCGCGTTCCTGACCGAGCTCTATCCGACGCGGCTGCGCGGCTCCGGCCAGGGCTTTTGCTACAATTTCGGCCGCGGCATCGGCGCGCTGTTTCCGTTCCTCGTCGGCGCGCTGTCGGCGTCGACCTCGCTTGCGAATGCGATCGCGATCTTCGCGGTGGTCGCTTACGCGCTGTTCTTCATCGCCGCCTTCGCGCTGCCGGAAACACGCGGGCGGGTGCTGCACGCGCACTGATTGTTACTGTCATCCCGGGGCGGCTCGCAGAGCCGAACCCGGGATCTCGAGATTCCGGGTTCGCCCTTCAGGCGCCCCGGAATGACGATGAAGAGAACTACCGCCCCACCTGATACGGTCCGCCCTTCTCCAGCGCGCGCGCATAAGCCGGCCGCGCGTGGATGCGCTCGAGGAATGCCATCGCCTTGGGATGGCCCTGCTCGAGCCCGCCGCGCGCTTGCGCAGCTTCCAGCGGAAAGCTCATCTGGATGTCGGCGGCGGTGAACTCGTTGCCGGCGAACCACTCGCTCTTCGCAAGCTCGCCTTCCCAGTAATCCATGTGTTGCTTGAGCTGCGGATTGACCAGCGTGGTCAGCGCCTGGTTCGAGACCTTGCGCACCAGCGGACGAAGCAGCGCGGGCGCGCGCTTCGGCATCAGCGTGAACAGCAGCTTCAACAGCAGCGGCTGCATCGCAGACCCTTCGGCATAATGCAGCCAATAGGTGAAGCGCAGCCGCTCCGGCGTGTTCGGCGGCGGGATCAGCCGGCCGTTGCCGTAGGTCGCGACGAGATATTCGATGATCGCGCCCGACTCGGCGATGGTGTTGCCGTTGTCGGTGATGACGGGCGACTTGCCGAGCGGATGAATGGCGCGCAGCTCCTTCGGCGCGCGCATGTCCGGCTGGCGCTGATAGCGCACGATCTCGTAGGGCACGCCCAACTCTTCGAGCAGCCACAGCACGCGCTGCGAGCGGGAATTGTTGAGGTGGTGAACGGTCAGCATCGGCGAGGTCCCCGGGGCTAGGCGTGGTGGCTGGGCGTGGTCGTCGGCCGCGTACCTGCCAGCCCGGGACCGCAATGTCGAGCCGTCGGGACGGATGTTTTCACCCGGGTATATTGACGCCGATAATTTACCCGGGTATTAAATAGTCCAACATCGTCAAAATGGCAATGATTCCAATGCAGAAGATTTTCACCGCTTTCCAGGGGCAGCGCCGCCTGGTATCCGGGCCGGCAGGCGAGGTCGCGCTGGTCGTCAAGCGGGTGGCGACGCGGCCAGACGAGCCCATCATCATCTTCGAGGACGGCACGGGGCGATCGATCGACTTCGATCTGCGCGGCGGGGATCGCGAGGTGCTGGCGCGCCTGGCCAAGCTTGTTCCGCCGCCGGTCGAGGAGAGCACGCCACCGAGCGAGCCGCGCGGGCGCGGCCGGCCGAAGCTCGGCGTGGTCGCGCGCGAGGTGACGCTGTTGCCACGGCACTGGGAGTGGCTCGGCGCGCAGCCGGGAGGTGCCTCGGTCGCATTGCGAAAACTCGTCGACGAGGCCAGGCGCGCCAGCGGCGACAAGGACCGCGAGCGGCAGGCCCGCGATGCGGCCTATCACTTCATGTCGACCATGGCGGGCAACCTGCCGCAGTTCGAGGAAGCCTCGCGCGCATTGTTTGCCGATGACCGGCGACGCTTCACCGGATTGATCGCGGACTGGCCGACCGATATTCGCGACCACATCGTCAAGCTCGCCTACAGCGACCGCGCTTAAAGCGCGCCGCTCTTCACAACCTCCATCGACGGCCGAGCCGCGCGTGCTTCGCGCGGCAACGGCTTTGCACGCCCTGATGAAAGGCTAATCCATGTCTGCCCCCAAGCCGCTCTGGACCACATTCCTCCGCTTCCTCGCGCCGTTGATGCTGAGCAACGCGCTGCAATCGCTGTTCGGCACCGTCAGCAACGTCTATCTCGGCCAGATGATCGGCATTGACGCGCTCGCGGCGGTGTCGGCGTTCTTCCCGGTGATGTTCTTCCTGTTCGCCTTCGTCATGGGGCTGAGCACCGGCGCGACCGTGCTGATCGGCCAGGCCTTTGGCGCAGGCGAGCACGGCCGGATCAGGAGCGTCGTAGGCACGACGCTCGCGGTCGGCCTTCTGCTTTCAATCTCAGTGGCGCTGATCGGCGGGCTCTTCAGCCGTCAACTGATGATGGCGCTCGCCACACCCGCGGATATTCTCGAACAGGCCAGCGCCTATGCCCGCATCATGCTGCTGACGATGCCGCTCGGCTTCGTCTTCCTGCTGATGACGGCGATGATCCGCGGCGTCGGCGACGCGCTGACGCCGCTGCTGGCGCTGGCGTTGTCGACCGCGACCGGTCTGATCCTGACGCCGATGTTGATCCGCGGGTCGTTCGGACTGCCGGCGGCCGGCATCACCAGCCCGGCATGGGCGGCCGCGATCTCGAACGCACTCACGTTGATCGCGCTGGCACTCTATCTGCTGCGGAAGAAGCACGCGCTCGCGCCGGACGCCGCGTTGCTGCGTCACCTGCGGCTCAACGGCGCCATGCTCGGAAAAATCCTCGGCATCGGATTGCCGAGCGCCATCGGTATGGTGGTGATGGCGGTCGCAGAGCTGGTCCTGCTCGGCCTTGTCAACGGCTTTGGATCGGACGCGACGGCGGCCTATGGCGCCGTCAACCAGGTGATGGGCTACACGCAGTTCACGGCGATGTCGATTTCGATCGCGGTCTCGATCCTCGGCGCGCAGGCTGTCGGCAGCGGCGACAGGGCCCGGCTCGACGGCATCGTGCGGACCGGGCTCGCTTTCAACCTCGTTCTGACCGGCGGGCTCGTGGCGCTGATCTATCTCGCGCCGCGCGCGATCCTCGGCATCTTCATCACCGATGCCGCCGTGCTCAATCTGGCAAAAGGCCTGCTCGACATCGCCCTGTGGAGCTCGGTGCCGTTCGGCCTGGCCACAGTGTTCTCGGGTGCCATGCGCGCCGCCGGCGTCGCGTTGATGCCGATGCTGCTCGCGATCTTCGCGATTCTCGCGATCGAGCTGCCTGCCGCGGTGATCCTGAGCCACACGATCGGCCTTGCGGGCGTGTGGGCCGCCTATCCCGTCGTGTTCTGCGCCATGTTCGTTTTGCAGATGGGCTATTACCTGATGGTCTGGCGCAAGCGGGCGATCCGGCGGCTGGTCTGATTCTCAGAGTATTATGATCATCATTAAACGGTGGACCTGCAGAGCACGCTGCGTCACAATGCGAGAAAAGCCAGATCAAGAAGTTAGGTCAGGGAGACCGATTTTGACCCGCACAGCCCCGCAATTCCTGTTCGATTTCGGCAGCCCGAATGCCTATCTCAGCCACCTCGCGATCCCCGCGATCGAGCAGCGCATCGGCGTCAAGTTCGAATATGTGCCGATCCTGCTCGGTGGCATCTTCAAGTCGACCAACAACAAGTCGCCCGCCGAGACGCTCGCGGGCGTCAAGAACAAGCGTGAATTCCAGCACGTCGAGACCGAGCGCTTCATCAAGCGCTTCCATGTCCAGCCCTATGTCTGGAATCCGCACTTTCCCGTCAACACACTGAACCTGATGCGCATGGCGATCGCGGCGCAAGCCGAGGGCGTGTTCGAGAAATATGTCGAGGCCGCCTTCCACCACATGTGGCGCGAGCCGAAGAAGATGGACGACCCTGAGATCGCGGCGAAGGCGCTGGCGTCCTCCGGGCTCGATGCGCAGAAGCTGTTTGCCCGCAGCCAGGAGCCCGAGGTGAAGGCCAAGCTGATCAAGAACACCGAGGACGCCGTCGTCCGCGGCGCGTTCGGCTCGCCGACCTTCTTCGTCGGCAACGAGATGTTCTTCGGCAAGGAGCAGCTGCGCGAGGTCGAGGAGATGGTGCTCGGGACGTAGCCGCTCATTCTCCGGCGACAGAATGTGATCGCGGCAACATTCTGGATTGCTTCGCTTCGCTCGCAATGACAATTATAAGTAGCCGCCAAGAGCAATAATCAAGAGCAACAATGGAGCATCCCATGCGTATCCTCGTGGTCGGCGCCGGCGCCATCGGCGGCTATTTTGGTGGCAGGCTGTTGCAGGCCGGCCGCGACGTCACCTTCCTGGTCCGGCCGCGCCGCGCCGGCGAGCTCGCAAGCGCCGGCCTCGTCATCAAGAGCCCGAATGGCGACGTGACGCTGAAGAATCCGCCGACCGTGCAGGCCGACGGGCTCACGGACAAGTTCGACGTCGTGCTCTTGAGCTGCAAGGCGTTCGACCTCGGCGACGCCATCAAGTCGTTTGCGCCGGCGGTCGGACCTGACACGGCGATCATCCCGATGCTCAACGGCATGAAGCATCTCGATATCCTCGACGACAAGTTCGGCAAGGAGCGCGTGCTCGGCGGTCTCTGCGCCATCGCCGCGACCTTGAACGAGCAGCGTGAGGTGGCGCAGCTCCAGCCGATGCAGGCCATCAGTTACGGCGAGCGCGACGGCACGCTGTCAGATCGCGTCAAGGCGATCGACGAGGCCTTCAAGAGCGGCATCAATGGTGCCACCGCCAGCCAGAACATCATGCAGGACATGTGGGAGAAGTGGGTGTTCCTGTCCTCGCTCGCGGCCTCCACCAGCCTGATGCGCACCTCCGTCGGCAACATCCTCGCGGCCCCTGGCGGCCGGGATTTCCTGCTCGGCATGCTGGACGAGACCAGCGCGATCGCCACCGCGTCGGGCTATACGCCGGGCGGGCCATTCTTCGAGCGGGTGAAGGGCAACCTCACCACCGAGGGCTCGCCGATGACGGCCTCGATGTTCCGCGACATCAAGGCGGGCCTGCCGGTCGAAGCCGACCATGTCATCGGCGACCTCATCGCACGCGCCGATGCCGCCAAGGTGCCGGTGCCGAAGCTGCGCATCGCCTACACGCATTTGAAGGCGTATGAGAAGCAGCGGGCGGGGTAACACCCAGCCATACCCTCGGTGTCGTCCCGGACAAGCGTAAGCGCAGATCCGGGACCCATAGCCACAAGACTACATTGTGCGCGACGTCGTCACTCCGAGTCCCCGTAACCACATCTTCCTGTGGTTATGGGTCCCGGATCTGCGCGCGCTTGAGGCGCGCTTGTCCGGGACGACAGCGGAGATTGCCGCAACTAACTCCGCTGCTATTTCAAATGCGCAAGATAGTGCGAGACGGCCGTGATTTCCTCGTCGCTCATGCGATAGGCGACATCGGCCATCGCGGCGACGCCGCCGCCGACGCGCTGGCCCGCTTTGTAGTCGTGCAGCGCCTTGACCAGATATTCCTCGCGCTGGCCAGCCAGTCGCGCCACTCCCTTGGTGCCGGCGAAGCTGTCCGTATGGCATGAGGCGCAGCGGCGGCCGGCGGCAACTTGAGCGCCTTTCTTCGACAGGTCGGGATCCCCGTCCTCCGGTCCCTTCGGCGGCGTCAGCTGCGAGAAATAGGCGCCGAGATTGCGGATGTCCTCGTTGGTGAGCTCCTCGACGATCGGCTTCATCTGCTCGTTCTTGCGCGAGCCGGCGCGGAAGAACACGAGCTGCCATTGCAGGAATTGATCGGGCTGGCCGGCGAGCGAGGGGATGTTTTCGGTCTGCGAGACGCCGTTCTCGCCGTGACAGCCGGCGCAGGCGGAGGCCTTCTCCTTGATCGCGGGACTATCGGCTGCGCCTAGGGGAAGGGCGCCGAGCGTCAGGAGCGCAATCGCGCTGATTGCGTGCGAGATGAACTGCCGGCGCATGATGGAGAATCCGTTCTATCGAGCTCATCATTCCGGGCGCGCCCGTTGGGCGCGAGCCGCAATCCATAACCTCTCTTCGTGGTCATGGGTTCCGGATTCGCGGTGCGCGGAATCCGGAACGACAGCATCCAGGTTGTCAGCAAAGAGGCTGCGGCACCTTCCGGCCACCGCAGCCTCTTATCGTGTACGCGCTACTTCTTGCTGTAGCTGATGCGATAGATCGCGCCGGCCCAGTCGTCGGCGACGAGGATCGATCCGTCCTTGGCGAGGATGATGTCGTCGGGACGGCCGAGATAGCCCTGGTCGCCCTCGATCCAGCCGGAGGCGAACACCTCCTGCTTGGGGTTCTTGCCATCCGGCCCGACGATCACGCGCATGATGCGGCCGCCCTGGTACTTGTGGCGATTCCAGGAGCCGTGCTCGGCGATCAGGATGTTGTTCTTGTACTCGGCGGGGAACTGGTCGCCGGTATAGAACTTCATGCCGAGCGGAGCGACGTGGGCGCCGAGGTTCAGCACGGGCGGCGTGAACTCGGAGCATTTGTGGCCCATCGCGAACTTGTCGTCCGGCAGATTGCCCTGGTGGCAATAGGGATAGCCGAAATGCTCGCCGATCTTGTTGATCATGTTCAGCTTGTCGCTGGGCAGATCATCGCTGATCCAGTCGCGGGCATTCTCGGTGAACCAGTACTTGCCGGTGCGCGGATCGACGTCGCCGCCGACCGAGTTGCGGACACCGAGCGCGTAGATCTCGGCATTGCCGGTCTTGGGATCGACGCGGCGGATCTGCGAGACGCTGGTCGGCGGGACGCCGATGTTGAAGGGCGGTCCGAACGGAATGTAGAACCAGCCTTCCTTGTCGACCGCGATGTACTTCCAGCCATGCGCGGCATAGGACGGCATATCGTCATAGACCACCTTGCCGTCGCCGAGCTTGTCGAGATTGGCCTCGGCGTTGTCGTAGCGGATCAGCTTGTCGACGGCGATGACGTAGAGCGCGCCGTCCCTGAAGGCGAGACCGGTGGGCATGTTCAGGCCCTTGAGGACGGTCTTGACCTCCTTCTTCCCGTTGTTGTCCTTGATGGCATAGACGTTGCCGAGGCCGAACGAGCCGACGAACAGCGTGCCCTTGTCACCCCAGGCCATCTGCCGCGCGGCCAGCACGCCGGAGGCATAGACCTCCATCTTGAATCCCGGCGGCAGCTTGACCTTCTTGACGATGTTGGCGAGCTCGGCATCGGAGGCGCCGGTCGGCGGACCCGACGGCGGCGCAAGACCCTTCTGCGCCTCGGTCTCGTCGCCGAGGAACCAGTCATCGGGCGGATGGGTCCAGAACTCCTTGGTGCCGGATTCGTATTTCTTCAGCGGTTTGCTCTTGTCCTGCGCATTGACAGCGCTGGTCCCCGCGAGAAGGGCCACGGCCGCAAGCGCCAACACGGATCGATGGAACATCGATGTCATCGCGTCACTCCCCTAAGGCAGCCGCCAGGGCTGCGATTTATTTTGTTTTGCTAGTCGAGAGGCGAAGTTTGGGGTCTGCCGAGAGGCAGACCTAAAAAGGCTAGCACATCTGCGAGCGCTGAGAAGAGCATCGCATGGGCTGCAGTTGCGCTCATTAAAAATTGAGACGGAGTGTCAATGAGCGCGAACACCGCGACGACAGCGCCTCGCTGCAGCGCGGAATCAGACCGGCAGGCGGCTCGCCTTCGGACAGCACGAGAGACGGGCCAAACCAAAAATTGCGAAAACAACCCCATGCACAGTAGAGCGGCTCGGGTGGGTTGCACGCGGTGACGCCGGACAGGCATTTGATGCATCGAACAAAATGACGAACGCGGCGCTTATGGGGCGACGGGGTAAGGCCCGTCGTCGAACACCGCATCATGATAGCCTTTCGCGCCGACCTCGCGCGCCAGCGCACTGCGAAAATCGCGGCCCGCGCGAAGGCAGCTCAGCACATGCGCGAAGTCGAATTCAGGCCGCCATCCCAGCTCACGCCGCGCGCGTCCGTTGACGTAGACGCGGTCGATCTTGGGGAAGAGGTGCCAGCCCCGCGCCGCATAGAGCTCTGCGCACTCCGGATGGAGCTCGCGCACGACACCGGCCGCATCGCGCGCCAGCGCGGCGAGATGGCGCGGCTCGAACGGGCTGGTGGCCGAGACGATGTAGCGAGCGAAGCCGATGTCAGGCGCGCGCTCGACAGCGAGCAGATGCGCGCTCACGGCGTCCGCGATGTCCAACCGGCGATAGAGCAGCTCGTTGGCCTGCGCGTTGTCCAGCGGATAGGCCGACCGCATCGCCGGATCGTCATCGTCCTCCGGAAAAAAGCGCGAGGTCCGCAAGACGACGACCGGCAGACCACGTTCGCGAAAAAACAGCTCGCACAGAGTCTCCGCCATCAGCTTGGTCGTGCCGTAGATATTCTTCGGCACCGGCGCCAGATCCTCGGTGACCCACACGGCCGCCTGTCCCGCCTCGGGGCGGAGCTGCGAGCCGAACGCGCTGGTGGTGCTGGTGAAGACGAAGCTGCGCACGCCGGCGCTCGCCGCCGCCTCGAGCAGGTTGAGCGTGCCGGTGACGTTGGTGTCGACGAAGTCTCGTTTGCTGTGGGTCCCCACATGCGGCTTGTGCAGCGTCGCGGTGTGGATCACGGCGCTGACGCCGTCCATCTGCCGCCGCACGAAGTGGGGGTCGACGATCGAGCCGACGGCATCGGTGAAAGGCGATGGCTTCAGATCGATCCCGCGCACAAGGGAACCGCGCCCACGAAGCGTCCGGAGGATGGCTTCCCCGAGGTGGCCTGCGCTGCCCGTAACCAGGATTGTCATTGCGAACCCAGGACAGCCGCCAGCGGCGTGGCGAACCACATTTCCGTCCGGATCGGCTGGATGCTTTGGGAAAATTTGGAGCGGGCGAAGGGGCTCGAACCCTCGACCCCGACCTTGGCAAGGTCGTGCTCTACCACTGAGCTACACCCGCATCCTGTGTCGGTCGCGTGACGCGCCGGCAACGGCTGTCGTATGCCAAAAGCGGGAGGGGAATGCAACAGCTACCGGCGGCATAGATTCGGTTCTTGGGACCCCATATGGACCCTGAATGCGGCGAAATGGCCCGAAAGTGCCCCGGAACCGGCGAATCGGCCGCAATGGATTGAAATTCGGCCGTCGCGGCCCAATTTAGGAGCCGACAGCGAGCATAAGGAGCGGCGGCATGCTAAAGACCCGCCATTCCGGACATAGACGAGGGGATCCCCGTGACGATCATCGACCAGGGTAACGGAGCGGCGGGCCCGGCTGCGGCCGATCTGATCAAGGACACCACCACCCAGACCTTCGTGAAGGACGTCATCGAGGAATCGAAGCGCCAGCCGGTGCTGATTGATTTCTGGGCGGAGTGGTGCGGCCCCTGCAAGCAGCTCACCCCCGTGCTCGAAAAGGCGGTCAAGGCGGCCAAGGGCAAGGTCAAGCTGGTCAAGATGAACATCGACCAGCATCCGGCGATCCCGGGCCAGATGGGCATCCAGTCGATCCCGGCCGTGATCGCCTTCGTCAACGGCCAGCCGGCCGACGGCTTCATGGGCGCGGTGCCCGAGAGCCAGCTCAACGCCTTCATCGAGAAGCTGACCAAGGGCGTGACCGCGCCGGGCGAGCCCAATATCGCAGAGATCCTGCAAGAGGCCGAAGCCGTGCTCGCCGAGGGCGATGCGGCTGCGGCTGCGCAGATTTACGCCGAGGTGCTCCAGCACGATGCCACCAACATCGCGGCGCTCGCGGGCCTCGCAAAATGCTATGCCGTCTCCGGCGCGATGGAGCAGGCCAAGCAGACGCTCGCCATGGTGCCGGAATCCAAGCGCAACGACCCCGCGGTGAAAGCCGTGCAAACCGCGATCGATCTCGCCGAGCAGGCGCAATCGCTGGGGCCAGTGGCCGAGCTGGAACAGAAAGTCGCCGCAAACCCGCTCGATCATCAGGCCCGATTCGACCTCGCGACCGCGCTGAACGCGCAAGGCAACCGTGCGGCCGCCACCGAGCAGCTGCTCGCGATCGTCAAGCGCGACCGCAAATGGAACGACGACGGCGCCCGCAAGCAGCTGGTGCAGTTCTTCGAAGCCTGGGGCGGCACGGATGATGCAACCGTCGAGGGACGCAAGCGCTTGTCGACGATCCTGTTTTCGTAGGCGTGGTTGACCAAGTCAGCGGGGACCGGGACCAGATGCCGATCAACATCGAATATCGCGGACCCGCCGACCTCCCGGAGATCATTCCGGTGTTTCCGCTGCCGGGCGCGCTGCTGCTGCCCCGCGGCCAGATGCCGCTCAACATCTTCGAGCCGCGCTACCTTTCGATGGTCGACGATTCCTTCCGCGACGGCCATCGCCTGATCGGCATGATCCAGCCCGATGTCGCGCACTCGCCGAAGAATTCCGACAAGCCGACGCTGTTCCGCGTCGGCTGCGTCGGCCGCATCACCCAGCTCGCCGAATCCGGCGACGGCCGCTACATCCTCGAGCTCACCGGCGTCTCGCGCTTCAAGGTGGTCGAGGAGCTCGAGGTGCTCACCGCATACCGGCAGTGCAAGGTGGATTTCTTCGCCTTCGTCGATGACTTCACCGCGCGCATGGGCGAGGACGAGGTCGACCGAGAGGCGCTGCTCGCCGTGCTGGCGGACTTTCTGAAGGCCAATAATCTCAAGGTCGACTGGGAAGGCGTCGAAAGCGCGCCCAACGAAGCCCTCGTCAACGCGCTGGCGATGATGTCGCCATATGGTCCCGCGGAAAAGCAGGCCATGCTGGAAGCGCCTGACTTGAAGACCCGCGCCGAGATTCTGATCGCGGTGACCGAGATGGACCTCGCCAAGAAACGCACCAGCGGCGATCCGCCGTTGCAGTGAGGATGCGGGTGCTCACGCAGCCCGGACGGCTGCCTTGTCACCTCGCTTGGCACCTCGCCTCAGCATCTTCGCAATGCTGGATGCAGGCATCGGCCGACCGAAATAGTAGCCTTGCGTTTCGACGCAGCCCTCTTCACGGAGCACGTCCAGCTGCTCCTTCGTTTCGACGCCTTCGGCGGTCGTCGTCTTGCCGAGGCTGACTGCGAAGCGAACGACGGCTCGGGCGAGATGGTGCGCGTCTGCCCTCGCGCTGGACAGTTCGTTGACGAAGCTGCGGTCGACCTTGATCTTGTCGAATGGAAATCTTTGCAGAAAGCTCAGCGATGAATAGCCGGTGCCGAAGTCGTCCAGGGCGATTCGCACGCCGAGCTCGCGCAGTTGACCAAGTGCTGCGAATACAGCTTCGCTGTCATGCATGATCACCGTCTCGGTGACCTCGAGCTCGAGCCGGTGTGGCGCAATTTCCGAGCTCGCCAGTGCATCGACAATGACCGGAACAAGCTCCTTGCTCCTGAATTGAGCGGGAGAAAGGTTGATCGCGATCCTGAGATGGGCAGGCCATTTGGCGGCTTCCGCACACGCCGTCCTCAAGATCCATTCTCCCAGCGGCACGATCAAGCCGGCCTCCTCCGCGAGCGGAATGAACTCGCCGGGCAAGACCAGACCTCGCCGCGGGTGATGCCAGCGCAGCAAGGCTTCGAAGCCGCGGATCTCGCCGGTCGCGGTATTGACGAACGGCTGGTAGTGCAGCTCGAATTCGCGGCCGGCAAGCGCATCCCGCATGTCGCGCTCCAGGTTGCGTCGCGCATGCATGAGCTCGTCGAGCTCCGGCTCGAAGAAGCGGAATGCACCACGCCCACCACTCTTGGCCGAGTAGAGGGCGAGATCCGCGCTCTTCATGAGCACGTCGGAATCACTGCCATCGCGCGGCGCGATGGCAATGCCGATGCTGGTGCCCACCGTGACCCGGTGATCGCCGAGATCAAAGGGTTCGCAAAGCGCCTTTCTGATGTTCTCGGCAAGGGTGGCGGCCTCGACGGCCGGGTTGGTCACGTAGTCGATCACGGCGAACTCGTCGCCGCCCAGTCGAGCGATCAGCGCGGTTTCCGTGGTGCACTCGCGCAGACGCGCAGAAACGGCGCGCAGCAGGGAATCCCCTGCCGGATGTCCAAGCGTGTCGTTGACTTCCTTGAACCGATCGAGGTCAAGCATGAGCACGGCCAGATCAACGCCGCCGTTGCGCGTAACCGCAATGGCGTGCTCCATCCGCTCTCTGAGCAGCACGCGATTTGGCAGATCTGTCAACGCATCGTGTTGCGCCATATGAGCGATCCTGGCCTCGGACCGGCGTTGCTCGGTGACATCAAGATGCGTGGCCACCCACCCGCCGCCGGCCATAGGCTGTCGCGTCACGCAGATCAACCGGCCATCCGCGAACTCGTCGATTCTGCTCGAGACTGTATCGAACGGCAACGCGGCCAATTTCGACAGGAACTGTTCGGCTGCACCCTCGCTGGTGTCGCTCTTGAGAATTCCGGTCACGACGCGGTGCCTGATGATGTCGGCGTGCAGGGTCCCCGTTCTCAGCAGTTCCGGCGGCAACCGATAGAGCCGGGCATAGCGCTCGTTGCAGACCACGAGTCGCCTCTCCGCATCGAACATGCAGAGAGCCTCGACCATGTTGTTGATGGCCGTATCCAGCCTGAGCTTCTGGTCCTGGATCTCCTGTTGCGAATCTTCCACCTGCTGCCTGGCGCGCGAAAGTTCTCTGATGATTTCCTCGAATCTGCTGGTTCTGGTCGCAAGGCGACGATCCGCCAGCACACCGACGAAGCTCATCCCGAGCACCGACAGGGCCACGCCCGCAATGGCCACGGCAAGGAAGGTCGGCGAAAGCGACAACGTGTCGTTTGCCAGCGTCGGGTCTGGGACGATCTGCACGGCCCCCATGGCCGTGAAATGATGCGACACGATGGCGAGCGTCAGCAGCAGCGCCGCGGCCAAGGTCCCCGACTTGCTCTTGTGGCCCAAGGCAACCGCGAGCGCGACGTAGCTCAGGACCATGCCGAGGACGATCGAGATGAACACCAGCCCCGGCGACCAGGTGACACGACCCGGCACCTCGAGGGCCCACATGCCGATATAGTGCATGCTTGCAATGCCGGCGCCGATGATGCCGCCACCGGCAGCTGCGCGCCAACGGCCGGAATTGTTGACGGCAACGCCAAACCCGCCTGAGGTCAAGATCATCGCCGCAGCGAGCGACAGCGCTGTCAGCACGCGGCCGTAACCGATCGGGACGCCGGGCTCGTAGGCGAGCATTGCGACAAAGTGCGTTGCCCAGATTCCGTAGCCGATGGCCGCGCCGGCAATCGCAATCCAGATCAGCCGCGCCCAGGCTCGCGAGGCGATCGCCCGATGAAAGATGCTGACCGCGACGATGCTTTGAACGAAGCACACGAGGCCAGCGAGCATGACGAGCCGCCAGTCGTGCTCCGCCGTGAGGCAGGTAAAAACGCGGAACATGCAATGTCGCTCCCTCGTCAATACTATCGAGAATTGATCCGATCGGGCTTTCTCCGCGTTAATTTTCCACAATGCCCAGTTGCATGCCTATCGCGAGGTAAATGCTTCCCGGCAAATGACGCAAGTTGGCGGTATTTATGCGGGTTAAGATGGTTCTTGTTCCGTGAAACCACGCGGTTGAGCGAGCCTGTGGCTGCATCCGTTGGAACTGAACCGGTCCTGCTAGTGATGGCCACGGATGCGCTTGCGCCCCGTGATCATCGCGCGGATCAGGTTCTCGCGCTGGAGAAGCCCCATCAG
The DNA here is from genome assembly GCF_036247985.1 of Bradyrhizobium sp. TM239. Lineage (NCBI taxonomy): Bacteria > Pseudomonadati > Pseudomonadota > Alphaproteobacteria > Hyphomicrobiales > Nitrobacteraceae > Bradyrhizobium > Bradyrhizobium sp. TM239. Next base: position 566,209 of record NZ_BTIR01000011.1, on the reverse strand, counting down.
CACCACGCCCACGACGTGGAGCACGACCAGGACGATGACTGCGTCCGATGAATAGTGGTGGGTGTCCTCGACCCACCAGACGCCGAAGAAGGTGACGGTGACCGACATTGCGCCCGTGATCGTCGAGACGGCGAGCGAGGCCAGCAGCGCCACCAGCATCAACGTGCCGGCGGGATTGAGCCCGATATAGCGGCCGGTGATGCCGCGCCGCAGATTCCAGAGATAGCGCGGCGCCGCGCGAAGCCTGACGCCGACCATCCGGAAGCGCGAATAGCGGCTTCCCCGGAAGCCCCAGACGAGGCGCAAAGCGAGAAGCCCCAGCACCGCATAGCCGACGATGCGGTGAAGACTGTCATAAACGGTCGGCGTGAACCACGCGGCCAGAACGCAGGCCGCGAGAATCCAGTGCCAGAGGCGCAGCGGGAGGTCCCAGACTGCGACCGTCCGCGAAGCGGTTCGATCCGCGGGGGTCCGGTCGGACACCCCGCGCGCTTTTGGCATCGCTTCTTCGATCAAGCGAAGACCATCCTCAAGCCTTGCTTTGCGCGGATCAATTCGCGCAGTTTACTTCGCAGGTTGCGTTCGCAGTTTACTTGGCGATCGTGTGCTTCAGGCTGAGATCTTCGGGGCTGTAGAACAGCTCGTAAAGCTTGCCTTCCTTGACGCCGTAGACCTCATAGCAGGAGCCTTCGATCTTGGAGCGCCGCACCTCGTAGCCGAGTGCCTTGGCCTTGGCTTCGGCCTCGCTGGCCGGCTTCCACGACGCCTTGTCGAGCTTGGTGCAATCCTTGAAACCGTCGGCCATGGCAGCCGACCCCATGCCCATCCCAATCGTCAGTGCAGTGGCAACAACACGAATGACCTTCACGAACGTCTCCTCCTCTGTCGTGCGCGCTACGCGAGCCGCGAGCGGCACCGAAGGAAGCAAAGGAGGGGTTGAAGTCAATCCGGTTCGGGCATGGGCCGTTTAGATAAGTTCTAACGGCGGCCAAAAGCTGAGTGCTCTCCGTGCGCAATACCTCGCTGCGGCCTTACGCCTCACAGACGGTGCGTATTGCTAGTAGCCGGCCATCGCCATCGCGACGACAGCACTGAGTGCCATCCAACCGAAATGCCGGCCGCGCGTCGCCCACGCGTTGGCGAGCGCGGAGAAGCCGAAGACGCAGACCATGGTGATGACGATCCAATGGCGCGCCGTCTCCGAGCCCATCCAGGGCGCCGCGATCAGGAGCACGCCGCCGCCGATCCAGGCGACGGTCGAGGCCTGCCAGACCAGGCGGATCAGGGTGCGAAGCCGTGCGGGCTCGATTGTCGCGCGGGCGAACACCTTGGCCTCACCGAGGTAGCCGTGGATGAGGGCCACGACGATCGTCAGCACGCCGGCGCACTGGAGCAACAGATCACGCATCGTCGGGGCTCCCGAAGGCTCGTCCATACATCTGTGTATGGTGACATAGGCGCTGGCCCGCGGCCTGTCAATACACTAGTGTATGGCTCGTCTCCGGGAACCCGACATGACCGAGCAGCTCTCCGCCGACGATTGGATCAAGGAAGGTCTCAAGGCCCTCGCCAAAAGCGGCTTCACCGCCCTCAAGGCCGATCCGCTGGCAAAATCCATGGGCGTGTCGCGCGGCAGCTTCTATTGGCATTTCGCCGATCTCGGCGCGTTCCAGGCCGCGGTGCTGAAACGCTGGCGCGAGATCGCGGCCGAGCAGATCATCGCCGATGTCGAAGCCGCCAGCGACGATCCGCTCAAGGCGCTGCTGCGGAGATCGTTCGGTGCGCGGCTCGAGCTCGAGCGCGCAGTGCGCAATTGGGCGGCCTTCGATGCGGCAGCGCAGGGCGCAGTGCGCGCGATCGACCGGCGCCGGCTCGACTATATCGAGGGGCTGCTGGAAAAACGTGGGCTCACCCCGGCAACCGCGCAGGCCCGGGCGCAGATCCTGTATTGGACATTCCTCGGCTTCGCCCTGTCGGGCGCGCCCGGGCCGGCAGCACGGCTGCAGGCCCTGCTCGACGAGCTCTTGACGATGGTCTCCGCTTAGATTTCTAATTTTGACGCGTTTTGTTTATGCGAACCGGTACCCACTTCGCTGGAAAACGCTTTGGCAGCCGCGATGGGCGGGCGCGGATTTCTGTGCTAGAGGCAACCGATTGCCGGAGACTCCAATGAACGCGCCCACCGAACGTCCCGAAGCCAGCGTCGATCCCAAATTGCTGGAGATTCTGGTCTGCCCGCTGACCAAGGGCCCGCTCGAGTTCGATTCTGCAAAGCAGGAGCTGATCTCGCGCAGCGCCAAGCTGGCTTATCCCATCCGTGACGGCATCCCGATCATGCTGCCGGAAGAAGCGCGCAAGATCGATTGAGAACGGGGCGGGTAGGCCGTTGTTGCGCGATGACCGCGCAACACACTCGGGGTCGTCCTCGCGAACGCGGGGACCCCATAACCACAGAAAGCGGTTGCGGAGCGAAGTGACAACTCCGAGTCTTCGCCAAACCACTCCCTGTGGTTATGGGTCCCGGATCTGCGCTTCGCTTGTCCGGGACGACAGCGGAGATTAGCGCCAGCGCCCTTACAACGCCTCGCCCTTCAGCAGCCGCGGCACCTCGCCCGTGAGCCCGGCGGCTTGGCGGATGAAGAGGTTCTTCAGCGGCGGAGCGCGGTCGACGAGGCCGAGGCCGATGTCGCGGACGGTGCGCAGCAGCGTCGACTGGTTGGAGAACAGGAAGTTCAGCGAGTTGGTGGCAACGCCCATCGCCATGGTGTCGAAGCGGCGCCAGCGCTGGTAGCGCTCGAGCACGTCGGCCGCGCCGAGATCCATGCCGAGCCGCGCGGCATCGACGACGACTTCGGCCAGCGCGGCGACATCCTTCAGCCCCATGTTGAGGCCCTGGCCCGCAATGGGGTGGATGACGTGTGCGGCATCGCCGACCAGCGCGAGGCGGGTGGCGATGAACGAGCGCGCGACGAAATAGGACAGCGGAAACGCGCGCGGCTTGTCGAGCGCCTTCACCTCGCCGAGATGCAGACCGAAGCGCTGCTCGAGCTCGGCGTGAAACTCTTCGTCGCTGAGAGCAATGATGCGCGCGGCCTCGGCCCGGCGCTCGGTCCACACCAGCGACGAGCGCTTTCCCGAGAGCGGCAGGATCGCGAACGGGCCCGCCGGCAGAAAATGTTCTTCGGCGCGGCCCTCGTGATCGCGCTCATGGCCGACCGTGACGACGATGCCGGACTGGTCATACTCCCAGCCATGGGTGGCAATGCCGGCGCGCTCGCGCAGCTTTGACCTTGCACCATCGGCGGCAACCAGCAGGCTGGCCGCGATGACGCTGCCGTCCCCGAGCGTCACGTCGATGCCCTCGGCGCGCGCATCGTAGGATGCGACCGTGGTGGCGCGCAGATCGATGCCCTCGGCCTCGGCACGCACCACCAGCGCATCGATCAGGCGGCGGTTCTCGACCATATGCGCGAAGGGCTCGCCCGGCGCGACATCGCCGGCAAAATTGAGGAAGACCGGACGGGTGGCATCCTCGAGCTTGGAATCGGTGACGACCATGTCGAGGATCGGCTGCGCCTCGCCCCTGACGTCGTCCCAGGCGCCGATCGCCTCGAACAGGCGGCGGCAGGCGGCCACGATCGCGGTGGCGCGGGGGTCGCGGCTCGGCCGGGTGGCGAGCGCGGGGTCGGCGACGATCACGGGAATCTCGGGCCCGAGCCCCTGTCGCAGCGCCAGGGCCAACGCAAGCCCTGCAAACGCGCCGCCCCCAATGACAATGCTACCCTGTACCGACATACCCAAATTCCCGGTCAAATCCTGGTCTTGCTAGCAGACTTGAGGTGGGCGAAACAGTGCGGTGAAACAAGGGCGGAACGGCCCCATTGTGTCATTCCGGAGCATCCGCCCGGAATGACGGCGAGAAAGCTCACTCCATGTCCAAAAGCCTGATCGACCTGATATCGATCCTCGACCTCGAGCAGCTCGAGGTGAATCTGTTCCGCGGCAACAGCCCGAAGACCAGCTGGCAGCGGGTGTTCGGCGGCCAGGTGATCGGGCAGGCGATGGTCGCGGCCTGCCGCACGGTCGAGGGCCGGCTGCCGCATTCGCTGCACTGCTATTTCGTCCTGCCGGGCGATCCGCAGATCCCGATCATCTACCAGGTCGAACGCCTGCGCGACGGCAAGAGCTATTCGACCCGCCGCGTCACCGCGATCCAGCACGGCAACGCGATCTTCTCGATCATGGTGTCGTTCCACGCCGAAGAGGAGAGTGCGTTCGACCATCAGGACAAGATGCCCGACGTGCCGCCGCCGGAGAAGCTCACGGCGGAGGAGGTGGCGAAGCAGCCGATGTTCAAGGAGATGCCGGAGTTTATCCGCCGCTACTATGAATCCGATCGCCCGATCGAGCTGCGCCCGGTCGAGCTCGGCCGCTATTTCGGCCAGAAGATTGACGACGGCCGCATTCACGTCTGGATCAAGACCGCCGCGAAGCTGCCCGATGATCCAGCGCTACACATGTGCGCGCTCGCCTACGCCTCGGACTTCTCGCTGCTGGATGCGATCATGGCGCGCTATGGCCGCACGCTGTTCGACAAGCGCATGATGCCCGCCAGCCTCGACCATGCGATGTGGTTTCATCGCCCGTTCCGCGCCGACGAATGGCTGCTCTACGCACAGGATTCGCCGAGCGCGCGCGGCGGCCGCGGCCTGACCCGCGGCTCGATCTTCAAGCCCGACGGCACGCTGGTCGCCTCCGTCGCGCAGGAAGGCTCGGTGCGCGAGCGCAAATCCTAGGCCATTGCCCTCGCGCGCTCGACGAGCTCGAATTGCGCCATGGTCCACGTGAAGTACCAGCGCAGCAGCCACGGAATCGGAATGATTAGAAGGCAGCCGAAACCGAATGCGAGGGTTCGCCACAGCAGCTGAAGGCCCGTGCCGACGAATATCATCTCGCGCCGCGTTCCCGCGATGTTTCGGCAAATCCAGCGCATCCATGCGGCCATGACCCAGGCCCAGCCGATGATCGTGAACATGGCGAGAAACATCAGGAGCTGCCAGCCGATGAAGGCCCAGGGGCTGCCGTCGAACGTCATCGGAATCGGCTGACCGTTCGAGCTGAGATTGGCAACCACCCAGCGCATGACCATCCAGGACAAGAAGGCCTGGAGCGGAATCGCCGCAAGCTGAAAGAGGTCGTGGACGAGACCTGCATAGCCCGCCAGCGCCAGCGCGACGAAGACGTACCAGATATCGCCGACCTGGCCGGTGAAGCTGATGTTCGGCCGCTGCGGAACGTGGACGCGCGGAAAGAGCCAGCGGTAGTAGCCGGTGGCGATCCAGGGAGCCGGCACCACGACGGCGTTGCCGACCACCAGCAGGATGCACCATCCCAGGAACGACCACAGCGGCAGGTCGACCGACAGCCGGCCTCGCGCGTCGCCGCTCGAAGCCACCGCCGGTGATGCGCCGGGCACGAGACCGGGGACCGCGCCGGCCTTCTGCCAGCCGGTCATCCCCTCGGCCCAGACCAGCGTATCCGATCGCACGATTCCCCGCGCGATCAGATCGCGAAACTGCGCCTCCGGAAACGGACCCTTCTGCTGGCCTTCAGATGCGTGAAACCAGATTCGATTGGACATCTTGGCTGCTCGCTACCGAAAGCCAGCAGCCGTTACATGCGCGACTGCGCGCCCCGCGGAGCGAGCTCGGTCTGCGACGCGAACCAGTTCATGATCCAGCGATACACCCAAGGAATCGGGATGATCAGGCTGCACAGGATCGCAGCCACGATGCCGCGCCAGAGGATGTCGAGACCGCTGCCCTTGAAGACGATCTCGCGCCGCGTGCCTTCGATGCTGCGGCAGAACCAGCGCATCTGGGCCGCGGCAACCCAGGCCCAACCGATGATGGTGATGATGGAGATCGCAAACAGCAGGTTCCAGCCGACATAGGCCCAGACCGAACCGGTAAAGCTGAGACCGAGCGGCTGCCCGTTGGAAGCAAGGTTTGCGATCATCCATTTGATCAGCAGCCAGTAGAGCACGATCTGGACGATGAACAGCAGATTGGAGAGCAGCTGGCTGCCGACGAAGCCGAGCGCGATCGCCAGTACGATGAAGCCGAAGAACCAGGGCACCAGCGTCATCGCGTTGCCGGTGAAGCTGAGATTGGGCCGTCCGGGAACCTTGATGCAGGGCACGATCCATTTCGTGTACCAGACGAACAGCCACGGCACCGGGATGACGAAGCAGGAGCCGATCACGAGCACGAGCGTGCGCCAGGTGAACTCGAGAATGCTGAAATCGACCGACAGCGACCCTCCGCCTCCGCCGCCGGCATAGCCACCGGAGCCCATCATCGGCGGGCCGCCGGCCGGGATCATCGGGGGCGCACCGCCGCCGCCGATCAGGCCGGGGATTTCGACAGCCTTCTGCCAGCCGGCCATGCCCTCGGACCATACCAGCGTATCCGGGCGCACGACGCCCTGGGCGACGAGATCGCGGAATTGCCCTTCCGGAAAGGGCCCCTGCTGCTTGCCCTCGGATGCGTAGAACCAACTCGCCATGAAGCGTCCCCCTCAAACATACGTTTGTACCGGCCGGGACGCTTGGGTTCACCGCATCCATGCCAAAAATGCATTGTGAAGGATGAACGGCTGCCCTGTACAGAGGCGGCCGTTCACATGGCCAGACGTTTTTCCGCTTCAGTCTGCAACTTTTTTATGCCATTTGCCCGGAAAGATGCCAGATTGACGCTGCGCCGGGGACATACGGCGCGGCGCATCCCGGGGAATAGGCCTGACCATGAAACTCGTCGTCGCGATCATCAAACCCTTCAAGCTCGATGAGGTCCGCCAGGCCCTGACGGCGATCGGCGTCCACGGCATGACCGTGACCGAAGTGAAGGGTTATGGCCGGCAGAAGGGCCACACCGAGATCTATCGCGGCGCCGAATATGTCGTGAACTTCCTGCCGAAGCTGCGCATCGAGATCGCGGTCGCCTCCGACGTCGCCGACAAGGCGGTCAGCGTGATCACTGCGACCGCGCGCACCGGGCAGATCGGCGACGGCAAGATCTTCGTCACGCCGATCGACCACGCGCTGCGCATCCGCACCGGCGAAACCGACAGCGACGCGCTCTAGATTATTGTTTTGACGCGTTTTCCCGGCGCGAACCGGTATCCGCTTCGCTCGAAAACGCCCTGATACATCTTCTTCGATCGCGCCGGGCAACGACGCCACAGCGTGCGACGTATTTCTATGCTGGGGGGAACGACATGGCGGGATATTTGCGCCGCGCAGCTGCCATGGCTGCGCCGATCGGACTTGTGTCGATCATGGCTTCGCCGGCGCGCGCCGCGGCCTCCGAGATCAACACCGCCGACACCGCCTGGATGATCGTCGCCACCGCGCTGGTGCTGATGATGACGATCCCGGGGCTCGCGCTGTTCTATTCCGGCATGGTGCGCAAGAAGAACGTGCTCGCCACCATGGCGCAAAGCCTCGCCGCGGTGACGATCATCTCCATTCTCTGGGTCGCGTTCGGCTATTCGCTGTGCTTCGTCGGCGACGGCCCGTGGATCGGCACGCTCGACCGCTGGTTTCTCGCCGGCATGACCATGGACAGTGTCAATCCGGCCGCGAAGACCATCCCGGAATCGCTGTTCATGCTGTACCAGATGACGTTTGCCATCATCACGGTGGCGCTGGTCGCGGGCTCGGTCGCCGACCGGATGCGGTTCTCCGCCTATCTCCTGTTCTCCGTCGCCTGGTTCATCTTCGTCTACATTCCGCTGGCGCATTGGGTGTGGGGCGGCGGCTTCCTCAACAGCATGGGCGTCTTGGATTTCGCCGGCGGCCTCGTGGTGCATCTGTCGGCCGGCACCGCTGGCCTCGTCGCCGCCAAGGTGATGGGGCGCCGTCACGGCTACGGCTCCGAAAATCTCTCGCCGTTCGATCTTTCGCTCGCGGTGATGGGCACCGGCCTGTTGTGGGTCGGCTGGTTCGGCTTCAACGGCGGCTCGGCGGGCGCGGCCAATTCACGCGCGGTGATGGCGATCATCGCCACCCATCTTGCCGCCTGCGCCGGTGCGCTGACCTGGGGCGCGATCGAATGGTCGACACGGCGCAAGCCCTCCGTGCTCGGCATGATCTCCGGCGCGGTGGCCGGGCTCGGCACCATCACGCCGGCCTCCGGATTCGTGGCGCCCTGGCACGGTATCGTCATCGGCATCATTGCCGGTGCGGTTTGCTATTGGGCCTGCACCTGGCTGAAGCACCGCTTCAACTATGACGACTCCCTCGACGTGTTCGGCGTCCACGGCATCGGCGGCCTGACCGGGACCCTGCTCGCCGGCGTGTTCGCAACCAGCGCCATCGGCGGCACCGCCGGCCTGCTGGAGGGTCACCCGCAGCAGCTCCTGATCCAGTTCTATGGCGTCGCCGTCACCTTCGTCTGGTCGGCCGGCGTGAGCTTCATCCTGCTCAAGCTGGTCGGCCTGTTCGTGCCCTTGCGCGTATCCCGTGAGCACGAGCTCGAGGGGCTCGATATTTCGCAGCACGGCGAAGCCCTGCAATAAGCGGCGGCGCTACGTAATTACCTCTGAGCTGCCCGACGCATGAGCAATATTGTGTCGGCAGCCTGTCATGCTCGCATTTTGAGCAGGCCTGACCACGTTTTGGGCGCGACGGAATAGCGCACTGCACCGCAATACCCGTCCACCGCGAAAACCCCCGTTTTCATAGTCCGTTAGGCAACGCGCCCGATCTGGCACGGCATTTGATTCTAAGGGTCCTGGCTGTGCCCGCGTAGTGAACTTTCTCCCTCGTGGCGAACCAGTCGAGAACGCCCGGCCACGTCCGGACCGGGCCCAAGCGGGGATAGGACCCATGAAAATTGTTATGGCGATTATCAAGCCATTCAAGCTGGAAGAAGTCCGTGACGCCCTGACCGCCATCGGCGTTCACGGTCTCACGGTGACGGAAGTCAAGGGATATGGCCGCCAGAAGGGCCATACGGAAATCTATCGCGGCGCCGAATATGCCGTGAGCTTCCTGCCCAAGATCAAGATCGAGGTCGCTGTCGCCTCCGACCAGGTCGACAAGACCATCGACGCCATCACGTCCGCCGCGAAAACCGGACAGATCGGCGACGGCAAGATCTTCGTCATCAACCTCGACCACGCGGTGCGCATCCGCACCGGCGAGGCCGATGCCGCGGCCCTTTGATTTCGCGCTCAACCTTTATCCAATCAGGAGTGAATAATATGACGTTCAAGCGTCCCTATGGCGCGGGATTGGCGGCTCTCGCAGTCGGCCTGTTCGCTGCGACCGCAGCCTACGCCGAGCCAACGGTCAACAAGGGAGACAACGCCTGGATGCTGACATCGACAGTGCTGGTGCTGTTGATGACGATCCCCGGCCTCGCGCTGTTCTACGGCGGTCTCGTCCGCTCCAAGAACATGCTCTCCGTCCTGATGCAGGTGTTCTACACCGTCTGCGTCGTCACCGTGATCTGGGCCGTGTACGGCTACAGCCTCACCTTCACCGGCGGTTCCGACTTCATCGGCGGCTTCTCCAAGGCCTTCATGATGGGCGTCACCACCGATACGAAGGCCGCGACCTTCTCGGTCGACGCCAACATCTCGGAGCTCATCTATGTGTGCTTCCAGATGACCTTCGCGGCGATCACGCCCGCCCTCATCGTCGGTGCCTTCGCCGAGCGCATGAAGTTCTCGGCGATCGCTCTGTTCATCCCGCTCTGGGTCACGCTGATCTACTTCCCGATCGCGCACATGGTCTGGTACTGGCAGGGTCCGGACCTGATCCAGGATGCGGCCAAGGCGCTCGCAGCCGCCACTGACGCGGCGGCCAAGACCGCGGCCGAGGCCAAGCTCGCCGAGATCAAGGCCGACGCAGGCTGGATCTTCAAGAAGGACGCGATCGACTTCGCAGGCGGCACCGTGGTGCACATCAACGCCGGCATCGCAGGTCTCGTCGGCGCTCTCCTGATCGGCAAGCGCGTCGGCTACGGCAAGGAGCTGATGGCTCCGCACTCGCTGACCATGTCGATGATCGGCGCCTCGCTGCTCTGGGTCGGCTGGTTCGGCTTCAACGCCGGCTCCAACCTGGAAGCCAACGGCGGCGCTGCGCTCGCCATGACCAACTCCTTCGTCGCCACCGCAGCCGCCGCGCTGTCGTGGATGTTCGCGGAGTGGATCATCAAGGGTCATCCGTCGGTGCTGGGCGTCATCTCCGGCGCGGTCGCTGGCCTCGTGGCGGTCACCCCCGCGGCCGGCTACTCCGGCGTCATGGGCGCGATCGTCCTCGGTCTCATCGTCGGCGTGGTCTGCCTGTTCTTCTGTACCGTCGTGAAGAACGCGCTCGGCTACGATGACAGCCTCGACGTGTTCGGCGTGCACTGCATCGGCGGCATCGTCGGCGCTCTGGGCACCGGCATCCTCGTCAACCCGGCTCTGGGTGGCGCTGGCGTCATGGACTACACCGCGATTCCGCCGAAGGTCGGCGACTACGACTTCGCGGCGCAGATGATCGCCCAGCTCTGGGGCGTCTGCACCACGCTGGTGTGGTCGGGCATCGGTTCGGCGATCCTCTACAAGGTCGTCGACGTGATCGTTGGCCTGCGGACCAACGTCGAGAGCGAGCGTGAAGGCCTCGACATCACCGAGCACACCGAGCGCGCCTACAACATGTAAGTCTCCTCCCGGGCGCGGTCTCCCCGGAGATCGCGCTCAGAACTACGGTTCGGGCACATACCCGGCAATGCCCTGACCGTTGAGGGGCTCCAGCGCAAGTTGGAGCCCCTTTCTTTTTGGCAGCGTTCTTTTTGATTTCGCAGCGAAGAAAAAGATTGCCATTCCGCACTGGCGGCGCAGAAATATCGACCACAAGAAACAATAATCGGGGAGGTCGTCATGCGTTTGGAAGGCGGATGCTATTGCGGCGAAGTGCGCTACGTGGCCGAAGGCGACCCGATGATGCAGGCCCAGTGCCATTGCCGCGAGTGCCAGTACATCTCGGGCGGCGCGCCCAACACCTTCATCGCGATGCCGGTGGCCGGCTTCAGCTACATCCTGGGGCAGCCCAAGCAGTTCACCCGCAAGGATCTCGAACGCGCCGTCACGCGCGAATTTTGCGCCGAGTGCGGCACCCATCTGGTGACCATGGTTCCGGGCCTGCCGGCGGTGGTCGTGAAGGTCGGCACACTGGACGAGCCAAAGCAATTCCAGCCGCAGATGGCGATCTACACCTGCGACATGCAGGACTTTCATGCGATCCCCGCGGGCATGGCGACGTTCGAGAGGCTGCCGGGGCGCTGAAGCCCCGATGACGGTGCGCTCCTTCCCCGGCATGCGGGGAGGGTCGGGGAGAGGGTGTCTCCACCGCGGGGTTCCCCAAAAGGAGAGAGCCCTCACCCGCAACGTTCTTCGAGCGCGCTGACCTCTCCAGCAAGCGGGAGAGGTGAGAACCATCCCGTTGTTATCCGGCTTCATTATTCCTGCTCTGGACGGAGGCGGCGGCCGATGGTTAATCGCGTCTTAACCTCGCCCTATCTATGGTGAACTGAACCGCTTCCCGCCGGTGCCTTCGCGCGACCGGCTGTTCCAAGAGTGCTGGCGCCCAGAATGGTCATGACCGCTTCATCCCGTGCGCCGCAGGCCAGTGGAAGCTCCGCTACCGAACGCTCGCCCTTCGTCCGGCTGAACGAGCTGCTGGCGCCGCATCAACCCGGCAAGCCCTTGATTTCGCTCGCCGTCGGTGAGCCTCAGCATCCCGTGCCTGATTTCGTCGGCCCGGTGCTGGCCAAGCACATCGCCGATTTCGGCCGTTACCCGATGAACCAGGGCACCGAGCCGTTCCGCCAAGCCGCGAGCGCCTGGCTATCATCGCGCTTCAAGCTGCCGCGGCCGCTCGACCCCAAAAGCGAGATTCTCGTCCTCAATGGCAGCCGCGAAGGGCTGTTCCTCGCCGCGATCGCAGCAGCGCGCTATGTCGGCCCGCGCCCCGGCAAACCCGCCATCCTGATGCCGAATCCGTTCTATCCGGTCTATGGCGCCGGCGCCGGTGCCGCAGCCTGCGAGCCCGTCTATCTGCCGACCACCGTCGAGAACGGCTTCCTGCCTGACCTCGATGCCATTGACGAGGCGACACTGGCGCGCACGGTCGCGTTCTATCTGGCCTCACCCGCCAATCCGCAGGGCTCGGTCGCCTCGCGCGATTACTTCACGCGCTTGAAGAGTCTCGCCGATCGCCACGGCTTCATGATCCTCAGCGACGAGTGCTATTCGGAGATCTACACTCGCGAAGCGCCGGGCAGTGCGCTCGAATGCGCTGGCCCCGATTTCACCCGCGTGGCCGCGTTCCAGTCACTGTCGAAGCGCTCGAACCTTCCGGGCCTGCGCGTCGGCTTCGCCGCCGGCGACAAGAAATTCATCGGCATGTTCCTGGAGCTGCGCAACATCGCCGCGCCTCAGGTGCCGGTGCCGCTGCAGCATGTCGCGACCTTTGCCTACGGCGACGAAGCGCATGTCGAGGAGAACCGCAGGCTCTACCGGATCAAGTTCGATCTCGCCGACCAGATCATCGGCAACCGCTACGGCTATCGCCGGCCCGACGCCGGCTTCTGCGTCTGGCTCAACACGTCCGAGATCGGCGACGACGTGTCGGTGTGTCTGAAATTGTTCAAGGAAGCAGGCGTGCGCGTGGTGCCCGGCAGCTTCTTGGCACGGCAACAGCCCGAGGGCTTCAATCCCGGTGCAGGCTACATTCGCCTGGCGCTAGTGCAGGATGGCGAGACCACGGCGCAGGCGTTGCACCGGCTGGTCGAGACTCTGGGTTAGGCGGGGCCCATGAGCATGTCGGCAATCGAACGTGTCATTCCACTGGTCGGCCATCTGCCGCTCTCGATTCGCGAGGGGCTGGCACGGCGCGTGCGCGAGCTCACCGGCTTCGGCCTGATCGCGTTGTCGGGCGTTGCCTCGGCAGCGCTGACGACCTGGTCGGTGCAGGATCCCAGCCTGAGCCACGCGACCTCAAGGCCGATCCGCAACATTCTCGGCTACGCCGGCGCGATCGGCGCCGACCTTGCGATGCAGATCCTCGGGCTCGGCGCCATCATGCTGGTCCTGACCGTCGCGGTCTGGGGCTGGCGGATGATGACCCATCGCGCGTTCGACCGCGAAGCGCTGCGGCTCGGCTGCTGGATTCTCTGCACCGTGATCGCGGCGGGCTTCGTCAGCTGCTGGCCGCATGGCGGCGCATGGCCGTTGCCGACCGGCCTCGGCGGTGTGGTCGGCGATGCGCTGGTGCGCGCGCCCGCAGTGATTTTCGGCCCGGCCGGCACGATCTATCGCATCGTGCTGGGCACGATCCTGTTCGCCGCGATGGCCGCGACCTTCCTGATCGCATGCGGTCTTGGCGCCCGCGAGCACGACGACGAGCTGGCGCAGATCGAGGATGACGACAAGCCGCTCGACGAGGACGAGGAGAACGATCGGGGCTCGGTGTCGCTCGGCTGGCTGTTCCATGCGCTGATGAGCACGAAGGCGCGGCTGATCTGGCTGTGTGGTGCCGCTTACCGCTCGCTGGTCTCGAGCGGCCCGAAGACCAAGGCCGTCGCATTCAGCCGCCAGGAGCCGAATCTCGGCGGCGGCCGCGCCGCGCCCTCGATCTCGCCGCAGTCCGCAGACGAGGACGAAGAGGACCAGCACGAGGAAGAGGAAGAAGACGAGGAGGAAGAGGAGGAGCCCGCCGCTCGCGCCCCGCGCAAGCAGGCTGCCCCGAAGGCTGCTGCCAAGAAATCCTCCGACAAGTTCGAGCTTCCGTCCGTCTCCGTGCTTGCCGCGCCCAAGGCCGGCGATCGCCAGCCGCTCAGCAAGGCCGAGCTCGAAGCCAATTCGCGTTCGCTCGAAGGCGTGCTCCAGGACTTCGGCGTGCGCGGCGAAATCGTCAAAGCCAATCCGGGCCCCGTGGTTACGCTGTACGAGCTGGAGCCGGCGCCCGGCATCAAATCGTCGCGCGTGATCGGACTTGCCGACGACATCGCCCGCTCGATGAGTGCGCTGTCGGCGCGCGTCGCCGTCGTGCCCGGCCGCAACGCCATCGGCATCGAGCTGCCGAACGCGCATCGCGAAAAGGTCTATCTGCGCGAGCTGCTGATCGCGAAGGAAGCCACCGAGACGGTGGCGAAGCTGCCGCTCTGCCTCGGCAAGACCATCGGCGGCGACCCCGTCATCATCGACCTCGCGCGCACGCCGCACATGCTGATCGCTGGCACCACCGGCTCCGGCAAATCGGTCGCCATCAACACCATGATCCTCAGCCTGGTCTACCGGCTGCGCCCGGACCAGTGCCGCCTGATCATGGTCGATCCGAAGATGCTCGAGCTCTCCGTTTATGACGGCATTCCCCATCTGCTCACGCCGGTCGTGACCGACCCGAAGAAGGCGGTGGTCGCGCTGAAATGGGCCGTGCGCGAGATGGAAGAGCGCTACAAGAACATGGCCAAGCTCGGTGTGCGCAACATCGACGGCTACAACACGCGCCTGCTCGAATTGAAGGCCAAGGGCGAAGAGCCGACGCGCACCGTTCACACCGGCTTCGACAAGGAGACCGGCAAGGCGATCTACGAGGAAGAGAAGCTCTCGCTCGACCCACTGCCCTACATCGTCATCATCGTCGACGAAATGGCCGACCTGATGATGGTCGCCGGCAAGGACATCGAAGGCGCGGTGCAGCGCCTCGCGCAGATGGCGCGCGCCGCCGGCCTGCACGTGATCCTCGCGACGCAGCGTCCGTCGGTCGACGTCATCACCGGCACCATCAAGGCGAACTTCCCGACCCGCATCGCCTTCCAGGTCACCTCCAAGATCGACAGCCGCACCATTTTGGGCGAGATGGGCGCCGAGCAGCTGCTCGGCCAGGGCGACATGCTCTACATGGCCGGTGGCGGCCGCATCAGCCGTGTGCACGGACCTTTCGCCTCCGACGAGGAAGTCGAGAAGGTGGTGCGTCACCTCAAGACGCAGGGCCAGCCGGAATATCTCGAGGCCGTCACGGCCGAAGAGCCCACCGAGGACGAGGACGGCGCGGTGTTCGACGCCACCGGCATGGGCGGCGACGGCGGCGGCGACCTCTTCCAGCAGGCGGTTGCCATCGTCAAACGCGACCGCAAGGCCTCGACCAGCTACATCCAGCGCCGCCTGCAGATCGGCTATAACCGCGCCGCATCCTTGATGGAGCGCATGGAACTGGAAGGCATCGTCGGACCCGCCAACCACGCCGGCAAGCGCGAGATTCTGGTCGAGGAAGAAGACAGCCATATGTGAGGCAGCCGCCTCCAGACATCATTCCACGCGAAATCGTTATCTGCTTTTGCCCGAAATCACGCTAAAAGACGCCCAGCCACGTTAGGACGACGCGTTGATCAGACATCCGGACATTCGATTTGCTGCCACCGTCGCTGCGCGAAGCGCGCGCGTGGCCGGCGTGCTGCTCGTCACCGCCGCGATGGTGACGGCGTCGTCGTTCGCGCAGACCGTGCCCGTGCCGAAACCCGCGCCGAAGGGCCGCGATGGCGGTGCAGCCAGCGGCGGGCCCGCTGTCACCGGCGCAACGCAGACACCGCCGAATCCGGTGATCCCGGATCCCCGCCGCAACGTGCCGAGCAGTATCTTCCAGACCTTCGATGCCAACCAGAAGGCGCAGGCGGCCAAGGTCAGTGCCTATCTGTCGTCGCTGTCGACGCTGGTCGGGAATTTCGTCCAGGTCGGCCCCGACGGCAGCAAGACGCAGGGCGATTTCTACATCCAGAAACCTGGCAAGGTGCGCTTCGAATACGACGCGCCGAGCCCGATCGACATCGTCGCCGACGGATCCTCGCTGGTGGTGCGCGACCGCAAGCTCGCGACCCAGGACGTCTATCCGCTGTCGCAGACGCCGCTGCGTTTCCTGCTGTCGGATCGCATCGACCTGATGAAGGACACCAATGTCGTCAACGTCTCGGCCGACGACGTCTTCGTCAGCGTCACCATCGAGGAGAAGCAGGCGCTGGTCGGCACCAGCCGCCTGCTGCTGATGTTCGGCGCCAAGGACGGCCAGTTGAAGCAGTGGACCGTCACCGATCCGCAGGGCTACGACACCACGATCGCGGTCTACAATCTGGACTCGAGCAAGAAGCTCGATCCCGGCATGTTCAAGATCGATTTCACCAATTACGGCCCGGCGCCGGGTTGACGGCGCGTAGGGTGGGTTAGCGCAGCGTAACCCACCAACTTCCACTTCCGCTGAAATAGACCGTGGTGGGTTACGCCTTCGGCTAACCCACCCTACGAATTCGGCCCTGTGGACAAGCATTTTCCCCGCGCCAATCCATGCTAAGACGCATCCCCCATGCGTTTTTCCCTGACAACCTGGAACATCAATTCGGTGCGACTGCGCATCGATCTGGTCGCGAAATTCCTCAAGAGCGCGCGGCCTGACGTGCTGTGCCTGCAGGAGACCAAGTGCATCGACGATGCCTTTCCGCTGAAGCGCTTCAAGCGGCTCGGCTATGAGCACGTCGCGCTGAACGGGCAGAAGGGCTATCACGGCGTCGCCATCGTCTCGAAGATCCCATTCGAATCCACGGACATCCGCACCTTCTGCGACAAGGTGGATTCGCGTCATATCTCGGTATCGTTCGGCGAGAAGGCCAATATCGCCAAGCCGTTGGTGATACATAATTTCTACGTGCCCGCCGGCGGCGACATTCCCGATCCCGCGCTGAACGAGAAGTTCGATCACAAGCTTCGCTTCCTCGACGAGATGAAGGCGTGCGAGCCGCTGCATCCACGCGGCGAGGATCGCCACATCCTGGTTGGCGATCTCAACGTCGCCCCGCACGAGAACGACGTGTGGTCGCACAAGCAGCTTCTGAAGGTGGTCTCGCACACGCCGATCGAAACCGAAAAGCTGCAGGCCGCGCTGGCCGCGGGCGAATGGGTCGACGTCGCGCGCGATCGGATTCCGATGTCGGAGAAAGTCTACACCTGGTGGAGCTACCGCTCCGCCGACTGGACCGTCGGCGACCGCGGCCGCCGGCTCGATCACATCTGGGTCTCGCGCGCGTTGAAGGATGCGGTCAGCGATTTCAGGATTCTGCGCGATGCGCGGAGCTGGGAGCGGCCGTCGGACCACGTGCCTGTTACTGTGACGCTGGAGGTGTGAGCCCCGCCGTCGTTCCAGGCGCGACGAAGTCGCGCCTGGAACGACGGGAAGCTACGACGTCAGCTTCGCACCCGCCATCAGGATATCGCTGGCAATCTGGCTTGAGCGGACCGCGAATTCGTCGCGCAGCCGAACCGCGGCGGCGGGATCGCTTTCGAGCACGCGCTGAAACAGGCTGCGCGCGACGCGAATGACGGAGGAATGCTCCAGCGCGATCGCGCTCGACGGCCGCTTCATCGGCACCACCAGCGCAAGCTCGCCGATCAGCGCGCCGGGACCTGCGATCATCTCAGCGCCGGCGCCGTCATCGACCCGGAAGGCGCCGCGCTGGACCACGAAGCCGGCATCGGCGTCGTCGCCGAGATTGAACAGGGTGTCGCCGCGGACGAAATTGCGCTGCTCGGAGCCGATCGCCAGCATGCGCAACGAGGCATCTCCCAACAGGCGCAATGTCGGGACACGCTCGAGAAGCGCTACGTCGTCGTCGATTGACATTCAGATCCGAGGCTCAAAGGCATGCGATCTAAAACGATTCGCACGCTCTTCAAGCGTATCACGGCACCAGCTTGTAGCCACCGGCTTCCGTGACCAGGATTTCCGGGTTGGCGGCATCCTTCTCGATCTTCTGACGGAGGCGGTAGATGTGGGTTTCCAGCGTGTGGGTGGTAACGCCGGAATTATAGCCCCAGACCTCCTGGAGCAGGGTCTCGCGCGAGACCGGCATCTGGCCGGCGCGGTAGAGGAAGCGGAGGATGGCGGTCTCCTTCTCCGTCAGCCGCACCTTGCGCGCATTGGCGGCGGTGAGCATCTTGGAGCCGGGCCGGAAGGAGTAGGGGCCGACCGAGAACACCGCGTCCTCGCTGGCCTCGTGCTGGCGCAGCTGGGCGCGGATGCGGGCCAGCAGGACGGCGAAACGAAAGGGCTTTGCCACATAGTCGTTGGCGCCGGATTCGAGCCCCAAAATCGTATCGGAATCGGTGTCGTGCCCGGTCAGCATGATGATCGGAGCCTTGAAGCCGCCCTTGCGCAAGGAGCGGACCACTTCGCGGCCGTCGGTGTCGGGCAGGCCGACGTCCATCAGGACGAGATCGGGAGCATTGGCCTTGGCAGCGCTCGCGCCTTTGGCGCCGGTATCGACCGCGGAGGCTTCGAATTCTTCGTGTAGCGATAATTGCTCCACCAACGTATCGCGCAGATCGGTATCGTCATCCACGATCAGGATCTTGCGGGCATTGGCCATAGGGGGTCATCCTTTTGGGGTCCGACTCGGCGCGCATCCATGCTGCACCCAGCCGTGAGGGAAGTTTAGGGGTCGCTGTTGTTATTGTTGTTCGTGTTGAAGTAGTGGGCTGTTACCGATTCACAAGCCGGAAGCACTCTAACTCAGAATAGCAGGCCGGTTTGATGAATGTCCTGTAATGAATTCGACATTGCACGTTCACATGAAAAATAAAGCAGCTTCAGTTGGTTACACCAAGAACCGGAGCGCCGGACCGCTCTCCGCGATCCGCGTTAAGCCTGCGGCCGGGAATCCGCGCCGGGGCTGGCTGACGGCGGGATCGCTGACGCTACCGGTCGCGCTGGGGCGCGGCGGCATCCTGGCCAACAAGCGCGAGGGCGACGGCGGTACGCCCAAGGGCAGCTTCCGCCCCAGGCGCTTGTGGTGGCGCGGCGACCGGCACAGCCGTCCGCGGAGCTTCCTGCCGGCCCGGACCATCACCGGAGAGGACGCCTGGTGCGAGGATCCCAGGGACCGCCATTACAACCAGGGAATCCGGCTCGACGAGGGGCAGGGCGGCGACCGGCTCAAGCGTGCCGACCATCTCTATGACTTCATCATCGAAATCGACCACAACACGCGACCGCGGATCGCCGGCCGCGGCAGCGCGGTATTTCTGCACCTGGCCCGCGACAATTTCGGCCCGACCGCGGGCTGCGTCTCCATGACGAAATCTGCGATGCTGCAATTGCTGCGACGGCTGGGACCACGAACAAGAATCATCATCGGGTGAAGGCACATGCTCGACAAGGATCAGACCGCCGCCGCCTCGCGCATCCTCTTTCAACATTGGCGCGACGGCACCAAGCTCGACGCGCTGGAGCCGCGGCTGCGGCCACAGAGCCGCACTGAGGGCTACGCCATCCAGGCCGGCCTCGAAACATTGTCGCGTGGAAAATTGTTCGGCTGGAAGATCGCGGCCACGAGCGTCTCCGGGCAGAAGCACATCAACGTCACGGGTCCGCTGGCCGGTCGCATCATGAGCGACACCGTGATCGCCGACGGCGGGACTGCGTCGATGAAGGGCAACGAGATGCGCGTCGGCGAACCTGAATTCGCCTTCCGCATGGGACGCGATCTGCCGCCGCGTGCAACGCCCTACACTGTCGACGAGGTGCTCGCCGCCGTCGACAGTTTCCATCCTGCGATCGAGATTCCGGATTCGCGCTTTGCCGATTTCGCCGGAGCGGGCGAGGCGCAGCTGATCGCCGACAATGCCTGCGCGCATCTGTTCGTGCTGGGCGCGGCGACGACCGCGAACTGGCGTGCGATGGATCTCGTCGAGGAGCGGCCACAGATCACGCTGCGCGGCGAGCGCTATGTCGGCCACGGCAAGAACGTGCTCGGCGATCCCCGCGCCGCGCTCGCCTGGCTTGCCAATGAGCTGCGCAGCCTCGGACTGACCTTGCGGGCAGGGGAGGTGGTGACCACAGGCACGTGTCATCCACCGCTGCCGATCCACGCCGACGATCAGTTCGCGGTGGACTTTGGGGTGCTGGGGAGAGTGTCGGTGGGGTTCGTGTAAGCGCGGCTCCCTCCACCGTCATTGCGAGCGCAGCGCTTCGCTGCTCGTGCCCCGGACGCAGCGCAGCGCCCTTGGCGGTGCGCTGCAGAGCCGGGCCCATTTCGCCGCACTGTACGGTGTTGCTCTGGGTCCCGGCTCGAGGCAATCCAGACTGCCCCCGCCGACAGCAATCACCTGTGCCCGAAGATCGCGCTGCCCACCCGCACATGGGTGGCACCTAGCATGATGGCGTTGGCGAAATCCGCGCTCATGCCCATCGAGAGATTCGTCAATCCATTACGCGCGGCGATCTTGGCGGTCAGCGCGAAATGCGCCGCCGGCGGCTCGTCGACCGGCGGGATGCACATCAACCCGGAGATCGTCAGCCCATAGGTATCGCGGCAGCTGGCGAGGAAGGCGTCGGCATCGCCGGGCGCGATGCCGGCCTTCTGCGGCTCCTCGCCGGTGTTGATCTGGACGAAGAGTTGCGGGTGCTTGTTCTGGGATTCGATTTCCTTGGCTAACGCCTGGCAAATGCTCGGGCGGTCGACCGAATGGATCGCATCGAACAGCGCGACCGCCTCTTTCGCCTTGTTGGACTGCAGCGGTCCGATCAGATGCAGCGCGATGCCCGAGTAAACAGACGTTAACGCAGGCCACTTGCCCTTGGCCTCCTGCACCCGATTCTCGCCGAATACGCGCTGTCCGGCGTCGATAACCGGCGTAATTGCATCCGCGGCGAAAGTCTTGGACACCGCGATCAGCGTCACGGAGGCGCGATCGCGTCGCGCATCCTTGCAGGCGCGGGCGATTTCGGCTTCGACCGCGGCGAGCGCGTTTGGTGAATGGCCGGTTACCGGCCCATCGTTTTCATCTGTCATGACGTCGATTGATTAAGGTCGTAACCTGGGTAAGTCCAATTTTACCGAGTTCAAGAAAGAGTTTTTGAACCCTTCGCTTTACCTTGGCCGACGGGGTGGGTAGCGAAGATGGCAAGCGTCAGTCTCAACCGCAAACGAGCGAAACTCAAGCAGGTTCTCGGAATCCGGGCGCGCCTTGCGCTGCTCGCGGTGATTCTGGTGGCGCCCTTGATGCTCGAGCGCATCCGTTCGCTCGAAGACACCCGCACCCGGCAGATCGCGCAGGCCACCGTTGAATTCACCACCGTCGCGCGGCACAGCGCCGATGCGCAGCGCGAGGTGATCTCGTCGGTCGAGACCATCCTGAAATCAGAGGCCTTCATTCGCGCCTCCGCCGGCGGCGTCAGCAAGAGCTGCGACGTGCTGCGCGCAAGCCTGCCGTCGAACCTGCCCTGGATCCGCACGCTTTTGATCGCGGGCGTAGACGGGCGCATCCAGTGCGCGACGAACAACATGTATGTCGGCCTCGACCTGAGCGACCGGCCCTACTTTCAGCAGGCCCAAACCAGCGGCCGTTTCGTGCTGAGCGATTTCATCCTGTCGCGGCCCGTGGCGACGCCGACCGTGATGGCGGTTTATCCGGTGTCCGCCTTCAGCGGCGTATCCGATGCCGTCGTCCTTGCTACGGTCAATCTCGACTGGATGTCGAAGGTCATGAGCAATCTGGGCGGCCGCGCCGGCATCACCGCCGTGCTGGTCGACAGCGCAGGCACCGTGCTGGCCGCTCCGGCCGATCAGCACAGCGCGGTCGGCCGTCCGCTCGACAACATGCCGCTGATGTCGGCGATCGCCGACAGGGCGCTGCGTTCCGACCAGGATGAAGGCTCACTGTCTTTCCTCGCCGCCGACGGCTCGCGCCGCGCGGTCAGCTACATCCGCATCTCCGGCACCAACGCCCGCCTGATCGCCAGCATCGACGAAGACAAGGTGTCCGCGGCGGTCAACCGCGACATCCGCACCGCCTATCTCCAGCTCGCCTTCGTCGTCGTGTTCGTCCTGCTCGGCGCGCTGATTGCCGCCGAAAAGCTCGTCATCAAGCCGATCGAGATGCTCGTCGACATGGCCAAGCGTCTCGGCGAGGGCGATCTGTCGGCCCGCGCGGCGCGCAATCGCCTGCCGGCCGAGTTCGTGCCGCTGGCCCGCGCGTTCAACGCGATGGCGGCGCAGCTGAGCCAGCGCGAGCGCGAGCTGATCGCGAGTAACGACCGGCTGACGGTGATGGCCTCGATCGACATGCTGTCGGGGCTCGCCAACCGGCGCGGCTTCCAGAGCCGGCTCGACTTCGAGTGGATGCGCGCGCAGCAATATGGCAGCGACCTCGCGCTGCTGATGATCGACGTCGACCATTTCAAGCTGTTCAACGACACCTATGGTCATCTCGAAGGCGATTCCTGCCTGACCAGGCTCGGCGAGTCGCTGTCCGGCATCGCCGCCGACACGATGGGCTTTGCGGCGCGCTATGGCGGCGAGGAATTCTGCCTGCTGCTGCCGAACACCGATGTGAACCGCGCCGTGGAAATCGGCGAGCTGGCCCGCGCGGCCGTGCTGAAGCTGTGCCTGCCGCACATCACCTCAGCCCACATGATCGTCACCGTCTCGATCGGCGTTGCCGCAGCGAAGCCCAACGAGGCCTTGCGTCCCGGCGACCTGATCGAAGCCGCCGACGCCGCGCTCTACGCCGCAAAACACCGCGGCCGCAACAATGTGGTCGAGCACGGCGTGCAGGCGATCGAGACCGGCGCCGCCGAAATGATGATGGCTGGCTGATCGTCAGCCAAGGCCAACGTCGTCGTCACCACGCCCCGCAACAGGCTACCCCACGGCCCCCGCGCGATCGAGCTCGGTCTCCGTCACCACGCGATTGCGGCCGCTGCCCTTGGCAAGATAGAGCGCGCGGTCGCAGCGCTCGATGAGATCGGTGATCGCTTCGCCGGCCCGGTACTGCGCCACGCCGATCGACACGCTGATGCTGGGCAGGACCTCGCCGGTCGAGCGGCGGGTGATCGTACACTCGGCGAGCGCGTGCCTGATGCGCTCGGCGATCTCGGCACAGGTGGCGAGATCGGCATCCGGCAGCACCGCGATCAGCTCCTCGCCGCCATAGCGGGCCGGCAGATCCTGCTCGCGAACCTTTTCGCGCAGCACCTTCGCCATCAGGCGCAGCACCTGGTCGCCGACGCCGTGGCCGAAATTGTCGTTGAAAGTCTTGAAGTGGTCGATGTCGAGCATCAGCACGCTGAGCGACTCGCCCCATGCCGCGGTCGCCAGCGCCTTGCGCAGGAATTCGTCGAGCGCCCGCCGGTTTGCGAGACCCGTCAGCGTGTCGGTCCGGGCGCGCTCCTCGGACCTCGATAGCGAATCGCGGATCACGTCGAGCTCGCGGGTCTTTTCCGCAAAGCCTGCTTCCAGCCGTGTCGCCCGTGTGGCGGCCCGCGCCAGCTCGTTCATGAGCTGGGCAACCAGCGCCTTCGGATCGACGCCGGCCTTGCCCTGGTCCGCCACCTCGCTGATGACCTGCATTTGCGAATGATTGTCGGCGATCGCGGTCGCCAGAAACTCCTTCGCGGCCCCCATGAGCGCCTGCAGCCGCTCGGACGTGTCGACCACGGCGGCACTGACCTGGGGCGCAACATAGGTCTTGAACAGGTCCTGATTGGTTCGGGCGTCGAAGGGACGATTGTGGTCGATCAGGAGATCGATCGCATTGCGCAGATCGTCATGGCCGCCCGCGAAATACAGGAACCAGACGGCAAAATTGGCCGGGGTCGGCGCAATCCGCTGTTCGGCCATGCTCCGCATCGCCCGTCCGGCGATGGACGCGGCATAGTCGTAATCGGGCTCGTCGAAGCTGGAATCCATCGCACTCATGCGGTCTCGTCGGGCCGCAAATTGGCATTGACCCCTTAATCACACCCCAACGCCGACCTTCGTAGTTATGCGGAGGCGCGGACAAAGTTCCAAACTGCGGCAACCCATTGACCCCCTAAGGACTTCTATGGCCTAGTCCGCCGTCTTGAGACGGCCGAACCCACGAAAACCCCAACGATTCCATGACCTCCGAACGCTATAACGCCCGCGACTCCGAACCGCGCTGGCAACGCCTCTGGGACGAACAGGCGATCTTCGTCTCCAAGAACGACGATTCGCGGCCGAAATACTATGTGCTCGAGATGTTCCCCTACCCGTCCGGGCGCATCCATATCGGCCATGTCCGGAATTACACGCTCGGCGACGTGCTGGCCCGCTTCATGCGCGCCAAGGGGTTCAACGTGCTGCACCCGATGGGGTGGGACGCCTTCGGCCTGCCGGCCGAGAACGCCGCGATCGAGCGCAAGGTCGCGCCGAAAGCCTGGACCTACGACAACATCGCCGCGATGAAGAAGCAGCTCCGCTCGATCGGGCTGTCGCTGGATTGGTCACGCGAATTCGCGACCTGCGACCCCAGCTACTACAAGCATCAGCAGAAGATGTTCCTGGACATGCTCGGCGCCGGCCTCGCCGAGCGTGAGAAGCGCAAGCTCAACTGGGACCCCGTCGACATGACCGTGCTCGCCAACGAGCAGGTGATCGACGGCCGCGGCTGGCGCTCCGGCGCCGTTGTCGAACAACGGGAAATGAGCCAATGGGTCTTCAAGATCACGAAGTACTCGCAGGAGCTGCTGTCCGCGCTCGACGGGCTCGATCGCTGGCCTGACAAGGTGCGGCTGATGCAGCGCAACTGGATCGGCCGCTCGGAAGGGCTACTGGTCCGCTTCGCGCTGGATCAGGCGACGACGCCCGCCGGCGAGAGCGAGCTGAAGATCTTCACGACGCGCCCGGACACGCTGTTCGGTGCGAAATTCATGGCGATCTCAGCGGATCATCCGCTGGCTCAGGCCGCCGCCGCGAAGAACCCAAAACTTGCGGAGTTCATTGCCGACATCAAGAAGATCGGCACCGCGCAGTCGATCATCGACACCGCGGAGAAGCAGGGTTTCGATACCGGCATCCGCGCGGTGCACCCGTTCGATCCGTCCTGGAAGCTGCCGGTCTATGTCGCGAATTTCGTGCTGATGGAATACGGCACCGGCGCGATCTTCGGCTGTCCGGCGCATGACCAGCGCGACCTCGACTTCGTCAACAAGTACAACCTCGGCAACACGCCGGTGGTGTGCCCCGAGGGCCAGGACCCGAAGTCGTTCGTCATCACCGACACCGCCTATGACGGCGACGGCCGCATGATCAATTCGCGCTTCCTCGACGGCATGACCATCGAGCAGGCCAAGGAAGAGGTGGCCAAGCGTCTCGAGGGCGAGCTGCGCGGCAACGTCCCGGTCGGCGAGCGCCAAGTGAATTTCCGCCTGCGCGACTGGGGCATTTCGCGCCAGCGCTATTGGGGTTGCCCGATTCCCGTCATCCACTGCCCGAAATGCGATGTGGTGCCGGTACCGGATGCCGATTTGCCGGTGACGCTGCCTGACGATGCGACCTTCGACAAGCCGGGCAACGCGCTCGACCATCACCCGACCTGGAAGCATGTCACCTGCCCGAAATGCGGTGGCAAGGCCCAACGCGAAACCGACACGATGGACACCTTCGTGGATTCGTCCTGGTACTTTGCGCGCTTCACCGATCCCTGGAACGAGAACGCACCGACGACGCCCGCTGTCGCCAACCGGATGCTGCCGGTCGACCAATATATCGGCGGCGTCGAGCACGCGATCCTGCATCTGCTCTACAGCCGCTTCTTCACCCGCGCGATGAAGGCGACCGGGCACATTGCGCTGGACGAGCCGTTCGCCGGCATGTTCACCCAGGGCATGGTGGTGCACGAGACCTACCAGAAGGCCGACGGCACCTATGTGCAGCCGGCCGAGGTGAAGGTCGAGGTTGGCGGCAACGGCCGGCGCGCGACGCTGCTGACGTCGGGCGAAGACATCCAGATCGGCCCGATCGAGAAGATGTCGAAGTCGAAAAAGAACACGGTCGACCCCGACGACATCATCGAGACCTACGGCGCCGACGTTGCCCGCTGGTTCATGTTGTCGGATTCCCCGCCCGACCGCGACGTGATCTGGAGCGACGAGCGCGTCCAGGGCGCCTCGCGTTTCGTGCAGCGGCTATGGCGGCTGGTGAACGATTCCGTCGAGCTCGGCAAAGCCGCCCCGGCGGCCCGGCCGGCCAGCTTCGGCCCGGACGCGACCGCCTTGCGCAAGGCCGCCCATGGCGCGCTCGACAAGGTCACCACCGGGATCGAGCGGCTGCACTTCAACGTCTGCCTGGCCCATATCCGCGAATTCGCCAATACCTTCTCGGAGATCTTGCAGCGACCCGGCCAACCCGCTCCAGATTTGGCTCCAGATTTGGCTTGGGCAATCCGGGAAGCCAGTCAGATCCTGGTCCAGCTGTTCTCCCCGATGATGCCGCACCTTGCCGAAGAGTGCTGGCAGGCTCTCCTTAAGAATGGTCTTGGCCAAAGCGGGCTGGTTTCCGAGGCCAATTGGCCGCAAATCGAACGCGATTTGCTGGTTGAAGACAGCGTGACCCTCGTGGTGCAGGTCAACGGCAAGAAGCGGGGTGACGTCACAGTTGCAACAGCGGCCCAGAATCCGGAAATCGAGGCTGCCGTTTTGGCCCTCGATGCGGTAAAGCTGGCCCTGGACGGCAAGCCCGTCCGCAAGGTGATCATCGTCCCCAAGAGGATCGTAAATGTTGTCGGCTAGGATCCGCATCGCAGCCCGCTTGCTGGCGGTCGCCGCCTTGGCCGCGCTGACGGCCGGCTGCTTCCAGCCGATGTACGCCGAGCGGAGTGACGGTACCCCCGGCCTGCGCGAGAAGCTGATGGGCATCGAGCTGCCCCCGATCAGCAAGCCCAATGCCTCCCGCGAGGCTCGCGTCGGCGTCGAAATCCGCAACGCGCTGGCTTTCAAGCTTTACGGCTCCGCGACGGGCATGCCGCCGACCCATCGGCTGGACATCCGCTTCACCACCAGCCGTTCTTCGCTGATCGTCAGCGCCACGACGGGATTGCCGACCAGCGAAAATCTCGGCATCGATGCCCAGTACAATCTGATCGAGGTCGCGACCGGCAAGTCGGTGATGACCGGCGCCACGTTCTCGCGCGTGTCCTATGACATGCCCGGGTCCTATCAGCGCTTCTCCCGCACCCGCGCCGTACGCGACGCGGAGGATCGTGCCGCCAACGAGATCGCCGAGAACATCACCACCCGGCTCGCCTCGTTTTTCACCGCGGGCACTTAATGCTCTTGTCATTCCGGGGCACGCATAGCGTGAGCCCGGAATCTCGATCCCAAACCTCTGGATTGCGGGTGCGCGCGATGCGCGCCCCGGAATGACGATCTGGACCATGGTCGCGCTGCGTGGAAAAGAGATCGACGCCTTCCTCGCCCGCCCCGATGCGGGCCGTCCGATCATCCTGCTCTACGGTCCCGATGCCGGCCTCGTGCGCGAACGCGCCAATGCGCTGATCGCCTCTGCCGTCGATGATCCCAACGATCCGTTCTCGCTGGTCAAGCTCGACGGCGACGAGCTCTCCGCCGAGCCCTCGCGCCTCGTCGACGAAGCCATGACGGTGCCGCTGTTCGGCGGCCGCCGTGCCATCCGCATTCGCGCCGGGTCGCGCAGCTTTGCCAGCGGCATCGACACGCTGGCTGAGATGAACGTGAGGGATTGCCGCATCGTGATCGAGGCCGGCGAGCTCCGCCCGGAATCGCCGCTGCGCAAGGCCTGCGAGCGCGCCAAGACGGCCGTGGCGATCGGCTGCTATCCCGACACCGAGCGCGACCTCGCCAAGTTGATGGAGGACGAGCTGCGCATCGCGAATTTGCGCATCGCTCAGGACGCCCGCGCGGCGTTGATGTCGTTCCTCGGCGGCGACCGCCAGGCCTCGCGCAACGAGCTGCGCAAGCTGACGCTCTACGCCCACGGCAAAGGCGAGGTCACGCTGGACGACGTGATGGCCGTGGTCGCTGATGCGTCCGAGCTCAAGCTCGACCCGATCGTCGACGGGGCCTTTGCCGGACGGCCCGACATCGTCGAGACCGAGTTCGCAAAGGCCATGATCGCCGGCACCTATCCCGGCGTGATCATCTCCGCCGCGCAGCGTCAGGCTGCGTGGCTGCACAAATCGGCGCTCGCGATCGCCGACGGCCAGCCTGCCTCCGCCGTGCTCGACGGCGGCTATCCGCGCCTGCATTTTTCACGGAAGCCCGCGGTCGAAACGGCGCTGCGAAATTTCAGCGTGGCGCGGCTCGCCGCCATCATCGAGCAGCTCGCGACCGCGGCGCTCGACACCCGCAAGCAATCCACGCTAGCCGCCGCCATCGCCCAGCGCACATTGATGGCGATCGCCGCGAACGCGAAGCGGCGGGGATAGGCCGACGTTCGCTCCAACGTCCGGCGCGCACAACTCTCTCCACGTCATTGCGAGGAGCGCAAGCGACGAAGCAATGACGATGTGGCGGCCGATGCGCGCCACGCATTCCACTGTCGTCCCTGCAAACGCAGGGACCCAGAATCACAGGAAGCGGTTTAGCGAAAACTGGCAGGCCATACTGCGACCTGATCAATCGAGAGATCACGCGGTATGGGTCCCCGCGTTCGCGGGGACGACAGCGAGGTCTGCGCCTAAATCGCGCCCTTCGCCAGCCGCTTCATCACCTCGTCGAGCTGATCGAGGTTGCTGTAGCTGATCTGCACGGAGCCGCCGGGATCGCGGTGATTGACGGTGACCTTGAGGCCGAGCGCATCGCTGACGCGCTTCTCCAGGTCGATCGTGTCGGGGTCCTTTTCCTTACCGCCGGTGCTGCGCGCCTTTTGCGGCTTGCGCTCCGGTACGCCTTCCTCGTGCGCGAGCGCTTCGGCCTGGCGGACGTTGAGGCCCTCCTCGACGATGCGCTTGGCGGCCGCCAGCGGATCGGGCACGCCGATCAGCGCGCGGGCGTGGCCTGCGGTCAGCTCACCGGTCGCGATGAAGGCCTGCACCTCGGCCGGCAGCTTCGTCAGTCGCATCATGTTGGCGACGTGGCTGCGGCTCTTGCCGACGACCTTTGCGATGTCGTCCTGGCTGCGTTTGAACTCGTTGGCGAGCGCATGATAGCCCTGCGCCTCTTCCATCGGGTTGAGGTCCTCGCGCTGCACGTTCTCGACGATCGCGAACTCCAGCGCGTCGCTGTCGCTGATGTCGACCGGGACGATCGGCACTTCGTGCAGGCCGGCCATCTGCGAGGCGCGCCAGCGCCGTTCGCCGGCGATGATCTCAAAGCGGTCCTGTGCGCCCTTCACCGGACGCACCACGATCGGCTGGATCACGCCGTGCTGCCTGATCGACTCGCTGAGCTCCTTCAGCTCGGTGTCCGAAAAGGTGCGGCGCGGATTGCGCGGATTGGCCTTGATGAACTCGATCGGCACCTTGCGCTGCGCGCGCGGCCGATCGACATGTTGAGCCTCGCCGCCGACGTCACCGATCAGACTTGCAAGACCCCGGCCCAGTCGCGAACGCGCTTCGTCGGCCATCGCCAGCTCCCTTGGATTCACGGTGCAGCACTCCAGAACTGAATTTCGAATCGTAGGGTGGGTTAGCCCTGCAGATGCGCCTCGCATCTGCTCGGCGTAACCCACCTCTTCTGTTTTCGCGGAGATAGACAGTGGTGGGTTACGCCCTCGGCTAACCCACCCTACGGACTGCGGCCTCGTCAATGCGTGACGCGCAGCTCGCGCTCGCGCTGGATCACCTCGGTGGCGAGCCGCAAATAGGCTTCGCTGCCGACGCATTTGAGATCGTAGACCAGCACCGGCTTGCCGTAGGACGGCGCTTCCGAGATACGCACGTTGCGCGGGATCATGGTCTTGTAGACCTTCTCGCCCATGAACTGCCGGACGTCGGCGACGACCTGGTTGGAGAGATTGTTGCGCGAGTCGAACATGGTCAGCACGATGCCGTGGATCGACAGGTTCGGATTGAGCGTCGAGCGCACCTGCTCCACGGTCTGCAGCAATTGCGACAGACCTTCGAGCGCGAAGAACTCGCACTGCAGCGGCACCAGGATCGCGTCGGAGGCCGCCATCGCGTTCACCGTGAGCAGGTTGAGCGAGGGCGGGCAGTCGATCAGAACATAGGTGTAGTCGGCATCCGGCGAGACGTTGTTGTTGAGCGCGCCGATCGCGTCGCGCAGCTTGAAGGCGCGGCCGGGCGTGGTGCCGAGCTCGAGCTCGAGGCCGGAGAGATCCATGGTCGAGGGCGCGATGTGCAGCCGCGGCACCGCGGTCGAGACCACGGCCTCGCGCAGCGGGGCTTCACCAATCAGCACGTCATAGGTCGAGCAGGAGCGGTTGCGGCGATCGATGCCGAGACCGGTCGAGGCGTTGCCCTGCGGATCGAGATCAACGATCAACACACGCTCGCCGATCGCGGCGAGTGCCGTGCCGAGGTTGATCGCTGTGGTTGTTTTTCCAACGCCGCCCTTCTGATTCGCCAGCGCCAGGATGCGCGGATGGCCGTGCGGCACCTCGCTGGTCGGTTCTTGGGTCGGTTCTTGGGTCTGCTCTTGCTGCGGCTCGTCAATCACGGTCATCGAAATTTCCCCACTCAACCCCTGAGCCTCAACTGCGCCGTTCGGCGGCATCGAGCTCCACGATCCAGCCGTCGCCCGTGCGGCTATGGTGGAGCCGAGACTCGATATTCCAATATTTAGCGGCTTCGGTCAATTCAGCCTCTACATCTTGACCCTTAAGAAACAACGCCTTTGCGCCCTGGCGCATCAGCGGCTCCGCAAAGCCGATGAGTTGATGTAGCGGAGCCAGCGCACGCGCGGTGACGCAATCGACGGGGCCGGTGATTCTATCCACATTATCCCCGATCTCAGCGAGATGTACGACTCCCGGAGATGTGGTGACGCGAATCGCTTCGCGCAAAAATGCAGCCTTCTTGGCGATTCGCTCGACGAGATGGACGCTGGTGCCTGGAGTTCCGGCCATCGCGCAGGCGAGCACGACGCCGGGAAAGCCACCGCCACTGCCGAGATCCGCCCAGCGCTTTGCAGCGGGCGCGAGATCGACGAGCTGGAGCGAGTCGGCGATGTGCCGGGTCCAGAGGTTTGGCAGGGTCGAGGGCGCGACGAGATTGGTCTTGGCCTGCCACTCCCGCAGCAGCGCGATGTAGCGATCGAGCCGGGCTTCCGTTTCATGTGAAACGGGGGCGAGCTTCAGCGCCTCACGCTTGTCGGCAGCGATGACCGAATCGAGCGACTGATCGTTGGCACTGGCTTTGTCGAGCTTGGGCTTGGCCGGTCCCGGTTCAGATCGACGATGCGCGCCCTCACCTGTCCCTGGTCGCCGCGTTAGCGGTCTATCCCCGCCCGGTCCGCGCTGTTTCACGTGAAACGCCTATGCGATTGCCTTGGAGGTCTTCCGTGCCTCGCGGCGGAGATAGGCCGCAAGGATGCCGAGCGCGGCCGGCGTCATGCCGTCGATCCGGCCAGCCTGCCCGACGGTGAACGGCCGTGCCTTCTCCAGCTTGGCGCGCACCTCGTTGGAGAGCCCAGGCACCTGCTGGTAATCGACCTCCGACAGCGCCATCCCCTCGTCGCGCCGGAAGGCCTCGACGTCGGCGCTCTGGCGCTCGAGGTAGACATCGTACTTGGCGTCGATCTCGAGATGGGTGGCGATAACGGGATCGATGGCGGACAGCTCCGGCCAGATCGCGCGGACCTGGCTCCAGCCGATATCCGGATAGGCCATCAGCGAGAATGCCGACCGGCGCTGGCCATCCCGGTTCAGGGACAATCCGTGCTTGATCGCCTCGTTCGGGGTGATGGTCAGCGACTTCGACAGTGTTCGAGCCGCGTTCAGGGCGTCCATCTTGGCGCGGTGATGCCGGGTCCGGGCACTGCCGACGCAACCGAGGGCAATCCCCTTCTCGGTCAGACGCTGATCGGCATTGTCAGCTCGCAGCGTCAGGCGATACTCGGCCCTCGAGGTGAACATCCGATAAGGCTCGCTGATCCCGCGGGTGACGAGGTCGTCGATCATCACACCGAGATAGCCGTCGGCTCGGTCGAACACCGTCAATGCGGCCCCGCTCGCAGCCAGTGCCGCGTTCAGGCCGGCCACGATGCCCTGCCCGGCAGCCTCTTCGTATCCGGTCGTGCCGTTGATCTGCCCGGCCAGGAACAGGCCGCGGAGGCGCTTGGTCTGCAGGGTCGGGTCGAGCTCGCGGGGATCGATGTGGTCGTATTCGATGGCATAGCCCGGCCGGACCATCTTCACTCGCTCAAGGCCAGGGATGCTGGCGAGGATTGCGAGCTGGACCTCCTCCGGCAGCGAGGTCGAGATGCCGTTGGGATAGACCGTGCTGTCGTCGAGCCCTTCCGGCTCCAGGAAGATCTGATGACCATCGCGGTCGCCGAAGCGGACGATCTTGTCCTCGATCGAGGGGCAGTAGCGGGGACCAGAGCTCTTGATCTGACCGGAGTACATCGGGGAGCGATGGACGTTGGCCCGGATCACCTCATGGGTCGCGGAGGTGGTCCGGGTGATGCCGCACTGGATCTGCGGGGTCGTAATCCGCTCGGTCATGACCGAGAACGGCTCCGGTGGCTCGTCCCCGGGCTGCATTTCCACCGCCGACCAATCGATCGTGGTGCCGTCGAGACGCGGCGGAGTGCCGGTCTTGAGCCGTCCAAGGGTGAAGCCGGCGCGCTCAAAGGAGCCGGAAAGACCCATCGCGGGCGCCTCACCGACGCGGCCGGCCGGCCAGTTCTTCTCACCGAGATGGATCAGACCACGGAGAAAGGTGCCGGTGGTGACAACCACAGCCCCTGCCCGAAGCTCCCGGCCGTCAGCCAGGCGCAGTCCGGTGACCCGTCCCTCGACCACGATCAGCTCGTCGGCCTCGCCCTCGATGACAGCAAGACCCTGGGTCTCACGGATCGCAGCCTGCATCGCTGCAGCGTAGAGCTTCCGGTCAGCCTGGGCCCGAGGACCGCGGACGGCGGGACCTTTTCGGCGATTGAGCACGCGAAACTGGATGCCGCCGGCATCGCCGACGCGACCCATCAGACCGTCCAGCGCATCGACTTCGCGAACCAGATGTCCCTTGCCGAGGCCGCCGATCGCCGGATTGCAGGACATCGCGCCGACGGTAGCGAAACGGTGCGTTACCAGAGCCGTCGCCGCACCCATCCGGGCAGACGCAGCCGCGGCTTCACAGCCGGCGTGGCCGCCGCCAATCACGATGACGTCGAAGCTCTCTCGCTCTGTTCGCATGGGGCGAACTTCTAGCTCAGTGTCGGGAAAGCCGGAAGTAGAAACTGGCGAGGCGATGTTTCACGTGAAACACGGACCAGGGGCCGAAAGCGATTTTGCGAAAACAACCCCATGCACAGTAGAATGGCCATTGAATTGCTTCGTGTTTCACGTGAAACGAAATCGGCATTCCACCGGGCAAGGTGACGCCTGGTGGATGTTGGATCCGCTGGTCGCCACAGGCAGTTTCACGTGAACATCCGGGCAGGCAAGGCCGGCTCGAGCCGGGCGAAGAAGCCGGAGGTTCCAGATCACGCTTCGCGCCCCCCGACTCCGAAGCGGGGTTCCCCGATCAATATCAAGCTTAACACGGGCGGTGGAGCTGTTTCACGTGAAACACAAGGAATGGAACAAGCGCTAGTTCTACAATGAAGAACTAGCCTTACTTTCCGATACAGAACTTTTGGAAGATGGCGCCGAGGACGTCTTCGACATCCACCCGGCCCAGCAACCGGCCCAAGGCATAAGCGGCGGCGCGCAGCTCTTCGGCTGCAAGCTCCTCGCCGTCTTCTACAAGGTCCAGGCTCCGGCGCAAGCTCTCTGACGTCCGGACCAACAGTTCCCGTTGGCGAGCCCGAGTCACCAGCGCGCCCTCGGTGGTTCCGAAAAATTCGGAAGCGAATTTTACCAACTCATCGACCAGCTCGGGGATGCCATCACCCCGACTCGCCGAGATCCCGAACTCGCCGCCCGGCTTGATACCCCGGCCCCCGAGATCGATCTTGTTACGGACGATCCAGACGGACCCCGCCGACCGATCGCCGCCTTCGGATTTCCGAAGGGAACGCAGCGCGTCCGGATTGACGGCTTGCTCCCCCTCCACCAGCCACAGCACGAGGTCGGCGTCCTCGGCCCGCGCTCTCGCGCGGCGCACGCCCTCCTGCTCGACCGGATCATCGGTCTCGCGGATGCCGGCGGTGTCGATCACCGTGACGGGATAGCCGTCGAGATCGAGCTGGACCTCGATCACGTCGCGCGTCGTCCCGGCATGCGGCGAGACAATCGCGACCTCGCGGCGCGCGAGCTGATTCATCAGCGTCGACTTGCCGACATTCGGCTCGCCCGCGATCGCAACCACCAGGCCCTCACGCAGCCGTTCAGAATGTCCCTGTGCCGCAAGGACTTTTGTGATTTCGTCGCGCAGGGCCTGGATCGCTTTCACCGCCGGCGACCTCAATTCCGCCGGCACATCGCCCTCGTCGGAAAAATCGATGCCGGCCTCGATCAGCGCCGACGCCTCGATGATGCGCTCGCGCCAGTCGCGCGCGCGGTCACCGAGCAGGCCCTGCAACTGGCGCAGCGCCTGGCGCCGCTGGCGGTCGGTGTCGGCGTGGATGAGATCGTCGAGACCCTCGGCTTCGGTCAGGTCGAGCTTGCCGTTCTCGAACGCGCGCCGCGTGAACTCGCCCGGCTCGGCGGCTCGCGTATTCGGTACAACCGAAAATTCGGCGAACAGCACCGAGAGCACGGCGCGGCCGCCATGAACGTGGAATTCGGCGACGTCCTCGCCGGTCGCGCTGGCCGGCCCCGGAAACCACAGCACGACCGCATCATCGATTGGCTGGCCAGCACCGTCACGAAGCAGCCGGCGGCTGGCCTGCCTCGGCGCCGGCAGCTTCCCCGCCAAGGTCGTCAGCGCCAGACCGGCTTGCGGACCCGAGACGCGCACCACGGCGATCGCACTCGGCGTCCGGCCGGACGAGAGCGCAAAGATGGTCTGGTCTCGCGGATGCATGGCCTATTTGTCCGGCTCGCGACGAAAACGCAAATGGGCCGCTCCCAGGACCGCGGCGGGTCCGTTTTGCTGCGCCTTTGCCGCAGCAAAGACCATGTTGCAGCGCAATATAGACCGGGAACTTTGCTGCAAAAATCTCGCCGCTTGGCAGGATGTCCGTCAGCCAATGTCAAGCATTCTGTGGGTATATCAACATCTTACGATAAATCTGGATCTGCGCTTCGACACCAGCTTCATGCTGCATCTACGCCGCAGCAAAGCCGCACAACGAAAAAGGGCGCCCGAAGGCGCCCTCAAATTTCTTATTGCACTGCACTCAGGTATTCATGGAGTCGAAGAACTCCGAATTGCTCTTGGTCGACCGCAGCTTGTCGAGCAGGAAGTCGATCGCGTCCATCGTGCCCATCGGGTTGAGGATGCGGCGAAGCACGTACATCTTCTTGAGCACCTGCGGATCGGTGATGAGCTCCTCCTTACGGGTGCCGGAGCGCGAGATGTCGATCGCCGGGAAGGTGCGCTTGTCCGAGACCTTGCGGTCCAGGATCAGCTCCGAGTTGCCGGTGCCCTTGAACTCTTCGAAGATGACTTCGTCCATGCGGCTGCCGGTATCGACCAGCGCGGTCGCGATGATGGTCAGCGAGCCGCCCTCCTCGATGTTGCGCGCGGCACCGAAGAAGCGCTTCGGGCGCTGCAGCGCGTTGGCGTCGACACCGCCGGTCAGCACCTTGCCGGATGACGGCACCACGGTGTTGTAGGCGCGGCCGAGGCGCGTGATCGAATCGAGCAGGATCACGACGTCGCGGCCGTGCTCGACCAGGCGCTTGGCCTTCTCGATCACCATCTCGGCGACCTGGACGTGACGCACCGCCGGTTCGTCGAAGGTCGACGACACCACCTCGCCCTTCACCGAGCGCTGCATGTCCGTGACTTCTTCCGGACGCTCGTCGATCAGCAGCACGATCAGATAGCATTCGGGGTGATTGTGCGTGATCGAGTGCGCGATGTTCTGCATCAGCACGGTTTTACCCGTACGCGGCGGCGCGACGATCAATGCGCGCTGGCCCTTGCCGATCGGCGCGACGATGTCGATCACGCGTGCAGAAAGGTCTTTCCGCGTCGGATCGTCGATTTCCATGCGGAAACGCTGATTCGGAAACAGCGGCGTGAGGTTGTCGAAATTGACCTTGTGCTTGGCCTTTTCCGGGTCCTCGAAATTGAGCGTGTTGACCTTCAGCAGCGCGAAATAGCGTTCGCCCTCTTTCGGGCTGCGGATGTGGCCTTCGATGGTGTCGCCGGTGCGCAGGCCGAAACGGCGGATCTGCGAGGGCGAAACGTAGATGTCATCCGGGCCCGGCAGATAATTCGCATCGGGCGAGCGGAGGAAGCCGAAGCCGTCGGAGAGAACCTCGACGACGCCCTGGCCGACAATATCGGTCTCGGCGAGCGCGAGCTGCTTGAGGATGGCGAACAGCAGCTCCTGCTTGCGCATGGTGCTGGCATTCTCGACCCCATTCTCCTCCGCGAACGAGACGAGCTCGGCCGGCGTTTTGGACTTGAGGTCTTCGAGTTTAATTTCCCGCATTGGGGTGGTCCTGTGGGGTAACCTTGGGAGGGGGTGCGAGGAGGCTCTGAAATGCGGACGTGAGAAGATGAAGTCCGCAGGTCTGGCAAGGTTAAGTGCCGATGAGGCTTCAAACCTGATGCGGTGTCCGGCCTCTGGAAAGCTCAGACACAACCACATCCGCCTGCGTTGGGTGGGATATCGACAATATAGAAAATCGCTCCCCGCTCCGCAAGCAGAAGCGCTGAGCTAATCGTCGCGCGTCTTGCCTAGAACGGCTTCACGATCACCATGATGACGATGAGAATCATCAGAACGGTCGGCACCTCATTGATAATCCGATAGAATTTCTGGCTCCGCGGGCGCCGGTCAGCGGCGAAATCCTTCAGCCAGCGGGAAAAAAAGCCGTGTACCGCCGACATTACCAGGACCAGTGCCAGTTTTACGTGCAGCCAGCCGAAGGAGAACCAGTGGCCGGACCAAGCGAGATAGAGCCCGGCGAGCCAGGTGACGATCATGGCCGGGTTGATGATGGCCTTGAGCAGCCGGCGTTCCATGATCTTGAACGTTTCGGACTGCTTCGAGCCGATTTCGGCCTCGCTGTGATAAACGAACAGCCGCGGCAGATAGAGCATGCCCGCCATCCAGGAGATGACGGCGATGACATGCAGCGCCTTGATCCAGAGATAGACGTCTTCAAACATTTTCTGCGTCCGGATTTCTGACCCAGCCGAGGGAACGCTGGGGATAGTAAGAACTCGTTAAGGTCTTGCCTGCACACATATCCGTCCGAAGCGCCTTCCTCAAATCTAGAATCTTAGATTCTTAAGGTTTGAGTCTATGTGACCGTGGATTTGACTCACAAGATTCCGTCCGCACGTTCACGCGCGCTTGTTCACATCCATCAACATATCCCTGATCGATCTGGCGACTTGCGATAAGTCGGTCAGCTTCAAAGGCTTGCGCCTTTCTGTCGGCAGCTTATCAAGGGAGTTGTCCGCGCAATCCCGTTTCCCAATCGGCAGGGCCGCCGGACTTGTCCTGACGGGCAGCGGTGTGAAGAAAATTGGCACTTGTCCCGCCCCTGGTGTCGCGCAACCCTTTCCGAGGGGTTAAGCTCCACAGAAATCCACAATCCACACCGACTCCATACAAAGAGATTTTGTGCCAACCTCGAACAATTATTTCCATCTGCACCTGGTCTCCGACTCCACCGGCGAGACGCTAATCACCGTGGCACGGGCGGTTGCGGCCCAATACGCCAACGTGACGCCGGTCGAGCACGTCTATCCGCTGGTGCGCAGCCAGAAGCAGCTCGACCGCGTGCTCGACGAGATCGAGGAAGCGCCGGGGATCGTGCTGTTCACGCTGCTGGAGAAGGATCTGGTCTCCAGGCTCGAGGACAAGTGCAAGGGGATCAATGTTCCGAGCCTATCGATCATCGGCCCGGTGATGCAGCTGTTCGAAGCTTATCTCGGGGCTGCGACCACGGGCCGCGTCGGCGCCCAGCACGTCCTCAACGCGGAATATTTCAAACGCATCGACGCGCTGAACTACACCATGATTCACGACGACGGCCAGCACGTCGAAGGCCTCGACGATGCCGACGTGGTGCTCGTTGGCGTGTCGCGAACGTCGAAAACGCCGACGTCGATTTATCTCGCCAATCGCGGCATCCGCACCGCCAACGTGCCGCTGGTTCCCGGCATTCCGGTGCCCTCGCAACTGGAGACGCTGACACGGCCGCTGGTCGTCAGCCTGCACGCGACGCCGGAACGCCTGATCCAGATCCGTCAGAATCGCCTGCTCTCGATGGGGACCGACTCCGGCAACGACACCTATACCGACAGGCAGTCGGTCACCGAGGAGGTCGCGTTTGCGCGCAAGCTCAGCGCCAAGCACGATTGGCCGCTGCTGGACGTCACGCGTCGCTCGATCGAGGAAACCGCGGCGGCGATCATGAAGCTCTATAGCGATCGCCAGCGTAACCGGCCTTCCGGATAGTCTTCGCGATGGGTCTGTGGCTCGGCAAACATCCGTTGATTCTGGCCTCGCAGAGCAGTGCCCGGAAAATGCTGCTGGCCAATGCCGGGCTGGAGTTCAAGGCTGTTACCGCCGATATCGACGAGCGCGGTATTCAATTAGCTTCTGCGCTTTCAAATCCGCGCGAGATCGCTCTGCTGCTGGCGCGCGAAAAGGCCAAGGCGATCTCAGCCAGTCATCCCGGGAGCTACGTGATCGGGGCCGATCAGACACTGGCTCTTGGCAATCGTCTTTTCAACAAGCCCGCGGGTCGTCCGCAGGCATTGGCCCAGTTGCGCGATCTCGCCGGCAACAGTCATGAGCTGAACTCCGCCGTGGCCGTGGCGCATGATGGCAAGATTGTTTTCGAAGACGTCTCGGTCGCCCGCATGACCATGCGCGAGATGACCGAGGACGAGCTTTCAGCCTATCTGGACGCTGCCGGCGACGCCGTCACCACCAGCGTCGGCGCCTATCAGCTTGAAAGCCTGGGCATCCATCTGTTCGAGCGGATCGAGGGCGATCATTTCACCATTCTCGGCCTGCCGCTGCTGCCGCTGCTTGCGTTCCTGCGACGCGAACGGCTAGTTGCGGTGTGAATGACAGACATGGCTGAGCGCTGATGCGGATCCTGGGACTGACCGGCTCGATCGGGATGGGAAAATCCACCACCGCGAAACTGTTCGCGGAGGCCGGTGTGCCCGTCTACGATGCCGATGCCGCCGTGCATCAGCTCTATGAGGGCGAAGCCGCGCCCGCGATCGAGGCCGCCTTCCCCGGCACCACGGTGAACGGCAAGGTGGACCGGCCAAAGCTGTCGGCGCGCGTCGTGCATGATCCCGCCGCCATCAAGCAGCTCGAGCAGATCGTCCATCCGATGCTTGGTGCGTCCCGGCAAAAGTTCTTCGCCGAGGCGGAAGCTGCCAAGGCGCCAGTGGTGGTGCTGGATATCCCGCTGCTGTTCGAGACCGGTGGAGAGAAGCGGGTCGACGCGGTGGTCGTGGTCTCGACCACGCCGGAACTCCAGCGCGAGCGGGTGCTGGCGCGCGGCACCATGGACGAAGCCAAGCTCGACGCGATCATCGCCAAGCAGACGCCCGACGCCGAGAAGCGCAAGCGGGCCGATTTCGTGGTGGATACGTCACACGGACTTGACCCGGTGCGCGCCCAAATCGCCCACATCCTGGCCGAGGTCGTTAAGATGCCGCAGCGGCGAGCCTGATTCGCCGTCTCACACGGCTCTCAAGCGACTGATCTCAAGACATGCGCGAAATCGTTCTCGATACCGAAACCACCGGCCTCGATCCGCTTCGCGGCGATCGTCTGGTCGAAATCGGCTGTGTCGAGATCCTTAACCGCATGCCGACGGGGCAGACGTATCACGTCTATATCAATCCCGAGAGGGACATGCCGGCGGAAGCGTTCGCGGTGCATGGGCTGTCAGCCGAATTCCTGTCGACCAAGCCGCTGTTCCACGAGGTCGTCGATGCGTTTCTGGAGTTCATCGGCGATGCGCCGCTGGTGATCCATAACGCCTCGTTCGACATCGGCTTCATCAATGCCGAGCTCGACAAGATCAAGCGCGCGGCGATCCCGCGCGAACGGCTGGTCGATACGCTGCTGCTGGCGCGCCGCAAGCATCCCGGCGTGTCCAACCGGCTCGATGATCTCTGCTCGCGCTATGCGATCGACAATTCACGCCGCACCAAGCACGGCGCGCTGCTGGACGCCGAACTGCTGGCCGAGGTCTATGTCGATCTGGTCGGGGCGCGGCAGTCGCAGCTGCTCCTGGCGTCGGACGCTCAGGAAATTCGCCTCAATGCGGCTGGCGATGCGCCACGGCGGCAGCGCCTGGTGCCGCTTGTGCCGCGGGTTTCCGATGCTGAGCGCGAGGCCCACCGGGCCTTTATCGCAACGCTGGGCGACAAGGCGATCTGGAACGAGTTTCTGCCCGCTCCAGCTCCTCCGTCTGGTTAGGCCTGGCCGCTCGGCTGGGCGGCCATTTGTCGCTCCATGTTCTGACGATAGAGACCGACGAAATCGACCGGGTCCAGCATCAGGGGCGGGAACCCGCCGTCGCGCACTGCGGTTGCGATGATCTCGCGGGCGAACGGGAACAGCAGCCGCGGGCACTCGATCATGACCAGCGGATGCAGATTCTCCTTCGGCACATTGGCGATGCGGAACACGCCGGCATAGGCAAGCTCGAACGAGAACATGATCTTGCCCGCGGTCTCGGCCTTGCCTTCGACCGACAACGTCACCTCGAACTCCTGTTCGCTGAGGTTGTTGGCGCTGACATTGATCTGGATGTTGATCTGGGGGGGCTGGCTCTGCTGCTGGAGCGAGCTGGGCGCGTTCGGATTTTCGAACGAAAGGTCCTTG
Source organism: Bradyrhizobium sp. TM239 (assembly GCF_036247985.1). Classification (NCBI taxonomy): domain Bacteria; kingdom Pseudomonadati; phylum Pseudomonadota; class Alphaproteobacteria; order Hyphomicrobiales; family Nitrobacteraceae; genus Bradyrhizobium; species Bradyrhizobium sp. TM239. Next base: position 525,273 of record NZ_BTIR01000011.1, on the reverse strand, counting down.
GTATATTGCGCCAGCACGTTGAGCTGGGGGGCCTGGGCCGCCTCGGGAGGGGTGCCGTTACCGTTGGTCATGAGAGTCTCTCCTTACCCGATTTGGGCTGAATTTCGCGGCGGTTGGCTAACATAGGGCCGCCTCATTCCACAAGGACGAACGGTCCCGGAGGCGGGATTCCGGCCGCGCTGCAACTGTCGCGTTCATCCCGCCTTTTCCGCAAAACTGCGCCTTAAATGATTGAAGATGCGCGATTTCCGGGCAGGATCGGGTTTCCCCTTAAGCATAAAACGCGCTACACTCGGTGCTGTGCCAAAAGGCGCCATTGGCCGGGCAAGATTTCGTGCCTACATCCCACGGACCTGACGCGGACCTAAAATGGCGATGTAGACTTGCCGTTCCCGTATGGAACGGTCTACTGGCCGGATTGATTTTCCCGGCGACGACCCACAGCGAAGACCCAGAGCAAAGACCAGAAAGCGAATCCGACGTGGACATCTACACCATCATCTTCCTGGCGCTGGCGGTCTTCATCTTTCTGCGGCTGCGCAGCGTGCTTGGGCAGCGGACAGGCAACGAGCGGCCGCCGTTCGATCGGACTGCCGCCCGCAATGCGCTCGGGGGTGCCCAGGACAACAACGTCGTGACCATGCCGGGCAAGGTGATCGACCAGGCCCCGCTGGCGCCGACCGCAGAGCCGACCCCGCCTTCCGATCGCTGGAAGGGCCTGACCGAGCCGGGCACCGCGCTGGCGCAGGGCCTGGATGCCATCGTCGACAAGGATTCCACGTTCGACCCGCGCCATTTCATCTCGGGCGCCCGCGGCGCTTACGAGATGATCGTGCTGGCTTTTGCCAATGGCGACCGCCGCGCGCTACGCGACCTGCTGTCGTCGGAGGTCTATGACAGCTTCGAAGCCGCGATCAGGGAACGCGAGAAGAACGAGCAGAAGACCGAGACCCGCTTCGTCTCGATCGACAAGGCTGAGCTCGTCGGCGCCGAGCTGCGCGACCGTACCGCGCAGCTCACGATCCGCTTCGTCTCGCAGATGATCTCGGCCACCCGAGACAAGGCCGGCAACATCGTCGACGGCAGCGCCGACACGGTCGCCGACATCACCGACATCTGGACTTTCGCCCGCGACATCACCTCTCGCGATCCGAACTGGAAGCTGGTTGGCACCGGAAGCGCGAATTAAGGTCTATCTGAAGACCGGCGCGACGGCGCTTTGCGCAGGTGCCGTCGTGCTGTCGTCGTTTTCGCTCGGCGCCGAGGCGGCGCGGCGCCACTATCGCAGCCATCACCATCATCCCCCGCAATTGCCTGCCGCTCCGCCGCGGGCCTTGCCCTATCCGCAGCTTCCGCTGCCGTTCGAAATTCCGGGCGCGCAATATCTGCCGCTGGCCTGGGCGGACGTGAAGGGTTGGGGTGATGACAATCATCTCGCGGCGTACAAGACGTTTCGCGCCAGCTGCAAGCCGATCAATGCACAAACCGGCACGACTGAACCGAAGGCGCTGGGAGGCTCGCTAAGCGAACCTTGCCGGGCGGCGAAATCGCTCGATCTCACCGACGACGCCAAGGCAAAGAGCTTCTTCGAGGAGAATTTCGCGCCGCTGCGGATCTCCCGCCTCGGCGAGCCCGACGGTTTCGTCACCGGCTATTACGAGCCGGTGCTGGAGGGATCGCGCACGCAGACCGACGTCTACAATGTTCCGGTCTACCGGCGTCCCTCGAATCTGTTCGTGCGCGGCTACAAGCAGGATTCGGTCAGCCTGCCCAACAAGGGCCCGGTCTATCGCAAGATCGGCCGCCGCAAGCTGGTGCCCTATTACGATCGCGGCGAGATCGAGGACGGCAAGATCGCCGGCCGCGGGCTCGAGATCGCCTGGCTGAAGGATCCGACCGACCTGCTGTTCGCGCAGATCCAGGGCTCGGCGCGGATCAAGTTCGATGACGGCGGCACGGTCCGGCTGAACTACGACGCCTATAACGGCTATCCCTACACCGCCGTCGGGCGCGTCCTGATCGAGCGCGGCATCATTCCGAAGGAAGAGATGTCGATGCAGAAGATCAGGGAGTGGATGGCGCAAAATCCTGACGGTGCCAAGGATCTGCGCCGCCAGAACCGCGCCTATATTTTCTTCCGCGAGGTCAACCTCTCCGACAAGGACGAGGCGGTGGGCGCGCAGGGCATCCCGCTGACGGCGGGACGCTCGATCGCGGTCGACAAGGCGCTGCATGTCTACGGCACGCCATTCTTCATCGAGGGCGAGCTGCCGATCGAGTCCGAGCGCGCCAAGACGCCGTTCCATCGACTGATGATCGCGCAGGACACCGGCTCTGCCATCATAGGGCCCGCGCGCGCCGATCTGTTCTTCGGCGCAGGCGCGGATGCCGGCCGTATCTCCGGCCGGCTGCGCCATCCCATGCATTTCGTGATGCTGGTGCCGAAGGGCCTCGATCCCACGGCACGCGGCGCGCGGTTGCCGGTGCCTGATCCGCGCCCCTCGGAGAAGATCGCAAAGCTGTTTCCGCAAACCGATCCCGGGAAGGGGACGGCGAAGCCGGCTGCGGCCGCCGGCGCTGTGGAAACCAAGAGCGACACGGTCGCCATCGCGGGTCCAGTCCCGCTGCCGGCGCCGCGTCCCGTGATCGAGCCTGCTTCCGAACCGCAGCGGCCGGCGAAGAAACGTCCCCATCGGCAGCAATGAAGCGATCGTCCCGTCCGCCCGTGCTGGAGCCTCGCCCCTCGCCGCGCCGCCGCGCGCTGAGCGAGGAGGAGCGCGCGCTGTGGGAGGTCGTTGCCAAACAGGTCAAGCCGCTGAGGAAGCACCGCGCGACGAAGGCGCATGCCGCTCCGCGCACCGAGCCTTTGCCCGCAGCACCCGTCACGCGGCCTGCGTCATCGCCACGGCCGGTTGCGGCTGCACCGGCGCCGCGTGCCGCTAAACCGGCCGTCCCGCCCTTGGCGCCGCTCGGCAAACGCGAGCGCACCAAACTGTCGCGCGGCCGCAGCGAGATCGAGGCGCGGCTCGATCTGCACGGCATGACCCAGACGCGCGCGCATCGTGCCCTGACCGGCTTCCTGCACCGCGCCCATCACGACGGCCTGACCTTCGTGCTCGTCATCACCGGCAAGGGCCGCAGCGGCGGCGAAAGCGGCGTGCTGCGCCGCCTGGTGCCGGAATGGCTGAGCCTGCCGGAATTCCGCGCTTTCGTCGTCGGCTTCGAGACGGCGCATATCGGCCATGGCGGCGAGGGCGCGCTGTATGTGCGGATCAGGCGGGCGAGGTTTTAAAACGGCCGGATGATTCCGACGCGCGGGATCAGCGTGAGGATCAGGCCGAAGATATTGGTCTTCCGATCCTCTGACGGAATCGGTGAGATCTCCCGCGCGGCCGGCAGCATCTTGACCGCATGCAGGATCAGGAACATGCAGACCGCCCAGTTCGAGATCCAGCGCGAATAATCGAATACCATCGCAAACATCACGAGATAAGCGAGGCTGATTCCGGTCAGCGCCGCGAGCACCAGGCGGCGGTGCGTCTCGCTTGCGAGCGCGCCGATCAGGTTCGCGAAGAAGCGCCACAGCGGCGTGTGCAGCCAGATCAGCAGCGCGAACACGGGCACGCCGAGGAGGTTGTGCGGCAAGCGTCCCCAGGTGTCCGAAACCTCCTTCGCCAGCGGCTGGTACCAGATGTAGGCGAATTGCAGCAGGTCGGTGCGCGAGGGATCGGCCATCCGGCTCTTCAGATAGGCGACGAAGTCCGCTTCGGGGATCGGCATCGTTCCCCAAAATTGCGCCGCAAAGAACAGCACCGCGACGATGAGCAGGACGACGATGCCGAAGGCGACGTTGCTGCGATTGAGCCCGCAAGCGAGATAGTGCCTGACCACGACGATGGTGGCGATCGTCGGCACATACATCAGCAGATGAATGTGGTGGATCAGCACGAGGACGATCGAGAACAGCGCAGCCAAAGCCACGAACAGCAGCGACCCCGCCGGCATCAGCAAGAGCACGATCGCCAGCGCGCAGCCATAGATGTCGAAATGGCCGAGCGTGTGCATGAAGTTCTTCAGGAAGAACGGCGAGCCCGCGATGAAGACGAACAGCGGCAGCGTCTTCGCGGTGAAGCCAAAGCTCTTCTGAAACAGCCTTGCGTACAGGGCCAGCGTCACCAGCCACGTCACCCCGCCGATCGCGAACACCGACCAGACCGGCACCTTGTCCGTGACCAGCGCGACGATGGCTCCGATCAGCGCGCGCTTGATGAAGCCGAAATGGTAGTCGACCAGGAGGTGGATGTAGGGGACGTAAGGCGGCAGCTGGATCTTGTGAATGAACACGCCGACGATGACCGCCGCGTTGATCGCGAGCAGGAGTCGCCAGGGATTTTGCAGGATGCGTACGGTCACGCCGCATCAATAGCGTGACCGCCCAGAATTACAAAATGAACCGGCTCAGATCCGCGTTCTTGGCGAGGTCGCCGACGTGCTTCTGGACGAAATCGGCATCGACCTTGACGGTCTCGCCGCTGCGGTCGGGGGCGGTGAAGGAGATCTCGTCGAGCACCCGCTCCATCACGGTCTGCAGCCGCCGCGCGCCGATGTTCTCGACGGTGGAGTTGACGGCGACCGCGACGTCGGCGAGCGCGTCGATGGCGCCGTCGGTGATGTCGAGCGTCACGCCCTCGGTCTGCATCAAGGCAACATATTGCTTGATCAGCGAGGCCTCGGGCTCGGTCAGGATGCGGCGCATGTCGTCGCGGGTCAGCGCCTGCAGCTCGACGCGGATCGGCAGCCGGCCCTGCAATTCCGGCAGCAGGTCCGACGGCTTGGCGACGTGGAAGGCGCCGGAGGCGATGAACAGGATGTGGTCGGTCTTGACCGCGCCGTGCTTGGTCGAGACCGTGGTACCCTCGATCAAGGGCAACAGATCGCGCTGCACGCCCTCGCGCGAGACGTCGCCGGCGGCACGGCCCTCGCGCGCGCAGATCTTGTCGATCTCGTCGAGGAACACGATGCCGTTGTTCTCGACCGCGTTGATCGCCTCCAGCGTCAGCTGATCGGTGTCCAGCAGCTTGTCGGACTCCTCGTTGACGAGGATCTCGTGTGAGCCTTCGACCGTCAGCCGCCGCGTCTTGCTGCGGCCCCCTAACTTGCCGAAGATGTCGCCGATCGAGATCGCGCCCATCTGCGCGCCCGGCATGCCCGGGATCTCGAACATCGGCATGCCGCTGCCGCCGCCTTGCGTCTCGATCTCGATTTCCTTGTCGTTGAGCTCGCCGGCACGCAGCTTCTTGCGGAAGGATTCACGCGTCGCCGCGCTGGCATTGGCACCGACCAGCGCATCGAGCACGCGCTCCTCGGCGGCGAGCTGCGCGCGGGCGTGCACGTCCTTGCGCTTCTTCTCGCGGACCTGGGCGATCGCGACCTCGACGAGATCGCGCACGATCTGCTCGACGTCGCGACCGACATAGCCGACCTCGGTGAATTTGGTCGCTTCCACCTTCAGGAACGGCGCATTCGCGAGCTTGGCGAGCCGCCGCGCGATTTCCGTCTTGCCGACGCCGGTGGGGCCGATCATCAGGATGTTCTTCGGCAGCACCTCTTCGCGCAGCGAGCCTTCGAGCTGCTGCCGGCGCCAGCGGTTGCGCAGCGCGATCGAGACGGCGCGCTTGGCGTCGGCCTGGCCGACGATGAAACGGTCGAGTTCGGAAACGATTTCACGGGGAGAGAAGTCTGTCATGTCTGTCTAGCTAGGGCGGGAGGCGGTCAAGGACAAGTCGCTTTTTAGGTTCAGATGATGGGCGGGCCGGATTGCCATTGCTTCACGGCCTCGATCGGATGGATCAGCATCAGGATATTGAGCGTCAGATTGTCGCGAATGTGCAGCGCCAGCATGACCTCGAAGGCGAGGCCGATCAGGATCGTCGCTGATACGGGCAGAACGCGCGCGACGAGGAACCCGAGCTTCATGGCCAGATTGTCGGAGACCGAATTGACGATGCTGTCGCCGAAATAATCCAGCGAGATCGTGCCGGCGCGGTAGCGCTCGATGATGAAGGGCGAGTTCTCGACGATCTCCCAGGCGCCTTCGATCAGCATCGCGACGATCAGCCGTGCCGGCCAGGAGAGAGACAGGAACGGCAGCCGCACGAACAGCAGCCAGGTCAGGCCGTAGAACAGGAAACCGTGCAGGATGTGCGAGAAGGTGTACCAGTCGGCGATATGCTGCGAATTCTCCGAGCTGTTCACCACGCCGTGCCACAGCTTGACATAACCGCAGGTACAGATCGGCACCCGCCCCATGCCGAACAGGATCGCGGCCTGCAGCGCCAGCAGCAACAGCGCGATGCCTGCCCAGGCGAGCGGCGGGACCGCGACCTTGCTTTCGTGCGTGCTCGTCAACGTCACGGCTCGCGCACCATCAACAGCGCTGTCCCGTCCGGCGTCTCGACCATGCGGTCGCGGACAAAGCCCGCTTTCTCATAGGCACGTAACGCGCGCGCGTTGAGCGGATCCGGATCGGTGACCATGCGGGGCCGGCCGCTGCGAAACTGCTCATCGACGAATTGACGGATGAAGGCCGAGCCGTGACCGCGTCCGATCATGCCGCTCTCGCCGATGAACTGGTCGATCCCACGCGTGCCCTCCGGTTGCGGCCCGAAGCCCGTATTCCAGGCGGTGAGCTGGTAGCATTGAATGTAGCCGAACGGCGTGTCGCCAGCCAACACGATGAACTGGTCCATCGCCGGCTCGTCGAGGTCGCCGCTGACGAGCGAATATTGCCCGTCCGGATCGCCCCACCATTCCCGCACATGCGCCTCACGCAGCCAGCGCCGGACCAGCGGCAGGTCGGCGGTGGTCATGGAGCGGAAGGTGTAGGTAACAGCCATAGTTTAAGGCGTGACTAGCTGAAGTCGAATTGAGTCCAAGCGGCAATAGCGCTCTCTCCGTTCCCTCCCCCCTTGTGGGGGAGGGGCAGGGAGGGGGGTATCACACGGGGATTCTTTCGAGTCGCACGACTGCACTCGGTGCATCATCACCGGCACCTTTTCCTGGGCTACCCCTCTCCCTAACCCTCCCCCACAAGGGGGAGGGAACGCACCTTCATCGGAACGCGGGTCGAGTCCGTCCCACTCCGTCCTATCCGGCCGTCAAGCTCTCGATGGTCAAATTGCGGTTGGTGTAGACGCAAATATCCGCGGCGATGTCGAGGGAGCGGCGGACGATGGTCTCGGCGTCCTTGTCGGTGTCGAGCAGGGCCCGTGCCGCCGCCAGCGCGTAATTGCCGCCGGAGCCGATCGCCATCACGCCGGCCTCGGGTTCGAGCACGTCCCCGGTGCCGGTCAGCACCAGCGAGACGTCCTTGTCGGCCACGATCATCATGGCCTCCAGCCGCCGCAAATAACGGTCGGTGCGCCAGTCCTTGGCCAGCTCGACCGCGGCCCGGGTCAGCTGCCCCGGATATTGCTCGAGTTTGGCTTCCAACCGCTCAAACAGCGTGAAGGCATCGGCGGTCGCGCCGGCAAAGCCGCCGATCACGTCGCCCTTGCCGAGTTTCCGGACCTTCTTGGCGTTGGACTTGATCACGGTCTGGCCGATCGAGACCTGGCCGTCGCCGCCGACCACCACCTTGCCGCCTTTGCGGACGGTCAAGATCGTGGTGCCGTGCCAGCCCGGCGAGCTGTTCTTGGAATCCTGCATGAGGTACCTCGTTGTCCGGCCTGATTTAGGCGGTCGGAGGCAAGGGGACAACCTGGGCACAACGGGCCGCTCCGGCCCCAATTCGCTCACCATAGGTGGAAGTGCCGCCCAGCCAAGGCGATCCCGCGGTAGCGAAGGCGTCATTAGGCTGTTAAAAGACCGGCGTTTTCGGCCCCGAGCCAGGATGAGAGCTAGTTTCAATGCGCACCGCGACGATCAAGCGCAAGACCAAGGAAACCGACATCGAGGTCTCCGTGAACCTCGATGGCACCGGCGTGGCCAATATCGCGACCGGCATCGGCTTTTTCGACCATATGCTCGATCTCCTCGCCCGCCATTCCCGCATCGACCTCACGGTCAAGGCGGTGGGCGATTTGCACATTGATTACCACCATACCACCGAAGACACCGGCATCGCGCTCGGCCAGGCGGTCAAGCAGGCGCTCGGCAACATGGCGGGCATCACCCGCTATGCTGGCGTGCACATGCCCATGGACGAGACACTGTCGCGCGTGGTCATCGACATCTCGGGCCGCCCGTTCCTGGTGTTCAAGGCCGACTTCCCCCGCGACAAGATCGGCGAGTTCGACACCGAGCTGGTGCGCGAGTGGTTCCAGGCCTTCGCCATGAATGCCGGCGTGACTCTCCACGTCGAGACCCTATATGGCGATAACAGCCACCATATCGCCGAGTCCTGCTTCAAGGGCCTGGCGCGGGCGCTGCGCACCGCGGTCGCGATCGATCCGAAAGCGGCGGGAGAAATCCCGTCCACCAAGGGCTCGCTCGGCGGCTAACGTCTTTCGGCCGGGCGGCTGCGCGCTGCTTGCGGCATCACTGAATTCCTAGGAACGGGGCATCACCATGCCTGTCTACACAGTTCATGCTCCCTCCCCTGCCGGAGCCGATCTGCGCGCGACCGACAAGTTCGTGTTCGTGCGCGACGGATTCCATTTCTGGGCGATGATCCTCGGTCCGTTCTGGCTGCTGTGGAATCGGCTGTGGCTGGCGCTGATCGGCTGGGTGGTTTTCGTCGCAGCGTTCAACGCCGGACTGTCGAGCCTCGGCGTCGGACGGGGCTCGATCTTCTTCGCCGATCTCATCGTCGCGCTGCTGATGGGCTTCGAGGCCTCGAGCCTGCGCCGCTGGACGCTGTCGCGCGGAAAATGGCGACAGCTCGACGTGGTGGTTGGCGATGACGAGGACACCGCCGAGCGCCGCTTCTTCGAGCGCTGGAGCCAGAAGCAGCACGGCATCGTCAACGATCAATGGGCCGTCGATCGCGGCGGCCCGCCGCCGACCCGCAGTGTGCCGGGTCAGCCATTCTCGAACCCGCCGCCGATTCCGGCCGGCGGCATCATCGGGTTGTTTCCAGAACCGGGAGGGTCAAGATGAGCGTCGCCATCATCGATTACGGTTCCGGCAATCTGCATTCCGCCGCCAAGGCTTTCGAACGCGCAGCGCGCAGCCTCGAAAATCCGCAAAAGGTTTTCGTCACCAGCGATCCCGATCAGGCTTACGAAGCCGACCGACTGGTGCTGCCGGGCGTCGGCGCCTTTGCCGATTGCCGGCGGGGACTGGACGCCGTCAACGGCATGGTCGAGGCGATCACCGAGGCGGTGCGCGTCAAGGCGCGGCCCTTTTTCGGCATCTGCGTCGGCATGCAGCTGATGGCGAGCCGTGGCAAGGAGCACGTCACGACCGATGGCCTGAACTGGATCGGCGGCGACGTCGAGAAGATCACGCCGCGCGACGAAAGCCTGAAGATCCCGCACATGGGCTGGAACACGCTCGACGTGCTGCAGGAACATCCGGTGCTGAACGGGCTGCCGCTCGGTCCGAAAGGCCAGCATGCCTATTTCGTGCACTCCTACCACCTCAACGCCGCCAACGAGGCGGACGTGCTCGCGCGCGCCGATTATGGCGGGCCTGTCACCGCGATCGTCGCGAAGGACACCGCGATCGGTACCCAATTCCACCCCGAGAAGAGCCAGCGCTTTGGCCTCGCTCTGATCTCGAACTTTTTGCGATGGAAACCGTGATGGTTGTCTCTCTTGTTACCTCCCCCCTTGTGGGGGAGGTCGAATGCGAAGCATTCGGGAGGGGGGCAGCCGCGACGGCGGTGCTCGTGGCTTACCGCTCTCCCCAACCCTCCCCCACAAGGGGGGAGGGAGCGCACCGTGTGCGCGGAAAAATCCTGGCTCAATCATGATCCTCTTTCCTGCGATCGACCTTAAGAACGGACAATGCGTGCGCCTCGAGCAAGGCGACATGGCGCGCGCGACCGTGTTCAATCTCAATCCTGCCGCGCAGGCGCAGAGCTTCGTCGAGCAGGGCTTTGAGTATCTCCATGTCGTCGATCTCGATGGCGCTTTCGCCGGCAAGCCGGTGAATGCCGAGGCCGTCGAGGCGATGCTGAAGACGATCAAGATCCCGGTGCAGCTCGGTGGCGGCATTCGCGATCTCGCGACCGTCGAAGCCTGGCTCGACAAGGGCATCACCCGCGTCATCATCGGCACCGCCGCGGTGCGCGATCCGGAGCTGGTGAAGGCTGCGGCGAAAAAATTCCCCGGCCGCGTCGCGGTCGGGCTCGACGCGCGCGACGGCAAGGTCGCGGTCGAAGGCTGGGCCGAGACCTCGCAAGTGACGGTGCTGGAGATCGCAAGGCGCTTCGAGGATGCCGGCGTTGCCGCCATCATCTTCACCGACATCGCGCGTGACGGCTTGCTCAAGGGCCTGAACCTCGATGCGACCATTGCGCTGGCCGACGCCATCTCGATTCCCGTGATCGCCTCCGGCGGCCTCGCCTCGATCGAAGATGTGAAAGCCATGCTGACACCGCGCGCGAAGAAGCTCGCCGGCGCGATTGCCGGCCGCGCGCTCTATGACGGCCGGCTCGATCCCGCCGCCGCCCTCACCTTGATCCGTAACGCGCGCGCGCCTGGGAGCTGACACATGTTCAAGGTGCGCGTGATCCCTTGCCTCGACGTCAAGGACGGACGGGTCGTCAAGGGCGTCAACTTCGTTGATCTCAGAGATGCCGGCGACCCCGTCGAAGCCGCGATCGCCTATGACGCCGCCGGCGCAGACGAACTCACTTTCCTCGACATCACCGCGACCCATGAGAATCGCGGCATCATGCTGGACGTGGTCCGGCGCACGGCGGAGGCCTGCTTCATGCCTGTGACCGTCGGCGGCGGCGTGCGTGAGGTCAACGACATCAAGACGCTGCTGCGCGCCGGCGCCGACAAGGTCTCGATCAACAGCGCCGCCGTATCCCGGCGCGAGTTCGTCAAGGAAGCGGCCGAGAAATTCGGCGAGCAATGCGTGGTGGTTGCGATCGATGCCAAGCGCGTCAAGCGCCCCGGCGGCGACCGTTGGGAGATCTTCACCCATGGCGGTCGCAACTCGACCGGCATCGACGCCATCGAATACGCCCAGGAAGTGGTCTCGCTCGGCGCCGGCGAAATCCTGCTGACCTCGATGGATCGCGACGGCACGAGGCAGGGATTTGACATCCCGCTGACCCGGGCGATCGCCGACAGCGTTGCCGTGCCCGTGATCGCCTCGGGCGGCGTCGGCAATCTCGACCACCTCGTCGACGGTATCCGCGACGGCCACGCCACGGCCGTGCTGGCTGCCTCGATCTTCCATTTCGGGGAATTCACCATCCGCGAAGCCAAGGAGCACATGGCCCGGCGCGGACTGGCCATGCGCCTCGATGCCTGACGACTCCCGTTCGTAAAAATGCTACACAGGCCGGAGGGATGGCCTCCGGGGCCGAGTGTGTTGCCAAGCGTGTTTTTCGAGTAATTCCAATGCCGCGTTTCACGATCCACGATCTGGCCGAGACCATCGACGCCCGCGCGGCGGCCGGTGGCGAGGCGTCCTATACCCGCAAGCTGCTCGACAAGGGCGCCGAGCATTGCGCCAAGAAGTTCGGTGAGGAAGCAGTCGAAACCGTAATCGCAGCAGTCGAAAACGATCGCGCGCATCTGATCGCCGAGAGCGCCGACCTGCTCTATCACTTCCTTGTCTTGCTGAAGGCCCGCGGCGTAAAGCTGGAAGAGGTGGAAGCGGCGCTGGACAAGCGCACGAATATGTCAGGGTTGGAAGAGAAAGCGTCGCGTAAGGGCTAGTATAAGCCCCAAGGGAAAGGTCGCGTCATGGATATCCGCGCACCCGAGCAGCAGTATAATCCGTACCGCATCTATTCGCGCGAGGAGTGGGCGCGTCTGCGCGACGATACGCCGATGACGCTGGAGCCGGGCGAGTTCGACCGGCTGCGCTCGCTGCACGATCGCCTCGATCTCAAGGAAGTCGAGGATATTTATCTTCCGCTGTCGCGCCTGCTCTCGATCTATGTCGATGCGATGCAGCGCCTGTATTATGCGGAGCGCCAGTTCCTCAACATCCGCGACCGCAAGGTGCCCTACATCATCGGCGTCGCCGGCTCAGTCGCGGTCGGAAAATCCACCACGGCCCGCGTGCTCCAGGCCCTGCTGGCGCGCTGGTCGCCGCGCCCGAAGGTCGAACTCATCACCACCGACGGATTCCTCTATCCGAACGCCGTGCTCGACCGGCAGGGCATCATGCAGAAGAAGGGCTTTCCGGAAAGCTACGACCTGCCGCTGCTGCTCAGCTTCCTCTCCGATATCAAGTCCGGCCGCCGCCATGTGCGTGCACCGGTCTATTCGCATCTGACCTACGACATCGTGCCGAACCAGTGGGCCGAGATCGACCAGCCCGACATCCTGATCGTCGAGGGCGTCAACGTGCTGCAGACCGGCAAGCTGCCGCGCGACGGCAAGGCGGTGCCTGTGGTCTCCGACTTCTTCGATTTCTCGGTCTATATCGACGCCGACGAAGCCCCGTTGCGGCAATGGTACATCAAGCGCTTCCTGGCGCTGCGCGACACCGCATTCACCAATCCAAAGTCCTACTTCAACCGCTACGCGCTGTTGTCGGACGAGGAAGCCACTGCCACCGCGATCGCGATCTGGGAGCGCACCAACCTCGCCAATCTCGAGGACAATATCCTGCCGACCCGCCCTCGCGCGACGCTGATCCTGAAGAAGGGCGCCGACCACACCGTGGAGAACGTGGCGCTCAGGCGACTGTAGTCGCGGCGGTCGGCGGATCCTGCGCGTTCGTGCAGCGTGTCTTTTGTTGCAGACCGGCAAGAGGTATTGGGCTATGACCTTCGAAAACGCGAGGGTTCGATGGTTGATCGTCTCAGAAGCGCTGCGGAGCAGCTCGAAGCACCGACCTGCCCGGATTGCCATGTCGAGATGAGGTGGTACCGCTCGGAACTGCTCGCGGACGAGCCGGTTCCGGTCATCGCGCATCTGTTCGTCTGCCCGCATTGCAAGCGCGCGGCAAAGACCGACACCATATTCAAGGGCACTCCGGGGCCGCCCGACAAGCTCTCCGCACCGCGCTTCATAGCTTACGCCGCGTAGCAGGTCATTTCCGGACCTCCTGTTGCTCTTTCGAGCGGACGAAGACCTGCCAGGCCGTCAGAAACATGGCCGCGACGAGTGGGCCGATGACGAAGCCGTTTGCTCCGAAGGCCGCTAGGCCGCCCAGGGTGGCGAGCAACACAATGTAGCTTGGCATCCGGATCGACTGTCCCACCAGGATGGGGCGGAGAAAGTTGTCCGCGAGGCCGATCACGAAGGTGCCGAAAGCGAGCAGGATGATTCCCTTCGTGACCGAGCCCGCCACAAGCAGATATAGCCCGGCCGGAAGCCACACCAGTGCGGAGCCGAGCACGGGCAGAAGCGAGAGCAGCGCCATCAGCGCGCCCGCCAGTAGCGGCGCGGTCAGTCCGAGCAGCCAGAAGATCACCCCGCCAAGCGCGCCCTGAATCAGGGCAACGAGGATGATTCCCTTGATGGTCCCGCGAACCGCCAGGGTGAACGCATGCAGAATCTCAGTGCTGTGGCTCGCACGCAGCGGCAGGGCGTCGCGGATGCGTGCGTTCAGCTCGTCACCGTCGCGCAGCAGAAAAAACAGCACGTACAACATCACGAGCAAGCTTGCGACGAACTCGAGGGTCAACTGACCGATGTTGATCGCATGCCCCGCCAGCTGTTGGCCGGCCGGGACGACCAGACCGGACAGGCGTTCCTTCAGGGCCGAGAAATCGATGCCGGCGAGGCGATCCGCCATGGGGGCAGCCCAGTCGGGCAGCGCGGATCTCAGTTGCTGAAGCGGATGAGCAAAACTGATCTCCCCCGACTGAACGCGCTGATACAGCTCCCCTCCCTGGTCGATGAGCGAAGCGATGACGATTGCGACAGGGATCAAGACGATCACCACCACGACGACAACGGTGGCGAATGCGACAAGGTTGCGCTTTCCCGGAAGCATTTCCAACGAGCGTCGATAGAGCGGTGCGAAGATGATGGCCAGCAGCGTGGCCCACAACAATGCTCCGGAGAACGGCCACAGCACCCAGCCAAACGCTAGCGTGACTACGGCAAGCAATACGAGAAATGAGCGGTCTTCCGATGTTCTCACGTGTTCGCCAGCCTTTCAGTCGCAACTCGCAAGACGTGGGTATCACAAGACGATCCCGTGGGGGCAAGTCGCCCGGTCAATCTGTTCGTTGGCCGGATACCCTCCCCGTGAGCCGGCCCGTTGAGAGGCCGGGGAAATCCGGCTCTTCGTCCACACCAGCGACCAGGCTCGGATGCGGGCTCGTCACTTGCCGGCCTGGGCGCTCCAGTCCGCGGGCTTGATGCGTCCGGCAAAGCTGGCGGGGCCCGAGCTGCCGGCCTTGTAAACGAAAGCCTCGCCTTCCCCGACGTCGCCGGCCTCCTTGCCGAAGGCATCGGCGATGTTCGTCTTGTGGGTGACCAGGAAATTATTGCTGCCCGCCTTCGGCGGCGCATCGACGAGCTGGCGCACGGTCTGTCCCGCCTTTGCATTGGCGCCGGTGGGGTTTGCCATTCCCGATGCGCTGGCGTTGCTGCTGTCCGTCAACGCGTCGACCGGCTTGACCTCGCGGCCGGAGATCAGCCTGCCGGCCTCGATCGCGCGGTTGAGCCGGCTGGTGTAGACATCGCCGATCGGGATCGCGAGCTCCTTGACCGCTGCCCCGATCTGGCGCGCCATGTCCCTACCCTTTTCGCTGAGCTGGCGCTGGGCGCTCATGTCGTCGAACTTGAAGGGGTAGATATCCTTTTGGCTGTCGTCGGTGGCGGTGTGCCGAAAGATCAGCACGTAGCCGCCTTGCTTGAGCGAGGCGATGAGCTCCGGCGTATCGGCCGCGGCGTGTCGGGAAAATCCAGCGAGAAGGACAATGAATACGAGGCGGCACAGCACGTTCATGCGCGAAACCCTCCTGCAATGCCCCCGGAGGATGGTGACGCGCAACGCGGTCGATTTCAATTATCGATTGCCGGCCGGGATGAGGTTCCCGTGAGATTTTCGGATCAGACGGCCAGCCGCCGTGTCGCCGCAAGCCCTGCCAGTGCTTCGTCCAGCTTGTCGCGATCGAGCGGCTTGATCAGGAATCCGTTCATGCCCGCCTCGAAGCAGGCATAGCGATCCTCCACCAGCGTATTGGCGGTGAGCGCGAGGATCGGCGTGTGGTGGCCGCCGGTCGCCGCCTCATGCGCGCGGATTCGCTTTGTCGCCTCGATGCCGTCGAGCTGCGGCATCTGGATGTCCATCAGCACGAGATCATAGGGCGTGCCGGCCGATGATGCGGCGAGCCAGGACTCCAGCGCGGCCTCGCCGTGGACGGTGATGACGACGCGATGGCCGAGCTTCGTCAGCAGCGAGCGCATCAGCAGCGCATTGATCTCGTTGTCCTCGGCGACGAGGATCGACAGGCCCTTGATCGCTCCCTTGGTCGCTCCCTTGGCCGGTGTCGCGCCGGCAGCTTCAGCCGGCGGCTCCGGCGCCAGATCGGGCGAGGCCACCTCCGGCGTCATCGCAAGGCGCGCGGCGAGCGAAGCCGCCCGCAGTGGCTTCACCAGGAAGCCCGTGAAGGCCGGGGACAGCTTTTCGTGGCGCGAGCTAGAGGTCAGCAGCACGAGGCGCTGCAACGCATGCGCGCGGGCCATTTCGCCCAGCTGGTCAGCCGCGGCAGGGCCGATCGCACGATCGATCAGCACCGCGTGCCATGAGCGTTCGGGCAGCAGCGCTTCGGCGACCGCGGCATCCGTAATCATGCAGGTCTGGCCACCCCAGCGCTCGAGGCGCCGCGCGATCAGCGAGGCCTCAATGCCGTCTGCGACGAGGAGCATCGACTTGCCGGTGAGGTCAGGGCTCGGAAAGGCCGTCTGTCCCGCGCTGGCTTGCGACGGCGGAAGCGGCACCGCGATCTCGAAGGTCGAGCCTTTGCCCGGCTCGCTCGCGAGCGTGATCCGGCCGCCCATGCGCTTGACGATCCGCTCGCTGATGGAAAGGCCGAGCCCGGTGCCGCCATAGGTGCGGGCGACGCGCTCGTCGGCCTGCTCGAATTCGCGGAAGATGCGCTGCTGCGCTTCCGGCGCAATGCCGATGCCGGTGTCGCGGACCAGGAAGCTGATCTCGTTCGGCCAGATGCCGGGCTCGACGATCAGCGCGACGCCGCCGCTCGCGGTGAATTTGATGGCGTTGCCGGCGAGATTGAGCAGCACCTGGCGCAGCCGCGCGGCATCACCGACCACCTCCAGCGGCAGGCGCTCGTCGACATAGGCGGCGATCTCGAGCGCCTTGGCCTGCGCGCGGGGCGCGAGCAGCTCGGTGATCTCCTCGACCAGGGTCGAGAGCGCGAAGGGACGCTGCTCCAGATCAAGCTTGCCGGCCTCGATCTTGGAATAGTCGAGCAGCTCCTCGATCAGCGCCATCAAGGCTTCGCCCGAGGTTTTCACCGCTTTGGCATAGGTCGCCTGCTCCGGCGTCAGCGTGGTGTCGAGCAGGAGGCCGCCCATGCCGATGATGCCGTTCAGGGGGGTGCGGATTTCGTGCGAGGCCATCGCGAGGAAGCGCGATTTGGCGCGGTTGGCGGCGTCGGCCTGGTCGCGTGCGTCGGACAGAGCGCGTTCGGTCTCGGTGCGGTCGGTAACGTCGCGCCCCACGCTCTGCAATTCGGCGGGCTGTCCGGCATCGAGGCGGACATAGCCCTCGCGCCAGGCGATCCAGCGCGCGCCGAGCGAGGTTGCGATCTTCTGGTCGTGGATGCGTGTGCCGCTGCTCTCGCGGGCGCTGTCACCCTGCTCCAGCACGTCGAAATCGAAGCGCGTGCCGACCAGCGCGCTGCGCGCCTGTCCTGCGAGCGCGCAATAGGCTTCGTTGGCAAAGGTGATGCGGCCATCGGTAGCGCGCAGCACGATGAGGTCGCCCTGCTGCTCGAACAGGCTGCGGGCGCGTTCTTCCGCCTCCTTCAGCTCCCAATTGCGATCGATCAGCGCCTCGTTGTGGGCGGCGAGCGTACGCAGCCGCTTGCCCACGAAACGCAGGCGCATGCTCAGCGTCGCAAGACCGAGGCAGGCGAGCGCGAACAGGAAGCTCGCGCCGATCGCAAAGGTGTGGGGATCGTAGCCGGAGTTCTCGGACCGGCTGCCGGACACGAAGCCATAGGCGCCGCCGAAGGTCGCCGAGAAGATCATGAAAGAGCGGATCGCGAAAGCGATGCGGGGGTGCTGTCGCCTGAAGCGGCGCATGCGCACCTTGATCCGGAACGTCCGACCCATCGCCACCGACCCCGACTCTTCTTCGAAATCCCGCCACCCGCCGTCTGCGACGATGTCGCGCCGACCTTGCGAACAGCTTGAGGCTTTGGCGCTGCCTCCAAACAGGACTAACGAGGTGTTAACGGCTCAAAGCATTGTCTCAGCGCGCTTCAGAGCGAGGCAGCCTGGAGCGGCAGCGGGCGATGGCCGCCATGGGCGCCGACGATCAGCGCCGCGGCCTCGCGCTGCGAGAAGGACTTCGAGCGCACATAGATACGGTAATCCGCTGGCCCTTCGGTGGAGAGATAGATCACCTGGCCGCCGTCGACGGGCTGAGCGGCAATCGAGACAAGACGTGTCGAGGGATTGACCTGACAGGACTCCGGCTCGGAACCGAGGCCGTCGTCGACCACGGCGAAGTCCGCAGCATCAGCATCGTCGGTGATCTGAACCCGCACCGTGGCCCGGGCGGGATCTTCGGTGAAGGCGACGTGGACGCCGGCGGTCCAGAACAGGGAGGTGAGCTCGACCGAGGTATCGCCGAGGGCGATGCAGGGATGCGAGACCGATCCGATCTCGCCGCGGGCCAACACCGCAGCCGCCAACAAGGGAACAGCCGAGGCCAGGATCTTAAAACGCAACATGACACTCTACTCGCCGGGCCCGGTACGGGAACTTTGTGGGCCTTATGGTTTGCAGAGCGTAAAGGAAACTCGTTACCGCCGGGTTGATGCGCGGAATGATCAAGCCATCTGCCGCACATCCTCCGCGAGTGCGCGGTAGGAGAGCGCTTCGGCCAGATGCAGCCGGCCGATCTTCTCAGTGCGATCGAGGTCGGCCAGCGTGCGCGCCACCCGCAGCACGCGGTGATAGCCGCGCGCCGAGAGCCGCATGGTCTCGGCGGCGTCGCGCAGCAATTTGGCGCCTTGCGCGTCCGGCTTTGCGATCTCCTCCAGCACGGAGGCAGGAGCCTCGGCATTGGTGCGAACCTTGGGCAGGCCGGCATCGGCATAACGGGCGAGCTGGATGTCGCGCGCCGCCGCCACGCGGGCGGCGACTTCGGCGGAGCCTTCCGCCGGTGGCGGCAGGATCAAATCCGCCGCGGTCACCGCCGGCACCTCGATGCGCAGGTCGATGCGGTCCATCAACGGGCCGGAGATGCGCGCCTGGTAGTCGCCGGTGCAGCGGTCGACACGGCCGCGCTTGCAGGCATAGCCGGGCTCGAACGCATTGCCGCAGCGGCACGGATTCATCGCCGCGACCAGCATGAAGCGGGCAGGGTAAGTGACGCGATGGTTGGCGCGCGACACCGCGACCTCGCCGTTCTCCAGCGGCTGCCGGAGCGAATCCAGCACGCGCGGATCGAACTCCGGCAATTCGTCGAGGAACAGCACGCCCTGATGTGCCAGCGAGATCTCGCCGGGCTTTGCGCGCATGCCGCCGCCGGTGAGCGCGGCCATGCTCGCGGAATGATGCGGCGAGCGGAACGGCCGCTTGGCCGTCAGCGCGCCGCCCTCGATCTCGCCGGCAACGGAGGCGATCATCGAGACCTCGAGCAGTTCGCTCGGTGACAGCGGCGGCAGGATCGAGGGCAGGCGCGCCGCGAGCATCGATTTGCCGGCGCCGGGCGCCCCGATCATGAGCAAATGATGCCCGCCGGCGGCCGCGATCTCCAGCGCGCGCTTGGCGCTCTCCTGACCCTTGATGTCGCGCAGGTCGAGCGTGGAGGCGGCGGGCTCATGCACCTTCGGTGACGGCCGCGACAGCACCTGTGTGCCCTTGAAGTGATTGGCGATCTGGATCAGCGAGCTTGCCGCGATGATCTGGATGTCCGGGCTCGCCCATGCCGCTTCGGAGCCGCACGAGGCCGGGCAGATCAGCCCTTCCTCGCGCATATTGGCGCCGAACGCGGCGGGAAGAACGCCGGCCACGGGCGCGATCGAGCCATCGAGGCCGAGCTCGCCGAGCACGGTGAAGCCGGTCAGCGCATCCGGCGGGATCGCGCCGATCGCCGCCATCAGCCCGAGGGCGATCGGCAGGTCGTAATGGCTGCCTTCCTTCGGCAGGTCAGCCGGCGCCAGATTGACGATGATCCGCCGCGCCGGCAGCGCCAGGCCGGAGGCAATCAGCGCCGAGCGCACCCGCTCGCGCGCCTCAGACACCGCCTTGTCCGGCAGGCCGACAATGGCGAAGGCCGGCAGACCCGGCGCGACCTGCACCTGCACGTCGACCGCACGGGCCTCGATCCCCTCGAAGGCGACGGTGGAAACCCGCTGAACCATGCTCAAACCAGCCTGCCCCTCTCGCACAATTAGGGGTAGCAGAGACGGGCCCTCTCCGCAAGAACAATACGGGAACAATCTCGGCGGGCGAGCAAGCCCTAACCAATCGTAAACGCCACGCCGACACTACGCCTCGAATGCCGGCTTCTGTCCTCAGCACATTCCAACGAATGTCCGCTATTCCTGAGGCTGCGGGATGGGCCGTGGTCTAACGGGTGAACAATTCAAATGCTTGCAAATCGCCGGAGAAGCGAACGTCGGGTGTGCAGCCGGCTCGCCAAGATCCATTTTGGCGCGGGCTCGCTGCCGCGGGACTGCACGATCACGGATATTTCGGATGGCGGCGTGAAAGTGGTGGCGGAATTCCTGGAAGTGCCGCCGCAATTCACCATCATCTTCGCACCTGATTATTCCCGCCAATGCCGCCTGCGCTGGCGCATCGGCTGCGAATTCGGCGCCGAGTTCACCGACTAAAGCGCGATGCGATGAGGATGAATCGTCATCGCGCTTTAGGTTGTTGTTTAAGCATGATCTCTTCGGAAAACCGCTGCGCACTTTTCCGGATCATGCTTTAAGGTCTCACAGCCCGCGTCCTTAACGGGACTTTAGCGTTAATCGGTAAGCATCTCTGATCAGTTGCCGAGTGATCAGAGTATGTCCAAGCGTTCGTCCCTCGCCTCTCCCCCGGCGAGATTGCTGCTTCCCGCACTCCTGGTGCTCGTCCTCGGCGGTTGCCAGACCGCCGGCATCGAGGATGTGACCGGCGCGCTCGGCGTCAGATCGGAAGCGGCTGTCAAGTCCGACGCCAGGCCGGACATGGACGCGTTGCGCGAGCGTTATCGCGCCAAGCCCAATGATCCCAACGTTGCGCTCGCCTACGGCAAGGCGTTGCGCGAGACCGGCCAGCGCGCGCAGGCGGTCGCGGTCATGGAGCAGGCCGTGCTCGCCCATCCCAGCAACAAGGCGCTGCTCGCCGGCTATGGCCGCGCGCTCGCCGACAGCGGCAATTTCCAGCAGGCCTTCGACGTCCTCAGCCGCGCGCATACGCCGGAGGATCCGGACTGGCGCATCCTGTCGGCACAGGGTGCGGCGCTCGATCAGCTCGGCCGCAACGAAGAGGCGCAGCAATATTATACCACGGCGTTGAAGATCGTGCCGGACGAGCCGACCGTGCTGTCCAATCTCGGCCTGTCCTATATGCTGCAAAACAATCTGCCGAAGGCCGAACAGGTGCTCGGCCGCGCTCATCAGCGCAATCAGAACGATGCGCGGGTCCGTGCCAATCTTGCGCTCGTGCTGGGATTGCAGGGCCGCGAGGCCGAGGCCGAAATCCTCGTGAAGGCAGATTTGCCGCCGGACCAGGCAGCGGCCAAGGTCGCGGCGCTGCGGCAGCTGCTGGCGAAGAAGCAGCAGCGGGCGGACAAGTAATCCGCCCCTCTTGGTGGATGCTTACGACGCCTTGCGATGCGGCGCGGAGTTGCGGCTTGACCTGCCCTTCAGCTTCTTCAGCAGCGGTCCGAGCAGCGAGCGCTTCGGCTTCTTCACCTCGCCGCGCCCGGCGAGGCGGTTCGCCATGTTCTGGAACAGCTCGGTGGTGCGGTGGTTCTTGGAGACCTCCGCGATCATCTGGCCGTTATTGGCGGCGGTGGAGAACAGTTTCGAATCGAACGGGATCACCGCGATCGGCTGGCTTTCCATGGTCTTGGCGAACGCCTTGACCTCGATCTCCGCGCGCTTGTGCATGCCGACCTGGTTGATGCAATACAGCGGCGGCCGGTCGTTCGGCCGCGCCGCCTTCAGCACGCTCAGCATGTTCTTGGTGTTGCGCAAATTGGCGAGATCGGGCTCGGCCACGATGACGATGTCGTCCGCGTTCACCAGCGCGCGCCGCGTCCAGCCGGACCATTGGTGGGGAACGTCGAGCACGATGCAGGGCGTGGTCATGCGCAGCGTGTCGAACACGGCGTCGAAAGCTTCGGCGCCGAAATCATAGACGCGGTCGAGGGTGGCAGGCGCCGCGAGGAGGCTGAGGCGCTCGGTGCATTTGGAGAGCAGGCGCTCCATCAGCGCCGTGTCCGGCCGGTCCTGCGACAGCACCGCGTTGGCGATGCCCTGCACCGGGTCCTGGTTGTAGTCGAGGCCCGCGGTGCCGAAGGCGAGGTCGAGGTCGATCACGACGGAATCGAGCGCGAGGTCACGGGCGATGGTCCAAGCCACGTTGTGGGCAACGGTGGAGGCGCCGACGCCGCCCTTGGCGCCGACCACCGCGATGACGCGGCCGGTGATGATGGCCTCGGAGGCCGAGAACAGGCTGCAGATGGAGCGGACCACGTCGAGGGTTTCGACCGGTCCCACCACATAATCGTTGACGCCGCGGCGCACCAGCTCGCGATAGGGCGCGGTGTCGTTGGGATTGCCGATCACGACCACGCGGGTGCCGGGGTCGCAGACGCCGGCGAGGTCGTCGAGTCCCTCGAGGATGTCGCGCGTACCGTCGGATTCGATCACGATCACGTTCGGCGTCGGCATCGATTCATAGACTTCGATCGCCGCGGCAAGGCCACCGTCCTTGGCGGTGAGGTGTGCCTTGGCGAGCCGGCGGTCCTGCCCCGCCGCGGTCACCGCGGCGAGCGTCTTCTCGGTCTCGCAAAAGGCCTGCACCGAGATGCGGGGAACCGGCGCAATGTGTTCCTCGGGGTGCTGCGGATCGTCCGCTTCTTCGTCGTGGATAACGGTCATTTGCCTGTGTCGCTGAGCTTGGCCTTGTCGGCTTCGGAATTGGGAGTCGAGATCGCAGTGCCCTTGCGATAGCGATCAAAGGCGATGTCGCGCCGCGCGGTATAGGCCGGCGTCTCGGATCGCGGCTGCTCGAGGTCGGCCGGATTGTCGATCATCGCGGCGAGATTGCGCTGGCTGGCGCAGCCCAGATTGAAGTAGGGCCGGTTCTCGTTGTAGCCGGGATCGAGGATCGAGGGGCCGAGGTCTTCCGGCCACAGCCCGCAGGGGCCGGCGACCGCGGTGATCTTCGAATAGCTCAGGCGGATGGTGGGCAGCAGCCCGGGATCTTCAGGGCGATAGGGATGCTGGACGATGGCACGCGATGGCACGCCGCCTGATGCGAGCACAGACCGGATTTCCCGATAGGTCGCCGCCGCCGCGCGCGAATTCGCAGCGTCGACGGGAACGTCGACGACGACGGAGCCGGTGCCTTCGCGCACCCAGTCCCGGGCGATACCCGCGACGTCCGAATGCTGCGCGGCCGACAGGCCGCCCCTCGCCTTGCCGACGAAGATCACGATCGACTTCTTGCCTTCCTGCACCGCGATCGGGTGGCGCTGGCGATAGTCGGTCGGCACCGTCTGGGTGACGATCTCGCCGGTGGTGTTACAGGCGCCCAGCATGACGGAGAGCCCCGTCAGTGCCAGCGCGACGCCCAGATTGCGACGTCGATCGGCTGATGTTGTCGTCATCGCCTGGTCCCCTCTTGCCCCGTGTCCTGCCCCGGTCCCCAAACCGTTCGTCTCAGTCGATGATGAAGCCGAAATCGCCGGGCGCGCCGGCGATCGGATCGACGCGACGCGCGATGCCATAGAGGCGATTCATGCGGCCGAGCAGTGCGGTCTGCGCGTCCGAGGCCGGCGCGAAGCCGTCGTCGGGCCGCGCCAATTCCTTCTGGGCGACCGCGCGCACCACATAGGGCGTCACGATCACCATCAGCTCGGTCTCGTTGTTGACGAAGTCCTGGCTGCGGAACAGCGCGCCGATGATCGGCACCTGGTCGATGCCGGGAAGGCCGTTGATCGCCTGCTTGGTCTGCTGCTGGATCAGGCCGGCCATCGCCATCGATCCGCCGGAGGGAATCTCCAGCGTCGTCTCGGCGCGGCGGGTCTGGATCGAGGGGATGGTGATCGAGTTGCTCGAGGTCGAGGACACCGCCTGCGTCAACGTGATCGAATTCGTATTCGACAGCTCCGAGACCTCGGTCATCACGCGCAGGCTGATGCGGCCTTCGCTGAGCACGACCGGGGTGAAGTTCAGCGAGATGCCGAACTTCTTGTAGGTGATCTGGGTGGTACAGACGTGGGTGACGGGATCGCAGGAATAGCCTGCCGGAATCGGGAATTCGCCGCCGGCGATGAAGGTGGCGGATTCGCCCGAAATCGCGGTCAGGCTCGGTTCGGCGAGCGTGCGCATCACGCCGGCGCTTTCCATCGCACGCATGGTGGCGCTGACGGTGGCGATGCCCTTGGTGACGCCGGCAACGCCGAGTCCGTTGCTGCCGACGATCGGCCCGCCCGAGACCGAGAACGGGTTGGAATTGTTGAAATTCACCACCGCGGTGCCGGCGTTCAGGCTGGCGCTGAGATCGACGCCGAGCTGCTTGACGATGTCGCGGCGGACTTCGCCGACGACGACCTTGAGCATCACCTGGTCGCGGCCACGCACGACGATGCTGTTGACGACCTTGTCCGAGCCGCCGACCAGTTTTGCGGCGACGTCGCCGGCCTGCTGGGCCTCGACCGGGCTCGACACCGATCCGGTCAGCATCACGCTGTCGCCGACGCCTTCGATCTGAACGCCCGGCAGCGACTGGCGCAGGGCCGCGCGCATGCCGTTGAGGTCGCGTTTCACCGCGATGTCATAGGAGGCAACCTGCTGGCCGTCGGCGGTGAAGAACACAACGTTGGTCTGGCCGACCTGGCCGCCGATGATATAGGCACGCTGGGCCGAGCGGATGACGGCATTGGCGATCTTGGGATCGGCCACCAGCACGTCCTTGACCTCGCGAGGCAGGTCGATGACGACGGATTTGCCCACGCCAAGCGAGAGAAAACGCGTCTTCGCCGATGCGATGGTCGCGACCGACGATACGCCGAGATCCGGTGCCTGCATCGGCGCCTGGTCGCCGACCGGCGCATCCGTCGCGCTGACGAGGTCGGGGGCTGCGAGCAGCCCCAGTATCAGCATCGTCCCCGTCCAGAACGGGCGCGTGCGCTTCCCCCGAAGGCGCAGGCCCGTCCGATCATCCCCGTAGTTCATGCTATCCCCATCATCACTTCTGTGACGTCAATTGCCGTGCCTGCACCCCGTAACGGATCACGTTCACGCCGCCCGCACGCTTGATCCCCTGGTCCTCAGGCGTGCCGTCGACTGCGTTGGCATCGACGATGCTCCGCAGCGCGAGCTGGAGCGTGCCGCCCTGGCGCGCGGCTGCGAGGACTGCGACCTGGTCGGGCCGGAGCTCGAGCGTGACGGTCTTGCCGACGACGGCGTTCTGGCCGTCCTTCTCCTTCGGCGCCTGGTCGATCGCGAGCACGCGGATATTGGTCAGGATGACCTCGGACAGGACGAGGTCGTTGCCGCCGGTCGGACCGTTGTTGTTGGCGCCGTCGGGGTTCTTCAGACGGCGGGTCAGGACGATGTCGACGCGGTCATTCGGAAGGATGAAGCCGCCAGCGGCGGTCTCGGCTGAAATCTCGGTGGAAACGGCGCGCATCCCGGCGGGCAGGATCGCGGCCATGAAGCCGGAGCCGTCGGCCTTGACCAGCTTCTGCTCGCGGATCGGCTCGCCCTGCATCAGGGGGACTCGGGCGATCGAGCCGGCAATCTGGGTCTGCGCCTCGGGCCTGCTGTCGCGGCGAATGAAGGCACTGCTCGCGGTCGCCGCCGGCCAGGCCTGCCATTGCAGATCCTCGGGCTTCACCGCCTGGCCGAGCCCGATGTCGTTCTTCGCGATCAGCACCTCGACGGTCGGCAATTTCTCGGCGACGGGAAGGGCGGGCGCGGGCTTGTTGTCGAAGCCGCTCGCCAGATACGCAGCGACGCCGCCGGCGCCCAGCGCGATGACGAGAACGACAATGCGTGCGGTGTTCATACGCCTCTACTCTTACGCGGGGCACTCGAACCGCACCTGGCGGGTTCCCCGTGTCGATGAGTAGGGAGTAAAAGTATAAGGGGTGTTGCGAGGCCGAATGCGACGGCCGGCCACGATGCTGGTTCTCGGCAGATGGTGAACGCGGCGTTATCCGGTCGGCCAGCGGCCCCGTAGATTCACGCAGTACGGCACGTTCGTTCGAATGACATGCGCGGCGTCATGGTGAATGGGTGGTTAGTGATGGGTGCGATCGTGGTCACGGCGTGATCGCAGCGAGCCGCGCAGATACGGGTGATCTGTCAACCCCGCGCGAGCGCGTTGCGCTCGTCGCTGGAGGTGCGAGTGGCGCGATGCAACGCATCGTGCCGGGAGCCTCGAGGGATGCGCGGTCGCGATGCAGCAACGCGCGGTAACAGTCGGGCCGTCGCCCTTCGAGGGCCGCTGAAGAGCGGCCACCTCAGGGTGACGGTGATAGATTGGAGGTGGCGGCGGACCTAAAACGCTACTTCGCCCGCTTCTGCTCGATCACGTCCCAGACCTTCGCCGCGACGTCAGGCCCGCCGAGCCGTGCGATGGCGCGGATGCCGGTCGGGGAGGTCACGTTGATCTCGGTGAGGTTGCCGTTGATGACGTCGATGCCGACGAACAAGAGGCCGCGCTCCCGCAGCGCCGGGCCGACGGTGGCACAGATCTCGCGCTCACGCGGAGTGAGCTCGGTCTCCTGCGCAGCCCCGCCGCGCACCATGTTGGAGCGGAGGTCGTCGGCGGCCGGCACGCGGTTCACCGCGCCGGCGAACTCGCCGTTGACCAGGATGATGCGCTTGTCGCCGTGCCTCACCTCGGGGATGAATTGCTGGATCACCCAGGGCTCCCGGAACGTCACCGAGAACATGTCGAACAGCGAGCCGAAATTCATGTCCTGCGGCATCACGCGGAACACCGCCGCGCCGCCATGGCCGTGCAGCGGCTTCATCACGACGGCGCCGTGCTTGTCGCGGAAGGCGTTGATCTCGTCGAGGTCGCGCGAGATCAGGGTCGGCGGCATCAGCTGCGGAAAATTCATCACGAACAGCTTTTCCGGCGCGTTGCGCACGGAGGCGGGATCGTTGAGCACCAGCGTCTTCGGATGGATGCGTTCCAGAAGATGCGTCGAGGTGATGTAGGCGAGGTCGAACGGCGGATCCTGGCGCAGCAGCACCACGTCAAAGCCGTTCAGCGCCTCGCGCCTGGGCTCGCCGAGCGTGAAGTGATCGCCGGGCTCGTCGCGCACGGTCAGGAGCTGAACCGGCGCCACGATCTCCTCGCCGACCATCGAGAGCTTGTCGGGCGTGTAATAGGACAGGCCGTGGCCGCGCTTCTGCGCCTCCAGGAGCAGCGCAAAGGTGGAATCGCCCTTGATGTTGATGCGGGCGATGGGGTCCATCTGGACGGCGACGTTCAGTTTCATGGTCTGCCTTTCAGGTCGAGGCGTCGAATGCCGCCAACACATGGCGCGGAAGTGAGCGCGGCGCAATCAGCATGGCGTCGAATCGCAATTCGAATTCGGCATGCTCGGGATGCGCGACGAGCCAGCCTTGCGCGGCGTCGATGATGCGCTGCTGCTGGCGCGGCGTCACCGCGAAGGCGGCGTCATCCAGCGTGGCCCGCGCCTTGACCTCGACGAAGGCGATCAGATTGCGGCGGCGCGCCACGATGTCGATCTCGCCATGCGGGGTGCGGTAGCGTTTGGCCAGGATGCGATAGCCCTTGGCCATGAGATAGGCCGCGGCGCGGCTCTCCGCGGAGATGCCGGTGTGGAACGCGGCGACGCGCTCGGGCGAGGCGACCTTCGGCTCCGTCGGGACCTCAGTCTTCGCCATCGTCGCCCCTTAAGTCCTTGGCGAGCTCGAGCGCGCGGGCATAGACCTCGCGGCGCGGCCGGCCCGAGAGCGCGACCGCGTGCGCGACGGCATCCTTGACGCTGTGCGCGGCAAGCTGCTCGCGCAACAGACCGTCCAGCGCATCCGACGTCAGCATCTCGGCGTCGGCCGCCGGCGGAGCGATCACCAGCACGAACTCGCCGCGCGTCTCCAGCGCATCGGCCTCGCGCGCCAGCTGGCTCAACGGTGCGCGCGAAATCTCCTCGTGCAGCTTGGTCAGCTCGCGGCAGATCGCGGCTTCGCGCGTGCCCATGATCTCGGCGAGCTCCGCCAGCGTGTCCTGTACGCGGTTGCCGGATTCGAACATCACCAGCGTCGCATCGATGCGCGCGAGTTCGGTCAAGCGCGCCTTTCGCGCGGCGGATTTCGCCGGCAAAAAGCCCTCGAAAAAGAAGCGGTCGGTCGGCAGTGCCGCCACCGTCAGCGCCGCCAGCACCGAGGATGGGCCGGGCAGGGCATACACCGCATGGCCGGCGGCGCAGACCTCGCGCACCAGCTTGAAGCCAGGATCGGAGATCAGCGGCGTGCCGGCGTCGGAGACCAGCGCAATCGAGCCGCCCTGCCCCAGCGCCTCCAGGATTTTCGGACGCGCGGCCTCCGCGTTGTGCTCGTGATATTGCTTGAGCTGCGCGGCGATGGCGTAGCGCTCCGTCAGGCGCCGGGTGATGCGGGTGTCCTCGCAGGCGATGACGTCGACGCCGGCGAGGGTCTGGAGCGCCCGCAGCGTGATGTCGCCGAGATTGCCGATGGGGGTTGAGACCAGATGGAGGCCCGGTGCCGCCTTCGGCGCCGCAAGTCGATGGGCGTCGATGGAGAAACCGCGCGAGGCGGCGTCTTGAGCTTCAGGCGTATTTATCGGGGCCGGCTTTGCGCGCATAATGAAGTCAACTTAGGCACGATCCTCAGGGCTGGGAACCGGCTCGCCGAAAAAGATCGTGCCGAGGTGAGGGGCGAGGAACGGACGGGAATGTGATCGATCCGGGATCACGTCGAGAGGGAGTGAGGGCTCTCACGCCATATTCGCGACTGAAACGCCGCCTTGATGCTGCGTGAGCGAGGGCAAGCAGCTGCCGGGACAGGAAGGCGGCCGCGTTAAGCGGCTATTATCCTTTTGTTTCGGTTAACTATTTGCCGACAATATGCCTGAATCCGCGGCTTGTGTCGTGGAAAGAGTGTCGTGACCGGCCGGCGCCGGCGGGTCAGAAGAGAAGCTGCCATGATGGGCCCGCGTTATCCCAGATCGTCCTCTTCGGAGGAGTCTCCCGTTCCGGGGTCCCTGATGTCAGGGGCGACCCGCCGGGGCGCGCTCGGCCTGTTGCTCGGCGCACCCCTGCTGTCGGCCTGCGCCGGCGTGCAGCAGAGCCTGAGCCAGTTCTCCAACCCGTTTTCGAGCTCAGCACCGCCGGCTCAGCCGGCAGGTCCGCCGCAACAGGCGACGACCGCCGGCACCGGCGGCGTCAAGGTCGCCGTGATCCTGCCGCTCTCGGCCGCCGGCAATGCTGGTCTCGCCGCGCAATCCATGCGCAACGCCGCCGAGATGGCGCTGGCCGAGTTCCAGAATCCGAACATCCAGCTGCTGATCAAGGACGACAATGGCAGCCCGCAAGGCGCGCAGGGCGCCGCGCAGCAGGCCGTCGACGAAGGCGCCGAGATCATTTTGGGACCGCTGTTCGCGCAATCGGTGCCGGCGGTGGCGCAAGTCGCGCGCACGCGCGGCATTTCCGTGATGGCGTTCTCGACCGATTCCAGCATCGCCGGCCGCGGCGTCTATTTGCTCTCCTTCCTGCCGGAGTCCGACGTCAACCGCATCGTCGAATATTCCGCCAGCATCGGAAAGCGCTCCGTCGCCGTGCTGGTGCCCGACAATGCCTATGGCAATGTCGTCGAGGCCGCGGTGAAGGCGGCGGTGCCGCGGCGCGGCGGGCGCATCATCGCCTTCGAGAAATACGGCGCCGATCGCGCCACGCCGGCGCGCACCGTGGCGCAGCAACTCGGCAGTGCCGACGCGTTGTTCATTGCCGATGATGGCGATGCCGTCGTGTCGGTGGCGGATGCGATGACCGCGGCGGGCGCGAATTTGCGCAACATCCAGCTGCTCGGCACTGGCCTATGGGACAATCCGCGAGTTTATGCGAATGCGGGCCTGCAAGGCGGCCTCTATGCCGCGCCGGACCCGGCCGGCTTCCGCGCCTTCTCCGGCCGCTATCGCACCAAATACGGCGCCGAGCCGATTCGCACCGCGACGCTCGCCTATGACGCGGTCGCCCTCGTCGCCGCGCTGGCGCGCACGCAAGGCACCACGCGCTTCTCGCCCGACGTGCTCACCAATCCGTCGGGCTTCGCCGGCATCGACGGCCTGTTCCGGTTCCGTGCGGACGGCACGAATGAACGGGGCCTCGCGGTGATGAAGGTGACGACGGGCGGCGGCGTTGCGGTCGCGGGTTCGCCGAAGAGTTTTGGGGCGTAGTGGCTTCGTAGCCCGGATGGAGCGCAGCGAAATCCGGGGCGATCTTACCGCGCGGATAGAACCCGGATTGCGCTGCGCTCCATCCGGGCTACGGGACTTTGCTACGCCGCTAAATCCGCGACCACCGCATCCAGCACCGGAAAACCGCTGCTGGTCACGCGCAGCCGGCCCGTTGCGTCGACCGTGATCGCACCCTCCTCGCGCAGCAGCGCGATGCGCTTGGGATCGAGCGGGCGGCCGGAGAGGGCTTTGTAGCGCTCGGGGTCGATGCCTTCGGCGAGGCGCAATCCCATCAGCAGGAATTCGTCGGCGCGTTCTTCGCTGTTGAGGAGATCGTCGGTGACGATTCCATGGCCGTTGGTCTCGACCCGCATCAGCCAGGCCTCGGGACGCTTCTCGGTGGCGGTGGCGTGCCTGATGCCGTCGATGTCGAGCCGGCCATGCGCGCCGGGGCCGATGCCGGCATATTCCTCGCCGCGCCAATAGACCAGATTGTGCCGGCACTCGGCGCCGCGCCGCGCGTGATTGGAAATCTCGTAGGCGGGCAGGCCGAGCTTGTCGCAGGTCTCCTGCGTCACGTCGTAGAGCGCGCGCGCCACCGTTTCGTCCGGCGTCTTCAATTTGCCGGCCTGGTGCAGGCCGAAGAAGGGCGTGCCTTCCTCGATCGTCAATTGATAGAGCGACAGATGCTCGGCCGCCTCGTCAATGGCGAGACGCAATTCATCGGCCCACATCGCCGGCGTCTGGTCGGGGCGGGCGTAGATCAGATCGAACGAATAGCGATCGAACGAGCGGCGCGCGATCGCGACCGCATCGAGCGCCTCGCGCGCGCTGTGCAGGCGTCCCAAAGCTTTGAGCGAGGCGTCGTCGAGCGCCTGCACGCCGAGCGAAACGCGGTTGACGCCGGCGGTGCGATAGCCGGCAAAGCGCGTGGCTTCGACGCTGGTCGGATTCGCCTCCAGCGTCACCTCGACATCGCCGGCGACGGTCCAGTGCTTGCCGATCGCATCGAGCACCGCGCCGACGGTTGCGGGCTGCATCAGCGACGGTGTGCCGCCGCCGAGAAAGATCGAGGTGACTTCACGGCCGGGCGAGCGCTGCGCAGTTGTTTCGATCTCGCGCGCGAAGGCCGCCGCATATCTCGCCTCGTCGATCGCGGCATGGCGGACATGGCTGTTGAAGTCGCAATAGGGGCATTTCGACAGGCAGAACGGCCAGTGCACGTAGACGCCGAAGGCTTCGGACTCTTGTTTTGACGCGTTTTCCTGGCGCGAACCGGTACCCACTTCGCTCGAAAACGCTCTAGCGCGGCTCAAGGCAGATCTCCGCCAGTTTCACGAAGGCGCGGGCGCGATGCGACAGGCCGAGGCCGAGCGGCGGCAGGCCGTGCTTCTCGATGCTTTCCATCTCGCCGAAGGTGCGGCTGTGGCCGTCAGGCAAGAACATCGGGTCATAGCCGAAGCCGGCGGTGCCGCGCGGCGGCCAGACCAGCGTGCCGTCGACGCGCGCCTCGACCTCTTCGAGATGATCGTCGGGCCAGGCGACGCAGAGCGCGGAGACGAAATGCGCTTTGCGCTTGTCGGGCGTGGTGGCGCCGCGCTCCTGCAGCAGGCGCTCGATCTGCGCCATCGCCGCGTTGAAGTCCTTGGTCGGGCCGGCCCATCGCGCGCTGTAGATGCCCGGCGCGCCGTCGAGTGCGTCGACCACGATGCCGGAATCGTCGGCAAAGGCGGGAAGCTTGGTCGCCCGCGCTGCCGCGATCGCCTTGATCGCGGCATTGCTGCGGAAATCGTTGCCGGTTTCGTCCGGCTCGCCCAGGCCCAGTTCACCGGCCGACACCGCCTCGATGCCGTACGGCGCCAAAAGCTCCTGCATCTCGGCGAGCTTGCCGGGATTATGGGTGGCGATGACGAGCTTTCCGGTGATTCGGCGGTGCATGGGCCTATTGACTACGCGACAGCCAGTTTCTGCAAGTCCACGAGACGTGCGATGCCTTTTTGCGCTAGGGCGATCAGCTTCAGGAACTCGTCCTGCGTGAACGGCTCGCGTTCCGCGGTGCCCTGGACCTCGATGATGCGGCCATCGCCGGTCATGACGAAATTGGCGTCGGTCTGGGCTTCCGAATCCTCGGCATAGTCGAGATCGAGCACCGGTGTGCCATTGTAGATGCCGCAGGAGATCGCGGCGACATTGTCGCGCATCACATTGGCCTTGATCATGTTGCGCGCCTTCATCCAGTTGATGCAATCGGCGAGGGCGACCCAGGCACCGGTGATCGAGGCCGTGCGGGTGCCGCCGTCGGCCTGGAGCACGTCGCAATCGACCGTGATCTGGCGCTCACCGAGCGCTTCGAGATCGACGATGGTGCGAAGCGAGCGGCCGATCAGGCGCTGGATCTCGACGGTGCGGCCGCTCTGCTTGCCGGCGGCGGCCTCGCGGCGGGTGCGTTCGGAGGTCGCGCGCGGCAGCATGCCGTATTCGGCGGTGACCCAGCCGCGGCCCTGGCCCTTCAGCCACGGCGGCAGGCGATCTTCCAGCGTGGCGGTGACCAGCACATGGGTGTCGCCGAATTTCACCAGGCAGGAGCCTTCCGCATATTTGACCACGCCGCGCTCCAGCGTCACGGGGCGCAATTCGTCGGGCGCACGGCGGCTTGGCCGCATGGGAAATCCTCCAAAACTCGCAGGTTAGGGCTATTCGCGGTGCTTGTAGGTGGGGTGAGGGTATGCGGCAAGGGGAAAGGACAAGGCTTTTTCACCCCCGGTTTTCCGCCCTGCAAACGCGACGCTTGTCAGAACCCTCGGGGATGGACAAATTATGAGCATCTGAGAGGAGTTACCGTCTGTGGCCCATCACGATCCGATCCATCTGATCGCGCCGCGCGCGGGCCTCGCCCAGCTCAACGAGCGTTCTCGCGACATCTTTCGTCAAATTGTCGAAAGTTATCTCGCGACCGGTGAGCCCGTGGGCTCGCGCAATATCTCGCGGCTCATCGCCATGCCGCTGTCGCCGGCCTCGGTCCGCAACGTCATGGCCGATCTGGAACAGCTCGGCCTGATCTACGCCCCGCACACCTCCGCCGGCCGGCTGCCGACGGAACTCGGCCTGCGGTTCTTCGTCGATGCCCTGATGCAGGTCGGCGACCTCAACGAGGCCGAGCGGCAGTCGATCCAGAGCCAGCTTGCCACCGTCGGCCAGGCGCAATCGGTCGAGGCGGCGCTGGACCAGGCGCTGACGCGGCTCTCGGGCCTGACCCGCGCCGCCGCGGTGGTGCTGACGCCGAAATCCAATGCGCGGCTGAAACACATCGAATTTGTCCGTCTGGAACCGGAAAAGGCGCTGGTGATCCTGGTCGGGGAGGATGGCCAGGTCGAAAACCGCGTGCTGTCGCTGCCCCCCGGAGTTCCCTCCTCGGCGATCACCGAGGCCGGCAATTTCCTCAATGCGCGCATCCGCGGCCGCACCCTGGCCGAGGCCCGGCTCGAGCTGGAGACGGCACTTGGAGAGGCCCGCGCCGAGCTCGATCAGCTCGCACAGAAGGTGATTTCCGCCGGCATCGCCAGCTGGTCCGGCGGCGAGAACGAGGACCGCCAGCTCATCGTCCGCGGCCACGCCAATCTGCTCGAAGACTTGCATGCGCTGGAGGATCTGGAGCGGGTGCGCCTGTTGTTCGACGATCTCGAGACCAAGCGCGGCGTGATCGATCTGCTGGGCCGCGCCGAGACCGCCGAGGGCGTGCGCATCTTCATCGGCAGCGAGAACAAGCTGTTTTCGCTGTCGGGGTCCTCCACCATCATCTCGCCCTATCGGGATGCCGCCGGCCATATCGTCGGCGTATTGGGCGTGATCGGGCCGACCCGGCTGAATTATGCCCGCGTGATCCCGACCGTGGACTACGCCGCCCGCATCGTCAGTCGCCTGCTGGGAGGCTGACCGGCGTTTGATCCGATCACGGGCGCTTGATTTTCGGCGCCCGAAGCACGATATCCGGGCCAGAAAAATCCCTGCGACGAATTCGAAAAGAGAGCCGATGACCGATCGAGACCGGCAACCCGAAGACGCGGCCGCGCCGACTGGCGAGCCCGTGGTGTCGAAACCCTATATCATGCCCGACGATCCCGAGCCCGGCTCGGTCGAAACGTTGCAGAAGGAAGCCGCCGAGGCGCGCGACCGCATGCTGCGGACGCTGGCCGAGATGGAGAATCTGCGCAAACGCACCACCAAGGAGGTCGCCGACGCCCGTCTCTACGGCATCACCGGCTTTGCCCGCGATGTGCTCGACATCGCCGACAATCTCCAGCGCGCGCTCGATGCCGTCCCGGCTGAGGACCGTGCCGCCGCCGATCCCGGCCTGACCGCGCTGATCGAGGGCGTCGAGCTCACCGAGCGTTCGCTGCTCAACGCGCTGGAAAAGCACGGCGTGAAGAAGCTCGATCCGCAGGGCCAGAAGTTCGATCCGAACTTCCACCAGGCGATGTACGAAGTGCCCGATGCGTCGGTGCCGTCGGGCACCGTGGTGCAGATCATGCAGGCCGGCTACACCATCGGCGAGCGTGTGCTGCGCCCGGCTCTGGTCGGTGTCGCCAAGGGCGGCGCAAAGGCCGCGCCCGCGGCGAACAACAATGAATCGAGCGGCGCGCCGAACTGATTTTTTTGCGTCATTCCGGGTTCGATGCTTCGCATCGCCCCGGAATGACAGTCGTCTAGCTCTACGCGCTCGCGATATCCGCAGACTGAATCCGCTTCACGCCGGCCTTGGCCATATCGGCCCAGGCCTTTGCCAGCGAGCCCTGCGTGTCGATGCCGCGGCAGGCGTCTTCCACCACATAGACCTCGAAGCCCGCCTTGCGCGCGTCGAGCGCGGTCCAGGCGACGCAGAAATCCGTCGCGAGGCCAGCGACGAAGACGCGCTTGATCTTGCGTCCCTTGAGATAGCCGGCAAGTCCGGTCGAGGTCTTGCCGTCGGCTTCGAGGAAGGCCGAATAGCTGTCGACGTCCTTGTGAAAGCCCTTGCGGATGATGAGCTCGGCGTGCGGGATCGCAAGATCCTTCGACAGCGAAGCGCCGTCGGTGCCCTGCACGCAATGGTCCGGCCACAGCACCTGCTTGCCGTAGGGAAGGTCGACGGTCTCGAACGGCTTCTTGCCGGAGTGGACTGACGCAAACGAAACGTGGCCCGGCGTGTGCCAGTCCTGCGTCATCACCACATTCGCAAACGCTTTCGAGATCTTGTTGATGACGGGCACCACCTGCTCGCCCTCTTTCACCGCGAGGCTGCCGCCGGGCAGGAAGCAGTTCTGCACGTCGATCACCAGCAGCGCGGAGGCATCGTCGGGTTTGATCGATGCCGCTGCAAAGAGTGCGGTTGGAGCGAGAGCCGCGAGCGCGGTCGTTCCAAGCATTGCCAGGACTTGTCGCCGATCCAGCATCGTTCGCCTCCCCTTAGGATGAACTCAACGGAGACGAAGCCTAGTTCCGTTCGTGTACGAACAGAAGCCCGAAAATGCGGCCGGGTTTGGTGAGGGGGTGGGCGTGCAGCCTCAACACCACTGTCGTCCCGGACAAGCGCAGCGCAGATCCGGGACCCATACCCCCAGGGAGAAGTTTGGCGAAGACTCTTCGTGGGTACTGCGACCGACCCCAATCGCGAGATCACGCGGTATGGGTCCCGGCCCCCCGCGCGCAATTGCGCGCTAGGCCGGGACGACACCGAGTGTGTTGGAGCGCCTCTGCCCTAACCCTTCGGCTGAATCCCGTCGCGCACGGCACGGAAGCGGTTGAAGGCGGCTAGCCACTGGTCGCGCGGGGCGCTGGCGATGATGCGCAGCGAGGCGCCGCCGCTCGAGAAGCGGATCCACTGCACCACTGTGACCGGGACCTTGTCCTTGCCGCTGACGCCGTCGATCCGGGTCTCGAAGCCTTGCTGACCGTTGATGCGGATCGGCTCGGACATGGTGACGCGCGATTCGCGCACGCCGGGGATCTGCAGCGCTGCCTCCTGGGCGAAGCGGGCGCGGTCGTCGGCGGCTTGCGGCGTGGCACCGATCACGCCGAGGATCATGAACGGCTTCGACTCATAACCGGTGCTCTCGTCGCCGTCGGCCAGGATGATGCTGGAGCCCGGCGCCAGCGTGCGGATGTCCTTGAATTCGGCGAGATCGGTGATCTTGAACGGCATCAGCGCGATCTGCTCCTCGGCCGAGACCTGCTTGCGGGTGGTGGCGCTCGCAAACATCTGCCGCACCGCTTCATCCGTGTAGATCTTGGTCGCATTCTCCGGGATCTGCACCGCGACATAGCCGGAGAAGCCGGCGCCCGGCACGATCATCGAATAGCGCTTCACCGGCGTGTCGCCGGCCTTGCCGCTTTCGGTGGTGAAATAGGCGAGCCCCGCGGGCGTCTCGATCTTGTCCTGCTTGACGCCGCCAGCGCCGGCCGGATTGGAATTGAAGGCGCTCACGACCTCGCCATAGGCCGCCGGCGGCAACTCGGTGATCAACACCTTGACGCTGCCGTCCTCGCTCTCGAAGCCCGGAAAGGTCTTTGCCGTGCTGAGTCCGACCAGCGGCACCATGCCGAGGCGCAGGCCGGGCGGAAACACGGCGTCGGCGGCGATAGCCGGAAGCGCGGAGGCAATGAGGAGGGCGAGCGCGGCGAGGGGACGGATCAGCTTCATGGGCACTCTGATTGGTTCACATTGAGGCCGTTCGATGGTCGGACACCGGGCCGCTTTGTCGCGCGAGGCAGCTGTGGCGGCTGTCCGGCCCGTCCGCCTTTTACCGGGTTTGGGCGCGCGGCAACAGGGCGGCACCGGCTGCGGTAGCGGGGGCTTGCTGAAGCCTGAACCTGTTAATAATTCCTCACCCGCAAGGGCGGTGAAGTCCGGATATCATCGTCCAAAACCCAATGTTTTCACGGCAGAAACGTAGCTTCGGTCCTTGCGGGCCCCTCCCCCCCTCCTATATGAGCCTCAATCATCGCAATATCGCGGATGTTTGATCTTAGGGGGTTTCGGTCGGGTGCCTTCTGGGCCCAGCCAACCTGCCGCAAAAACAAGGATATCAGGACCATGGGAAAGGTCATTGGGATCGACCTCGGCACCACGAATTCGTGCGTCGCCGTGATGGATGGCAAGAACGCCAAAGTCATCGAGAATTCCGAAGGCATGCGCACGACGCCTTCGATCGTCGCCGTGACGGACGACGGTGAGCGCCTCGTCGGCCAGCCGGCCAAGCGCCAGGCCGTCACCAATCCCGAGCGCACCTTCTTCGCAGTGAAGCGCCTCATCGGCCGCCGCTACGACGACCCGATGGTCGAGAAGGACAAGAAGCTCGTCCCCTACAAGATCGTGAAGGCTTCCAACGGCGACGCCTGGGTCGAGGCCGACGGCCAGACCTACTCGCCCTCGCAGGTCTCGGCGTTCATCTTGCAGAAGATGAAGGAGACTGCGGAAGCCCATCTCGGCCAGAAGGTCGATCAGGCCGTCATCACCGTTCCCGCCTACTTCAACGACGCCCAGCGCCAGGCAACCAAGGATGCCGGCAAGATCGCGGGCCTCGAAGTGCTGCGCATCATCAACGAGCCGACCGCGGCCGCGCTCGCCTATGGCCTCGACAAGACCAAGACCGGCACGATCGCGGTGTACGATCTCGGCGGCGGCACGTTCGATATCTCGATCCTCGAGATCGGCGACGGCGTGTTCGAGGTGAAGTCGACCAACGGCGACACCTTCCTCGGCGGCGAAGACTTCGACATGCGCCTGGTCGGCTATCTCGCCGACGAATTCCAGAAGGAGCAGGGCATCAACCTGCGCAACGACAAGCTCGCGTTGCAGCGCCTGAAGGAAGCTGCTGAAAAGGCCAAGATCGAGCTGTCCTCGACGACGCAGACCGAGATCAACCTGCCCTTCATCACTGCGGACCAGACCGGCCCGAAGCATCTGACGATGAAGCTCACCCGCGCCAAGTTCGAAGCGCTGGTCGACGACCTCGTCCAGAAGACCGTCGAGCCCTGCCGCAAGGCGCTGAAGGACGCCGGCGTCACCGCCGGTGAGATCGGCGAAGTGGTTCTGGTCGGCGGCATGTCGCGCATGCCGAAGGTCCAAGAAGTCGTGAAGCAGCTGTTCGGCAAGGAGCCGCACAAGGGCGTCAACCCGGACGAAGTCGTGGCGATCGGCGCCGCGATCCAGGCCGGCGTGCTCCAGGGCGACGTCAAGGACGTGCTGCTGCTCGACGTCACCCCGCTGTCGCTGGGCATCGAGACGCTGGGCGGCGTGTTCACCCGCATCATCGACCGCAACACCACGATCCCGACCAAGAAGAGCCAGGTGTTCTCGACCGCCGAGGACAGCCAGAACGCGGTCACCATCCGCGTCTTCCAGGGCGAGCGTGAAATGGCGGCCGACAACAAGATGCTCGGCCAGTTCGACCTGATGGGCATTCCGCCGGCTCCGCGCGGCATGCCGCAGATCGAGGTCACCTTCGACATCGACGCCAACGGCATCGTCAACGTCTCGGCCAAGGACAAGGCCACCGGCAAGGAGCAGCAGATCCGCATCCAGGCCTCCGGCGGCCTGTCGGAAGCCGACATCGAGAAGATGGTCAAGGACGCCGAGGCCAATGCCGAGGCGGACAAGAAGCGCCGCGAGGCCGTGACCGCCAAGAACGAGGCGGATGGTCTGGTGCATTCGACCGAGAAGGCTTTGGCCGAGCACGGTTCGAAGGTCGGCGAGACCGAGCGCCGCGCCATCGAGGATGCCGTCGGCGACCTCAAGGAAGCGCTGAAGGGCGACGATGCCGAGGCGATCAAGGCCAAGACCCAGACGCTGGCCCAGGCTTCGATGAAGCTCGGCGAGGCCATGTACAAGCAGCAGGCCGAGGCCGACGCCAAGAAGGACGCGGCCAAGGACGACGTCGTCGACGCGGAATTCACCGAAGTCGACGACGACAAGAACAACAAGAAGTCCGCCTGAACCCCAAGAGGGTCATGATGCGGACGGCTTGGACCCCACACGCTCTACCGGCCTCCTCCTTCGCGGGGGAGGCCGTCGTGTCGGGACGGACGGGCGGGTCGCCCGTTACGATCGATCAATTCCCAGCCGTTATGCTGAACGCCGCCAAGCGACCCTCTGCCGCCAGGCAGAAGGCTGCCTATATCGTCGTGTGGCGACGTCGTTTCGCTCCGACTTGAATCGCGATTGGATAGACCGAGTCCCACATGTCCACGTCCACCAAGCGCTGCTATTACGAAACCCTCGAAGTCGAACGCGATGCCGACGAATCCGTCCTGAAATCGTCGTTCCGCAAGCTGGCGATGAAGTTCCACCCGGACCGCAATCCCGGGGACGACACCAGCGAAGTCAAGTTCAAGGAAATCAACGAGGCCTACGAGGTCCTCAAGGACAAGGACAAGCGCGCGGCCTATGACCGCTACGGCCATGCCGCCTTCGAGCAAGGCGGCGGTGGCGCCGGCTTCGGCGCGGGCTTCGCCTCTTCCTTCTCCGACATTTTCGAAGATCTGTTCGGCATGGCCGGGCAGCGCGGCCGCGGCGGCCGCGAGCGCGGCGCCGACCTGCGCTACAACATGGAAATCACGCTCGAGGAAGCCTTCGGCGGCAAGACCGCGCAGATCGAGATTCCGGTCTCGGTCACCTGCGAGGCCTGCTCGGGCATCGGCGCCAAGGCAGGAACCAAGCCGAAGACCTGCTCGAGCTGCGGCGGCGCCGGCCGCGTGCGGCAGTCGCAGGGCTTCTTCACGCTGGAGCGGACCTGTCCGGGCTGCCAGGGTCGCGGCCAGATGATCGAGGATGCCTGCCCGTCCTGCTCGGGCCAGGGCCGCGTCACCCGCGAGCGGAATCTTTCGGTCAACATTCCCCCCGGTGTCGAGGACGGCACAAGGATCAGGCTCGCCGGCGAGGGCGAGGCGGGGGTCCGCGGCGGTCCGCCCGGCGACCTCTACATCTTCCTGTCGCTGGCCCAGCACCAGTTCTTCCAGCGCGACGGCGCCGATCTGCATTGCCGTGTGCCGATCTCGATGGTGACGGCCGCCCTCGGCGGCGAATTCGAGGTGCCAACCATCGAGAAGGGCAAGGCCAAGGTGAAGGTGCCGGCCGGGACCCAGTCGAACCGCCGATTCCGCATTGCATCAAAAGGCATGCCGGTGCTGCGGTCGCGCCAGATGGGCGACATGTATGTTCAGGTCGTGGTCGAGACCCCGCAGAACCTCACCAAGAAGCAGCAGGAATTGCTGGCCGAGTTCGAAAAGCTGTCAAGCGGCAACACCCAGCCGGAATCCGAGGGCTTCTTCGCCAAGGTCAAGGATTTCTTCGGTAATCGGGCGAGTTGACTCGGCTTGACCATACCGCCTTCGGCCTATACGTCTTTATGACCATTTTCTGACACGCCGCGGTCCCGCGGTCCCGTCCGGTCCTGACATGCCATTGCCATCGTCCGCGCGTGCGTTGAAGAAGCCTCGTCTCGACGACGAGGTGCGCTTTCTCAGATCATGGATCGAAAAGCCCCTGCACATGGGCGCGGTGATGCCGTCGGGCAAGCTGCTGGCCCGGACCATGGCTCATTACGTCGATGTCGATTCGGACGCGCCTGTGGTCGAGCTCGGCCCCGGCACCGGCGCCATCACCTCGGCCCTGATCGAGCGCGGCGTCGACCAGAAGCGTCTCGTCCTCGTCGAATACAATCCCGGCTTCTGCGCCCTGCTGCGCGACCGCTATCCGCAGGCCAAGGTGGTGCAGGGCGATGCCTATCGCCTGCGTGACACGCTCTGGAACGTCCTGAGCGCGCCGGCCTCCGCAGTCGTCTCCGGCCTGCCGCTCGTGACAAAACCGATGCTGACGCGGCTGCGGCTGATCCGCGACGCCTTCACGGCGCTCGCGCCCGGCGCGCCTTTCGTCCAGTTCACCTATGCGGTGGTGCCGCCGATCCCGAAATCGCTGCCCGGCGTGTCCACAGAGGCGTCGGAACGGATCTGGATGAACCTTCCGCCCGCCCGCGTCTGGGTGTATCGCAAGCGCTAATTCCGCCGGCTCGGTTCTTTGCGCGGCGGCTCGTATTCGCCGAACGCATGGAAGCGGATGTCCGCACCTAAAATCCTGGTCATTCCCGGCTCGCTGCGCACCGGTTCGCACAACGTGAAGTTGGCGGCGGTCGCCGCCTATGAATTCGCCCGGGCCGGCGTGGACGTCACCCGCATCTCGCTCGCCGATTTTCCGCTGCCGATCTACGACGGCGATCTCCAGGCCAAGGCCGGCGTACCCAAGCATGCGGTCAATCTCAAGCGCATGATCGGCACGCATCACGGCGTGCTGTTCGTCTCGCCCGAATACAACGCCTCGGTGCCGCCGCTGCTCAAGAATGCGATCGACTGGGTCAGCCGCGTGCAGGATCCGCACGAGACGCGCGGCGAGGTGTTCCGCAACCGTGCCTTCGCACTCGCCGGCGCCTCGCAGAGCCGGCTCGGCGCGGCTCGTGCGCTGCAGGCGCTCAGGCTGATCCTGACCTCCTGCCACGCCAATGTGATTGCCAGCCAGCTCACGCTCGCCTTTGCCGACCAGGCCTATGACGATATGGACAGGCTCAAGAACGAGGCCGATATCGCCGCGTTGAAGGAGTTGGTGGCGCAATTGATCGACATTTCCCAACGCATGATGTGAGGTGACATGACGCCAGCCGAGATCGCCCCCAAGGACCGCCTGATCGTCGCGCTCGATCTGCCCAGCGTCGATGCCGCGGAGGCGACGATCAATCGCCTCGGCGACAGCGTCACCTTCTACAAGATCGGTTATCGGCTCGCTTATGCCGGCGGATTGCCGCTGGTCGGCAAGCTCGCCGACAAGAGCAAGAAGGTCTTTCTCGATCTCAAGCTGCACGACATCGGCAACACAGTGATGCAAGGCGTCGAGAGCATCACCAGGCTTGGCGCCACCTTTCTCACCGTGCACGCCTATCCGCAGACCATGAAGGGCGCGGTCGAAGGCCGCGGCAATTCGAGCCTGAAGATCCTCGCCGTCACGGTCCTGACCTCCTACAACGAGGACGATCTGCACGCGGCCGGCTATCGGCTCGGCGTCTCCGAGCTGGTCGAGGCGCGCGCGCAGCAGGCCCAGGTGCTTGGCATCGACGGGCTGGTGTCGTCGCCGGAGGAAGTCGGGGCCTTGCGCAAGATCGTCGGCCACCAGATGCATCTCGTCACCCCCGGCATCCGGCCGGTCGGTTCGGCAACCGGCGACCAGAAGCGCATCATGACGCCGGGCCGCGCGATCGCCGCCGGCGCCGATTATCTCGTCGTCGGACGGCCGGTCGTCGAAGCCGCCGACCCCAAGGCGATTGCGGAAGCCATCCAGGCCGAGATCGCGCAGGCGCTCTGAGCATGATCCGGACCCGAAGGGCCGCGTTAGCGCAAAGTGTGAAGCGGCTTTCCGATCAGATCATGCTCAAATGAAGATCAGCGACACAGGGAGAAGAACAATGGCAAAAGGCTACTGGATCGGGCGCGTCGATGTGAGCAGTGACGAGGGCTACAAGCCCTACGCCGTCGCCAACGGTCCGATCTTCAAGAAGTGGGGTGGCCGCTTCGTCGTCCGCGCCGGCAAGTTCACCACCGTCGAGGGCGCCAGCCGCACCCGCAACGTCGTGATCGAATTCCCGGACTACGAGACCGCGATCGCCTGCTACAATTCGCCGGAATACCAGGCCAACATCAAGGTGCGCCAGCCGCACTCGGTCGCCGACCTCATCATCATCGAGGGCTATGACGGCCCGCAGCCGTCTGACGGCTGAGGTACGATCAGCCCCGTCATGACCGGGCTTGACCCGGCCATCCACGTCTCTTGCGTTGATGTGGGGCCTCTCGTGGATGCCCGGGACAAGCCCGGGCATGACGATGGAGCTTGCCCCTCGGTTGCCGGAACTGCGTCCCCCCGCTACAACGGCCGTGAGAGGATCACACCATGTCCGACATGCGCCTGATTGTTGCTGGAGCCGGTGGCCGGATGGGCCGCGCGCTGGTGCGGGCGATTGCCGAGAGCAAAGGCGCGGTGCTGGCCGGCGCGCTCGAGGCCCCCGGCTCGGAGCTGCTCGGCAAGGATGCCGGTGTGCTCGCAGGCCTGCCGGCCAACGGCATCAAGCTCTCGGCCGATCTCTGGGCGATGTCGAAGGAGGCCGACGGCATCCTCGATTTCACCGTGCCGGCGGCGACCATCGCCAATGTCGCGATCGCGGCCGAGCGCGGTATCGTGCATGTCGTCGGCACCACCGGATTGTCC
Organism: Bradyrhizobium sp. TM239; assembly: GCF_036247985.1. Classification (NCBI taxonomy): domain Bacteria; kingdom Pseudomonadati; phylum Pseudomonadota; class Alphaproteobacteria; order Hyphomicrobiales; family Nitrobacteraceae; genus Bradyrhizobium; species Bradyrhizobium sp. TM239. The sequence continues at coordinate 482,076 of NZ_BTIR01000011.1, read as the reverse complement.
GGCTCCGACAACGCCGTGATCAAGAGCGTCACCAACCGCGCCGTCGTGGTGCAATCAGGCAATATGAGCCTCGGCGTCAATCTGCTGGCGGCCGTGGTCAAGCGCGTCGCCAAGGCGCTCGACCAGAGTTTTGACATCGAGATCGTCGAAACCCATCATCGCATGAAGGTCGATGCGCCATCCGGCACCGCGCTGATGCTCGGGCAGGCCGCAGCCAGCGGCCGCGGCGTCACCCTCGATGAACATTCCGAACGTGGCCGTGACGGCATCACCGGCGCGCGCAGGCCGGGCAATATCGGTTTCGCCTCCTTGCGCGGCGGCACCGTCGCCGGCGATCACAGCGTCACCTTCCTCGGCCCGTTCGAGCGCCTGACGCTGTCGCACCAGGCCGAGGACCGCATGCTGTTCGCCCATGGTGCGCTGAAGGCGGCGCTGTGGGCGCATGGCAAGAAGCCGGGGCACTACTCCATGGCCGACGTGCTCGGCCTGTCCGACATCTGATGGAACTTAACGGAAAGCAGTCAATGAGCGAACGTCTTCTCGTGCTCGTGCGTCACGGCCAGAGCGAATGGAATCTGAAGAACCTGTTCACGGGTTGGAAGGACCCTGACCTCACCGAGCTCGGCGTCAAGGAAGCCACGGAAGCCGGCCGCAAGCTGAAGGCGCACGGCCTCGTGTTCGACGTCGCCTACACGTCGGTGCTCACGCGCGCACAGCACACGCTCGATCTCATCCTCGGCGAGCTCGACCAGAAGGGCTTGCCGACGACGAAGAACCTCGCGCTGAACGAGCGCGACTACGGCGATCTCTCCGGCCTCAACAAGGACGACGCGCGCAAGAAATGGGGCGAGGACCAGGTGCTGATCTGGCGCCGCTCCTACGACGTGGCGCCGCCCGGCGGCGAAAGCCTGAAGGACACGCTGGCGCGCGCATTGCCGTACTACGTGCAGGAGATCCTGCCCGGCGTGCTCAACGGCAAGCGCACCCTGGTTGCCGCCCACGGCAATTCACTGCGCGCGCTGATCATGGTGCTGGAAAAGCTCTCGCCCGAAGGCATTTTGAAGCGCGAGCTGGCGACGGGTGTGCCGATCATCTACCGCCTCAACGCGGATTCGACGGTGGCCTCGAAGCTCGATCTGGCGGGTTAGGTTTTCGACGCGAGCACGCTGCCGTAGGGTGGGTTAGACGGCGACTGTGCGAAGCGCAGTCGGCGGCGTAACCCACCAATTCCGTCACCGTGGAAACCAAAGAGGTGGGTTACGCCTACGGCTAACCCACCCTACTAGATCTCAACTACTGCACCCCGAGCTGCCCGGCCTCCCAGCCCAGCATCGCCTGCTTGCGGGTGATGCCCCAGTGATAGCCCGTCAGCGTGCCGCTCTTGCCGAGGGCGCGGTGGCAGGGCACGACGAACGAGACCGGGTTCTTGCCGACCGCCGCGCCGACGGCGCGCGAGGCCTTCGGGCTGTTGATGTTGCAGGCGATGTCGGAATAGGACACCGCGCGCCCCATCGGGATCTTCAGCAGCGTCTCCCACACCCGCACCTCAAAATCGGTGCCGATCATCACCACGCGCAGCGGCTGGTCCGGCCGCCACAGTTTTGTATCGAAGATGCGCTGGGCGAGTGGCGCGGTGCCTTCGTGATCCCAGACATAGGTTGCGTTCCGCCATCGCCGCGTCATATCGGCGAGTGCGATCTTCTCCTCGCCAGGGTCAGCGAAGGCGAGCCCCGACAGGCCGCGATCGGTCGCGATCACGATGGCCGTCCCGAACGGCGAGGGGTGAAAGCCGTAGCGCAAGGTCAGACCGGCGCCGCCGTTCTTCCATTCGCCCGGCGACATCGCTTCGTGGGTCACGAAGAGATCGTGCAGCCGGCCCGGCCCTGACAGGCCCGAGTCGAGCGCGGCGTCGAGGATGCTCGCGGAGTCCCGCAGCAAGCCCTTGGCGTGATCGAGCGTCAGCGCCTGCATGAAAGCCTTTGGCGTGATCGAGGCCCAGCGGCGGAACAGATGGTGCAGCTCATCCGGCGTGACCCCGGCCGCATCCGCCATCGCCTCGATGGTCGGCTGCGCGCGCCAGTTCTCCGAGATGAAGGCGATCGCCCGGCGCACCGAATCATAGTCGCGCAGCGCGGCGTTGTGGGTGCCCGGCCCGGCCAGGCGCTGGTCATGTATGGCGAGTGTCATCATGACCGGAAATGTAGGAGAGGGACGGATGGGAAACCACCCGATTTCTGATTGCGCTCAGGTCACCGGATTGTAGGTCGGGCCGCGCCGGGCGGCATTCAGGGCGCCGACCAAGGCATTGTAAAAGCTAGCTTTTTCCTCCGGCCCGAGAAAGCCGGCAAGGAGCAGCCGGCGGCCGCGCGAGATCAGATAGAGGTGCTCGATGCCGTATTCCTCGTCGACCTCCTGGTCGAGCCGGACCCAGAGCGGATTGAACGTCCATTCCGAGAGCTGGCCACGATGGCTGACGCGGCGCACCCGCAGCTCCGAGGGCGTGACCACGATCTCTTCGCTGGCCCGCGCCGCGCGGAAATTGGCCTTGAAGGCCCACCAGATCACGAGCACGTCGAGGCCGAAGAAACCGAACACCGGCCAGGCACCCATCATCAGGAAGGCGAGGCCCGTGACGAAGCTGACCACGCTCAGGAACAGCATCACGGCGAGGAAGCCGGTGCGGTTCAGCGAGCGGTGCGGCGTCAGCAGCGCGGAGAAGATCTGCACGTCGCGCGGATCAGGATCGCTGCCCTCAATTTCGTTGCCTGTGCTCATCGTCCCTCAGTATATCCCGATCATGGCGAAAATCACCCGCAAGCCGGCTCCGCGCAAAGCGCCGGTGCCGAAGAAGAAGGCAAAGGCGATCGTCGCGAAGCCGAACGCGCCCGCCAAGAAGACGCTCAAGGCGATAAAGCGCTGGACGCCCGCCGAGGTCCACGAGGTCTTCAGCCGTTTCCGCAAAGCCAACCCGGAACCGAAAGGCGAGCTCGAGCACGTCAATCCGTTCACGCTGCTGGTCGCGGTGGTGCTGTCGGCGCAGGCAACCGACGCCGGCGTCAACAAGGCGACGCGCGCCTTGTTCGAAATCGCTGACACCCCGCAGAAGATGCTCGATCTCGGCGAGGAGCGCTTGCGCGAGTACATCAAGACCATCGGCCTCTACCGCACCAAGGCCAGGAACGTGATCGCGCTGTCTGCCAAGGTGCTCAGCGAATTCGGCGGCGAAGTGCCGCGCACGCGCGCCGGGATCGAATCGTTGCCCGGTGCGGGACGCAAGACCGCCAACGTCGTGCTCAACATGGCCTTCGGCGAGCACACAATGGCGGTCGACACGCATGTCTTCCGCGTCGGCAACCGCACCGGACTTGCACCCGGCAAGACGCCGCTCGAAGTCGAGCTTGGTCTCGAAAAGGTGATCCCGGCCGAGTTCATGCTGCATGCCCATCATTGGCTGATCCTGCATGGCCGCTATACTTGCCTCGCACGCAAGCCGCGCTGCGAGGTCTGCCTGATCAACGATCTCTGCCGGTGGCCGGAGAAGACGGTCTGAGATTGGCAGTGGCGGTCATTCCGGGGCGGTCCGAAGGACCGGAATGACGGCGGCAAGAGCAGAGCGTCTTGGGGTGATATCGTGAGTCAACAGGAACAAGTCCCGCCTCCGGCTGCCGCAACGCCGGCCCCGTCATCGAAGCCGACGCAGCGGCCAGCCACTTCGCTGTGGAGCCGGTTCGCGATCCCGCTGTTCGCCGTGATCGTCGCGCTCGGCTTCGTCGCGCTGGCGACGCTGCGCTTCGACGAATGGGTCGGCAATGCGGCGATCCAGACCACCAATGATGCCTATGTGCGCGCCGAGCTGACGCGGCTTTCCAGCCGTGTCTCGGGCGAAGTGCTGACCGTCGCCGTGACCGACTTCCAGCGCGTCAAGGCCGGTGATCTCCTGATCCAGATCGATCCCGCCGACTACGAGGCCCAAGTCGCGCAGTCCGAAGCTTCGGTCGCCGCCGCGCAGGCCGCGCTCGACAATCTGGCCAATCAGGTCGAGCTGCAATATGCGACGATCGCGCAGGCGCAGGCGGCGCGGCTTTCCGCGGAAGCCATGGAGGTCGAGGCGCGGCAGGAGCAGGAGCGTCAGCAATCGCTGTCGCAGACCGAAGCCGGCACGCGGCAGCGGCTCGAGCAGGCGGTGGCTGCTTACGCCAAGGCGCAGGCCGACGTGCGCGCGAGCCGCGCCGTGATCGCAGCCCAGCAGCACCAGCTCGAAGTCCTGCAAGGCACCAGGAAGCAGCGTGCCGCCGATGTCGCTGCGGCCAAGGCAACGCTGGCGGGTGCGAAGCTCAAGCTCGGCTACACCAGGATATCGGCGCCGTTCGACGGCGTCGTCGGCGAGCGCCAGGTGCAGCCCGGCGACTACGTCAATATCGGCACCAACCTCATCAACGTGGTGCCGCTGCCGAAGGTCTATGTGATCGCGAACTACAAGGAGACCCAGCTGACGCACGTCGCGCCGGGTCAGCCGGTCGAGATCACCGTCGACAGTTTTCCGCGCGAGACGCTGCGCGGCAAGGTCGAGCGCATCGCGCCGGCGACGGGCGCGCAGGTCGCGCTGCTGCCGCCGGACAATGCCACCGGCAATTTCACCAAGGTCGTGCAGCGCATTCCCGTGCGGATCCAGCTCGACGACGGCCAGCCGCTGCTGGCGCGGCTGGTGCCGGGCATGTCGGTCGTTACCAGCATCGACACCAGGGACGGCAATGGCGGAAAATGACGATACCGATCGCGGACCGCTGTCGCGCGGCGGCGTCGCGCCGCGGCCGCTGTTCGCCGTTGCGGCGGTGCTGCTCGGCTCCTTCCTCGCCAATTTCGACAGCCGCCTGACCACGGTCGGCCTGCCCGACCTGCGCGGCGCGTTCTCGCTCAGCTTCGACGAGGGCGCCTGGCTCTCGACCGCCGGCATCGGCTCGCAGATCTTCATCGCGCCGGCAGTGGCATGGCTCGCGACCGTGTTCGGGTTGCGGCGCGTGCTTGGCGTTCCGAGCCTGATCTATGCCGTCATCTCGCTGATCGTTCCCTTCGTGCACGATTATCCAACGCTGCTCGCGCTCAGCGTCGTGCATGGCCTCTTGCTCGGCACCTTCGTGCCGGCGACGCTGATGATCGTGTTCCGCAATCTGCCGATCCGCTGGTGGCTGCCGGCGATCTCGATCTATTCGATCCGCGTCGGCTTTGCGCTCGATACCTCGAGCTCGCTGGTCGGTTTCTATGTCGACCATCTCGGCTGGCAATGGCTGTACTGGCAGAGCGTCGTGGTCGCGCCGCTGATGGGGTTGATGGTCTATCTCGGCACACCGAACGAGCCGGTGAACCGCGCGCTGCTGCGCGAGGCCGATTGGGGCGGCATGCTGCTGCTCGGCGCAGGTGTCGCGATGATCTACGCCGGGCTCGATCAGGGCAACCGGCTGGACTGGCTGGGTTCGGGAACGGTGATGGCGCTGCTTGTCAGTGGTGCGGTGCTGTTCGCAGGCTTCCTCATCAACGAGTCGCTGGTACGGCAGCCCTGGGCGCATGTGAACGTCTTGTTCTCGCGTAATATCGGATTGGGGCTGGTGCTGATCCTGCTCTACACGCTGACCAGCCTGTCCAACGCCTCGCTGGTGCCGAATTTCCTCGCTGCCATCGCCCTGCTCAGGCCCGAGCAGAGCGGCGTGCTGCTGCTCACCTATGGCGCGCTCCCGATGTTCGTGCTGGTGCCGCTCTCGATCTGGCTGCTGCGGCATTTCGATACGCGGACCGTGGTGGTCGTGGGATTCGCCTGCTTCGCCGCCGCCAATCTCTGGGGCACGCAGCTCACCCATGACTGGGCGCGCGAGGACTTTGTCGGCATCGTGCTGCTCCAGGCGATCGGGCAGTCGCTGACCTTGCTGCCGCTGATCATCACGCTGCTGTCGAACTCCGACCCGAGCCGTGCCACCTCCTTTGCCGCCTATATCCAGATCATGCGGCTCGGCGGTGCCGAGATCGGCGTGGCGCTGATGGGGACATGGCTGCGCGTGCGCGAGCAGGTCCATTCCTTCTATCTCGGCCAGAACCTCGGCGTCGGCGATGTCGATGTGGTCCGCGTCCTGAAGCAGCTTGCCGATCACTTCGCGGCCCACGGCGCCGGGCTGGCGCAGCCGCGCGCGGTCGGCACGCTGGCGGGCATCGTGCAGCGCGAGGCCAATGTGCTCGCCTATATCGACGGCTTCTGGCTGTGCTTCTGGCTCGCGGTAGCCGCGCTCGGTGTCCTCGCGCTGATCACCCGCGCCCCGCCCGGCCCGTTCACGCCGGCGCCGTTCGGCTTCGCCAAGACGGTGCTGCGGAAGTGCGGCGTGCAGGTAACGTAGAGCGCGTCACCGCATCTGCCGCGCCGGCTCGATCAGCTCCGGCCGCGGGCCCGACAGCCGCTTGTGCATGTGGACCATGAAGGCCATGCCGAAGATCGGCGTCGCCAGATTCACGATCGGGATCGAGACGAAGGCGGCGATGAAGAGGCCGGCGGTGAAGATGGTGGCGGCATTGTCGCGCCGCATCGCCTTGGCCTCTTCCGGCGAGCGGAAACGCATCGCGGCGAGCTCGAAATATTCGCGGCCGAGCAGCCAGGCAGCGGCGAGGAAGAAGATCAGGAAGCCTGCGCCGGCGAAAAGCACCAGCGGCAACGCGATCAGATAGACCAGGATGGTCAGGAGCGCGGTCTTGATGCCCTCGAAGATCGCTTGGCTGAACGGCAGCGCGAGGCCCGGCTGCTCGGCGGGATAATGCTCGCGCTCGACGATGTCGGCGACGTCGTCGACGAACAGGCTCGCCACCAGCGAGGTGATCGCGGGCATCAGGAAGACGCCGCCGAACACGACGCCAAGACCCGCCGCGATCGAGACGATCCAGGACAAGACCTCGAGCGAGGTGTGCCAGCCCGGCCCGAGCAGGCCTTCCAGCCAGACCTCACCGGAGGTCGCAAACCAGCTCAGCAGCCGCTGCAGCCCGATCGCCAGCACGGTGATCAGCACGAGCGCAAGCCCGACCGATCGCCACAGGATCGAGCGCATCGGCGGCGAGATCATTTGCGACAGCGCCTTGATGGCGGCATCCAGCATGGGGGACCCTCTGAGGTAAACTACCTGCGAGAGGTAGACACCCAATGCGGCTTCGGCAAGGGAGGGCGGCTGCCCAAGGCACGACCGCGTCCGGGGCACGCAAGCTCGCTCCTACCCATGCCGGTGCGGATGCTTCCGCGCCTTCGCGGGCTTGCCTTCGCCGGTCGGGATCATCACCACGCGGCCGTAGCGCACGCCGCGTTCGGCGATGATGTGGTCGGCGAAATGCCTGACTTCGGCGGCATCGCCGCGCAGCGCCGTCATCTCCATGCAATTGTTGTCGTCGAGATGGACGTGCAGCGTCGCCAGCGCGAGGTCGTGATGGCCGTGGAACTCCTGCACCAGGCGTTTTGACAGATCGCGGGCGGCGTGGTCGTAGACATAGACGAGGCCGGCGACGCATTGGCCGGTCTGGGCGGTGTCCTCGGTGCTCTGCTGCAGGCCGGCGCGGGCGAGATCGCGGATGATCTCGGAGCGGTTCTGGTAGCCACGGGCTTCCGCCGCCGCGTCGATCTCCGCCAGCAGATCGTCCTCGATCGTGATGGTAATTCGCTGCATCAGGTCCTCTCCGCGCGTACCCGCTGAATGGACCCGTCTTACACGGATTTCGTCGCCCTCACAGCCGGGCCGCACGCAGCCGCAGCGCATTTCCGACCACGCTCACCGAGGACAGCGCCATCGCTGCTGCGGCGATGATCGGCGAGAGCAGCACGCCGAAGGTGGGATAGAGGATGCCGGCCGCGATCGGAATGCCGGCGGCGTTGTAGATGAAGGCGAAGAACAGGTTTTGGCGGATGTTGCTCATCGTCGCCTGCGACAGTTTTCGCGCCCGCACGATGCCGGTAAGGTCGCCCTTGAGCAGGGTCACGCCGGCGCTCTCCATCGCCACATCCGTGCCGGTGCCCATGGCGATGCCGACTTCGGCGGCGGCCAGCGCCGGCGCGTCGTTGACGCCATCACCGGCCATCGCGACGATGCGGCCGGCCTTTTGCAGCCTGGTGACCACCGCGCTCTTCTGGTCCGGCAACACCTCGGCCTCGACCTCGGCAATGCCGAGCCGGCGCGCCACGGCCTCGGCCGTGGTGCGGTTGTCGCCGGTTAGCATGATCACCTTGATGCCTTCGGCAGCTAACGCCTTCAGCGCCTCCGGGGTCGAGGCCTTGACCGGATCGGCGATCGCGAACAGGCCGGCGAGCCGGCCGTCGACGGCCATGTTGATCACGGTGGCGCCATCGCCGCGCAGCCGTTCGGCTTCGGTGTCGAGCGTCTTGGTGTCGATGCCGATGGAAGTCAGATATCTGGCATTGCCGAGCACGATGGTCTTGCCGTCGACCTTGCCGGTGGCGCCCTTGCCGGTCGGCGAGTCGAATTGCTCGACCTGGCCGAGGGCAAGCTGCTTCTCCTTGGCCGCGCGCACGATCGCGTCAGCCAAAGGATGCTCGCTGGCGCGCTCGACGCTGGCCGCAAGCTTGAGGATATCATCCTCCGCAAAACCTGACGCCGGCACGATCGCGACCACCTTGGGCTTGCCTTCGGTCAGCGTGCCTGTCTTGTCGACCACCAGCGTGTCGATCTTCTCCATCCGCTCCAGCGCCTCGGCGTTCTTGATCAACACGCCGCCTTGCGCGCCGCGGCCGACGCCGACCATGATCGACATCGGGGTTGCGAGGCCCAGCGCACAGGGGCAGGCGATGATCAGCACGCTCACCGCAGCGACCAGGCCGAAGGCGAGCCGCGGTTCAGGTCCGAACCAGGCCCAGGCGGCAAAGGCGGCGATCGCGACGACGATGACGGTGGGCACGAACCAGCCCGCGACCTGATCGGCCAGCCGCTGGATCGGCGCGCGCGAGCGCTGCGCGTCCGCGACCATCTGCACGATCTGCGACAGCAGCGTCTCGCGTCCGACCTTGTCGGCGCGCATGATGAAGCTGCCCGACTGGTTCAGCGTGCCGGCGATCACCTTCGCGCCGCTCTCCTTGGTCACCGGCATGGACTCGCCGGTGACGAGCGATTCGTCGAGCGAGGAGCGGCCCTCGAGGATCACTCCGTCGACCGGCACCTTTTCGCCGGGACGGACACGCAGGCGTTCGCCGGCATGGAGCGCGTCGATTTCGACCTCGTGCTCACTGCCGTCGTCATCGACGCGGCGCGCGGTCTTCGGCGCAAGCTGAAGCAGCGCCTTGATCGCGCCGGAGGTTGCGTCACGGGCGCGCAGCTCCAGCACCTGGCCGAGCAGCACCAGCACTGTGATGACGGCAGCCGCCTCGAAATAGACGGCAACCGCACCTTCATGGCCGCGGAACGTCGCGGGGAAGATCTGCGGCACGACGGTGCCGATGATGCTGTAGACATAGGCAACCCCGGTGCCCATCGCGATCAGCGTGAACATGTTGAGGTTGCGCGTCAGCAGCGACTGCCAGCCGCGAACGAAGAACGGCCAGCCGGCCCACAGCACCACGGGGGTGGCGAAGGCGAGCTGGATCCAGTTCGACAGCGTCTGATCGATCCAGTTGTGCGGGCCCGCGAGATGGCCGCCCATCTCCAGCACCACGGCCGGCAGCGCCAGCGCGCCGCCGATCCAGAACCGCCGCGTCATGTCGGCGAGCTCGGGGTTGGGCCCGGTCTCCAGGCTCGCGACCTCCGGCTCCAGCGCCATGCCGCAGATCGGGCAGCTGCCGGGTCCGACCTGGCGGATCTCCGGATGCATCGGGCAGGTGTAGATCGTGCCAGCGGGCATCGCGGGCTCGGGCGCCTTGTCCTTGGCGAGATATTTTGCGGGATCCGCGGCGAACTTGGTGCGGCAGCCGGCCGAGCAGAAATGGAATGTCTCGCCGTGATATTCGAAGCGGTGCTTCGAGGTCGTGGGATCGACCGTCATGCCGCAGACGGGATCGTGCACCTTGCTGGCCGCCTCGCCATGGTCATGCGCGTGATGATGGCCGTGGCCGGCGTGATCGCCGTGCCCGCCGCAGCACGAGGACGCCGCCGGCTTGGCTGGTTCCGTCTTGGCCGCTTCCGCCTTGGCTGAACAACCGCATCCGGAATGCCCGCCCGCGTCGTGATGATGCTCGTGTTCGTTCATAGTTCTCGCTCCGGCGCTTGCACCCAGGTCTTGCAACCCATACCCGGTAGGGGTATATAGACCTCATGCGCAAGGACATCAAGGCATCTGTCGGAAAACGCCTCGGCCGGATCGAGGGGCAGGTTCGCGGCCTCTCGAAAATGGTAGAGGAAGACCGCTACTGCATCGACATCGTGACCCAGATCTCGGCGGTGCGTGCCGCGCTGCGCCGGGTCGAGGAGGAGGTCTTGAAGGACCACGTCGCCCATTGCGTCGAGCACGCCATTGCGAGCGGCGACAAGGCCGACCAGCGCGAGAAGATCGCGGAGCTGATGGCGGTGATCGGGCGGGCGGAGCGGTAATTTACGTCATTGCGAGTGCAACGACGCAATCCAGACGGCTTCCGTGGAGGCAGTCTGGATTGCTTCGTCGCAAGAGCTCCTTGCAATGACGATTGTTGTGGCGAGATCGCGCCACACTCGCAGCCGTTACGCCGCCCTCTCGCGGACTCGGCCACGCCGCCGCGGGCGGTACATCGCCAGCTTCTTCAGCAGCGGGATATGAGCGGGGACGGGGACGCTTTCAGCGGTCTCCGAAAGGCACGCACTCACTTGCTCAGCCGGAATCTCGTCCGGCGCCTCTTCGTCAGCCGCCTCAGGAACGAGCGGCGGCGCACTGATCGTTTCTGGAAACACACTGAATGTGCCCGCTACCTCCTCGAGCGGCTTCTGCTTGTCGGCCCAGTGCAGGGCGGTGTAGTCGAACCCGTGCACGATGGTGGGTTTGACGACTTCGAAATAGGGCGAGATGTCGAAGTCGCGGGGCATGTAGAGCGAGGAATCGCGGATGTGCAGGATCTCGCGGCGGGCGGCGCGGCTGCCGGCCTTGGTGATCTTCGGCAGGATCGGGTAACGCACGGCATCGAACGCCTGGGCGATCAGGGCCGAGCAGATGATCTTGGTCGGATCGCCGGAGCCGATCGCGATCATGCGGCGCCGCCAGCGCTGCGGAATCGGTAGCGGAAACAGGAAGCGCATCAGGTCGACGATGTTCTTGGTGTCGTAGCCGAAGCCGATGCGGTTGATCGCATAGCGGCACACCGTGGTGCGGTCCTCATAGGACAGCCCGACCGGGCGGCAGACCCGGGTGTGATAGGGGAAATATTTCGACAGCGGCGCCGAGGTGACGCCTTCGCCGATATTGGCTTCGATCAGCACATGCGGTTCGCCGTCGGGCTCCGCGGCGCCCTCGATCGGGCCGACATAGAGCGCGGCATGCGACCAGGTCGACTGCGTCAGATATTTGATGATGCCGGAGATGCGGTTGTTGCCTTCGACCAGCAGCACGTCGCCGGGTTCGATCACGCCGCGCAGGTGCTCCGGGTCGCTCGGCGTGAACGGTTCGTAGCCCGGCACCTCCTTGGAGAGGTACGCGGCAATCAGCTTGCCGACTGAATCTAGGACCGTCCCCATTTCAAACTCCCCCCACGGCCTTTTCCGGCCGTCTTTTTCCCTTCTCTATCATGGTCGAAACGTCTTGCAATTCGGTTCATCACTCCGTGACATCAAGCACGATTGATTCACCATGATGGTTGCCGTGCAACATCAGATGCGGCAAGGTTCGCTGACTGTTCCCGTTCGCCGCAAGTCCTCGGAAACCATGACATGACAATCACGCGCCGCGGTTTCCTTTCGGCGTCGGCGGCCCTTGCCGCGATGCCGGTCCTGCGCGCGACCGCCGCGCCCCTGCCGCGCGAGGCCGATATCGTCGTGATCGGTGCGGGGGCCGCCGGAATCGCCGCGGCGCGGCGCATCATGGCGACGGGACGCAAGGTCGTCGTGATGGAAGCGGCATCGCAAGTCGGCGGCCGCTGTATCACCGACAGCACCACCTTCGAGGTGCCGTTCGACCGTGGTGCGCGCTGGATGCACAATCCCGACACCAATCCGATGATCCGGCTGGCGCGCAATGTCGGGCTGGACGTACTGCCGGCGCCATCGGGCCAGAAGATGCGCATCGGCCGGCGCAACGCGCGCGCGGGCGAGACCGAGCAATTCCTGGCGGCGCTGGTGCGCGCCAATCGTGCCATCGACGATGCCTCGCGGGCCAAGCTGGATACCTCTTGCGCCTCCGTGCTGCCGAAGGATCTCGGCGACTGGACGGGCGCGGCCGAGTTCATGCTGGGCGCGGGCTTTGCCGGCAAGGACCTGAAGGAGCTGTCCGCGATCGACAAGGGACGCGCGCAGGATCGCAACGCGGCGATCGCCTGCCGTCAGGGCCTGGGCACGCTGATCACCAAGCTCGGCGAGCAGGCGCCGGTGGCGCTGTCGACGCCGGCGAGCCGCATCAGCTGGAGCAACCGCGACGTCAGCGTGGAGACGCAAGCCGGCAAGATCGCAGCGCGCGCCGTCATCGTCACGGTCTCGACCAACGTGCTGACATCGGGCGCGATCAAGTTCACGCCCGACATTCCCAAACGCACGTTGGACGCGGCGTCAAAGCTGGGCCTCGGCAGCTATGATCGGATCGTGCTGCAATTGCCCGGCAATCCGCTCGGCCTGTCGCGCGACGATATCCTTATCGAGCAGAGCAATTCGGCGCGCACGGCGCTGATGTACGCCAATATCGGCGGCTCCTCGCTGTGCTCGATCGACGTCGGCGGCGCGTTCGGCCGCGATCTCTCCGAGCAGGGCGAGAAGGCAATGGCGGCCTTCGCCCGCGAATGGATCACAAAACTGTTCGGCAGCGAGGCCGCGGTCGCCGTGCAGAAGACCAGCGCGACGCGCTGGAACGCCTCGCCCTACGTGATGGGCGCGATGTCGGCGGCCGCCCCGGGCGGTCAACTGTCGCGGAAAATCCTGACAGAGCCGATCGGCAATGTGTTCCTCGCCGGCGAAGCCACCCACGAGACGCTGTGGGGCACCGTCGACGGCGCCTGGGAAAGCGGTGAACGCGCCGCGGACGCAGCCTTGCGCAAGATCGGTGCGCTCAAGGACGAGCCCGCCGACGTGCCGACGCAATCGACCAAGCGCCGCAGGGCGCCGCGGCAGCAGGGCAACTAAGCCGCAACAAACTCCACTGTCGTCCCGGACAAGCGAAGCGCAGATCCGGGACCCATACGCCCAGGGAGAAGTTTGGCGAAGACTTTGCGCCTGGTACTGCAACCGATCTCACTCGCGAAATCACGCGGTCTGGGTCCCGGCGTTCGCCGGGACGACGGATGGATCAGCGCAACACCCCGTCCAGCAGCGGCAGTCCCGCGATCACGGCCATCGCAATCAGCCCGTAGCAGATGCTGCGAAACACCTTCTCGCTGGCGCGGCCGAACAGCGAGGCGCCGAATGCGACGCCAGCCGCATAGACCGGCCCGACGATCAGCGAGAGCACGAGCGACTCGCGGCTGATCAGACCCGTGGACGCGTAACTGATCATCGAGAAGAAATCAGACGCGCCGAAGAACAGCACGATATTGGCGCGCGCGACGATCGGCGCGATCGGGCGGCCGAGCCAGTAGCCGACGATCGGCGGGCCGCCGGTCTGCGCGAGGCCACTACAGAAGCCCGACAGGCCGCCAATGCCGACCGAGAGCCAGGTGTGGTCCTTGCCGCGATAGCGCCAACCCGACAGCAGCAGGAGCAACAGCGCGGCGACGAAGCAGGAGATGATCCAGCGCGTGGTGACGGGCTCGAGCACGCTGAGGAAATAGGTGCCGACGGGTACGCCGACCAGCGCGCCCAGCACGATGACCGCGGTCGCCTTGCGGTCGGCCTTACGCCAAGCGTCGGGCAGCAGCGGTGCCGCCGCGACGAAATCGATCACCAGAAGCAAGGCGGCGACGAGCCGTGGCGCAGCAATGCTGCTTGCCAGCGGCATGAAGATCAGCGCCGAGCCGAAGCCGGAGAAGCCGCGTGCAGTGCCGGAAACGAAGGCGACGGCGCAGAGCGCCATCGCAATGGTGAGGCTGACATCCCTCGGAAGGAAGTCCGCAATACTCATCCCCGCAGCGTGCCGCCGGTCTTCTTGGTGACCTCGGCCACGATCTTCGCAGCCACGGCCTCGATCTCCTGGTCGGTCAGTGTCTTCTCGCGCGGCTGGATCGTCACCGCGATCGCGATCGACTTCTTGTCGTCGTCGATGCCCTTGCCCTCGTAGACGTCGAACACGTTCACGCCGGTGATCAGCTTCTTGTCGACGCCTTGCGCGGCCCGCACGATGTCGCCGGCCTTCACGGTACGATCGACGATGAAGGCGAAGTCGCGCGTGACGGGCTGGAATGCCGACAGCTCGATCACGGGCTTGGCGCGGGTCGGCTTCTTCTTCGCCTCGGGGATGCGGTCGAGGATCACCTCGAACACCATCAGCGGACCGTCGGCACCGAGCGCTTCGAGCGCTCTGGGGTGCACCTCGCCGAAAGTGCCGAGCACGTTCTGCGGCCCGATCTGGATCGTGCCGGAGCGGCCCGGATGCAACCATGCCGGCCCGCCGGCGACGATCTGCAGCGCCTGCATCGGCGCGCCGGCGGCTGCCAGCACGGCCAGCGCATCCGCCTTGGCGTCGAACGCATCAGCTTGCGTCGAGCCCGACCAGTGCCGTCCCAGACCTTCAGAGGAGGCAAATCCGCGGCGTACGCCGCTCGCCGCCATGAACTGGTCCTGCGGACGGTCGCCTTTGAAGATTTGGCCGACCTCGAACAGCGCGACATCGCTGACGCCACGATTGGCATTGGCTTGTGCGGCCGCGATCAGGCCCGCCAAAAGGGTCGGGCGCATGTCGGAGAGGTCAGACGCGATCGGGTTGGCGACTTCGAGCTCGCGCTGGCCGCCGCCGAACAATTTCGCCGCGGACTTCGTGATGAAGGACCAGGTCACCGCTTCGATGATGCCGCGGCTTGCGAGCGCGCGCCGGGCGCGGCGCGTGCGCAGCTGGAGCGGCGTCAGCACCGATTTGCGCGCGTCCTCGCCGCGCTCGAACGGCGTCATTGGCACCTTGTCGACGCCGTAGATGCGGACGATCTCCTCGACGATGTCGGCCTTGCCGTGCACATCCGTGCGCCACGACGGCACCGCAACCTTCACCACCGGGCCGGGGCCCGCCATCATGAAGCCGAGATGGGTCAGGATGCGCTTCATCTCTGGCTGCGGCACCTCGATGCCGGAGAGGCGCTTGACCTCGGTCACGGGGAAATCGATCACCCGGTCGTCGCCAAAGGCCTTGCCGACCACGACGGTCTCGGACGGCGCGCCGCCGCACATCTCCATCACGAGCTTGGTCGCCAGCTCCAGCCCCGGCACCATGAAGGCCGGATCGACGCCGCGCTCGAAGCGGTAGCGCGCATCCGAATTGATGCCGAGCTTGCGGCCGGTCTGGGCGATGTTGATCTCGTTCCACAGCGCCGATTCGATCAGCACGTCGGTGGTATCATCGTCGCAGCCGGAGGCTTCGCCGCCCATGATGCCGGCGAGCGATTCGACGCCGTGCTCGTCCGCGATCACGCAGATGGCGGGATCGAGATTGTAGGTGCGGCCGTCGAGCGCGAGCAGCGTCTCGCCCTCGCGCGCGCGGCGCACGACGAGATTGCCCTTCACCTTCCTGGCGTCGAACACGTGCAGCGGCCGCGCGCGGTCGTAGGTCATGAAGTTGGTGATGTCGACCAGCGCGTTGATCGGACGCAGCCCGATTGCGGTCAGCCGCTTCTGCAGCCATTCCGGCGACGGACCGTTCTTGACACCGCGCACGAGGCGCAGCGCGAAGCCTGGACAGAGTGTGGAATCCTCGACCGTGACCTTCACCGGGCACGCGAACTCGCCCTTGATCGGCTTGATGGCCGGGTCTTTGAACTTGCCCATGTCGGCGGCGGCGAGGTCCCGCGCGATGCCGTGCACGCCGGTGCAGTCCTGCCGGTTCGGCGTCAAATTGATCTCGACCACGGGATCGCCAAGCGCGGCCCATTCGGCATAGCCGGCGCCAACAGGCGCATCCGCCGGCAATTCCATGATGCCGTCATGGTCGTTGGAGATCTGCAGCTCGGCCGCCGAGCACAGCATGCCGCGGCTCTCGACGCCGCGGATGGTGCCGACACCGAGCGTGATGTCCTTGCCGGGAATGTAGGTCCCGGGGGCCGAGAACACGCTGACGAGGCCGGCCCGCGCATTCGGCGCGCCGCACACGACCTGCACCGGCGCACCGCCGTCACCGGTATCGACCATGCAGACGCGCAGGCGATCCGCATTCGGATGCTGCTCGGCCGAGATCACCTTCGCAATGGTGAAGGGCTTCAGCGCCTTGGCCTTGTCCTCGATGTTCTCGACCTCGAGCCCGATCATGGTGAGCTTCTCGGCGAGCTTGTCGAGCGGCTCGTCGGTCTCGAGATGATCCTTCAGCCAGGAGAGGGTGAATTTCATGGCTGCTTTTTCTCCACGGAGACGGTCTGCTCCCTCTCCCGCTTGCGGGGGAGGGCTGGGGTGGGGGCTCTCTCCGCGATGGTGGTCGCGATTTTTTCGAGAGTGCCGGCACGATTGGTCATGACATCAAGGTTGCTGAAGCGAAGCACCTTGAAGCCCTTCGCTTCGATGGCGGCAGAGCGACGCGCGTCGGCGCGCTCGCCGTCATCCGAGAAGTGTTGGCCGCCATCGAGCTCGATGACGAGTCTGGCGGCGTGACAGATGAAATCGGCGACGTAGTGGTCGATCGGTACCTGGCGGCGGAAGCCCGCACCGTTCAGTCGGTGGCCGCGCAGCTCCGACCAGAGGACCCGCTCCGCATCGGTAGAGTCGCGCCTGAGCGCGCGAGCATTGCCCCGCAGCTTGCCAGAGACCTTCCAGTCTGGATGTTCAGGATCAACCATTGGCAACCCCATCGAGGAGAGACCCCCACCCCAACCCTCCCCCGCACGCGGGAGAGGGAGTCCGACCGTCATCGCGGCTGGAGCGATCGTGTCCCAGCAGGCCATCACGAGCTCAACCCCCCAGCCAGCGTTGGCACTTCGAGCGGCTTGAAGCCGTAATGGGACAGCCAGCGGACGTCGCTGTCGAACAGCTGGCGCAGATCGGCGATGCCGTATTTCAGCATGGCGATGCGGTCGATGCCCATGCCCCAGGCGAAGCCCTGGTACTCGTCGGGATCGATGCCGCAGGCGCGCAGCACGTTCGGATGCACCATGCCGCAGCCGAGAATCTCGAGCCAGTCCTCGCCCTCGCCGAAGCGGATCTCGCCCTTGTCGCGGCGGCACTGGATGTCGACTTCCAGCGACGGCTCGGTGAACGGGAAGAACGACGGGCGGAAGCGCATGTTGATGTGGTCGACCTCGAAGAACGCCTTGCAGAACTCGTGCAGGATCCATTTGAGGTGGCCGAGATGCGAGTGCTTGTCGATGACGAGGCCTTCGACCTGGTGGAATTGCGGCGTGTGGGTCGCGTCCGAATCGATGCGGTAGGTGCGGCCCGGGCAGATCACGCGGATCGGCGGCTTCTGGCTCAGCATCGTGCGCACCTGCACCGGCGAGGTGTGGGTTCGCAGCAGCATGCGCGAGCCGTCCTCCTTCGGATGGAAGAAGAAGGTGTCGTGCATCTCGCGCGCCGGATGGCCTTCCGGAAAATTCAGCTTGGTGAAGTTGTAATCGTCGGTCTCGATGTCGGGGCCTTCGGCAACCGAGAATCCCATGTCGGCGAAGATTGTGGTCAGCTCGTCCCAGACCTGGCTCAGCGGATGGATGCGGCCGGCCTCGGTCGGGGCATCGCGCAGCGGCAGCGTGACGTCGACGGTCTCGGACGCGAGCCGCGCATCGAGTGCCGCCGATTTCAGCACGTCGCGCCGGGCAGTGAGCGCCTGGGTAACTTCGTCCTTGGCCTGGTTGATCGCGGCGCCTTGCGTCTTGCGCTCGTCCGGCGACATCTTGCCGAGCGTTGCCAGCAAGGCTGAGATCGAGCCCTTCTTGCCGAGCGAGGCAACGCGGACGGCTTCGAGCGCGGCCTCGTCGGCGGCGGCGGCGATGTCGGCGATGATCTGGGCTTGGAGCTGGGCAAGATCGGTCATGGCAATCCCTTTTGGCCAGGATGCTGAGCCGATGATCCTAGCCCGTCAGACCCGGCGTTGCGCCGGGCTTCCACGTCGGAGAAGTGTTTGCGCGAGTGATGACGGCCGGGGCAGTCAAGCGCCGAGACGCGCCTCTGCCCGGGCCATCACAAGTTCAACGCTGCGCAGAGGACAGTGGAGGACGGCTTACGCCGCCAGCGCAGCCTTGGCCGCATTACGCCGCAAGGGCGGCCTTGGCCTTCTCGGCGATCGCCTGGAACGCCGCGGGCTCGCTGATCGCGAGATCCGACAGCACCTTGCGGTCCACGGTGATCCCGGACTTGGCCATGCCGTCGATAAATCGGCTGTAGGTCAGGCCGAACGGGCGGACGGCAGCGTTGATGCGCTGGATCCAGAGCGCGCGGAACGTCCGCTTCTTGCGCTTGCGATCACGGAACGCGTACTGCTGGGCTTTCTCCACGGCCGGCTTGGCGGCGCGGATGGTGTTCTTGCGGCGGCCGTAGAAACCCTTGGCGGCCTTGTAGACTTTCTTGTGCTTGGCGTGGGCGGTCACACCGCGTTTGACGCGTGACATGACAAATATCCTTCAGAGGTGACTTGGTTTTCGGATCGCCGCGCGGAACGCGGCGGAGTTGGCAATGATCTTGGACGCGATCAGGCGTTCGGCAAGAAGTACTTCTTGACGTTGTCGCCGTCGGTCTTGAACAGCACCGCGGTGCCGCGCAGTTGACGGATCTGCTTCTTCGTCCGCTTGATCATGCCGTGACGCTTGCCGCGATGGGCGAACATCACTTTGCCGGTGGCAGTCACCTTGAAGCGCTTTTTAGCGCCCGATTTGGTCTTCAGCTTGGGCATTTGGCTCTCCTAATGGCCACAGAGATCCGCCCGCGAAGGCGGCTGGCCGTCAAAAATGCTCGTTAGAGCGTTGATTGTGCTCAAGTTTTGCGAACAAGCGCGAAACCCGCACGAAACACCGCCACGGCAGCCCTTAATCAGCCGGGCGATGAAGGCTGGGCTTATGACAGAGGACAAGCCGATTGGCAACGATGAACCGGCGAAACCAGCCCGGCGACTATTCGGAATTGCGACCCTCATGTCCAAGCCTGTCGCCTGGAGCAGGACCAAAATGGCCCATTTTTCCCGATCGCTTCCCTCTTTGACGGTTTTCGCCCGTCCGCGCCATCTGGCGCTTCTGGCCGTGCTCGCCACGACCACGCTGCCATCGACTGCCGATGCCCGCGTCGGCGGCTATGATGGCATCTGGAACGTCACCTTCGCCACCACGCGGGGCAATTGCAGCTCCGGCTACAGCGTCCCCTTCACCGTGACCGGTAGCCGGGTGTCGTCTGCCGGCGGCGGCCGGGTCTCCGGCAAGATCAATCGCGGCGGCGCGGTCGCAGTCCAGGTCTCGGTCGGCGCCTCCCACGCCAGCGGCGGCGGCCGGCTCGCCGGCGTGAACGGCGCCGGTTCGTGGAACGGCATCATCTCCGGCGACCGCTGCAGCGGCACCTGGCAGGCGACAAGGACCTGAGATCGCAATCACGGAGACGGTGCACTCCCTCTCCCGCTTGCGGGGGAGGGTTGGGGAGGGGGTATCTCCGCAAGCGAGAACCCCCAAGAGGAGAAAGCCCTCACCCGGCGCTTCGCGCCGACCTCTCCCGCGGCTCGCATGATCCCTTAAACAAAACGGCCCGCCGGATGTCCGGACGGGCCGTTGAATCTCAACTGAAAACAAAGCTCAGCGCGGCGCCAGCACCATGACGACCTGACGGCCCTCGAACCTGGCGTCCTGCTCGACCTTGGCGAGCTCGGCGACGTCGGTCTTGATCTTGTCGAGCAGCTTGGTGCCGATCTCCTGGTGCGCCATTTCGCGGCCGCGATAGCGCAGCGTGATCTTGACCTTGTCGCCCTCTTCGAAGAACCGCTGCATCGCGCGCATCTTCACGTCGTAATCGTGGTCGTCGATCATCGGGCGGAGCTTGATCTCCTTGATCTCGACGATCTTCTGCCGCTTGCGGGCTTCGGCAGCTTTTTTCTGGGCCGAATACTTATACTTCCCGTAGTCCATGATCTTGCAGACGGGAGGGCTGACGTTCGGCGAGATCTCGACCAGATCCATGCCGGCTTCCTGGGCCATGCGGATGGCGGCAACGGTCTCAACCGTGCCTTTGTTGTCACCGGCCTGATCGATCAGCTGGATCTGCGCATTGCGAATATCATCATTGATGCGCGGCCCGTCTTTGCTGGCGACGGGCGGGGCTTTATTGGGACGGCGAATGGGTGGTTCTCCAAAGTTGTGAAAGAGGCCGCTACTTTGCAGGAAGATACGTTTGCCGGCAAGCAATTCGCTCGTGCGCGAAACGAAAAACCCTCAAATGCGAGGTATTTCGGTCACGCCTAGGCACGCTGACCGACATAGACACCTTGCTTCCGTTCCGCAAGCGTCCCAAAGGGACAATGCCGGTCTCCGGCGTTGCGGAATTCGACCCGACAGCTCAAACCGCGCAGCCAGGGCAAACGTTCCATGAGCCATGCAATTCCCGATGCCGTGCTCGGCTCCATCGATGTGGGCGAGGGCCCGTCCGCGCGCAGGATCGCGGTGCGCAGCCGGCACGGACAGGGCCCCGGGCTGGTCTGGCTCGGCGGATTTAAGTCCGACATGCAGGGCAGCAAGGCCCTGGCGCTGGACGCCTGGGCCCGGGATCATGGCCGCGCCATGGTCCGGTTCGACTATTCCGGTCACGGCGAATCCGGCGGCGATTTCGCCGATGGAACCATCGGACGCTGGCTGGAGGAGTGCGTGGCGGTGTTCGAGCGGTTCTGCGCCGGTCCGCAGGTCCTGATCGGCTCCTCCATGGGCGGCTGGATGGCGCTGCTGCTCGCGCGCGAGATCAGGAAGCGTTCTGGTGCGGCCTCGCTCGCAGGGCTCGTGCTGATCGCGCCTGCGCCGGACTTCACCGAAGAGCTGATGTGGAAGAATTTTTCGCCTGCGGTGAAGCAGGAGATCGAGACCAAGGGCCTCTGGCTGCGGCCATCCGAATATGGCGACGGCTCACCCTATCCGATCACCCGGAACCTGATAGAGGAAGGCCGCAACCACCTCGTGCTCGGCAGCGCCATCGATCTCGGCTGCCCGGTCCGCATCCTGCAAGGCGCGAAGGATCCCGACGTGCCCTGGCAGCACGCTTTCGCGCTGACACATCGCCTGCCGGCCGACGACGTCGTGCTGACCATGATCCAGGACGGCGATCACCGCCTCTCCCGCCCGCAGGACATCGCGCGCATTCTTGCCGCGGTGGCAGAGATCGAGTGAAGTGCCTTCTTCCTTCAGGAGGCAACAATGACCACCACCGCCATGCTGCGCGCGTTCTGTGATGCCGTCGAGCAGCGCAACGGCCATGCATTCGCCGAGCTGTTCACCGAGGACGGCGTCTATCACGACGTGTTCTACGGCGCCTTCGCCGGCCGCGAGAAGATCGCTGCGATGATCGACGACTGGTTCTATCGCACGGCGACCGATTTCCGCTGGGACATGCACGATCCCGTCACCGACGGCACCACGCTCTATGCGCGCTACACCTTCAGCTATCGCTCGACCTTGCCAGAGGCGAACGGCGCGCGGGCGATGTTCGAGGGTGTCGCGATCATGACGCTGAACGGCGGCAAGATCGTGAGCTATCACGAGGTCGCCAATACCGCGCCGGCGTTCGTCGATCTGAAGTTCGCACCCGAGCGGATTGCCAAGATCATCGCCAAGCAGGGCGCGGAGCTGAAGGCACGGCCGGAGATGAAGCGGCATCTGGTGCACGGCGCGGACCCGGATTGACGGCGGAGAGCTACCGCTTCGACGGATTCGTCATCGGCTTGCGCTGCGCCAGTGCGGCCACCGTCGCGGTGCCGATCGGGCCCTGCTCGTCATAGAGCCAGCATTCGCCGATCGCGACGCCGTCGGTGGCGTGATGGTTCACCACCTCGAAGCCGATCCAGTTCGTCACCGGCAGTCGGTGCAGATAGATCGTCACGTCGCTGTTGATGTAGCCGAGCCCGTTGTCGCCGGCGTTCGCAAACGGGCTGGCGAAATCGGCGCCGGTGGCGACATGGACGAACGGCGTCATCGGCACGCCGGCGACGAGCTCGCGCACCTCGCTCATCCAGAGCTTTCGCGGGCCGAGCGAGCCCATATGGCCGACGATGGGGCGCGTCGTCCATTTGCCGTTCATGCCGAGCCTGGGATCGGTGGGTTTTGGAATGTCGGCCGGCTTCGGCGCGTCCCAGTTCGACGGCGACCAGACGTTGCCGTTCGGATTTTGCGTCTTGCGCAGCAGCTGGCACGAGGCCCGCGCCATGCTGACACCGCCTGAGACGAACTCCGCCTCGACCACGCGGATGCGCAGGCCGTCACGCACCAGGCGCGTCGTCACCTCGATCGGCTTGTCGATGGTCGGCAGCCGGAACATGTCGACGGTGAGCCGCGCCGGCATCAATTCGGGACCGGAATGGCGCTCCTCGATCGCAAAGCCGAGCAGCCCGACGACGACGCGTCCGTGCAGCGATTTCGGATCCCACGGACCGTTGGCGGCTTCCGTCGGATGGAATGTATCGCCGTCGCGGGTGAAGAAAGGCAGGTTTGTCATGCGCGCGAGATTGAAGAAACGCACGGGGAAATCAAGGGTGGGCGTGCCACTCCTGACGAACGCCTTCGTCCGATTCTTCGCCTAACGCCGCGCCCTTCATCGCCTCAAACTCGTCCCGTCCCATCAATTGTCCCAGCGCCCACACCGCAGCGCCACGCACCAGCGGGCTTGCATCCTCCAGCAACCGCCGCGCTTCTTCCGTGAGCTCCGCCTCACCCGAGTTGCCAATCGCAATCAGCACGTTCCGCAAGAAGCGATCGCGACCAATCCGCTTCACCGGCGACTTCGTGAACAGCGCGCGGAACGCGGCGTCGTCGAGGCGTGCGAGCTCGGCGAGACCAGGCGCGCGCAATTCGCTGCGCGCGGCGAGCTTGGCCTCGCGCCCCTCCTGCGCAAACTTGTTCCAGGGGCACGCAGCGAGGCAATCGTCGCAGCCATAGATGCGATTGCCGATGGCTTTGCGAAATTCGTGCGGGATCGGTCCCTTGTTCTCGATGGTGAGATAGGAGATGCAGCGCCGCGCATCGAGCTTGTAGGGCGCGGGGAACGCCGCCGTCGGGCAGATGTCGAGACAGGCCCGGCACGAGCCGCAATGATCGATCTCGGCATCGTCGCGCGGCAGCTCCAGCGTGGTGTAGATCGCGCCGAGGAACAGCCACGAGCCGAATTCGCGCGAGACGAGGTTGGTGTGCTTGCCCTGCCAGCCGAGACCCGCGGTCTGTGCCAGCGGCTTCTCCATCACCGCGGCGGTGTCGACGAACACTTTCACGTCCGACGGTACCGTCGCGACCAGCCAGCGCGCCAGCGCCTTCAGGCGTTTCTTGATGAGATCGTGATAGTCGTCGCCCTGCGCATAGACCGAGATCGCCGCGCGCATGCGCTGCTCGAGAATTGCGAGCGGATCCTGGTCCGGGCCGTAATTGACGCCGAGCATGATGACGCTGCGCACATCGCTCCATAGCCCGCGCGGATCGACCCGGCGCTCCGGCTGCGCCGCGAGCCAGTCCATGTCGCCATGGCCGCCGGATGCGATGAATTCAAGGAAGTATTTTCCGGCGGTCTCGATCGTGCCAGGTGCAGTGACGCCGATGCAGTCGAAGCCGAGTGCCCGCGCCTCGCGCGTGAGCGCCGCTTTCAGTTCAGTCGGATCGGAGTTCAGAAATCCAGGTCCACGTAGGTCCGCGACGCCGGCACGCCGGCCAGCCATTCGCTCAGCAGCGGACGGAACGACGGGCGGGACTTCACCCGCGCGTACCACGCCTTTGCTGCGTCGTCCTCGCTCCATGGCACGTCGCCCAGATAGTCGATCGCCGAGAGATGCGCCGCGGCGGCGAGATCCGCGTAAGTGAGCCGGTCGCCGGCGAGGAAATTACGCGTCTGCGCCAGCCAGCCGATATAGGCCAGATGATAGCGCACATTGGCCTTGGCGGCACGCATCACGTCGGCCGAAGGCGGGCCGCCGCCGTTCTCCTCGCTCATGAAGCGCTTGTAGATGCGCTCGGTGACGAGAGGGTGCGAGACCTCCTCGAAGAATTTTTCGTTGAACCAGGCCATCAGCCGGCGCACCTCGACGCGCTCGCCGATGGCTTCCGGCATCAGGCGCTTGGGTCCCATCTCGGCGCCATAGGCCTCGTCGACATATTCGGCGATGATCGCCGCGCCCGGGATCGGCGGCTGCTCGTCGTCTACCAGAACGGGCGTCGTGCCGGCCGCGTTGAGCAACAGAAACGCCTCGCGCCGCTCCCAGCTGCGCTCTTCGACCAACTTGAGGTCGAGCCCGTATTCGCCCGCGATCAGGCGGATGAAACGCGAATGCGGACAGAACGGATGATGAAACAGCGTAAACATGAAGCCTTTGACTATTTGATGGTGCTTAAGATTCCATCAATGTTTGTGCGGCGCCACACTAGTCCTTCAAAACCGCGAGGCAAGGGCGTGATTTCGCATTTTGCGATTGCGGCATGGGGGCGAATAGGCGAGAAGAGCCCCGCTTTTCCAGCCGAAATGGACCGTAAATATGTCAGACGCAATACGGGCAGTGATCCTCGGCATCATCGAGGGTGTGACCGAGTTCCTTCCCGTGTCCTCGACCGGCCATTTGCTGCTCGCGGAACGCTTCTTCCATCTCGGTGAAGGCGCGTTCTGGGATTCGTTTACGGTTCTGATCCAGCTGGGTGCGATCCTCGCGATCGTCGGGCTCTACTTCAAGAAGCTCTGGGACGTCGTGATCGGCTTCTTCACGGGCGACACCTATTCGCGTCGCTTCGTGGTTGGCGTGCTGGTCGCGTTCCTGCCCGCTGTCGTCGTCGGCCTCGTCGCCGGCAAGTACATCAAGAGCGTGCTGTTCAATCCCTGGGTCGTGTGCTTCACGCTGATCGTCGGCGGCGCCATCCTGCTCTGGGTCGACAAGCTCGACCTCAAGCCGCGCGAGCACGACGCCACCAGGTTTCCGCTGCTGATGTATCTCTATATCGGCATCGCGCAGTGCGTCGCGATGATCCCGGGCGTGTCGCGTTCCGGCGCCAGCATCGTCGCAGCGATGTTCCTGGGCGCCGACAAGCGCGCGGCGGCGGAGTTCTCGTTCTTTCTCGCCATCCCCACCATGATCGGTGCGTTCGCCTACGACTTCTACAAGAACCGCTCCGAGATGACGATGGACCATATGGGCATCGTCGCGATCGGCTTCGTGGTGTCGTTCATCACCGCGATCATCGTGGTCAAGACGTTCCTGGAATATGTCACCCGGCACGGCTTCGTGGTGTTCGCCTGGTGGCGCGTCATCGTCGGCACGCTCGGCCTGATCGCGCTGGCGCTCGGCAGGTAGGCTTATGGTCCGTAACGGTTGGACCGGCGTTTTCAACGCAAAATAAGCTTTTGATCGGTAGTCAGGTCAGTTCCAACGCCGGGCGGCGCGCGTCCGGCACAGGAGCTGAGCCATGACCCTCGTCAGCGGCTGGGGGCGTTTCCCGGTTGTCGATAGCGATGTGCTGCGCCCGCGCTCGTTTGCGGCGGTCGGCGAAGCCGTCTCCGCCGGCACCGTCGCGCGCGGCAACGGCCGCGCCTATGGCGATGCCGCGATCGGCGCCGTCAGGACGATCGGCATGACCGGCTTCGACCGGGTCAGGTCGTTCGATCCGGCAACCGGGCGCATCCGCCTCGAAGCCGGCGTTCTCCTGTCGGACCTGATCGACACCTTTGGCCCGCGTGGCTTTCTGCCTTTCGTCGTGCCCGGCACCCGCTTCGTCTCGATCGGCGGCGCCATCGCCGCCGACGTTCACGGCAAGAACCATCATTGCGAGGGCGGCTTCGGCCGCTATGTCGACAGCCTCCTGCTGCGCACCGGGCAGGGCGAGGTCATCGAGGCCTCGCGCGAACAGAACTCCGATGCCTTCTTCGCGACCGTCGGTGGCATGGGCCTGACCGGCATCATCCTCGAAGCGACGATACGGCTGCGCCGGGTCGAGACCGGGTGGATCCGCGAGCGGGTGATCTCCGCGTCCGATCTCGATGCCGCGATACGCGCGCTCGAGGCGGGCGATGCAGCGACCTATTCGGTGGCGTGGATCGATTGCGTGGCACGAGGCCGCGATCTCGGCCGTTCGCTGATCTATCTCGGCGAGCACGCGGGCAGAGGCGAGCTGGCGGAAGGCGCCGATGTATTTCCGCTCGGCAAGGAGTCTCGCCTCAGCGTGCCGGTCGACCTGCCGTCGATGGCATTGAACCGCACCAGCGTCCGCGCCTTCAACGAGCTCTACTACCGCATGGGCGCGCGGCGCGCCGGCGCCAGCCATGTGGTCTCGCTCTATCCGTATTTCTTTCCGCTCGACAGCATCAGGGCGTGGAATCGGATCTATGGCAAGCGCGGCTTCCTCCAGCATCAATGCGTGATCCCGCAAGCCGGCGCGCGCGCCGTTCTCGGCGACATTCTCGATCGTGTCGCGCGGCGCGGCGATGCCTCCTTCCTCGCCGTGCTCAAGAAGCTCGGCCAGGGCGACGGCATCCTGTCGTTCCCGCTGCCCGGTTACACGCTCGCGCTGGATTTCCCCGTGAAGGGCGACATCCTGAACTTTCTCGACGAGATCGATCGCCTCGTCGTCGCCGCCGGCGGCAGGCTGTATCTGGCGAAAGACGCGCGCCAGTCGCGCGCGACCTTCGTGGCGGGCTATCCTGCCTTGCAGCGTTTCAACGCGATCCGCAAATCGCTCGATCCTGCCGGCAACATCCGATCGAAACTTTCACAGCGTCTGTTTGATGAGGTCTAGGCCGTGACGTCACGCAAGTCTGTATTGGTGCTCGGCGGCTCCTCCGACATCGGCCGCGCCGCGGCGCGCGCCTTTGCCAAGGCGGGATACGATGTCGGTCTCGCCGGCCGCGACGTAGTCGCGCTCGAGCCCGACGCCGCCGATCTGCGCGCGCGCTACGCGATCGACGTCGGGCTCCATAAATTCGATGTGCTCGACACCGCCGCATTCGAGGGCTTTGTGAGCGGCCTGCCGGCATTGCCCGATGTCGTCATCTCGATCGTCGGCCTCCTCGGCGTGCAGCAGAATGCCGAGAGCGACCTTGTCCATGCCACCGCGATCATGCGCTCGAACTACGAAGGGCCCGCGCTGATCCTCGGCCTGTTCGCGGAGAGATTCCTCGCGCGTGGCAGCGGCACGATTGTCGGCGTGTCGTCCGTGGCCGGCGATCGCGGCCGCGCCTCGAACTATGTCTATGGCTCGGCCAAGGCCGGCTTCTCCGCCTTCCTGTCGGGCCTGCGCGCCCGCGCCAGCCGTGGCGGCGTGCATGTCGTCACCGTCAAGCCCGGCTTCGTCCGCACCAAGATGACGGAGGGCATGAAGCTGATCGGCCCGCTCACCGTCGAAGCGCCGGTGGTCGGCGATGCCATTCTCCAGGCGGTCGAGAACAAAACCGACGTCGTCTATGTCAGCGGCAAATGGCGCCTCGTGATGCTGATCATCAAGACGCTGCCGGAAGCGGTGTTCAAGAAGTTGAAGTTCTGAGGGTTGAAGAAGTGGCGCCGCCGCCGCGCTGAAGGTGTGCTCCCTCGCCCGCTTGCGGGAGAGGTAAGAACCTCACGCGCTCTTGCGCTGGAACTGCCCGGCGGCGCGGAAGCGCCAGAGATATTGCGGGGCAATCGCTTCCAGCGAATCGGCGGTGATGCCGAGCCCTTCCAGCGTCAGCCCGGCGGCCTTCGCCGTATCCGACACCACATTGTCGCGCTCGAGCAACGTGACCTGGTCCGGCGTCAGCTTGAACGCGCCCGGCGCGAATTGCAGGAACGCGGCCTGGAAGCGGGCGAGGCCGAACGGCAGCGGGATCAGCATGCGCTCGCGGTCGGTGATCTCCAGGATGGTCTCGATGATCTCGCGCATGGTCAGCACTTCCGGCCCGCCGAGTTCGTAAGGAGCGCCTGCCTTGGCCTTGCCGTCGACGGCGTTCGCGATCGCGGTGGCGACGTCGCCGACATAGACCGGCTGCATCTTGGTTTCGCCGCCGATCAGCGGCAGCACCGGCGACATCCGGGCCAGCGCGGCAAAGCGGTTGGTGAACTGGTCCTCGGGGCCGAACATCACCGAGGGGCGGAAGATCGTGGCCGAGGGCACCGCGGACAGGACCGCAGCCTCGCCGGCCGCCTTGGCCCTGGCGTAGCGCGAGGGTGATTCGGCATCGGCGCCGATCGCCGAGACATGCACCAGGCGGGCCCCTGCCGCGGCGGCGGCCTTCGCGACCGTTTCGGCGCCCCTGGCCTGGACGGCGTCGAATGTCTGCTCGCCGGCTTCAGTGAGGACCCCGACCAGGTTGATCACGACATGCGAATCACGCAGCGCCGCCTCGACCGAGGCCGGATAGCGCAAATTGGCCTGCACGGTATGGACCTGCCCGACCCGGCCGAGCGGCTGGAGGAATCCGGCCAGTTCCGGCCGCCGGACCGCGACCCGGACCCGGTAATCGCGCTTGCACAGGGCGCGGACCACGCTGCGGCCCAAAAACCCCGATCCGCCGAAAACCGTGACGAGAGTTTCCAGATTCGATGCCATGGGAGCCGTTCCTGCGGAAAAGAGTGCGTCTTGTCAGGCTTGTATCGGGCCAGTTTGCGATGCGCAATCGGCATCCCCAAACCCGGGTCACGCATGAATTGACAACGGCGTCACCGAACCGTAGTAACCGCCTCCGTGCCCCAAACGGCATGCCCAGGTGGTGGAATTGGTAGACGCGCTGGCTTCAGGTGCCAGTGGCTTAACGGCCGTGAAGGTTCGAGTCCTTTCCTGGGCACCATACAATTCTGGATCGCAAACAAATCCAGATAGATAAGCCCTTTCAGAGTGTTGTGTTGGCCCCGACTGTGTAACAATGGGGTGTAACATTGCTGTTCAGGGTTGTTCGGCCGATGCGGCGGGACGGGTCTCGTTTTCCTCTTTTCGTGCAGCGCATTCCGGCTGATGTCCGTCGCAAAGCGGTCGGTATCGAATTGGCGATACCGCTTGGTGATGGCTTCGTCTTCGTGACGCTTAGCGAGGGCGCTCAGGCCGTCCGGTTCTCCCTTCGCGCCACCGAGCCCAGCGAGGTTAAGACGCGTCACGCGCTCGCGGCGGCCTATCTGGAATCCGTCTGGGCGGCGTTCCGCAATGATGCTCCTGTACATCTGAGCCACCGACAGGCGACGGCCTTGGCGGGCGAACTCTATCGCGTTTGGGCGGACAGCGAGAGCCGCGCCCGGAGTGTCGCCATGGTGCACACGCCCGGAGTTGGCTGGGCGCCAGACACCGACAGCCAGGACGAGCAGGAAGCTCAATGGGCGGCCGTCGTGACGATGTGGGAAAAGGTCGGCAAGGATGGCGAGCCCAAGCACTTGGAAAAGCCGCTTGGCCCCATCGTGGATCGCCTCTTGCTGACCAAGGGCATTCGCCGCGTGGACAGCGAAACGCGCGCCATGTTGCTGGTCGCTTTCTGGATGGCGTTGCGGGACGCTTTCATGAGCCGCCAGCGCAATGCGGGAGGGGACTATGCGCCGGACCTCAAGGCCGCCCGCTTCCCGGACTGGCAGGCGCCTGAAGGGGCACTGAAGGATAAGCCAAAGCGGGGCGCCTCCAAGAACTCCCTCACCGGGTTGGTCGAGGACTGGTGGAAGGAAGCCAAGCTGGCAGGGCGCAAGCAGAGCACCTATGAGAGCTATCGCAACTCGATGGCCCGTCTTGCGACATTCCTGAAGCATGACACCGCGAGCCGAGTGACACCGGAGGACATCGTTCGCTTCAAGGATTATCGCGTGCAGAGCGGCGTTAGCCCGAAGACCGTGAAGGACAGTGATCTCGCGGGCCTGAAGACATTGTTCGGGTGGGCGGTGGTCAATCGTAGGCTGCCCAGCAATCCGGCCGAAGGCATCACCATCAAGGTCGGGAAATCGCGCAAGCTCCGGCCCAAGGGATTCTATGATTCGGAGGCCATCGCGATCTTGAAGCACGCCCGCGACTTCGTGCCCGGCCGAGAAGCCCCGAAGCTGGCAGCGGCCAAGCGGTGGGTGCCGTGGCTGTGCGCCTTCACGGGTGCTCGCGTGGGCGAGATGATCCAGATTCGCAAGGAGGACATTCGCCGGGAGGGCAAGCTCTGGGTGCTGCATGTGACGCCCGAGGCGGGGCCGGTGAAGACGGACGAAGCCCGTGATGTCGTGCTCCATCGGCAAATCATCGAGGAAGGCTTCGTGGAGTTCTATGAGAAGTCCATGGGGGGCTACCTGTTCGTTGACCCCAAGGCCGGTGAGCTAGGCGTGCGCAATGCGGTGAAAACGGCGCGGAATAAGGTCAATGCGTTCGTGCGCGAGGTGGTGAAGGATAAGAACGTTGATCCTAGCCACGGCTGGCGGCATCGCTTCAAAACGGTTGGCATTGATCAAGGCGTCGAGATGCGCGTGCTGGATGCCATTCAGGGGCATGCGCCGCGTAACGTCTCGGAAGGCTACGGGGACGTGACCATCAAGGCGAAGGCGAATACTATTGCTCGGTTTCCGACGATCGATCTCGCATAAACCGCACGTATCATCTGAATAGAGGCTACATGCGAAAGGGAAATGCCATGAAAAAAACGAGCTGTGCAATCTGGGGCACTTCGGCTTTGGATGAGCCGCAGACAGGCGACTTCCGAATCGTCAATTCGCCGCGGGCCGGGGGGAAGTACATCATAACCGGATCGGTGGAGAAAGCAGTCGTCGCGGCTGGGCTAGAACCGCACTTGTCTATCACTCGATGGTTAAATCGGCAGCGTTCCTTTGGAATAACTGCACCGCGACTTGATAGCGAAACCTTGGAAGCGGCACTCGAAATTCCTCCGCTCTCGTTCACCTCAAAGGTGAATGCCCTGTTGAATTATCTGGGAAAGAAGACTTCCCGCATGGATCAAACGTTCAGAGTCGCACCCGCTTCTGCAAAGCTATCCGATGCTGAGTGCGAGTTGATCGCTTGCGCCGATTGTAGGGATATCCAGGATCTCGCTGGGTTTTTGAGAACAATGGAGGACATGGGACTGATCTCGAAGAAGGAGCGGATCGAAGCCGACGGAGGTCGGAGTTTTAACGCCCTTCACTACTCCCTAACTCCTGCTGGCTGGGTGAGATTTGAAGGCTTCACGCGAGAGCAGGAGAGTCATCAGGGCTTCGTCGCCATGTGGTTCAATGCTGAAATGACAGAAGCGTACGAGCAAGGGATTTCCCGAGCGATCTCAGATGCAGGGTACACGGCGATGAAGATCGACAACAAGCATCACATTAACAAGGTGGACGATGAGATCATCGCGGAAATCCGCCGCTCTCGTTTCGTTGTAGCGGACTTCACCTGCGAACCTGAGAAGCCCCGAGGCGGCGTGTATTTTGAAGCCGGCTTTGCAATGGGTTTGGGTATTCCCGTCATTTGGACCGTCAAGGACACCGTAAAGGACCTTCACTTCGATACTCGGCAATACAGTCACATCGTGTGGTGTGATGCTGCGGATCTTCGCAAGCAGCTTTTTGAGCGGATCGGGGCTGTGCTTGGCGACGGTCCGTTGAAGAAAAAGCTCAGTTCTTAGGCGTAAACGCTGGGCAAATTCTCCGAGCAGCTCCAAAAAGCGAGTGGAATTCTACCGCGTATTGGCATAGTCGGTTGCTGCTGCCTTGCATTGCGCGATCTTGGCGCAGGCCAGCACAGCGCCATCGCGCAGAGCACCCTCATACGAATTGTCTTTGTGGTTCGCGTGAAGATAGGCCCCGAGTAACGCCGCAGCGACCAAGACCACGACGTAACGTGCCCGCTCCAAAATCAGCCGGGCTTTGGGGTTCTTCTGAATGCGGGTGACCGTCGCCAAGAATATGGCCGGTGTGCTCACCAGTAGAATGGCAATCCGAACGCTGCCCGACTCGATGTCGAGACGCTTGAGAACCTCATGTTCAAGCCAGAGGCAGAGCGCGATGAGGCTCCAGACGGTGGCCCAGTAGCTGGCCATATCGAAGAGAACCTTGATGGGGTCGTTTTCATCTAACTTCGGAGCGGTGCTTTCGGTGGGCATGATTGGCATTCCTCAATAAGCGGCCAAAACAATGTAGACGATAGTCATCACGGCTCAATCACAAAATGGGACTCATAGTCCGTAGACCGAAAGTCATCATGGCGGCTTGCTCTCGTGGATGGAAGACGAGACAGGCATCGTTGATGTGTTGGCAGCGGCCGTCCGGAAGGCACGCAAGGGGCTCGGGCTGTCCCAAGAGGATTTGGCCTTAGAGGCGGGGCTAGATCGCACCTACGTCAGTCAGGTGGAGCGGGGCACCCGAAACTGCACCATAATCGTCCTGGCCCGCTTGGCGAAGGCCTTGAAAACCACCCCTGACCGGTTGCTTGTCCCCCAGCGGAGGGGGCGGGCCTAGTCCCTATCTCGTCCGGTGTCAGCCGTGAGTGGTCACTTTCAACACCTAACCCATCTCGCGCGGCAGCGCGGGAGCCCGAGAGTCATTCCACGAACACGCCACAGATGAAGAGGGCAGCAAGGAGGAGCGCCCAAAGGTCCCACGCCAACAGAAGCCAGCCGTGCTTGCTCATGACCATCTCGCTTCCCCATCAGAAGGGGGGGCGATAGGGCCCGCTTGATGTAGGTCAAAAGATGGGTGCTAGGTGGTGATCTCATCGCTGGGGGTAGTGGTCACTCACCCGAGCTTGGAGGTGACCCATCAGGGTTGCTGAAGGGTGACCCCTAAAGGCCGCGCTTAGGGTGACCGTGGAGGAGGGGGTGGTTTCACCCTCCCAACTTGAAGGCAACCTTTAGAGGCCCCCCCTGAGAGAGAACTGTAAGTTTTGACCCTCTGGGTTTCCTCCCTCTAGCTTACTCCCCCCCTCTAGCTTCCTCCTCCATTAGCGGAGGCGTAAGGCCGATTTCCGGTCTAAGATGCTGCTATCCCTTACAAAATTCTACAGAAACAATCGCGCAGGAAGATCCTGTCCACATGCTGAAAGCAGCCTGCATCGCGTCGGCCGCAACGTGGGCCTTCGATTCCGCGACCAGCACCGCGTCATGGAGCGGCAGGGCGGTGACCCCGAGGCTCGCCAGATGGGTGATGATCCCGATCAACATATCGCTCTCGATGCGCATCAACTCGAAGCCTAGCCCGGTCCCGAACAAATGAGCGATAGGCTGATGGCGCGCGGCTAGCATTTCGGTGGCGCCCCGGAGTTTCGTGCCCGAGGGAAAGTGCTGAAGCGTGCCCTCTGGCCAATTCCGGAGTGGTCCGTCCGAGAACAACATCGCGTTCATCAGGGTCTTCCAGCCATCTCGCCCGGAGCCATTTCCCGCGACGTCATAGATGTCACCTTCCGGCTGCGGCTTGTCCGCGCGTACATAGGCGAGGCGTGGAAAGAGCTGTCTGTAATCGACATCGGCAATTGACTCACCATCAATCCGAATGCGCTCAAACCGCTCGTTGCGCTCCATGCCCATCCAGAAGCCGCCAGCAAGGCGGCCCCCTTGTTTCCATTCGGCGTTATTGAAGACTCGCCGAAGGGAGCGGCGATAGGGGGCGATGACTTGGCCGTCCTTTCCTAGCGAAAGGCCGGTGTCATCACCGCTCACCTCGATATCAGCGCTACGTAGAAACTCATTGATGCGCCGCATCTCTCCCGCAAGTTGGCGGGTTTTTGCTGTCTCCGAGAAGGCGATGGCGGCCGCACGCCCATCTTCATCCTTGCCTTCCTTCAAGATGATCAGGGCGCGGTCGTCGATCTGCTTGACGCTTCGCCAATCCGGTGGTGCCAGCGGAAGATGCTGATTGAGCGCTGCGCTTGGCCGAATGAGTGACGGCTCCCGCATTCTTGCCGACAGCCTGTATCCCCTTCGCTCCTCTTCGATCAGGCCAAGCGATGCAAGCCCATCTATCGCGGATAGGAAGTGCTGGCCGTACACAGGGTTGGTGCCGCCATCGCCCCGCCAAAGAAAGCTGTGTGATCGGGGCACCGCGAGCTTGGGGCTGGATTTGATTGCGCTGAGCAGTATCAAGTTGCAGGCCAGCGCCTCAACGGCGAGGCCAAATTTCTCCTCATCCGCTTCCTTCCGGGCTCGCCTCCTCGCGCCAACGTTGGTCTCGTAGAGCAGCAGCGCGTCGCGCAAGCATTGGACCGAATGAGCAAGCTCGGTCGTCCTGGCCCGGAGCAGTGGATCGAACCACATTATGTTGGGTGATTGCGTCATGGGGCAATGAGGCATGTGTTCAAAGTGGCCTCCTTGAACCCTCGATATGCACGCACTGCTTCACTCCGACCAGATCGCTCGTGCGAATGCTGCGACCCGCGAATTCTTGGGGACATCGATCAGCTCTCCGCGCGGGGCCGCCCATAGCGCTGCCGGTGGGCGAGGACGCCCGCGACATGCTTCTCAATGACCCAGTCGCAGGGCTCCTCCAGCATCCGCCCCATCTCCCGCAGAACCCGCCCGGTAGACTTGGGGAAGGCGTGCATTTCGATCTGCCGCTTCCTGCCCTCATGGTCCTCCAGGACCCACACACGATGCGTGCCAGAGGCCAGCCGGTGGACGGCCTTGCAGATTTGCACCGTCCGAAACTCCTTTGCGCGGGGCGCTGTGGGGGCGGCCTTGATGAGGGCCGCAACGGCGAGGACGATGGAGACTATCCGCTGCGGGGGCACGCCTTCAACGCGGAGCCTCGCCAGTCCAATCTTGGCCCGCTTTGTGGCAGACATGCCTTTGAGGCGCGTCGCAATTTCCACCGGGCCAGCGTCCTCTAGCGTCCGCCCCATGTCCGCAATCGCGGCGGCGATGAACTTATCATTGGCTGCCCGAAGGCCGACATACGCGGTTGCCGCCGTAATGTATGGCCGCAACTCGGAGGCCTTGAAGCTCGGCCGCCAGTGGGACCCATGACGCGCCCGGTGCTCAACGTGCCGTCGGCAATGAAATGGAGCGAGGCCTTCGCGGGCCGCCTTCATGGTCTGGCGCCCGCAGCCGGGAATAGCGCACTTGGCTGATGCTGCGAGCGGCCCGAGTCGGATGCTGTTCTTTAGAGCGGTCTTACGTCGATCACGAAACGTCATTGTGTTTGCAGCACACTCAAAGCCTGGGCGAGAGCCGCTCGTGCTTTTTGCAGCAGACCTTGCAGAATGAAGTCTTCCCTTCCGTAATTCGGCGCTCGGATTGCAGAGAGCTGAATCGACTTATTTTCCCGGAGAGAAGAAATTTCGCGCCATATGTCGGCATTGGTTCGCAGCTTGCGCCTGCCGCTCAACGCCTCAACAACGTTTTCAAGTCGACAGATCACGCGGATATGCGACTCCGGAGCGACAATTTGCAGAGCTCTCGCTACCGCGCTGAGGCAGGCACGCTCTTGCCTACTTTCACCTTCGCTGACATTGACCTGCGTCGGCACCGCCGCTCTATCCGAATTCACATGAAGAATCTCGAATGCGTGAGCGGAAGCAATGTTGTTCGCTGCCTGTGTCCCGACTATGAACACGTCTAACCACAGTGATTCTTTCACCAACTGAAGTTGCTCGCCGTATTTAGCGCTCCACGATTTCATAACTTGTTCCCTTCTTCGGCGCGACGGCGTTTGACGAGTTCCTTGTGAAGGCTATCGGCAAGTCGAAACATCCGCCGCAACTCTCGTTCAAAATCCAACCTCGTCCTCGCAATGTGCAACACAGCTTCTGAGTCTTTCTTTGAGGCCCGTTCGAAATGCTCTCCGGCTGCTGCAATAGCCGCGGCGCGTCCTTTCGCGCTGTAACCGGCTGGCGAACCGTACCGCACGATCGAATTGTCCGATTTCAAACCGAGCACACTCCTCCGATGATCATAGTGATAATCAGGAGCCAACTCTCGGTGAATCCTGTGAACCTGCTGTCCCTTTGGTGCATCGAAGATAACCCTCATAATCCGCACGTTTTGCTCGGCTCGCCGTCCGAAAGTTAAAAGAAAGCGTCTATCGTCTGGCGGCGTAGCCTTCCCATTTTTATCGTTGCGCGGCTTCGAATCGTTGAAGCGGATGCTACCGCCCGGTGCCGTCATCATTACAATTGCCGGGACATATTCAGGATCGAAGATGCGCGGGCTTCGTGTCTCCCTCGGCCGATCCGCGTCGCTAATGGTGACCAGCGCTTTCGGACCAAACAGGTCACCTAGGCCGGCTTCAATCTTTTGGACCGCTCCGTGTGGAAGTTGCGCAGACAGATCACTTAGCGCCGGCAAGTCTGGCAACATGCGATCGAGATAGCGCTGGGCCCGATCATAGTAGTCGCGGCATGCACGGCAACCGGCCTCGGGCAACGGAGAGTAGATTGGATCGCCATCGCCTCCACGACCAATTCTTGGCAGCGGCGAGCCTCTTTCGATAGTAAAATGCCACGATGTTCTCTTCATGTCGGCGCTTGCTCGCGTTAAACTGAACGAGTTTTTCCAGATCAAAGGAGCAAGGAACACACCCAAACTAGGGGAGGGTAGTTGATCCCCCTATCGCAGGGGTATCCCGGGGTACATGGCCCACCTCCATTACCCATGGAGTACCCCCCGAGTGGTTTGCGCCCCGGCAACCTAGCTTTGGGCCTGCTGAGCGATGTTGGCGCCAGCTGCGCTGCCGATCTTCGCCATTCTAGCTTGAACGAGTCTCACAGCTGCTGCAGACCACTGAGCGCGTCCTCTGGTGGTCGGTATGCCCTGCAAGGTCAGAGCACGAGCAATACCTGCAGGTGAGATGATGCCGTTTCCCGCTAGCTTTTTGAACACCGGTGCAAGGTCCGCCGCTCGTCTATCGGCAAGCCGGCATTGCTCGTCTCGCCCGCGTGCTTTTGCATCAGTGGACAGCTTCGCCCCTCGATCTCCCCCAAGCCGTTGCCCTCTTGCCTTAGCCGCCGCGAGGGCTGCCTTGGTTCGGGCAGAGATCAAGCCGGCCTCTAGCTCTGCAACTGCCGCCATCTGTTGAAGCATGAAGCGCCCCGTAGGTCCCTCGATGGCAGGGAGATCGGCAAAGCGGACGTCCACACCCGCCTCCAGGAGCCTCTCTAGGAAACCCACAGAGCGGGTCAGGCGATCCACCTTCGCGACCACCAGCGCCGCCCGGTGCAGACGTGCTGCTGCAAGCGCCTCGTCCAAGGCAGGCCTATCATTGCGGCGTCCGCTCTCGACCTCTGTGAACTCAGCAATAACGTGCACGAACCCATCCCCTAGGTGCCTCGCAACAGCGGCCCTCTGGGCATCGAGACCCAGGCCTGATTGGCCCTGCTTTCGGGTGGACACTCGATAGTAGGCGACAAATCGGTGCTGCACGGTCATTCCCTTCGCTGAAGGCCCGCGAAAAACTCAGTCAACGAGCGTTGTCACCATTTTTAGCGGCGACGGACTCCGGCAGCAATTTCGAGGGCCTGAGTCAAATCGACTCAGGACGGTGTCGCCTAGGAATCTCCATTGTGCGGATCGGGGGACGGAGAACGCCAGTAGCTAAGCAAATGAGAAATGAACCAGTCCACAGACCTTGGAGGGGGCACGGGGGGAAATTGCCTTTCGTCGCTGACGAGGTCACGTCTTTGATTAGCGACCCCTGAACAGAAAGCGGCCGGAGCCCTTCCGCCCGCCGGGACCAAAGAAGGCCACGCCGTCGCGAAGAGGCCGAAGGGTTCGACCAAGGTTCAAGTTCGCGGATTCGACATGACCCTGCTGTTGTGGTTGTATCGCATCAAATACTAAACTTTCTCTCGGAGGGAGCTATAGTTCGACACTCTTTGCGTCGGCGACGCTTATTCATCCGCGATGATTTTTCACTGAAGTTGAATGACCATAACTCCCATACAATTTGCCTCCTCATGGCTGGATGGGGCGCAAGCCCACGTCGCTTTAGCGCAGCTCTTTCCATATCCGCGCGAAATTATGCTCGGTGATGGCGCCCGCCCTGAAGTTCTAGCTATGCTCAGCGAGCTTCTTTCGGGTCCCCGCAAACTCCAACAGATTGTGACCCAGGGCAGACCTGCGATCCTAGTTTTGCCAGAAGTGGCAATCTCATTTTCGGACTGGGCTGCAATTGATGCGATGGTGCGCGAATATCCATCGTCACTCATGCTTATTTCCGGCTTCAGCGTAACCTCTGGTGTTGAGCTTCTCGCTTGGCTTGACCAATCGTCGGCCACCACTCGCCGAGCTTCGTGGACAGATAAGCCACCCATGAGCGAGCGGCTCTACAACGGGGGCTGGTGCTGGGTGCACACAACACAAAATACGGAATGCGTGGCTTTCTTAAAGCTCACCTCGGAACAGCGGGACGAGGTCTTCATTGACGGACTAGATCAAGGCAGAGACATGCTTTGTCTCGAATTTAGCGACCTTATCGTCTTTCCAGTAATCTGCTCCGATTTTCTGCAAGTTCAGGATTCTAGAACAATCGCCGGCAAGATTTCCGAGCGACTCCGCGAATACAAAAATGACGATCGGAAGGTGCTTGTCGTAGGTTTGCTCGCTCAATCGAAAGGACATTCCGAATGGCGCAATGCCATTACGGATGTTGCTCGCCAAATTAACATGGAGAGGGTCAATCTCTGTCTCGTCAATTGGGCGTTTGATTTCCTTGAGCAGCAAGAAGATCACGACAGATGGCGAGCATACAGTGGAGTTTATGTAGCGAGCGCGAGGCAACCGGGGGCCCGGTCGTTCAAGATCGTTAAACGATTTTCGACCGACGCCGTCCACGGTGCAGTTACTAGGATTTCGAGTGGTTGTGTCGTTGGTGGTCCGATCCGCTGGAATTTCACGGTGACTGCGCGGAACATCTGGACCGTGGCGCACGGCTACGCGATTCAGGCTGACGGAACGCTTGACGCGCCTTTCTGTGATGATCCTCTAAAGTACGAATTGAGCCGCCTCATTCGGCGATCAATCGTCGCGAATTCTACAATGCGGCCTGTGGTGGACGCATTGGAGGCGCTCAAAGAGCGTATCTCTGCGCACGAAACCAGTGCGATCCGACTCATGAATCTGACGCTGTTCGGGGGCACAAAAAGTAAGCTGGACAATCTGACACTTGCGGACGACCTGCACAACTACTCGAAAGAGTTGGACTTTGGCCTCAGGGCACTCGCCATTGCAGCCCTAACTGCCGTGGCTGAGTGGCAGACGCAAGATGCCATTCGCGGTCAGCTCAAACTAACCGATAGCCCTCATGCGGTCCTAATCTGGAGTTCACCTGACTCCCCAATAACCGTGAAGCAAGAACTAGATCGGTTGCGCATCGATCCTAAGAATCGCACTCCCACGATCGTCTTTTTAAAAACGCTAGGCGGGCCACTACCTATAAGTTCTTCCTCGCATCGGAGGATTGATATTTCTGCAGCACCCACAGGGGCACGCTCGATATCAGAACCAAAAAGTGAGAATCCAATACTGCAGGCAGACTTGGATGCTCTGATGAACTGTCTCGCTTTTGCTTCCACCGAAGAGGCGATAAGCGCGTCGGCTCAACTGATCGCGGAGCAATCGGACAACCTAAAGGCTCAGTGGAGAACCTAAGATGAGCCAACTTGAGGCGATCAACATATTAGCGAAGCAAGCTGAAAAAGTCGGCTTTGTCCTCCAGCCGGTTTCGAAGCTTGTAGGCGCACCCGTTCTGCCCGGGACGAGCACCTTCTGGGCCTCGAATTACGCACTCATACTCGCTCTTCAGCCTAGTTCTGGAGACCTCTCCTCATTACGCGAAGCGGTGCAATCGGGGCAGGAATGGTTGGATATCGCTTGCATGCAACGCGAATCGAAAGTGGGCTCTGTGATTGACGGGTATCTGCTAATTATCCTCGACCATGCGCCAGACCAAGAGACGGCAGGGGTGATTCATCAGATTGAACTCGACCCGACGGCTTGCAGAAAGCATTTCGCGTGGCCAAGTCACGTTACGACGGACGAAGGCGATCTTCGGTGGTCGCGCATATACCGCGTGACTGTCATCGGACTGCCGGCGTCGCCGGAGAATTCGCGAATGACCGGAAGTCCTATTTTGGAAGCAGACCTCCAGAAGCGGTTGCTGAACGACATAAAGCAGTTTGGAGCCCAGGAGTCTGCACGGCGCCATGCTAGCGACGCGAAGATGGGTCCTGATGCATGATATCGTTGGATGAGATTTCAATACAGGCGTTTCGTGGCATTCCCGATAAGGTGACGCTGGATCTATCCGCGCCCATTACGCTGATCTACGCCCCCAATGGGGTTGGAAAGACGTCGTTATGTGATGCAGCGGAATTTCTTCTGCTAGATCAAATCAAACGTCTTGATAATTCGGGTGCCGGTCGGGCCGACTATCGATGCACGCATGCCAATGACGAGACAGAAACGCAAGTTAGCGGGAAGATAAGGGTAGAGAACCAGTCGATCCTGCTGACTAGGACCCTGACTCGTTGCAAATGGAAGGTGGGTTCGGCAGCAGAAGTCGCGGTGACATTGTCAGATCTGCTGCAGTGCGTTGCTCCAAGTGGCTCTGAGCCTAACGTCCACAAGAATCACGCCAACGCGTCTCGCCAGATTTGGCTTCGAGGAGCCCGATTCCTATCGAGCGATTCGCTCGCGTCGTTGCTAGATTCGAGTGAAGAAGCAGTAGAAGCACGGCAGCGATTGTTTGCTGATTTGTTGGGAGTCGGCCATCTATTAGAAGCCGAGCGGCAGCTCGAGAACTATCAGAAAACGCTACGTCCGCTTGTACGGGAGCGTCAGGCGTTGCTCGAAGCTGCCCAAGGAGAGCTGCGGGATCGGCAGCAGAAAGTTAGCGAGGAGCGCGAAGAGGACCATTTGGCGTTTCTTCCGGCGGCGAATAGCCGTCTCCGGGAGGCGGGCAATATGCTCGGATTCTCGAAGCGTTTTTTGGACTCCGAAGCAAGCGATGCTGCCGAGTTAAAGCGACGTGTGGCGTTGCTTAGGAGCGATCTTGCTGCACGAAAGGCTTCATTCGAGCTTCGTCGGCAGGCCGAGATCAGAATGGCGCCGGATTGGAAGTCACGCTATCTGCTTGCACAGCAACTTGATGCTGAGCAGGCGAAGTTGGCTAGTGAGGCTGACCTCGAAGCGGAGCTCAAAAACCAGATCGAGGCGACAGCCGCCACAATTCAGCAGGTGGAACAGGAAGGGAAGGCTGTTCGGGAACAGGCAAATGCCGCTCGGGCAATAGTGGAGGAGCTTTCTTCGTCTCTCGCATCCTGCATTCCGTCGCTCGGACACTTCCTGGCAACGACTGGTCGGGAAGCTCTGACAGCCGAGGAAGCTGTTTCGCTCTGTTCGAGCGTCAGCTCGGAGACTGCGAGGAGCGCAAGGGTCGCGCTTTTGCTGTCCATTCAGAGCCAGCTCTCTGAAAGAGCTTCAGAGCGTGTTGAATCGGAAAACCTCAGACAGCAGCTCATTATTCTGGGACCGACGCTTGCATCATCCGACGATATCACGCGTCTCATTCAGGAGAGTGCGAGCGCCGAACAACAGGTCAACAGCCTACGGCAAAAGTATGATGACGTTGCAGGCCCCGCCGATCAGTTGAAACAATTGGTTGCACAAGTCTCCTCCCTTCTTGAGCACGCGCAGAACTGTCCGGCTTGCGGGCATGATTGGCAGAGCCCCGAGAGGCTGAAGCGGGCCCTAGAAGATGCTCAACGTGCTATGCCCAGGGGCTTGCAAGCATTGGCTGAGCAGTTAACTGCTGCACAGCACACATTTGGTCGTCTTTCGAATGAGCTTCACGCGAAAAGGCAGGCGCTGCACATAGCGCGAGAGCTTGGGTTTCGGCAGCATACGCTGTCCGAAAAGAGGGCATCCTTCGAATCCCTTTTGTCTGAAGCGCAATTGAGAGAATCGGCAAATCTGGCTCAAGACGTATTCGCCGAATTAAAACGTTTGGAGCTAATCGGAAACCTCTTTCGCTTGGTGACGGCGATAAGTGTCGCCGAACAATTCTTAGAGCGGTCGATAGATCGGGAAGTCAAACTCGAGCAGTATGTCAATTCGATCCAAGAACATGTGCGAGCGGTCGAATCCGAGCGGCTCCTATCGCTGGAAGCTTTGCGTCAGAGGTTTATTGAATCGCGTTCGGTGCTTGAGAAGGTGCAAAGAGCCTTGGCAGGAGCGGAGCTAGAATCGGAGGCAACTAGGAAGAGGATTGAGAGCATAGCCTCAAGACTACAGCAGCTGCGTTCTGCCTGGCTCATTCTCGCTGATTCCGAAGAGTGGACCGACGAGAAGCTTGCAATGTTGTCAGGCCAGCTAAGCAAAGAGCGGGAAATCATTGCTGCGAGCGAGGCGCTTCTAGATCAGGCTGAGCAATTGGCGGATGTGTCGGCCAACATGGAAGAAATTACGCGTTTGCAGGCGAAGGTGCGCCCCTTGCAAAATGAACGTGACAGACTTGACTTATACATGCAATCGGCAGCTGCATCCCAAGATGCTTATCGAGCGGCGCGGGTGGAGCATGCCAACAGGCAGATGGATCAGTTGGTTCGTGTAGTCTCCCCGATGTTCAACAGACTGCAGTCCAATGAGGTTTACGAAGGAATCAGAGTGGGGGATGCATCCGCCCCGCTATCTTGGCGAGCGGTGTCTGAAAGGCTAGTGATGGACCCGGACACTAAATTTAGCCAAGGTCAAAAGCAGGACTTTGCACTTTCTGTATTTCTTGCGCGGGCCCGTGGCTTGGGTGGTTCCTTCTTCTTAGATGAGCCACTGGTCCACCTAGATGACTTAAATCGCGTTGCGCTACTTGATGTCTTGCGTGCCATTGTCTTGGAAGAGAACCGTAATTTATCGCTCGTGATTACCACTGCGAACAGGCCGGTGCTACGCCACATGTTGGAGAAGTTTGCTTTAGTTGCTTCAGCTAACCGGAGTGAACGCGCGATACCGATTATGCGGGTCATAGAGTTGGAAGGGAATCCGAGGGTCGGAATTAGCGTTAAAACGAAGGGTTTCGGTTGAAGGCTCTAAGCCCGCTTCGCTCAGAGCGCGGTTCGTGAACCAATTTGACGGTCTCCGGCCCCCGGAGGTCTCGGTGCTAGGTCGCTTGGCTAAAGGAGCGGCGGCGCCAACAGTTTTTGGCACGCCTATCGTTCTCTCCATCGTTGTTGATGCGGAGATCGAGAAGTTTTCGCATTTTCGAATCAACCGAGGAGCTTCTACATGAGCGCCGAGCCCGCAGATATGAAGTACTATTTCGGCTTTCGAGTTACCAATCCCGTTGGTAGCTGGGTCGTGGAGGGACCGTTCGAAACGAACGAGATAGCGAAGGCTAAACGGGAGCAGGCAAAAGGATGGGGCGGGCAGGTCACCATCCCTTTTGTAGCAAGCTCAAAGGAAGAAGCGCTTAATAACTGCGATCGCTACTGAATCCGCACATTGTGACCGCACGGTCAATTCTCTGGTGCGAGAAATGGACGGCGGGTATCGTCTTTGGCAGCTTCTTCCGGAATTGCGCGAGTCCTGCCACCAAACTTCGACCTGCTGCCATCTGCGTAAAGATAGCGGCATTGGTACGAGTAATAGGCTCCGTTGGCGCCGACAACAGCATTGTATTTGGTTGTTGACCCGACAAAGATCTCGCGCGTGA
Source organism: Bradyrhizobium sp. TM239 (assembly GCF_036247985.1). Classification (NCBI taxonomy): domain Bacteria; kingdom Pseudomonadati; phylum Pseudomonadota; class Alphaproteobacteria; order Hyphomicrobiales; family Nitrobacteraceae; genus Bradyrhizobium; species Bradyrhizobium sp. TM239. Next base: position 438,153 of record NZ_BTIR01000011.1, on the reverse strand, counting down.
ACCCGTAGCCAAGCAACACAACGACGATTAAACCGAAGAATGCCAACCTAGCTTGATGCCTAGCGTCATCGCAACCTACCCAAACAGACTCTTTTTCAACGGCGGAGGCTGTATCGCTCGTTTATTCCGCACGAATTCAAACGACGCCTCCTCGATGTTGAGACCCGGGTTCTTTTTATAGTCCCAGATCCATTCCATCACATCAAAACCGAATGGCCCCGCATAGAGCGATAGTCTGGCACTCGAATAGTTGTCGGCCGACACCTGCTGCCAGACATCATGATAGAGGTCGGCCTGGAGGAAAAACCAACCCGAGACCATCGCGTCGATAGCAGGAAGATCGTCCCTGGCAGGCTCTGATGGATGCAAAACCATAACCCCGATTCCATCCTCGAAAGGCTCGCCATTTGCGACTCTCGCTGTGCCTTCATGGACTGTCAGGTGAAACTGCAGCTCTCGGAGCCTCTCCGGCATGTTTATTAATTGAATGTCATGGACGTTAGTTGCTAGAGCCGTCAGACTAAGTCCCCGGCCGTGGTAGCGCTTTTGCTTCTCATCCCGGATGGTCTGCCGCCATTCCAAGATATCTAAAAATAGGTGAATACTATTGAGCACGCTAGCCGCCTAAAATTGAGCGAATTCATGCACACGGTGCATCGCCCGAATGAAGATATCCCAACCTTCTAAATTGGGGTGACTGATGTACCACACAAGGTCCAGCAACTCGCCGATCCTCTCTGACCTTGCGTCCACCTCTTCCTGACACGGCAGCGCGGTGGGTGTCTCGGCTCTTGTATTTGGCTGATTCCTGCTAGTAGATTGTGGCTGTCGTTTTTAGCAATTTTTGCGATTGCTGTGGCATTGAGGCAAGTCACTTTGCCAAAAATACCTCCAGTGGGGCTCGTGATATTTGCGTGCTCTGTGTCCGCCTATGGCGTTCTCTTTGTTCCCTCTGCGGCTGCGCAGGACAGGGAGCTTATTAAGCGCTGCCTTTCGATCTCCAACGTTGACGAGCGAGTGGACTGTCTTGAGAGCGGCGGTACGACTTCTGATGCACCTCAACCTCAGAAGTCGCCTCAGACTGCTCGGACCGGTCCGAGCTTTGATTGTCGCGCCGCGTCGCATTCCATAGAACGCGCCATTTGTAGCGACGCCACCTTAGCCGAGTGGGACTCGCGGCTGGGGCAACTGTTCCAACAAGCACGACGCTCGAAGAAGCCGACCGAGTTGCAGGCGTTTGTGGAGAGCCAACGATCTTGGATACAGCAACGCAATAACACGTGCGGGGCAGTTCCTGGGACTGCCGTGTGGTCTTGCATTGTGGATATGACGAGACAGCGTATCACGGCGCTATCCGACAGCCAGCAGTCAATCGAACCCCTGCCATCACCGCTGCCAAGCTTGCGACCCCAGCCCCAAACGGCGCAGAGAGATCAGAGCACTACCGTCCAAACCACACCGGCTCCGACGGCCCCAAGCAATGTTCCGAAGGCAATGCCTTCGCCCAGTGCGTCTGGCTCCGAAGGGTCAAACCCTCTGCTGGTCATTCTATTTGTAATTGGTGCAATAGTGGGCGCGATAGCGGTCTTCAATAACATACAAAAGCGTCAGCGCTTAATGGAGGAGAAACGCCGCGCTGAGACGGAGCGTCAGCGATTAATCGCAAAGTACGGCGACGACATTGCCGAACGCATACTTGCGCATACGATCTGGCAAGGGATGACCGAAGATCAGCTAATCGAGTCTTGGGGGCCACCGGCTGATCGCGACTACGAAGTGCGGCACGCGAAAACGAAAGAAACTTGGAAATACGGACAAGTCGGCCGCAACAGATTTAGCAGCCGCGTATTCATCGAAAACGGCCACGTGGTGGGCTGGAAGCAATAAGGTCCCGGGTTAGCCAGACACCGCCTTATAGTTTGCGTCAGCTTGCAAGTACGACATATAGGCCGTCTCAACGGAGGAACGAAGTTGGGCGCGTGCAGACATCGCCCGGTCGTGTAGGTGTTTTAATTCTTCAAAACCCGATCGAGCCGCTTGCTCCAACCTCCGTCGCTCTAGGGCTATCTCGTGTTCGATTTTATCGATGTCACGGCGATCAATTCCTGTGGCGGGGTTGAAAACGAATTTTGCTTCCAGCGCTTGGCGCCAAGAATACAGCACGCCGCATAGCTTCGGGCCAAACCCTGGCACCGATTCCACGGTGGAATTCAAAAGGTCTGCAGCGGTCTCTATGCCGTAAGATTGCAATGTTCGCTTTCGACCATCGCCAATCCCATCGAGCTTAGCTTTGTCGATCTCGAACGTATCAAGAAACCGTGTCAGTTGTGCCTGCTTCACGGTCTTTCTCAGATTATCTAGCTTTGAGGTTCTCAGGGTGGGAAGGCGATCGAAGGTGGTCTTCAGCCGCAACAACTCCTGTTTCTTCACGTCGAAGCCCCCCGAGCCTGCTCGTTCGGTCCACTGTTGATGAGCACGCTTCCAAGTCTCTCTTGCTGTGGCCTCAGCGTCGCGGAACTTGTAAACCTCGCTCGATTTGTCCAACCAACGGCGAGCGCCAAAGAACGTCAATAGGGCGCCGATAATTAGAAGAAGGGGAGCCGGGGCGCCTAGACCCCCGAATACTCCAATTGCACCCACACCCAGCGCTAGGATAAATGCAAGAATATTTGCCCTCTTGAAGGAATTGGCAACAGCAACTGCTTCGGCACTGGGCTCGGGACGAACGACTTGCACCTCGGGTGCTTGCCCTGGGCTTGCTAGGGACTCAATCTGACGCCAGAGCTGGGTTAGATCGACGGTGCCTCCATCTCCCATAGAGACAAAGGGAAAGAGTTCGACACCGGTGACCGCTTCCATTGGACACCAAGGACAACTGCTTCCTTTGTGGTACCAATGAGACCCATTCGCCGCGCACTGTTTGAGATTGCGCTCTAAGCCGGTGAGAGCCTGCACCCATTCGGCCGGCTCAGGGCGTCCCCCCGCGACCATTTGCTTAGCGAACGCCCGCTCAAATAGAAACGCAACCTCATCGCCAACAATGGAAAGCGGCGGCGTGTTCGGTGGTTTTTCCATTTGGACATCGGCACGCATCGCGCTGTAGGCGAATCGCAACTCCGATATCGCCTTTGGAATGGGCATATCGCCGCGCCCGAGAAATCTTCCTGCGAATGGATGCCGGCCCATGAAGAGAAGCAGAAAGACCATAACGGCAAGGCCGAAACTATCGTGGTTCGCCGTTCGGATGACTTCGCGCAGATTTTTTCCCTGTAGCTCCGGTGGCGTAAATGTCTCCACGCCCACCTCACACGGATAGCGCTTCCCTCGCTCAATAATCTGATAGCTGTCGCAGTCGATCAACTTAACCTTGGCATCGTTCGCGACTAGGATGCTGCCCTCGTTGATGTCTCCTATGATGCATCCGGTCGCATGGATGGCGCCAAACGCCCTTGCGGTATTCGCCGCAGCAAGGACGAGAAAGCGCCAATCGGCCCTTTGAAATTCGGTTGATCTCGTCTTGGGGCTGTAAAGCTTATGAATATCCTTCGCGTCTCCCACCCTGGGCATCAATAGCCCAACTGGCGCGCGATCCGCTTTCGACAAGAGCAGGCCTGCTGGCCAAGCGGAGACCTTCTTAACAACTCCAGTTGAGAAGGATGACATGAGTTCAATCTTCGCGGCGCGATCGGCCGTGAGCGGCTTGTGATAGACCTTCGCTACGAGTTCGTCAGTCGAGACGATGCCGTAGACGGTTCCCTCACCGCCCTTGCCAAGCACAGTGCCAAGGTGGATGGGTCGTCCAGATGTATCGACAACTTCAGGAAGCTTGGACATCTTGCGCCGTAGGCAATTGAGCGATTGGGCTCCGAGTTGCTAGGATCAGTGATTTGTCGTCGTCGGTCCTACTGCAAATCGTTTCGGAGCCAAGATATCGAAGGAGACTCTCCGAGAGGCGCACGTCAAGGCCCTCCGGTACGGCCTGCATCACAGGTTCAATCATTAGATTGAAGAAGCGATCATGCACTGTCTTCGTTGCATAGTGCAGAACGAGGCTTTCGATGCCGTCGGAAAACACGGCGATGCTTTCGATGCGGCGCTGCACAGAGGTGAACTCCATGACGTCAGCCGCAGATGTCGACGTTATGAAGTTAGTCGTATTGATGTATTCTCCATGCTGCGGCCAAAAGATATAAGCCCAACCATCATCTCCCCCTTCGGACACGACCATCGCTCCGTCCCCGACTTGAAGAAAGACGGCGCAGTCTGTTCCGATCACAGCGACCAGGAGGGTGCAAGCGAATTCCCTCGATGGTGCATTAGCTTCTAACGCGAGGTTCGATAGTGTCGACTGTATTTGAGCCAGCCAGCTCAAAGCGGTCTCGCGTTGTATTGCGTTAATCTCTTGGCCAGTCTGTAAGTAGTTCTCGATCAGCAACGTGGCCGTGGCAACGGCAACTCGTGATCCGGTCTCGGAATGGGCCGCACTGCCTGCGCCATCCGAGACGGCACAAATCAAGGCGGAGTTGTCGCCCGCATCGACAAGTGTCGCGCGAGAGCTGTCTTGGCAGGGTTGCCCTGTTTTCAGATGCGAGGTGCCAACGACCGAGGCGGCAGCTATGCGCCACGGCATGGATTATACTTCGGTCCATCCGGTTGGTGGGGGAAGCGCCACGCGATCACCCGTATTCGATGCTGACACACGGCTGAGCGAGTTTGACAACCACATAAACAGCTCGCGGAACTTTAGCCCATCTAGTTTTAGCGGCCCTCTTGGCGCTATCTGAGCCAAAATTCCCATGTCGGCATTTGCCACACCAACTGCGAAGAACGAAAACTCCTTGTTGTCCTCACCCTCTCGGACTCGTTGCGCGGCACGTTGCCAACTATCCGTTGGGGCACCATCAGTTATGAGAAATATCCACGGCCGATAGTATGAGATTCCGTTGTCCCTATACCGCTGCTTCCGCTCGCGGACCATTTCCAGTCCTTGTTCGATTGCCTGCCCCATCGGCGTGTCGCCGGTCGTGGAGAAATTCGCGGGCTGCCAATAGTCAGGAGTTTGGAAGCCGGAATCGATGTTCACCGGCCCGAAGGTCACAACGGCAATTTCTACGCGCTTCATCGCTAAAGAGTCAGCGGCAAGCTCGTCTTTGAAGGCGACGATACCGCGATTCAATTCGGAGATGGCTCGGCCTTGCATCGAATGGGATGTGTCTAATAGCAGCAGACACGGGCACCGAGGTTCAGGGTTCCGCGTAAAATCGTCGTCGCTGCCAAATCCAATTTGCTCGAAGTCGGACATACTCACTCCCGTAAATGATTTGGTGTGATCTGTAAGGGCTGATTAGCGGCGCCATCAAGTGCTTTGGGTCTTGGGCGCGGAATAGGGACTGGACCGCTTAGGGGCTGGTCTCTTTCATGCGCGCCTAACGTTGCGGAACTGGTCGCGTCAATTGAAACGGGAGAAGCGGCGGCAGGTTGAGTTTGCGAAATTGAGCCACTCGTCTGCACGACGTATGCAAATGCTAGGGCGAACAGGATGATTGCGAGAGCGACTAAAGGAAGACGCCTCTTGGGAGTTAGTGCAGGAGTACCGGCCGTTTGGTTTTGGCGAGCAATACTAGTTGTGTAAGAAAGACCCGACCCAGGGATGCCAACGGTTACGCGTGAGCCCCTCGACCCGACATTGTACGTCGCGCCCGGTCCGCCAAACGAAACGCTGGCGCTCTTGAGACCGAAGTTAAGGCGAACTCCGGGCAGCAGCCTTATCGATTTTCTGAATCGCAGCCCCATTCTCTCCCCCTAGTTCAAATATTCGGATACATTTGGGCTCGATGCAACCTGCCGTGTGATAATCCTGGATGAGACCTTTTAACTATGCGGGCTGGCTGGTGAAGCGGTGCCTTTGGAACACGAGCCTCGCTGTCCTGACCGTGGGATTTTTTTCCGGGGTGGCGGCGTCGGAATCCACGCTAGTTGGCGTTGCGTCCGTCATCGATGGCGACACGATTGAAATTCACGGCCATCGCGTGCGATTGTTCGGAATCGATGCCCCAGAAAGCGGCCAGCTCTGTCGCGGCGGTGATAGTCTCCAATATCGATGCGGCTCCGCGGCTGCGAACAAACTGGGCGAATTCATTGGACGTAGGACTGTGAGTTGCACGAGGTCCGAGCATGACCGTTACGGTCGGATCGTCGGCAAGTGTTCGGTGGACGAAACAGACTTGGCTGAATGGCTTGTTCGCAATGGATATGCGTTGGACTGGCCTAAATACTCAAAGGGACGATACGCGGCTCAACAGGCGTCGGCTACTGCAGAAGAGCGCGGGATGTGGGCCGGTAGCTTCGTAATTCCGTGGCGGTATCGCGAATGCATGAGAGGCGGTGGCATCGTGGTCGCGTGTTCTGATCAGTAATAGCAGCCAAGAAAGGACGCATTCAAAGGCCTACTTTCGGGGTGGTGTGTCTTGGTGGAAACGAGACCTGCCCTAGGTGCCGCTCTAAGCTCGTGAAAAACCTTTCTGCGAGATTTCAACGCAGGCCTATAGCGGTTCACGGTCGGGCGAGAGAAAGTCTGTCCAGAGAAGATACGTACCGAATAGGACCAAGAACGCTCCAGCCTTGAAAACGATATTGCGGTCCCCAAGAATCAACCATTCGTAGGTCAGCCAACAGCCCCCGCCGATCATTGCGAGATAAAAGACCAACGTAATTATCTTGCGCATTTTGGCAGGATGCTCGCGTGTCGCGACCCGTTCAAGTCGAATTTCAAGATGTCGGGTCCGTCCGCGCATGCCGATGAGTCGGGGCCAGCCAAGAAGGATACAGGGCTGTGTAACATCGGCCGCCTAGACTTGAAAAAATAAAATGGAATCAATATCTTGAACGTCGGTCCGTGCAATCCTTTCCTGGGCACCATTGGGGCTTGTGCGGTCGTAACCGGCGGGCCCCCCTTTTCCAGAGAAGCTAGTCCTCCGGGAAAAGCAGCGGCTCATAGTCTCGCGCGCCGTGAAGGATGTGGATCACTTCGATCGCATCATTACCGACCCGATCGAAAATCAAATAGTTGCCGAACGGACGCCGACGAACGCCCTTCTGTTCGTAGCGCGGTACCAGGGGATAGCCGCGCGGCGCGTCGGCAAGAGAGTCGCACTTTTCACGCGCAGCCCACGGATGAGTGTCAAAGCGCTTCGCGGGCTTTGCTGGGCGACATACGACGCGATGTCTTCAAGGTCTCCTTCGGCTTCCGTGGTGACGACGACGATCACGATTGGCTGGCCTTGCCGGCCAATTTCGCCTCTAGCCGGTCAAAGACCTCCGAACTCGGCTTCACCCGACCTGCCTCAGCGTCATCGAGCCCGCGGGCGACCGCGGCGTCCAATACGGCCAGCCGCGCTTCGCGCTCCTGGATGAGCCGCACGCCCTCCCGGAGCACCTCGCTCTTGGAGTGGTAGCGGCCCGAGGCGACCAACTTTGTTACAAAGTTTTCAAGGGCTTCGCCCAGATCTGCACTGACAGCCATGCTGCAACTCCGCCGAGGGTCGGAGTCAATAACTATTATTGAATCCTCACCTCATCAAGCGGGATTGTGGTCCTGAGTCGCCCCCTCACACCACGCGCTTCCCTGCCCGCTCCGCCACCGCCTTCTGCACAAAGTACATCGCCACCAGCGAGACGATTGCCGACGCCACGACGACGTAGCCGATCCGGTCGAAATGGATCAGTGAGCCGTCGGGCGCCTGCGCGATGATCGCGCCGGCGAGCACCGAGCCGAGGCCGCCGGAGAGCTGCTGCAGCGAGGCGCTGACCGCGCTGAACGAGCCGCGCTGGTCGGGATCGGGGATTGCCGACATCAGCGCCTGCGACGGGATCATGCGCGAGAAGATGCCGACGAACATCAGCACGTTGACGAGGATCGCGGTCACGAGCGAGACGTGGCCGAGATGGGTGTAGATCAGCACCATGATCACCGACACCACGCTGCCGAATACGAAGGTCGGGTACTTGCCGAACGCATCGCTCGCACGGCCGACCAGCGGTCCCGTGACGATGCTGAACAGGCCCGAGACCAGATAGATCGTCGGCAGATGCGTGATGTCGATGCCGAGATTGTTCACGGTGTAGGCGCTGGAGAACGGCATCAGCATGTATCCGCCGGTCGCCAGCAGCGTCGTGACGCAGAAGGCCAGCGTGTAGCGCGGCTGGGCGACGGTCGCGATCAGATGGTGGAACGGGTTCTTGTCCTGCTTCAGCTTCAGATGCGCATCGACCGGCTCCATGGCGAAGGCGATGATGGCGATCGCGGCGATCGACACGATGACGATCGCGATGAAGCAGACATGCCAGCTCCAGTGATTGGCGAGAAACAGCCCGGCGGGAATGCCGAGCACCTGGCTCGCCGCGAACGCTGTCTGCACGAGGCCCATCACGCGGCCGCGCAGGTGCAGCGGAAACAGATCGGTGATGATGGCGAGCACCACCGAGCCGATCACCCCGCCGAACAATCCGGTCACGATCCGGCCCAGCAGCAGCACATGGTAGTTCGGCGCCACGGCGCAGAGCAGGGTGCCGAGCGTGAAGCCGACATAAAAGAACAGCAAGAGCCGCTTGCGGTCGAAGCGGTCGGCAAAGCCGGCGGCGAGGATGCCCGACAGTCCCGCACTGAACGCGTAGGCCGACACCGCAACGCCGAATTGCGTCGCCGTGATGTCGAGCGCGGGCATCAGGATGGCGCCGAGCGGCGACATGATGATGAAGTCGAGGATGATCGTGAACTGCGTGAACGCGAGCAGCGCGATCAGAAGCGCCTGGTAGCGCGTGAAGCCGCGCTGGCGTTCTGATGGATCGTCGATCGGCGCGGCGAGCGTCTGTTCGGTCATGGATCTCGATTCGTAGTGGGCGGGGAGAGAAATTGGCAGATGGGGTGGCTTGGGGCGATTTTTAGGGGCCGCAGGCCACTCGTTGCGCCGGAACATGAAGCTCGCGCCGAGCTGTGGGATCCATGCAACAGCAGGGCATTCGGCAAACCGTCCGCCTCTTCGCGAAAGGGATGCGCGGACTGAGAAGTTGGGTCGTCGGGGCAAGCCCCACGAACATGCCCCATGAACATGGGAGGACGGAATGCCGCGCAGACCTGCCTGCGTCGGGAGCCTTCCCAAAACCACAGCTCACATGCTTTGAGTGTTGCACAAGCGTCAATCGCGTTGACGCAGTGGCAGGCTGGGGCTGGAAGTGACGGCGGTCTTCATTCTTCCTCGTCTTGCCGGTTGCGAGTTTGGAAGACGGGAGTGGGGAACGAACATGACGATTTCATCGCGGGCGCCAGCAACCGCTTTTCTGGCAACGGCGCTCATTGCCGTGATCGCGGCCTGCGCCGGCGCACCGCAGGCCCGGGCTCAGTTCGTGTGCGTGGATGGTGCCGCGTCTGAGCAAGGCGCCACGGCGGCCGGATCAGCGAGCAATTTTGCCTGCGGGCCGTCTGCTTCCGCTGACGGCAACGGCAGCAACAACTCCGCGACCGGGACCGGCGCTAACGCCAGCGGCCACAGCAGCTCCAATATTGCGACCGGAAGCAATGCCAACGCCAGCGGCAACAACAGTTTCAACAGCGCGACCGGAGCGGGAGCCATCGCCAGCGGTGACGGCAGCAAAAACATGGCGTCCGGAAACAACGCGCAAGCCAGCGGTGACAACAGCACCAATATCGCGGCCGGCGCCGGAGCCAATGCCAGCGGCAACAACAGCGGCAATCTTGCGTCCGGGCTCACCGCCCTGGCCAACGGAGACAACAGCAGGAACGTTGCGACAGGGCGCAGTTCCAATGCCTCCGGCAACAACAGCAGAAATGTTGCGAGCGGGTTTGTCGCCAAGGCCTACGGTGACGCCAGCGCCAACACCGCGACGGGGAGCAACGCCAACGCCTTCGGCAACGGCAGCGGCAACATCGCGACCGGCGTCAACTCCAACGCGACCGGCGACAACAGCTTCAACATCGCGACCGGCCTGAATACCAACGCGAGCGGGTCCGGAAGCAACAACGTCGCCACCGGCAACGCCGCCATCGCATTTGGCGCCAACAGCTCCAACGCGGCGACCGGCTATCTTGCGAATGCCAACGGCGCCAATTCGAGGAATATCGCGAACGGCACGCAATCCAATGCCAGCGGGACCGGCAGCTTCAACATTGCGGTCGGAAACGGCGCCAATGCGAGCGGAAACGGTGTCGCGAACACCGCGGTGGGCAACGGCTCCAACGCCACCGGCGCAAATTCCTCGGCCTTCGGCAATGGCGCCTCCGCAACCTTCGCCAATTCCACCGCGGTCGGCAATGGCGCCACCGCGACGCGCGCGAACCAGCAGGTCTACGGCACCGCGAGCAATACCTACACGATGACAGGCGTCACCTCGGCCGCGAGCACGGCCGCGCAGTCCGGACCGGTGCAGCTCGTCACCACGGACGCGGCCGGCAATCTCGCGGCGACCTCGCTCAGTGCGCTCGGGTTTGCGAGCCCCGCGGATATCGCAGGCATCAATAGCCAGCTCGCCGGCATCAATGCCCGCCTCAACGAGATCGACGGCAGAGCCGGCAAGGCGATCAACGGCGTCGCGATGGCCTTTGCAATGTCCGGCTCGCCATGGCTGATGCCGTCCGAGAAGATCGCAATGAGCATGAACTGGGGCACCTTCCAGAACACCAATGCGCTCTCCATGAGTGCAGCGCTGCGCGTCAGCGAGCATGTGCAGGCCAGTGGCGGCCTGACCTACGGCACCAATGGCGGCGGATTGGGCGGCCGCGTCGGAATGCGCGTCGGCTGGTGATGTCGGGCTTTGGCCTTCCATGCAATGGCGTCTGTTCGCGGTCGCCACGCCGGAAGCCGCATCCCCACAGCCGCACGCCCAGGCGACGCCCGCGAAGCCGGCCATGGCTGCGCAGAAGAAGGCGCCGCGAGCGGTTGCTGGGTCATAACCCATTGATAAATTTGCATTTGTCGCTGGACCGGCGGGCGCTCCCACCTGTTCTCGCTGCGCCTGCAGCCCCGATTAAGCCGCCTTTAGCGAATGCTCCCCTAGTGTCCTGACCGTCCATTTCCCTGCTCCCCGGCCGGATGCCGGTCAGTTTGCGGCAAGTCAGAGCGTTTTCGGATGGAGCAGCCTGCCCGGCAGTTTGATTCTGGCGTGCCCGAGCCGTCGGTCACGGCGGCGGCTGCGCGGACGCTCGTCATCGATCTCGAAGGCGGCCTGCTGCGGTCGGAGCTGCTGATGGAGGCGCTGTTCAGCGCGCCGGCGCGCATGCTCGCCCGCTTCGGCGCTGGCGGACGCCCGGGCATGGCGGCGCTCACGGATATCCTGGCGCGCGCCGAGATCGACTACGCCCATCTGCCCTACGACTCCGAAGTGCTGAACCGGGCGCTGGCGGCGCGGGCGCGGGGCGAGAAGATCTATCTGGTCGCTCACCGCTTCGCCCATCATGCCGCGGGCATCGCCGCGCATCTCGGCTTCGACGGCGTGGTTGCGCCGGCCAATCTTGCCGCGGGCGAGCTTCCCTTCGATCGCGCCTTCATCGCGCGCATCGGCGCACGCAGTAGCGGCCGTGCGAGCCTCAGGACCTGGGCCAAGGCGCTGCGGGTCTATCAATACGCCAAGAACACCCTGGTGTTCGTGCCCGTCATCACCGCGCATCAGCTGAACTTTGCCAGCCTCGGCTCCGCGCTGCTGGCGTTCCTGGCGTTCTCGGCCTGTGCGTCCGGCGCCTATCTGATGAACGACCTCCTGGATCTCGCTGCCGACCGGCAGCATCCGACCAAGCGCCATCGCGCGCTGGCGGCCGGAGATCTGCCGATCTCGTCGGCGCTTTCAGCGATCCCTGCGTTGTGGCTGTTCGCGGTCGTGGCCGGCCTCTGCATCTCGCCGCTGTTCCTCGGCGTGCTCGGCGCCTATCTCGTCACCACGATTGCCTATTCGCTCGCGCTCAAGCGCAAGATGCTGGTCGACATCGTCACGCTCGCCGGTCTCTACACGCTTCGCATCGTCGCCGGCGCGGTCGGCGTCGGCGTGGTGCTGTCGGAATGGCTGCTGATCTTCTCGCTGTTCGTGTTCACCTCGCTGGCACTGATCAAGCGCTTCAGCGAGCTCAGCATGCGCGAGAGCGCCGGCCTCTCCGATCCTTCCAACCGCGACTACAGAATCACCGACCTGCAAATCATCGCCGCGATGGCGGCGGCGAGCGCGATGAACGCGGTGACCGTGTTCTCGCTCTACGTCTCCTCGTCCGCGGTGATGCCGCTGTACAGCCGTCCCTGGATGCTGTGGCTGCTCAATCCGCTGTTGCTGTACTGGTTCGGCCGCGCCCTGATGATGGCGCATCGCCGCGAGATGCCCGATGACCCGATTCTGTACGCCTTCCGCGACGGCCCCAGCCGCATTGCGGTTGCGGCGATGATCTGCATCATGCTGGCGGCGATCTGAGCGAACCCGTGCTTGCGCGGTCCGCCGGCAATGGCTACATCGCGGGCAATCCGAATTCGCTATTGTGCCGACGCACCGATTAGACCCGAGGTTTTGAACGCCATGACCGTACGCCTGCATCGCGGCGACCTGCCCGACCTGTCCCGCTACACCGGAGCGGTGGCGATCGACACCGAGACCATGGGGCTGAACCCGCACCGCGACCGGCTCTGCGTGGTGCAGCTCTCGCCCGGCGACGGCAGCGCCGACGTGGTGCAGATCCCCAAGGGCCACACCGACGCGCCGAACCTCAAGGCGCTCCTGGCCAATCCCGCCATCACCAAGATCTTCCACTTTGCGCGGTTCGACGTCGCGGTGCTGTACCAGACCTTCGGCGTCATGACCGGCCCGATTTATTGCACCAAGATTGCCTCCCGTCTGATCCGCACCTACACCGATCGCCATGGCCTGAAAGACCTCGTGCGCGAGGTGCTCAATGTCGATCTCTCCAAGCAGCAGCAATCCAGCGACTGGGGTTCCGACAGCCTGACCGAGCCGCAGCTCGCCTACGCCGCCTCCGACGTGCTGCACCTCCACGCCCTGCGCGAGCGGCTCGACGCCATGCTGGTGCGGGAGGGCCGCACTGCGCTGGCCAAAGCCTGTTTCGATTTCCTGCCGACCCGCGCCCTGCTCGACCTCCAGGGCTGGGAGGAGGAGGACATTTTCGCGCACTCCTGAGCCCATCTGGAGGGAGTTGCCGCCCCGTTTCGGACACTTTCGTAACGGCCTGTCGCCAGCTGCATATTTTGCCGGCGCCGGGTACAATGAACCTTCGACCCGAACAGGCTAGCAGGCACCCTGGAGTTCAGGTGAATTCGGCCCACAATCCAACCTACGACGCCGCGCTTGCGGCGAAGTTTGCCAGCGCGGCGCGTCACAGCCGCCTGGTGCGGATTCTGCGGGTCTCGGTCCCGGCGACGGTGATCGTGGCCATGGCCGTGATCATCTACATCGCGTTCTTCAACAAATTCAGGATTCCCGAGCTGCCGCTCACCGTCGAAAACATGGTGGTGTCGGGCACCAAGATCACGATGGAATCGCCGCATCTGGCCGGCTTCACGCCGGATCAGCGGCCCTACGAGCTCTGGGCCAAGACCGCGACGCAGGACATCACCGATCCCGATCACGTCGATCTCAAAGACCTGCGCGCGAAAGTGCTGATGGAGGATCAATCGACCCTGTTCCTCGATGCCCGCACCGGCCGCTTCGACAACAAGCAGCAGCAGCTCGATTTGCACAAGGACATCTTCCTGCGCACCTCGACCGGCTACGAGGCGCGGCTGAACTCGGCCTTCGTGGACATGGGCAAGGGCACGGTCTCCTCGGACGAACGTGTCGACGTCAAGCTGACCAACGGCACGCTGACCGCGGACAAGCTGCGTATCACGGAAGGCGGCGACGTCATCCGCTTCGAGGGCAATGTGGTGATGCATCTGGACAAGCTGGATGACCCCGCCGCCGCGCAGCCTGCGCCGGTCGAGCCCGCGCCGGCGGCGCCGCCGGCCAAGTCAAAGAACAAATCTGCCAATTCAAAGTGATTTCATGATCAGGTCTTTTCCGCGCAATCACACGCGCAATGCCATCTTCAGTGCAGTTGCGCTCGCCGCCACCGTCGCGCTTGCTGCAACCGGCGCCGCATTTGCGCAGAGCACGATGCAGGGCGTGCCCAACGCGATGCAGGGCTTTTCGCAGAACCGCGATCAGCCGATCCAGATCGAAGCCGCCTCGCTCGAGATGCGCGACAAGAAGAAGGAGGCGACCTTCTCAGGCAATGTGAAGGTCGTCCAGGGCGACACCACCATGACCTCGAAGACGCTGGTGGTGTTCTACGAATCGGGCGGCGACAAGCCGGCTACGCCGCAGCCGGCGGCCAAGGCGACCAAGAGCGCGCCGATGCAGTCGGCGCAGCCGGGCCCGGGTGGCAGCTCCTCGATCAAGCGGCTGGAGGCGCGCGGCAATGTCGTGGTCACCCAGAAGGACCAGGTGGTGACGGGCGAGACCGCCGTGTTCGACACCAGGACCAATCTCATCACCATGCTGGGCGGCGGGGGCCAGGTCGTCCTGACGCAGTGCAAGAACGTGCTGCGCGGCGACCGTCTGATGGTCGACATGACGACCGGCGTGTCGCGGGTGGAATCCGACAACGGCCGGGTTCAGGCCCTGCTGCCGCAGGGCGGCGGCAATGATTGCGGTTCGGGCAAGCCCGGCGGGGCGCCGCCTTTGCAATTGCCCGGTGCAACTAAACCGAAATGAATTCAACAGCTTGGTTCGGATGCGGCCGAACCGAGGTTGAAGCTTGGCCGGCGAGACTGTATCTAGCGCGCAGGGCTTTCGAAGCGGGGTCCGCCGCTTTTCGGGCGTGTTTCACTGGGCATGAGACATCCCTTCACTCATGCTGCACCGGCAAATCGAAATGCCTGTGCGGCAGTTGCGCGAATTCGCGCAGGATCGTCGCGAAAGGCTAGAAGGCGGGGATGGTCGATCTCTTCAGCATGTTCCGTCGGCGCCCCGCCAAGCGCGGCCGGCCAGGATTTGCGCGTCAGGACATCACCGCGCTCGGTGACGGCGTCGGCGGGCTCGTGACCAGCCCTATCAGGGACGCGCCGATGGCCCGCGATCAGGCGATACCTGCGCCCGATCAGTTCCAGGGTGACTATCAAGACGACTATCAGGCCGAGGCGCCGCGTCAGCCGGCGGTTCATCCCGTCAGGGCCGCCGCCAAGCCGAACGGCACCGGCGGGCCCCAGCTCCTGAAGCGGCCGGGCTTCCTGGCTGTGCATAGCGTGGAAAAGGCGTTCGGCAGCCGCCAGGTGGTGCGCGGCGTCAGCATCTATGTGCGCCGCGGCGAAGCCGTCGGCCTGCTCGGTCCGAACGGCGCCGGCAAGACCACCGTGTTCTACATGATCACCGGCCTGATCAAGGCCGATCGCGGCGCCATCGAGCTCGACGGCCACGACGTTACCAAGCTGCCGATGTATCAGCGCGCGCGGCTCGGCATCGGCTATCTGCCGCAGGAAGCCTCGATCTTCCGCGGCCTCACCGTCGAGCAGAACATCCGCGCCGTGCTTGAGGTGGTGGAGCCCTCGCGCAAGAAGCGCGAGCAGCAGCTCGATTCGCTGCTCGACGAGTTCAACATCACGCGGCTGCGCAAATCACCCTCGATCGCGCTGTCCGGCGGCGAGCGGCGCCGCGTCGAGATCGCGCGCGCGCTGGCGACGCGTCCGAACTACATGCTGCTCGACGAGCCCTTCGCCGGCATCGACCCGATCGCGGTCGGTGACATCCAGGACCTCGTCCGCCATCTCACCAATCGCGGCATCGGCGTGCTCATCACCGACCACAATGTCCGCGAGACGCTCGGCCTCACCGATCGCGCCTACATCGTCTATGCCGGTGAAATCTTGACCGAGGGGAGCCCGGATGAGATCGTCGCCGATCCGGACGTGCGCCGCCTTTACCTTGGCGAGGAATTCCGCCTCTAGCCCGTTTTTGGGTTTCGTCAAGGCGTGTACATCGGGCCCGGACTAGGATAAGCAAAAATCGGACCAATTTTTGGGAACGGTTCTTGCTTCATGGCGCTCACGCAGAGATTAGAGTTCCGGCAATCGCAGTCGCTGGTCATGACGCCGCAGTTGATGCAGGCGATCAAGCTGCTGCAATTGTCCAATCTCGATCTCACGACCTTCGTGGAAGAGGAGCTCGAGCGTAACCCCCTGCTGGAACGGGCCAATGATGAGGCCCCCGCGGGCGAGGCCCCGGCCGAGGCCGGCCAGTACAGCGATAACGACGATTTCGGCGGTGGAAGTAGCGACGAGCCGGGCGGCGGTCCGGGCGAGGCGTTCGAGCCGGGCCAGGAAGAATGGATGAGCAAGGATCTCGGCACCCGCGCCGAGATCGAGCAGACCCTGGATACGGGCCTGGACAACGTCTTCTCCGAGGAGCCGGCCGAGGCCGCGGCGCGCAACGCCCAGGATGCGGCGCCGACCACCTATACGGAATGGGGCGGCGGTGCCTCCGGCGACGAGGACTACAATCTCGAGGCCTTCGTCGCCGCGGAAACCACGCTCGGCGACCATCTCGCCGAGCAGCTCTCGGTGGCCTTCACCGCCCCTGCGCAGCGCATGATCGGCCAGTATCTGATCGACCTCGTCGACGAGGCCGGCTATCTGCCGCCGGACCTCGGCCAGGCCGCCGAGCGCCTTGGCGCGACGCAAGCCGACGTCGAGGGCGTCCTTGCCGTGCTGCAAAAGTTCGATCCGCCCGGGGTCTGTGCGCGCAATTTGAGCGAATGCCTCGCGATCCAGCTCCGCGAGCTCGACCGCTACGACCCTGCGATGCAGGCCCTGGTCGAGCATCTCGATCTCCTGGCCAAGCGCGACATCGTGGCGCTGCGCAAGCTCTGCGGCGTCGACGACGAGGACATCGCCGACATGATCGGCGAGATTCGCCGCCTCAATCCCAAGCCCGGCATGAAGTTCGGCTCGGCGCGTTTGCAGACCATGGTGCCCGACGTCTATGTCCGCCCGGGTCCCGACGGCGGTTGGCATGTCGAGCTCAACAGCGACACCTTGCCGCGCGTGCTGGTCAACCAGACCTACTATTCCGAGCTCTCGAAGAAGATCGGCAAGGACGGCGACAAGTCCTATTTCACCGACGCGCTCCAGAACGCGACCTGGCTGGTGCGCGCGCTCGACCAGCGCGCCCGCACCATCCTGAAAGTTGCAACCGAGATCGTGCGCCAGCAGGACGGCTTCTTCACCCACGGCGTGGCGCATTTGCGGCCGCTCAATCTGAAGGCCGTCGCCGACGCCATCCAGATGCATGAATCCACGGTGTCGCGCGTCACCGCCAACAAATACATGGCGACCAATCGCGGCACGTTCGAGCTGAAATATTTCTTCACGGCCTCGATCGCCTCGGCCGATGGCGGCGAGGCGCATTCCGCCGAAGCCGTGCGCCACCACATCAAGCAGCTGATCGATTCGGAGGAGCCTGCGGCGATCCTGTCGGACGACACCATCGTGGAACGCTTGCGCGCCTCGGGCATTGATATTGCCCGCCGCACGGTCGCGAAGTACCGCGAAGCCATGCGCATTCCTTCCTCGGTGCAACGTCGCCGCGACAAGCAGAGCGCTCTTGGTAACGTCCTCTCCACCGCGTTGTCCGATCGTTCCCGCAACACCGAACCAGCCTGATTGCGCTGGCGCGAAATCCCGCTACTCTCGACCTCCCGTCGAGACCGATCCAAGCACGCGCATGATCCGGAAAAGTGGCCAGCGGTTTCCCTTCCCGACAAAGGCCAAACGCGTTTGCGGGGAGATCATGCGCAGGGAATATTCCAGAGGTGCGATGACGTGTCATCGCACCGCGAGCACGTGAACCAAGCGAGGCATCACATGACTCTCAGAATCTCCGGAAAGAGCATCAGCGTCGGCGAGGCCCTGCGCGGCCGCGTTGCCGACCGCACCGACGAGGTGCTGCGCAAATATTTCGACGGCAATTATTCCGGCCACATCACGCTCAGCAAGGACGGCTTCGGCTTCCGCACCGATTGCGCCCTGCACCTCGATTCCGGGATCACGCTCGAGGCCGATTCGAACGCGCCGGATGCCTATGCCAGCGCCGACCAGGCGCTGCTGATGATCGAGAAGCGGCTGCGCCGCTACAAGAACCGGCTCAAGGACCGCTCCGCCCGCAAGGCCCATGTCGCCTCCGAAGCGATGGCTGCGCTCGATGCCACCAGCTACGTGCTCGAGGCGCCGGAGGGCGAGGACGAGGTCACCGGCTACAGCCCCGTCATCATCGCCGAGGCCACCACCTCGCTGAAGCCGCTGTCGGTCAGCGAGGCCGTCATGGAACTCGACCTGAGCGGGGCCCCCTGCCTGGTCTTTCAGCACGGCTCCAGCGGCCGGGTGAACATCATTTACCGCCGGGCCGACGGCAATGTGGGCTGGATCGACCCGCCTGGTGCGAAACCGGACGGCAAGGCGGGCGGTTAGCCAAAAACCGGAGCCCCGTATGATCCCCAGGGCTTAACAATGACCGGGGCAAAGCCGCACGCGGCAGTTGGCACCGGGATTGCGTTGGAGTAGAAGCGCCCCACATCAGGACCGGGGCTAAGTCCCCTTCCTGCTTCACCTTCTCGCGCCGGCCCGGCGTGGTTTCTCTCCAAGCCGGCCAATTCGGAACCTGACGGTTTAATTCACCTCGGAAACCCTCCATGCCGATTACCGATCTGGTCGCACCCGAGGCGATTCTCCCGGCATTGAAGGTCAACAGCAAGAAGCAGGCTCTGCAGGAGCTCGCGGCCAGGGCCGCCGAGCTGACCGGGCAGAACGAGCGCTCCGTGTTCGAGGTGCTGCTGCAGCGGGAGAAGCTCGGCACCACCGCGGTCGGCTATGGCGTTGCCATTCCGCACGGCAAGCTGCCCAAGCTCGAAAAGATCTTTGGCCTGTTCGCTCGCCTCGACCGCCCGATCGATTTCGAGGCGATGGACGGCCAGCCGGTCGATCTGGTCTTCCTGCTGCTCGCCCCCGAAGGCGCCGGCGCCGATCACCTCAAGGCGCTCGCCCGCATTGCCCGCCTGTTGCGCGACCAGGACATCGCCAAGAAGCTGCGTGCCTCGCGCGATGCCCAGGCGATTTACTCTGTGCTGGCACTGCCGCCGGCCACCGCGGCGTAACGTCGCCGTCAAAGGCCGGATCGACTCTGGCCTCCTGGATCGCCCGGCATTGTCGGCGTCGCGCCCTGCCCCAAGGGATCTCCAGGTAGACGCTCCGAAAATTGTCCCGCGTGAGACGCACGGCATATTGGGCGGCGCCAGGATCCGCTAAGAGTCGTTCGAAGCTTTGGACTGAGCGGACGTGATTCGGAATGGAAATGCGTCGTTGCGCATTGGCGCGGCGGGGGGAGAGCGGCCCGGGCAACCGGGCCTCGGCCGGCGGATGCCCGGCGTATCGTCCAAAAGCTACGCGCCTCGCGAAACGCCCAGGCGATCCATTCGGTGCTGGCGTTGGAGCCGGCGACGAACCGCCAATCATCGATATCGTTGGGTTCACGCTGCGCTTTTGCTCGAACTGACGTCCGGGCCAATGGAGGCCCGCTCGCGGCGTAAGTCCCGGGAATGTCGACCGCGCGAAGGCGGTCGCGACGCGCGGTAAGGGAACATCAGCCGTGCTTCAGGAAGGTCAGCTCGGGGCCAACCTCCAAATCGCTTCGGATTCCGAGGCATACGAAAGCGCGATCTGGAAAGCGCGCAGCGTCGGCGTGGAGAAGCTTGCCCGAAACGTGATCCGCGGTTCGATCACCGTCAACGTGGTCGCGTCGATGGGGGTCTTCCATCCCGCGCTGCTTCCCGCAGAGTGGAGCTATCTGCAACAGGCCGTTGCGCTCGTGATGTGGAGCATCCTGATCTACGCCAGTGTCTTCGTGCGTCCACGCGTGCGCGTGCAGCTCAATCCCGATCTCATCGCGCTGGTGGCGTTCTATGCCCTCGCTGCCATTTCCGTTCTCTGGACCAGTCTCGCCGTTGCGGCGCTCATGAAGAGCGCGGCACTTGTGGTGACGACCTTCGGTGCGTACTGCCTCATTACGCGTATCGACATGGAGGAGATCGTCGGATCGACGGCCCTCGGGTTCTTCATTCTGGTCGCCGCCTCGGCCTTGTGTGCCGTCTTCGTGCCAGAGATCGGCGTCGACCAAAGCTGGATGCACAATGGCCAGTGGCAAGGAATCTACGAATCGAAGCAGACGCTCGGCTTCATCAGCGCATATCTGATGTTCTTTGCCTGCTATCAGAAGATGACGGGGCAGGGATGGATCGCTTTTCTCGCGACGTTCCTCCTGGCATTGACGTGCGTCATCGCCTCGGAATCCCGCGGTGCCGGCGCCGTTGCCGTTGCCGCGTGTGGACTGCTCGTGACCTCGATGTGGTCGATCCGTTGCATGAGAGTCTACGCGGTTCTGCCATTCATCATGTGCATCCTGGCCGCCCTGCTGTTCCTGTATTTCTATCTGACGGGGTACGATTCCATCCATCTCGGCGAATCGACCATCGATTTGACCGAGCGGACCTTCATCTGGCAGTACGCCATCAGCCATTTCAACGATGCGCCCCTGCTGGGCTTTGGCATCAACGGATTCTGGACGCGTCCTTCGATTTACGACTATTTCAACCAGAACCATGGTTGGGTGCTCGACAATTATCATAGCGGTTACATCGCGGTGGCGATCGAAACGGGGTTTCTGGGATATTTGCTGTTCGTCGCGAGCGTCTATCTGTTTTCGGAAAAGGTCCTGTATTTGATCGCCACGCGGTCGATCAATCGTTGCCATTGCGCTCTCATCATCGGATTTGTCGTCTTGAGCTTTCAATCGAACTTCACGGAGACGATGTTCCTTCGCTCGACGATGTTCACGTCGGTGCTTCTCGTCGCATGCTTCATCGCAGTGTGCAGGCCGGTGCCGCAGCAACCCCTGCAGCCATGATGGAGGAAGCAGCATGAATGCCATCTGCGCCCGCTGGTCGGTGACCTTCCGTCTCACCTTGGCGATAACCATGCTTGCGATCTGCTCTCAGGCCGACGCAGCCGGACAGGGCATCGCGCGCGCCCCAGGAGAGTTTGGGCGCGGCATCAACATCCTTGGCTACGACGGCATCTGGGAGGGAGGCCGGAACGCGCCATTTCGTCTGGACAACCTCACGGCCATCCGAAAGGCCGGGTTCTCGCACGTTCGGATCAATTTCTTCGGCTTCAAGTTCATGGGCCCAGGGAATCTGCTTGATGAAATCGTCTTGAGGCGGCTTGATGCCGTGATCGAGGAGGTGCTCGCCCGGAAGCTCATCCCCATTCTCGACGAGCACGATACGGATACTTGCCAGCGCGACGTGTCCGGATGCGCCGAGAAGCTGAAGGCGTTCTGGACGCAAATCGCCGGGCGCTATGCCGGAAGATATCCGACGCTCGTCTTCGAGGTCCTCAACGAGCCCGGCGGGCAGATGACGTCGACCAGCTGGAACGCGCTTCTGAACGAGTGTCTCGGCATCATCCGCACCGGCAACCCCGAACGGACGGTCATTGCTGCCGTTCTCAACGTCGATGACATGCCGGTCGAGGAACTGGCCCTGCCATCAGGTGACAGGAACCTCATCGTCACGTTTCACTATTACGCGCCGATACGCTTCACGCATCAGGGTGCGCCGTGGTCCCCAACGTTTTCGCAAATCGGGCCACTCGATTGGGGCACGCCGGAGGACGAACGGAAGGCTCTCGCCGACTTCGAAAAGATCCGGATCTGGTCGGAAAAGGAAAGGCGCCCGATCTATCTCGGCGAGTTCGGCGTGTACGAGCGCGCTCCGGCCGAAGCCCGGACGCGATATCTGTCGTTCGTGGCGCGAAGTGCGGACCGGCTTGGCTGGGCATGGGCCTATTGGCAGTTCGACCATGATTTCGCGGCCTTCGACAGCGCGCGTCAAACCTGGAAGCCGGACGTCATGCGGGCGCTGATGCCGGCGGGGCGTTGAAGCGGGAAAGTTACGTGACCTGAACTCCACCGCGCGATGCGTCGTGCTGCGCCGCGCCGCTTTGCGCTGCGTCGCGTCCGGGGCACGAGAGCTAAGCACGCCGCGGCCTCACACTAGGTCATTTTAATCTAGCGCTTGCTGTTGTTGCGAGGAGTTCTATCCAGCGCCACATGGGGACAAGCGACTAAGCCGCAATCCCGCGTTCCGTAACTGTTCGGTGCGATACGAGCGCGCCCCTTGCGGCTAGTTCAGTATTCCCATGCGCGCGGCTCGCGTCGGCGGTTTACTTAAGCGAGACAAGTCGGACGGGTCCGTGGCTCAATCGATTCAGTCAGATCGCGCTCGCGCTCCGGTTCGAGTTTGCACACGAAATGGAAACGGGCACGCCTTCGCAAGAAGGCATGCCCGCTGGAAACTCTATTCGTGCGACGTGCGCTCAGTGCACGCTGACGGCTTGCAGCTCGTTGCTCCAGGCATTGGCGATCGCAGCTTCCCGGCTGTCGGTCAGCATGATCGGCGTGCCGTCGGCGGCGTGGAGCGCAAAGAGCTTGAGGCCCGGCGCGATTTTCGGCGCTTCGGGAAACAGGCCCGGCACGTCCTCGGAGCGGATCTGTTTCACATAGGCGATATGGCCTTCGCCCAGGGTTGCCAGCGTCTCGGGCGAGACGTTCTTGGCTTCGTATTCGAACGCAACGTGACCTTCACTCATGGTCTCGACTCCTCTGGAACACTAAGCGGTCGAGTCCGCTACTCGTTCCATTATTCGTGCTCATTGATAGCGATTGTCTTAACGATCCTCTCCGGTTCAGGCCGGGCCAGATCGATCGACAACAACCCGTTCTTCAGATCCGCACCCAGCACCAGCATCCCCTCCGCCAGCACGAAGGTGCGCTGGAAGTGGCGCGCGGCGATGCCGCGATGGATGTATTGCCGGGACTTGTCGTCCTGCTGCCGCCCGCGGATCACGAGCTGGTTTTCCTCAATGGTTACATCGAGTTGGTCGCGCGTAAATCCGGCGACCGCCAGCGTGATACGTAAGCGCTCGGGCTGGCCGTCCGCGCCGCCACACCTCTCGATATTGTAGGGAGGGTAGCCGTCGGCGCCTTTGACGACGCGATCGAGCACGCGCTCAATCTCGTCGAAGCCCAGAAGGAACGGACTGGATAACGTGGGAACACGAGACATAGTTTACAAAGTCCTCGCAAAGCGACTTTGGTGCATCAGGGCCCATAGAGGCGCCCCTTGATCAGCAATATGGGCACGTTCCCCTGTGGGTTCAAGCACGTAGCAGAGTGCTGTGGAGGGGCTGGTCGCGCCGCCAGATGCTCCCGAACCGTCATGGCTGGCTTGTCCCGGCCATTCCCGATCTTTATTCGCGGCATCAAGAACGCGGATGCCCGGGACAAGCCCGGGCACGACGAAGTTGCAGGAGAATTACTCCAACGAAAACAAAGCCCCCTCTACTGTGCATGGGGTTGTTTTCGCACTTTTTGGTTGGACCTTCAGCCCTCCAGCCGCGTCCGCCCGTCACCGCTGAACAAATGCAGCTTCGCCCGTAGCGCCGCGACGCGGATTTTCGCGCCGATCGCGGGCGCCTCGGTTCCGGGAATGCGGACGATGATCTCGCCGGGCGGCAGCTCGCCCGGCGTGGCGGCGACACGCTGCTCTTCCTGCTCGCGCGAGCCGTAGACGAAGGTTTCGGCGCCGACGCGCTCGATCGCCTCCACGGTCAGCGGCAAGGCGACGCCGCCGGCCGGTGTCTGGTCGGTGATGACGAAATCTTCCGGGCGGATGCCGAGGATGCCGGCATCGGCCGCCGCGCTGCCCGCAAGCTGCGACCTGATCTCCTCGGGGCGCGTCGACATCAAATTCATCGGCGGCGCGCCGATGAAGGAGGCGACGAAGGTGGTCGCCGGCTTCTCGTAGATCGCCAGGGGATTGCCGACCTGCTCAACCTGGCCGCCGTTCATCACGACGAGAATGTCGGCGAGCGTCATGGCTTCGAGCTGGTCGTGGGTGACGTAGATCGACGTCGTGTTGAGCCGGCGCTGCAATTTGCGGATCTCGACGCGCATCGCGATGCGGAGTTTCGCATCGAGGTTCGAGAGCGGCTCGTCGAACAGAAACACCTTGGGCTGGCGCACGATGGCGCGGCCCATGGCGACGCGCTGACGCTGGCCGCCGGAGAGCTGGCGCGGCTTGCGCTCCAGCATCGGCGACAGCTCGAGCACGCGCGCGGCTTCCTCGACGCGGGCCTTGATCTCGGCCTCCGCCATGCCGCGGTTGCGCAGGCCGTAAGCCATGTTGTTGTAGACGCTCATATGCGGATAGAGCGCGTAGTTCTGGAACACCATCGCGATGTCGCGATCGGCGGGCTCGATTTGGTTGACGATTCGGCCGCCGATGTCGATCTCGCCGCCGGTGACGGTCTCGAGGCCTGCGACCATGCGCAGCAGCGTGGACTTGCCGCAGCCGGAGGGGCCGACCAGCACGCAAAACTGTCCGTCGCCGACATCGACGTTGACGCCCTTGATGGCCTCGAAGCCGCCGGGATAGGTCTTGCGGACGTTGCGCAGGGTAACGTTAGCCATGAAAACTCACTTCTTACTTTTCCGTCTCGACCAGTCCGCGCACGAACAGTTTCTGCATGGCGACGACGACGAACACCGGCGGGAGCATGGCCAGCACGGCGGTTGCCATCACGATCGGCCATTCGGTCAGCGCGTCGGTGGTGGTGATCATCTTGCGGATGCCGACCTGGATGGTCTGCATGTCGTCGCGCGTGGTGATGAGCAGCGGCCAGAGATATTGATTCCAGCCGAGGATGAACAGGATCACGAACAGCGCCGCCATGTTGGTGCGCGACAGCGGCAGCAGCGTATCCCAGAAGAAGCGCAAGGGGCCGGCGCCGTCGATGCGCGAGGCTTCCAGCAGCTCGTCCGGCACGGTCATGAAGAACTGACGGAACAGCAGCGTCGCGGTGGCCGAGGCGATCAACGGTAGCGCGAGGCCCGCATAGCTGTCGAGCATGTGCAGGTCGGCGACGATCTTGTAGGTCGGATAGATGCGGACCTCGACCGGCAGCATCAGCGTGATGAAGATGATCCAGAAGATCGGCATCCGGAACGGAAAGCGGAAATACACGATCGCATAGGCCGAGATGATCGAGATCGCGATCTTGCCGATCGCGATCAGCAGCGCCATCACCAGCGAGTTCAGCATCATGTTGCCGACCGGCTCGCGGGTCGAGCCGCTCGTGCCGACGAAGATGGTTTGATAATAGGTCTCGAAGAAATGACCGCCCGGCAGCAGCGACATCTGCCCGTTCGCGATCAGCGCGTTGTCCTGGGTCGAGGCGATGAACGCGATGTAGACCGGGAAGGCGACGATCGCGATCCCGATCCAGAGAATGATGTGGGCAACGTAGCGCCGAAAGCCCTCTTTCTCGACCATCAGTAGGTCACCTTGCGTTCGACGAAGCGGAACTGGATTCCCGTGAGCACGATGACCATGATCATCAGGATCACCGATTGCGCCGCGGAGCTGCCGAGATTGCCGCCGAGCAGGCCGTCGGAATAGACCTTGTAGACCAGCGTCTCGGTCGACTTGCCGGGACCGCCGCGGGTCATGGTGTCGATGATGCCGAACGTGTCGAAGAAGGCGTAGACGATGTTGACGACCAGCAGGAAGAAGATGGTCGGCGACAGCAGCGGGAAGGTCACGGTCCAGAATCGGCGCATCGGGCGTGCGCCGTCGATCGCGGCGGCTTCGAGCACGCTCCGCGGGATGCTCTGCAGGCCGGCGAGGAAGAACAGGAAATTGTAGGAGATCTGTTTCCAGGCGGCGGCAAGGATGATCAGCGTTGCCGCCTGGTCGCCGTCGAGCAGCGGGTTCCAGTCGATCCCGATCGCGCGCAGGTAGCGCGCGATGATGCCCAGCGAGGGATGCAGCATGAAGATCCAGAGCACGCCGACGACCGGCGGCGCCACCGCATAGGGCCAGATCAAGAGCGTGCGGTACAGCATCGAGCCGCGCAGGGGCTTGTCCGCCATGACGGCGAGCAGCAGCGCAAAGGACAACGACGAGACCGCGATCGCGAACGAGAAGAAGAAGGTCCGGACGATTGCCTCGAAATAGGCGGGGTCCTTGAACAGCTCGATGTAATTGTCGAACCAGACGAAGCTCGTCGACAGACCGAAGGCGTCCTGGAGCAGGAAGGACTGGATGACCGCCTGCAAGGCCGGCCAGTAGAAGAATAGCAGGACGATCGCGAGCTGCGGCGCAACCAGCGCGTAAGGCAATAGCCTGGATTGGAAAATGGCTTGCTTTTGCATGGTGTCCGCCGAAAGCGGCAGGCCGGGCAACCGGCCTGCCGCTCATCGCCTCACTTGACGGCGGTCTTTTCGAACTGCCGCAGCATCGTGTTGCCGCGCTCGACGGCGGCATCCAGCGCCTGCTTGGCGGTCTTCTTGCCGGCCAGCGCCTGCTCGATCTCTTCCGACCAGACGTCACGCAGCTGAACCATGTTGCCGAGGCGCAGACCGCGCGAGTTCTCGGTCGGCTCCTTGTTGGTCAGCTCGAGCAGCGGGGTCTCGAGATAGGGCTGATCCTTGTAGAAGCCCTCGGCCTTGGCCTTCTCATAGGCCGCCTTGGTGATCGGCAGATAACCCGAGGCCTTGTGGATGTAGACTTGGCGATCGGTGTCGGAGAGGAAGGTCAGGAATTTCGCGACGCCCTTGTATTCGTCGGCCGGCTTGCCGCCCATGACCCAGAGCGAAGCGCCGCCGATGATCGAGTTCTGCGGCGCGCCCTTTGCCTCCGGATAATACGGCATCGGCACCGCGGTGAAGGCGAACTTGGCCTGGGCCTTGACGTTGCCGAAGAAGGCCGACGAGGTCAGGTAGATCGGGCATTCGCCCGAGGTGAAGCGGCCTTCGCCGGTGTTGGTACGGCCGGCATAGTCGTAGACCTTGGTCTTCTGCAGCTCGACCAGGTTTTCGAGATGCTTGACCTGGAGCGGCCCGTTGAACTCGAGCTTGGTGTCGAAGCCGTCGAGGCCGTTGGCCTTGCTGGCGAGCGGGACGTTGTGCCAGGCGGAGAGCTGCTCGAGATTGACCCAGGTGACCCAGGAGCCGGAGAAGCCGCAGGTGTCATGACCGGCAGCCTTCAGCTTCTTGGCGGCCTCGAACGTTTCGGGCCAGGTCTTCGGGATCGCGACATTGGCCTTCTTCAGCTCGTCGAGATTGACCCACATCACGGTGGACGACGAGTTGAAGGGGAACGACAGCATCTCGCCCTTCGAGGTCGAGTAGTAGCCGGTGATGGCGGGCAGGTAGATCTTGGGATCGAACTTCTCGCCGGCGTCGGCCATCAGCTTGTAGACTGGCTTCACCGCGCCGGTCGCAGCCATCATGGTGGCGGTGCCGACCTCGAACACCTGCATGATGTGCGGCGCGTTGCCGGCACGGAACGCCGCGATGCCCGCGTTCATGGTGTCGGCGTAATTGCCCTTGTAGGTCGGAACGACCTTGAAGTCGCTCTGCGACGCGTTGAAGTCGTTGGCGAGCTTGACGATGACGTCGTTGTTGGCGCCGGTCATCGCGTGCCACCACTGGATTTCCGTCACGGCCAGAGCCGGCGAAGCGCCGAGACCAACCGTGAGTGCAACAGCAGCAGCCGTGCCAAAATGTCGAAGAGCCATCAAGAAAACCTCCCTTGCCCGTCACTAAAGAAGCGCTTGCGCTAGCAGCGCCATATGACGTTCACATGACTGTGTAAGCGGCCGAAACGAAAGCGGCAAGCGCTGGAAAAGGGAAGCCGGCAAATAGGCGAAGACGGAGCGGGCAGCCTCCTCCGTTCGCGCTGCACTATCGTGCCCGCGCCGCACTGCGGCATCATTCGTTGAACGGAGCTGCCAGCCTCTACCGCTTGCGCTCGGGGCCGCAGACCGTGCCCTGCTCGACCATCGCGTCGATCTCGGCCTTGGAGTAGCCGAACTCGCCCAGCACTTCCGCCGAGTGCTGGCTGAATTTCGGCGGCAGGCGGCGCAGGCTCGGCTTGCTGCGGTCGAGCCGGATCGGCGAGGCCACGCCCTTGTACCAGTCCTTCTCGATAATATCGCCGCGCGCGATCGTGTGCGGGTTGGTCAGCGCCTGGTCGATCTTCTGCACGGGACCTGCGGGCAGGCCCGCGGCGAGCAGGCGATTGCACAGCGGCTCGGCCTCGTGCTGGCTGAACACGGCGGCTAGCTCGGCGCGGAGCGCCTCGCGGTTGGCGATGCGGTCCTTGTTGCGGGCAAAGCGCGGATCGGTGCCGAGCTCCGGCTTGCCGATCTCCTTGGCGAGCTTGCGGAAGGTGCCGTCATTGCCGACGCCGATGAAGATGTTGTCGGTCTTGGTCGGGAAGATCGCATAAGGCACGAGGTTCGGATGCTCGTTGCCGGTGAGGCTCGGCGGCTTGCCATGCATGAAGTAATTCGCGGTGTGCGGATGCATGATGGCAAGGCCGGTCTCGTACAGCGTCGTCTCCAGGAATTGCCCCTTGCCCGAACGCTGCCGCTCCGACAGCGCCATCAGGATGCCGATCGCCGCGTAGAGGCCGGTGGTGATGTCGACCAAGGGCACGCCGATCCGCATCGGCCCGCTCTCGGGCGAGCCGGTCGCAGCGATCATGCCGGTCATGGCCTGGATGATGGCGTCATAGCCGGGATTGCCGCCGCGCGGGCCGTCGGCGCCGAAGCCGCAGATCCGGCAATGCACGAGGCGCGGAAATTTCTTGCTGAGCACATCGTTGCCGATGCCCCATTTCTCCAGCGTGCCCGGCTTGAAATTCTCGATCAGGACGTCGGCCGTCTCCAGCATCTTGAGCAGCACGGCACGGCCGCCCTCCGAGGCGAGGTCGAGGCCGATCGAGCGCTTGTTGCGGTTGATGCCGACGAAATAGGCCGCGTCCTCCTCGTGGAAGGGAGGGCCCCATTCGCGCACCTCGTCGCCGGCGGGCGGCTCGACCTTGATCACGTCGGCGCCGTGGTCGGCGAGGATCTGGGTGCAGTAGGGACCGCCGAGCACGCGCGTGAGGTCGATGACGCGCAATCCGCTCATTGCGCCCAATGCGGCTTCAGAACTGGCGGCTTCAGAACTCATGCCTTCGCTTCCCTGTGTCGAGATTTGGTCACAGGCCTAGCGAGGTTCGTACAAGCCAGCAATGGCTTGTTGCGTAGGGACGTATGCAGTGCCGGCCGCATGCCGCAGCATGGCAAATCAGGATGGGCGCATCAGCGGAAGCGGCCGGCCCGAGGGGGATCCCGGGCCAGCCAATCCGCCGTTTCGATCAGACGACCGTCAGGCGAACGTCGACATTGCCGCGCGTGGCGTTGGAGTATGGGCACACCTGGTGCGCCTTCTCGACCAGCGCCTCGGCTTCCGCGCGGGCGAGGCCCGGCAGCGAGACGGCGAGATCGATGTCGAGACCGAAGCCGCCCTCGGAGCGCGGGCCGATGCCGACGGTCGAGGTCACGGAGGCGTCGGCGGGAACCTTGGGCCCGCCCTGCGACGACACGAACTTCATCGCGCCGATGAAGCAGGCGGCGTAGCCGGCCGCGAACAGCTGCTCGGGATTGTTGCCGGCGCCGCCGCCGCCGCCGAGCTCCTTAGGCGTGGTGAGCTTGACGTCGAGCGCGCCGTCGAGGGTTGCAGCATGGCCGTCGCGGCCGCCGGTGGCCTTGGCGCTGGTCTTGTAGAGGACGTTCACGGACATTGTCGTCTCCTCGGGTCTTCCGGTTGGGGTGCGCTCTGTATCGCAAACAATTAGATTGTGCGCAATTGAAATTAGCATGGCTCACATTTAATTGTTCGCAATTGAATGTGCCGCCCGCCGGCCCCAGAATGGGAGGAAATCCCGTGAGATTCTCCATGCCTCGAAGACCTTCGGCAGCGGACGCGCCGCTGCGGCTCGACAACCAGATCTGCTTCGCGGTCTATTCGGCCGCGCACGCCTTCAATCGCGTCTACAAGCCGCTGCTGGACCGGCTCGGCCTGACCTATCCGCAATATCTGGTGATGCTGGTGCTGTGGGAGCGCGACGACGTGCCGGTCAAGGACATCGGCGAGCGGCTGTTCCTGGATTCGGGCACGCTGACGCCGCTGCTCAAGCGGCTCGAGGCCGCCCATCTCGTGAGGCGCACCCGCTCGAGCGAGGACGAGCGTCAGGTCCTGATCGCGCTGACGGCGCAGGGGCAGGCCCTGAAGGAAAAAGCCCGCAGCGTGCCACAGTCGATCCTGGCGGCCTCGGACTGCTCGGTGTCGGAGCTGGTGTCGATGAAGGACGAGATCGTCGCGCTGAGGGATCGGCTAAATGCGGTGATCGGGGAGTAGGGGGGTATCCCTTACGACAGCCGCTTCTTCGTGAAAGCGCGACCGGAGTGAGACTTCAGATACGCCTCGAACGCGAGCGCTTTATGCTTGTCGGGGGAAGGCGCAGTACCAGATCAGCTTCCAGGGCTTGAACTTGGCGGTGTGGCTGGATCTGCCGGCATTGTGCTCCGGAATCCGTCGCTTCAAATTCTCGGTAGCGCCAACGTATTCCTGCTCGGGAAATTCAATGCTGCGGAGGATGTAGACGTACCACATCGACGCTATCGCCCGGGTAGCCGTTAGGTGGGGGTCTCACCAGTCCGTCTTCGCCCTTCGGGCTATGCCGGACACCACGCTTCACCCTTCAGGCTTCGCGCGGCTGCGCCACGCGTAGCCCGAAGGGCGAAGCGTGGTGGAGCCAGGCGGGATCGAACCGCCGACCTCTTGCATGCCATGCAAGCGCTCTCCCAGCTGAGCTATGGCCCCTTTAGTCCTTGCGGGGATCCTGGTGGATCACCCGCACCGGCGAGCCCTGGTGACTCGCGCGGTGCACCCTTTTTCACAGATCAGGGCTGATCTCAAGTCTCTTCATCACCTCCGACATCACCAATGATGTCGGTCACGTCCTCATCGCCCTCTTCCTCGTCGGCAATGAAGGTCGAATCATCGTCATCGTCGTCATCGAGGGTCTCATCGACCTCGATATCGTCCTCGGATTCGGGCACGGCGGCCTTGACCTTGCCGGTGTTCTCCTCGGCGTCGGCCTCCTCGAGCGAGACCTCCTCGACCTCTGCCGGCTCCGGCGTGGCGTCCGCCGTCGCTGCGTGCCGGGCTTCGGCGCCGCGGGGCACGCGCGCGGGCGCGACCGGGGCGATCGGCACGACTTCGCCGGTATAGGGCGAGATCACCGGATTCTTGTTGAGGTCATAGAACTTCTTGCCCGTGGTCGGGCAAATACGTTTAGTTCCGAGTTCGGACTTGGCCACGGCAGGAATCCTGGGAATGTCTGAAAAGCGGTGTTTCACTTGGCTAGTTGGCGGCCCGCTGTCAATAGCGCATTACGGGAGAACGACATGCCCGTGACGAGGCGCGGACCATGTGGTACCTGCGCCCAGCCCCCTCGAGGGCGCATCCAAGGACACAATCGTGACCCATTCCGACCAAACGAGGCCGCTCCAGGCTCGCGCCAGCGGGGCCCTGACCGGGAAAGTACGGGTGCCCGGGGACAAGTCGATCTCCCACCGTGCCCTCATCCTGGGCGCGCTCGCGGTCGGCGAGACCAGGATTTCAGGCCTGCTGGAAGGCGAAGACGTCCTCAACACCGCCAAATCGATGCAGGCGCTGGGCGCCACCGTGGAGCGGACCGGCGATTTTGCCTGGAAGGTGCAGGGTGTGGGCGTCGCGGGCTTCGCCCAGCCCAAGGGAGCGCTGGATTTCGGGAACTCCGGCACCGGCTGCCGGCTGGTGATGGGCGCCGTCGCCGGCTGCCCGATCTCGGCGGTTTTCGACGGCGACGCCTCGCTGCGCAGCCGCCCCATGCGCCGGATCCTCGATCCCTTGGAAAAGATGGGCGCCAAGGTCATTTCGGGCAGTGAGGGTGGCCGTCTGCCCCTGACCCTTCAGGGCGCGCGCGACCCGCTGCCGATCACCTACAAGACTCCGGTCGCCTCGGCCCAGATCAAATCTGCGGTGCTGCTGGCGGGCCTCGCCGCACCCGGCACCACGACGGTCATCGAGACCGAGGCCAGCCGCGACCACACCGAATTGATGCTGAAGCATTTTGGCGCCGACATCACCTCGGCACAGGAGGGCGTGCACGGCCGCCGTATCACGCTCAAAGGCCAGCCCGAGCTGCACGGCGCCAATGTGGTGGTGCCGGCCGATCCCTCCTCGGCGGCTTTCCCGGTGGTCGCGGCGCTGATCGTCGAGGGCTCCGATGTCGTCCTGTCCGACGTCATGACCAATCCGCTGCGCACCGGCCTGTTCACGACGCTGCGCGAAATGGGCGCATCGATCGAGGAGAGCGAGATCCGCGGCGACGCTGGCGAGCCGATGGCGAAACTGCGCGTGCGCGCCTCGAAGCTGCGCGGCGTCGTGGTGCCGCCGGAGCGCGCGCCCTCGATGATCGATGAATATCTCGTGCTGGCGGTGGCAGCCTCGTTCGCCGAGGGCACGACGATCATGCGCGGCCTGCAGGAACTGCGCGTCAAGGAATCCGACCGTCTGGAGGCCACGGCCGCCATGCTCCGCGTCAACGGTGTGAAGGTCGAGGTCTCCGGCGATGACCTGATCGTTGAAGGCCGCGGTCACGTCCCCGGCGGCGGCACTGTCGCAACCCACATGGACCATCGTATCGCGATGTCCGCCCTGGTGATGGGCTGCGCTTCCGACCAGCCGGTGACCGTCGACGACACCGCCTTCATCGCCACCAGTTTCCCGGACTTCATTCCGATGATGCGTTCGCTAGGGGCCGAGTTTTCATGAGGCCGCGGCCATGAGCGAAGCCCTCGACCGCGAGGCCTTGCTGGACGCTTTCGATTCGATCGGCCGCGCTGCGGCCGACGCCGGAACCAAGCTTCAGATCGCGGTCTATGGTGGCTCCGCCCTCATGCTCGCCAGTAATTTCCGCTTTGCGACGGAAGATGTCGACGTCTCGAAGCTCGAGCATCCGCTGCCAGATTGGCTGAAGAGGATAACAGCCGAAATTGCCGCGCGGAATGGATGGGACGCCGACTGGTTCAACGATCAGGTCGTATTTCATCTCAGCCCGCTGGCTGATCGCGCCGCGGATCACCTCGAATTCGGCACTTTCCCACGTGACGGCACATCACCAGGGCTTGAGGTTTCCGTGCCCTCCGCTGCATATCTTCTGGCATTGAAATTGAAGGCGTTCCGTATCACGGATCCCGTTCGCGGGGAGACGGAGCGGCTGGATATTTTGAACTTGATGAAAGTCGTCGGAATCTCGACTGTTGAGGAAGCCATCGCTTTGCTAGGCCGATATTTTCCGGTGAGCGCCGCGTCCTCGGAGAAGCAACGCTTCTTGCTGAAAAACATGGATCTCGGGGGAGGAGCGGATGCGCCCAAATACCCTCGCTGAAGCCGTCGACCGTATTCGCGCCGGCGCGCCGCAGGACGCGACGTTGGCCGAATTCGTAGACACGTTCGATCTGGCCGGGACAAGCCTCGCTCAATACGAGACGATCGAGGACGAGCCGGCGCTGACGCAGAACGAACGGCTCGACGCCCTGGTCGGAGCGATCGCCGAATATCTGGCAAAACAACGTTGTCTTGGCCGGGTGCCGGCCTGGGTCTGCGATCCGGCCCGACGCCTTGCCGAGCCATGGTTCACCGCGTCGTCCCCGTCCGACGCGATGCGCGAATATCTCACTTTTGCGAGCCCGGCCGAGTTCGCGTCTCGCAATATTTTTACCGAAGAGCGGCCATTGCGACGTGCGCGCGGGCCGCAGACAGCCAAGGTTTGAGTGACATGATCATCGCCATCGACGGGCCCGCGGCCTCGGGCAAGGGGACGCTCGGCAAGCGTCTCGCGCACCATTACGGCTATCGTCATCTCGATACCGGTGTGATCTATCGCGCGGTGGCCTATGCTCTGATGCAGTCCGGTCACGATCTCCGGGACGAGGAGGCTGCGGTCGCTGCGGCGCTGGAACTCGATCCCGAGAAGTTCGGCAATCCCGCCCTGAAGACCCAGAAGGCCGGCGAGGGCGCCTCCATCGTCTCGGCGATCCCCAGGGTGCGCGAGGCCCTGGTCAATTTTCAGCGGCAATTCGCCGCCGATCCGCCCGGCGCGGTGCTGGACGGCCGGGACATTGGAACCGTGATCTGCCCGCATGCCGACGTGAAGATCTTCGTCGTCGCCGACCCAAAAGTCCGGGCGCGCCGCCGGACCATGGAGGCCAAGGCGAGGGGCGAGGAGGCCGACGAGGCCGCCGTCCTCGCCGACATCATCCAGCGCGACGAACGTGACAAGAACCGGCCGATTGCACCCCTGAAACCGGCCGCGGATGCTTACTTGCTAGATAACTCCCAACTGGATATAGAAGGCGGCGTCCGGGCCGCCATCGACATTATCGAGGCCGTCCGAGCGGGCCGGTCGCGGGGTTAAGCCGCCGCCGTCATTGGAGGAAGTGCCCGCTCCCGCTCTTTGAGGTCGATACCTCGGTCCCCTGTTTGGGGCCGACGCGATCCAGGCTCCGGACACAAGATTTCCACGTATCGAACGCGCGGGCCTCAGCCGGCCCGCTTCCGCTGTTCCGCCTTTCAGGCCGGAGCAGCGAGCGGTCGCTCGAAGGTTCTGCGGACCTTCCGACACTGCGCGCGCGATACGCCCATGAACCCAACGGCCGGCACGACATCCGCAACTGGAGAACAAATGGCTTCGACTTCTGCTGATACCTATAGCCCGTCGCGCGACGATTTCGCCGCGATGCTCGACGAGTCCTTCGCAGGTGGCAACCTGCAGGAGAGCTCCGTCGTCAAGGGCAAGGTTGTTGCAATTGAAAAGGACATGGCCGTCATCGACGTCGGCCTGAAGACCGAGGGCCGCGTCGCCCTGCGCGAATTTTCCGGCCCCGGCCGTGACAGCGAACTGAAGGTCGGCGACGAGGTCGAAGTGTTCCTCGATCGCATCGAGAACGCGCTCGGCGAAGCCGTGCTGTCGCGCGACAAGGCGCGCCGCGAAGAGAGCTGGGGCAAGCTCGAGAAGGCGTTCCAGAACAACGAGAAGGTCAACGGCGTCATCTTCAACCAGGTCAAGGGCGGCTTCACCGTCGACCTCGACGGTGCCGTGGCCTTCCTGCCGCGCTCGCAGGTCGACATCCGTCCGATCCGCGACGTTGCGCCGCTGATGAACAACTCGCAGCCGTTCCAGATCCTCAAGATGGATCGCCGCCGCGGCAACATCGTCGTGTCCCGCCGCACGGTTCTCGAAGAGACCCGCGCCGAGCAGCGTCAGGAGCTGGTGCAGAACCTCGAAGAGGGTCAGGTCATCGACGGCGTGGTCAAGAACATCACCGATTACGGTGCGTTCGTTGATCTCGGCGGCATCGACGGCCTGCTGCACGTCACCGACATCGCGTGGCGCCGCGTCAACCACCCGACCGAGGTGCTCTCGATCGGCCAGACCGTGAAGGTCAAGATCATCAAGATCAACCACGAGACGCACCGCATCTCGCTGGGCATGAAGCAGCTGCTCGACGATCCGTGGCAGGGCATCGAAGCCAAGTACCCGCTGGGTGCCCGCTTCACCGGCCGCGTCACCAACATCACCGACTACGGTGCGTTCGTCGAGCTCGAGCCGGGCATCGAAGGCCTGATCCACGTCTCCGAGATGTCGTGGACCAAGAAGAACATGCACCCCGGCAAGATCGTTTCGACCTCGCAGGAAGTCGAAGTGCAGGTGCTGGAAGTCGACTCCGTCAAGCGCCGCATCTCGCTCGGCCTCAAGCAGACCATGCGCAACCCCTGGGAGGTCTTCGTCGAAGGTCACCCGACCGGTTCGACGGTCGAGGGCGAGGTCAAGAACAAGACCGAGTTCGGTCTGTTCCTGGGTCTCGAGGGCGACGTCGACGGCATGGTCCATCTCTCCGACCTCGACTGGAAGCTTCCGGGCGAGCAGGTGATCGACAACTACAAGAAGGGTGACATGGTGAAGGCCGTGGTGCTCGATGTGGACGTCGAGAAGGAGCGCATCTCGCTCGGCATCAAGCAGCTCGAAGGCGACCCCTTCGCCGAGCCGGGCGATGTCAAGAAGGGCGCGGTCGTGACCTGCGAAGTGCTCGAAGTGAAGGAAAGCGGCATCGAGGTGAAGATCACCGGGACCGACTTCTCGACCTTCATCAAGCGCTCCGAGCTCGCCCGTGACCGCAACGACCAGCGCGCCGAACGCTTTGCCGTCGGTGAGAAGGTCGACGCCCGCGTGATCCAGTTCGACAAGAAGGCCCGCAAGGTCCAGGTGTCGATCAAGGCGCTCGAAGTTGCCGAAGAGAAGGAAGCCATCGCGCAGTACGGCTCCTCCGATTCGGGAGCAACGCTCGGCGACATCCTCGGCACCGCGCTCAAGAACCGCGACAGCAAGTAAGCGAACCTTTCGGTTCGCCAGACATCGAAGCCCCGGCGCGAGCCGGGGCTTTTTTGTTGCCGCCTCCACAAACTCCGCTGTCGTCCCGGGGCGCGCGAAGCGCGAGCCCGGGACCCATAACCACAGGATCGAGTTTGGCGAAGACTCGCGGTTGCGAGCTCGCGCGACAACTTTTGCCTGGGGTTATGGATCCCCGCGTTCGCGGGGATGACGACTGAGCTTGTGGCTGCTTGCTGGGCCTCAAGAGGCCTTGTTTTCTTCAAATTGCGCCGCAATTGATGTATCCAGATAAGCCGTTGGTCACGCTGTGAGGGCACAACGCGTCCGGCCTTTCATTTGGAGATACCTAGATGTCGCTCGATTCGGACATCATCGTCGATCGCCGCAGGATCCGCCGCAAGCTGACGTTTTGGCGCGTGGTGGCTGCGCTGATCGCGATTGCGGCGATTGCGGGCTTTGCGCTGGTCGTGACACCGGGGACGCGGGGCACGTTCGCATCCGCCGGCTCGATCGCGCGGGTCCAGATCGAGGGCCTGATCCGCAGCGATTCCGATCGCACGCAGGCGCTGGAGCGGCTGGAGAATTCGCAGGCCGCCGCGGTCATCATTCACATCAACTCGCCGGGCGGCACCACGGCCGGGTCCGAGCAGCTTTACGATTCGCTTGTCCGGCTGAAGGCGAAAAAGCCGCTCGTCGTGGTGGTCGAGGGCTTGGCTGCCTCCGGGGGCTACATCACGGCGATTGCCAGCGACCACATCATCGCCCAGCAGAGCTCGTTGGTCGGGTCAATCGGCGTGCTGTTCCAATATCCCAACGTCAGCGAGCTGCTGAAGACCATCGGCGTCAAGGTCGAGGAGGTGAAGTCGTCGCCGCTGAAGGCCGCGCCCAACGGTTTTGAGCCGACCAGCCCGGAAGCACGGGCCGCCCTCGACGCGCTGGTGAAGGATTCCTATGCCTGGTTCAGGGGATTGGTGAAGGAGCGGCGTGGCATGGATGACACGCAGCTCGAGAAAGTGGCTGATGGCCGCGTCTTCACCGGGCGCCAGGCGATCGATCTCAAGCTGATCGATCAGATCGGCGACGAGAAGACGGCGGTGACCTGGCTGGTCGAGCAGAAGGGCGTCAAGAAGGGGCTCTCCGTGCGCGACTACAAGCTCCAGCCGCGCTTCGGCGATCTGCCATTCCTCAAGACGGCCGCCGCCGTTACGCTGGAAGCGCTCGGTTTGGGCTCGATTGCGCATCAAATCGGGCAAACCGGCGTCGCGCAGGCGGTCGATCGGTTCGGAATGGATGGAATGCTGGCCCTGTGGCAACCGGCCGCCTCAAATTGACGGAACTGGGCGAGCGTCTGAGGGTTTTCCCGTTTGACGCGCGTCGGGGCAGCCCGCTTTTTCGGCATTTGTCACGCAATTTCACGACGCTCAACCTTGATTTAGCGTCTTGACAGATCAAGGTATTTTCACGGAAATGGTCATCCGCACGCTCCCGGGTCCTATCTCTCGATGATCAAATCCGAACTTGTTCAGCGTATCGCCGAGCACAACCCGCATCTGTACCAGCGGGATGTCGAGAACATTGTGAATGCGATTCTCGAAGAGATCGTAGCGGCCCTCGCGCGCGGTGACCGCGTCGAGTTGCGCGGCTTCGGTGCCTTCTCGGTCAAGCATCGCCCTGCACGCGCCGGGCGCAATCCACGTACCGGCGCCCATGTGCCCGTCGATCAGAAGAGCGTTCCGTTCTTCAAGACCGGCAAGGAAATGCGCGAGCGGCTAAACCGCGACCATCCGGATCCCGGCGCGCCCGACTGAGGCTGTCGTCGTCGGGGTTTAACCGAACGGCCGCACGATGCGGCCGCAAGCTTGATTCAAGACGAGCGATCGCGATGCGAAAGTTCCTGACCGCGCTGATCGTGATCCCGCTGGGCCTGATCCTGGTGGCGTTCGCCGTTGCCAACCGGCATTTCGTCGCGGTCTCGTTCGATCCGTTCATTGCGAACGACCCGTCATTGTCGGTCACACTGCCGCTGTTCCTGCTCCTGATCCTGGTCGCCGCCCTCGGCGTCTTCGCTGGCGGCTGTGCCGTCTGGTTCGGCCAGCGGCACTGGCGCCGCGCGGCGCGCCGGCACGAGGCGGATTCACGGGCGGCCAGGGTCGAACTGGCCGATTTGCGGGCCCAGGCGGCCGCGGCAAAGCCCGGGTCGCAGCGCCTTCCCGTTCCCTCCGGGGTCGGGCTTTACGGGCCCATCGGGCGAGACAAGCAGCGCGCGACGTTGTAGAAGCGGCCCCGACCGAAAACGCTGTTTTCCGGCCGCACGTTGCGGCCTCCATTTGCTTTGAGACCATGTCCCTGCTCGTCAAAATCTGCGGCCTGTCCACGCGCGAGACGCTTCAAACGGCGCTCGAGGCGGGTGCGGATATGGTGGGGTTCGTGTTCTTCCCGCCTTCGCCGCGGCACCTGTCCCTGGAGCTTGGCCGCGATCTCGGCCGGCAGGTGAAGGGGCGCGCGCTCAAGGTCGCCCTCACCGTCGACGCCGACGATGCGACGCTCGACAACATCATGGACGCGCTGTCGCCGGACATTTTCCAGCTGCACGGCAAGGAGAGCGTGGCGCGGCTGCGCGACATCAAGCAGCGGTTCGGCCGGCCGGTGATGAAGGCGGTCCCGGTCGCGACCGCGGCCGATCTCGCCGTGTTGCCCGGCTATGCCGCGATCGCCGACCGCATCCTGTTCGATGCCCGCGCGCCGAAGGACGCGACCCGGCCCGGCGGCCTGGGGGAGCCGTTCGACTGGCACCTTCTCGAAAACCTCGATCTGAAGCTGCCCTACATGGTCTCGGGCGGGCTTCACGCCGACAATCTCGCCGAGGCACTCCGCGTCACCCGCGCCGGCGGCGTCGACGTCTCCTCCGGTGTCGAGAGCGCCCCCGGCGTGAAAGATCCTGAAATGATCAAGGCCTTCATTCGCGCTGCGCGCGCCAGCCAAGAATCCAGCCAAGAGTTGAGTGTTCGATGAACGTCGCCAAACCCAATTCCTATCGCAGCGGTCCCGACGATCGCGGCCATTTCGGCATCTTCGGCGGCCGCTTCGTCGCCGAAACCTTGATGCCGCTGATCCTCGATCTGGAGAAGGCCTACACTGAGGCTAAGGCCGATCCGGCGTTCCAGGCCGAGATGAACGGCTATCTCAAGCACTATGTCGGCCGGCCCTCGCCACTCTATTTCGCCGAGCGTCTCACCGAGCATCTCGGCGGCGCCAAGATCTATTTGAAGCGCGAAGAGCTCAACCACACCGGCTCGCATAAGGTGAACAACGTGCTCGGCCAGATCATGCTGGCGCGGCGCATGGGCAAGAAGCGTATCATCGCCGAGACCGGTGCCGGCCAGCACGGTGTCGCCACCGCGACGCTGTGCGCGCGCTTCGGGCTCGAATGCGTGGTCTACATGGGCGCCGTCGACGTCGAGCGGCAGCAGCCCAACGTGATCCGCATGGAGATGCTGGGCGCCACGGTGATGCCGGTGCAGTCCGGCACGCGCACGTTGAAGGACGCCATGAACGAGGCCCTGCGCGACTGGGTCACCAACGTGCACAACACCTTCTACTGCATCGGCACGGTGGCCGGCCCGCATCCCTATCCGACGCTGGTGCGCGACTTCCAGTCGATCATCGGCAACGAGACCAAGACGCAGATGCAGGAGGTCGAAGGCCGCCTGCCGGATTCGCTGGTCGCCTGCATCGGTGGCGGCTCGAACGCGATGGGCCTGTTTCATCCGTTCCTCGACGATCCCTCCGTCGAAATCTTCGGCGTCGAAGCTGCGGGCCATGGGCTGACGCAGCTGCATGCGGCGTCGATCGCGGGCGGCCGTCCCGGCGTGCTGCACGGCAACCGCACCTATCTCTTGATGGACGCGGACGGCCAGATCCAGGACGCGCATTCGATCTCGGCCGGCCTCGATTATCCCGGCATCGGCCCCGAGCATTCCTGGCTGCACGAGATCGGCCGCGTGAACTATCTCTCCGCGACCGACGACGAGGCGCTCGCCGCGTTCCAGCTGCTGTCGCGCCTCGAAGGCATCATCCCCGCGCTCGAGCCCGCGCACGCCATCGCCAAGGTGATGGAGCTCGCGCCGAAGCGGCCTCGGGATCACCTGATGGTCGTCAACCTCTCCGGCCGCGGCGACAAGGACGTCCCGCAGGTCGGCGACATCCTGAGGGGCAAGAAGTGACCACGCGTATCGACACCCGTTTTGCCGAGCTCGCGAAGCAGGGCCGCTCGGCCTTCGTGACCTTCCTGATGGCCGGCGATCCTGATCCGGCGACCTCGCTCGAGATCATCAAGGCGCTGCCGAAATCAGGCGCCGACGTCATCGAGATCGGCATGCCTTTCACCGATCCGATGGCCGACGGTCCCTCGATCCAGGCCGCCGGGCTGCGTGCGCTCAAGGCCGGCATGACGCTGAAGAAGACGCTGGAGCTGGTGCGCAGCTTCCGCAAGGACGACAATGCGACGCCGATCGTGCTGATGGGCTACTACAATCCGATCTACATCTACGGCGTCGACAAATTCCTGGTCGATGCCAGGAGCGCCGGTGTCGATGGCCTCATCATCGTCGACCTGCCGCCGGAAGAGGACGACGAGCTCTGCCTGCCCGCGCTGAAGGCCGGCCTCAATTTCATTCGCCTGGCGACGCCGACGACCGACGACAAGCGGCTGCCGGCCGTGCTCGCCAACACCTCGGGCTTCGTCTACTACGTCTCCATCACCGGCATCACCGGTGCTGCGACGGCGGACTCCTCGGCCGTGAGCGAGGCGGTCGCCCGCATCAAGCGGCACACCAAGCTGCCGGTTTGCGTCGGCTTCGGTATCCGCACGCCGGAGACGGCACGTGCCATTGCATCCCATGCCAACGGCGCCGTGGTCGGCACCGCGCTGGTCGATGCGCTCAAGAACAGCCTCGACGCCGAGGGACGGGCGACCGGCAAAACCGTTAACGCCGTGGCTGAGCTGACGGCGGCCCTGGCCCAGGGCGTCAAGGGCGCGCGGGCAGCGGCGGAATAGGCCATAATTCCGCTTTTGGGGCGGGCGACACGGCGACACGGCGGCTTGCCGGGCAACGGCCCGGTCGCCATATATCCCTTCAGGCGATCCGCGAGGCGGGTCGCACATCGGAGCAAACCATGAACTGGCTTACCAACGTGGTCCGGCCGAAGATCCGCAACATGCTGCGGCGGGAGACGCCGGAGAATCTGTGGATCAAGTGTCCGGATTCCGGGCAGCTCGTGTTCTACAAGGACGTCGAGGCCAACCAGTTCGTCATCCCCGGCTCGAACTATCACATGCGCATGGGTGCGGTGGCGCGCCTGAAGTCTATCTTCGACAACGAGACCTGGTACGACGTCGCGCTGCCTGACGTCACGCCAGATCCGCTCAAGTTCCGCGACGAGAAGAAATATGTCGACCGCATCAAGGACGCGCGCGCCCGAACCAATCTGAACGACGCGATCAAGGTCGGCTACGGCAAGCTCGAAGGCTCCGCCGTTGTCGTCGCCGTGCAGGATTTCGACTTCATGGGCGGCTCGCTAGGCATGGCCGCAGGCGAAGCCATCGTCCGCGGGCTCGAGCTTGCCGTTGAAAAGAAGTCGCCCTTCATCGTGTTCGCCGCATCAGGCGGCGCGCGGATGCAGGAAGGCATCCTGTCGCTGATGCAGATGCCGCGCACCACGGTCGCGGTGCAGATGCTGCGCGAGGCCAAGCTCCCCTACATCGTCGTGTTGACCAACCCGACCACCGGCGGCGTCACCGCGTCCTATGCGATGCTCGGCGACGTGCAGATCGCCGAACCCGGCGCGCTGATCGGATTTGCCGGCGCGCGCGTGATCGAGCAGACCATCCGCGAGAAGCTGCCTGAAGGTTTCCAGCGCGCCGAATATCTGAAAGAGCACGGCATGGTCGACATGGTCGTGCATCGCCACGAGCTGCGTCCGACTTTGGCGCGGCTCTGCCGCCTGCTGACCAAGGCGCCGGCGCTGGAGACCGCGTCGAAGCCGATGCAGCCGGTGGTCAGCCCGGCACAGATCGTATCGGCCGCCGAAACGGCGCCGGCTGCGCCCCACGCGTGAACGCGTCCCCTGACAGCGCGAAGACGCCGCTCGGTGAATTGATCGGGCGGCTGTCGGTCCTGCATCAGAAGCGCATTGATCTCGGGCTGGAGCGGATGCACCGCCTGCTCGAGCGGCTCGGCCACCCCGAGCTCAAGCTGCCGCCGGTGATCCACATCGCCGGCACCAATGGCAAGGGCTCGACGCTCGCTTATCTGCGCGCGACGCTGGAGGCAGCAGGCCTGCGGGTGCACGCCTATACCTCGCCCTATCTTGTCAGGATCAACGAGTGCTTCCGGCTCGGCCGCGTCGGCGGTGGCGAGCTCGTCGGCGATGACGAGTTGCGTGCCGCACTCGAAGGGGTCGAGCGCGTCAATGCCGGTGAGGCCGCGACATTGTTCGAGCTGAAGACGGCGGCCGCCTTCCATCTGTTTGCGCAGAACCCGGCCGACGTGGTGCTGCTCGAAGTCGGCCTCGGCGGCCGGCTCGATTCGACCAACGTGATCGATGCGCCGGCGGCCTGCGTGATCACGCCCGTCAGCATGGACCACATGGATTTCCTCGGGGACACCCTGACGTCGATCGCCGGCGAGAAGGCGGCGATCATCAAGCGCGGCGTGCCAGTGATCTCCGCGGAGCAGGCGGGCGAAGCCATGGCGGTGATCGAGGCGCAGGCCAAGCGCATGCACGCGCCGCTTTTTGCGGCGAACGAGAGCTGGCACGTCAATGTCGAGCACGGTCGCCTCGTCTACTCCGACGATCGCGGCCTGATGGATCTCACGGCGCCGCGGCTGTTCGGCCGCCACCAGTTCGACAATGCCGGCCTTGCGATCGCGACGCTGCGCGCGATTCCGAAC
Source organism: Bradyrhizobium sp. TM239 (assembly GCF_036247985.1). Classification (NCBI taxonomy): domain Bacteria; kingdom Pseudomonadati; phylum Pseudomonadota; class Alphaproteobacteria; order Hyphomicrobiales; family Nitrobacteraceae; genus Bradyrhizobium; species Bradyrhizobium sp. TM239. The sequence goes on along the minus strand of NZ_BTIR01000011.1, from coordinate 394,719 downwards.
TTCAAGATCAATCATGCGGCGTTCGAGGCCGGCATCGTCGGTGCCGAATGGCCGGCGCGGATGCAGCGCATCACCTCCGGCGAATTGCTCTCGTGGGGTCCGCAAGGCTCGGAGATCTGGCTCGATGGCGGGCACAATGCCGAAGGCGGCCGCGTCGCGGCAGCCGCGCTCGGAGATCTCGAAGAGCGGGTGTCGCGACCGCTGGTCGTCATCGCCGGCATGATGGCCAACAAGGATGCGCAGGGCTTTCTCGCCAATTTCGCCGGTCTCACCCGTCACATCATCGCGGTGCCGATCCCCGACACCGAGAACGCGATGCCGGTCGATCGCCTCGCCGATGCCGCCCGCAGCCTCGGCATGCGCGTCGAGACCGTCTCCGGCGTCGAGGCCGCGCTGCGCGCCCTGTCGAAGCTCGCCTACGAGGTGCCGCCGCGGATCCTGATCACCGGCTCGCTGTATCTGGCCGGCCACGTGCTGGCGATCAACGGCACGCCTCCTGCATGATTCTCTTGTCCCGGACGCGCGGAGCGCGAGCCGGGACCCAGAATGCCGCAACATGGGCCCCGGCTCAGCAGCGCACCACTGCGTGCTGCGCTGCGTCCGGGGCACGAGAGTGGGGATAACAACATGCGCTTCGCCGCGATTGCCGACGTCCACGGAAACTATCTCGCGCTGGAGGCGGTGCTGGCCGACATCCGGGCCCTTGATATCACCGACATCGTCAATCTCGGCGACATGCTGAGCGGCCCGCTCGATGCGCGCCGCACCATCGAGATCCTGATGACGCTCGACGCCGTGCACGTGCTCGGCAATCACGACCGCTATCTGCTCGACCGCCCCCCGGAGAAAATGGGCTCGTGGGATCGCCCCGCCCACGCAGCGCTTAATACCGTGCAACTGGATTGGCTGCGCGCGCAGCCGATGACGCGCGTCTTCCGTGATCAGGTGTTCCTCTGCCACGCGACGCCCGATAACGACGAAGTCTATTGGCTCGACACCGTGCACCCGGACGGCGCGGTGGCGCTGTCGCCGCTCGACCGCATCGAGCAATTCGCGCTGGGGCTCGCGCAATCCCTGATCCTCTGCGCCCACACCCATCTCGCCCGCGCCGTGCGCTTGCGCGACGGCCGGTTGATCGTCAATCCCGGCAGCGTCGGCAGCCCCGGCTTTCGCGACAAGCATCCCTATCCGCATGTCGTCGAGGCCGGCACGCCGCATGCGCGCTACGCGATCCTCGATCTCGTTGATGGTGCCTGGCAGGTGACATTCCGCCACGTCGCGTACGATCACGAGGCGATGGCGGCGCTGGCGCGGCGCAATGGGCAGCCCGAACTGGCGCAGGCGATCGCGACCGGATGGCTCAGGTAAATCCTCTCGTGTCCCGGACGCGGTGCAGCGCTTCGCGCTGCTCCGCAGAGCCGGGACCCAGACTCGCGGCTTCTGGGCCCCGGCTCTGCAGCGCTTCGCGCTGCGTCCGGGGCACTAGACCGACTCACTTCAGCAGCTTCATCGGGTCCGCCGCCTTCTGCTTCAGCTGCTCGAAGCCGCATTGCCGCGGTGCCTTGTCGGGGCGCCAGCGCAGGATCGAGGTGCCGTGGCGGAAGCGTTCGCCGCTGAAATGGTCGTAGCAGATTTCGATCACCAGTTTTGGCTTGAGCGGACACCATTTCGCCGAGCGCTCGGTGGACCAGCGGCTCGGCCCGCCCGGCGCGTTGCCGGTGAAGCCGGGTTCTGCGATCAGCGCCTCCAACCGGTCGGTCAGCGCGGGCTTCTCCTCTGCCTTGATCGCGGAGCTGAAGCCGACATGATGCAGCAGGCCGCCATCGTCATAGAGCCCGAGCAGCAGCGAGCCGACCACCTTTCGCCCCGCGATCTTGTTGGTGGCGTAGCGGAAGCCGCCGACGACGCAATCGGCGCTGCGGAATTTCTTGATCTTCTGCATGCCGTCGCGATTTCCGGCCTGATAGGGCAGGTCGACGCGCTTGGCGATGACGCCGTCCGAGCCGGCACCGGACTGAGCCAGCCATTTCTTCGCGGTGGCATAGTTCGTTGTCGCCGGTGAGAGCCGGAAGAGACTGGCCTTCAGAATGGCCTTCGCAAAAGCTTCCAGCGCCGGCCGTCGTTCGCTCAGCGGCCGCTCAGCAAGCTGCTCCTGTTTTGCCGCCGCGAGCAGATCGAAGGCGAGATAGAGCGCCGGCGTGTCCTGCGAGAGTTTCGTCACGCGGCTCGCCGCGGGATGAATGCGTTGCAGGAGTGCGTCGAACGAAAAACTCTTGCCGTGCGGCACGACGATCTCACCGTCGAGGGTGAAGCGATCTGCCTTCAGCTTCAATGCGGCGACGACTACTTCCGGGAAATAGCGCGCGAGATCCTCGCCGGATTTTGAGCGCAGATCGACATGACCGCCGTCGCGCGACAGCAGGCAGCGAAAGCCATCCCATTTCGGCTCGTACTGCCACTCCTTGCCGCGCGGAATCTCGTCGACCGACCGCGCCTCCATCGCAACGAGAGAGGAGGTCGATTTTCGCGCGCGCTTTGCGGGAGGGGCGGGCAAGGGCGGGACTCGTCATACGCTGGACACGTCCCATCAACGCAAACCGGCCGGCTTTCGCCGGCCGTTGTCGAAAATAATCTTACGCGCCGCGGATCAGACCGCGGAGGTGATCCACTGCTGCAGCTTCGCCTTCGGCGCCGCGCCGACCTGGCGGGAGGCCATCTCGCCGCCCTTGAAGATCATCAGGGTCGGGATCGACATCACGCCATACTTGGACGCGGTCTTGGGGCTCTCGTCGACGTTGAGCTTCACGATCTTGACCTTGTCGCCCATCGCGCCGGCGATCTCGTCAAGGGCGGGCGCGATCATGCGGCAGGGGCCGCACCACTCAGCCCAGAAATCGACGACCACAGGACCGTTCGCCTTGAGCACTTCGGCTTCGAAATCGGTGTCAGAAACCTTGCCAACGGCCATGGGAGTACCTCGTTCGGTTGAAAGAATCGGCGCGGATGGGAATCGCGCCCGGAATCATGCCGTCAACCTATGAACGGCCCCTTGCCGGGTCAAGGACGCTCACGCCGAGATGAAGGGATGCCAGCGCCGCGTCCAGCGCGGGGGGTGAAATCTCCATATATTCAAGGGCCTCGGTCCAGAGCAGGACGGCGCGGATCGGCTTTTGGGGATAAAGCCGCGCCAGCACCGCCCGATACAGCGCAAGCTGCCGGACATAGGCGGCGGGCGCCTCCGCGGCGTTCCTGGGCGTCGCCTGGTTGGTCTTGAAATCGACGATCAAAACCTCATCCGGACGAACGACCAGCCGGTCGATTTGCCCCGACACCAGCGCTGGCGCACGGCCCGGCCGCTCCAGTCGGCCGGCGATAGCGACCTCCGCCCGGCTGCCGGCGGCAAAGACCGGCGCAAAGCGCGGTTCATTGATCAAGGCCAGCACCTTGTCGGCCAAAGCGGTGCGGTCGGCTTCCGTCCAGTCCGCGGCGTTGCGCGCCATGAAGCCGAGCGCGGCCTCGCGCCGGCGCTCCGCGGCGATATCGGGCAGGGATTGCAGGAGACGGTGCACCAGCGTGCCGCGCTGCAGCGCGAGCGCGCGGGACTGGACCGATTCGCCAGTCCGCACCGCGCGGCCTTGCTCGGCGACCTGACCGGAGGGACGCACCAGATCGTCGTCAACGGTCTCGCGCGGCGCTGGCGTCCGCAGCCAGTCCGGCAACGCGACCGTCTGGTCCACGGTCGCCGCCGGGATACCCAGCGCGGCGACGTCCTCTGGCCGGGTGAATCGGGTCACCTTGCCGAGCGGCGTCTCGATCGTCTGCTTGTCCAGGCCCGAGCCGCCGAGACCGGTGTCGACCAGGTCGTACCAGCTCAGCTTGCGCACCGTCCTCATATTGCCGGGCATGCAGCCGCCGACGATCAGTCGGTCGGCCGCGCGTGTCATCGCGACATAGAGCAGGCGGCGGTATTCGTCCTCGGTCTCCTCGAGCATGGCCTTGCGCGCCTCGGCGACCGGTTTGGGATCATCCGCCTTGCGGCCGGCCCAGACCACGACCTCACCGCCATTGCCGCGCGGCACGTGGATCAGCCGAACCCGCTGTGAGTCTGCCGGCGACGACGTGGTGTCCACCATGAACACGACGGAAGCCTCCAGGCCCTTGGCGCCGTGCACGGTCATCACCCGCACCTCGTCGCGCGAGATCTCCATGTCGCGCTTCACCTCGGTGTCGGCCGAGCGCAGCCAGGCCATGAAGCCCTGCAGCGAGGCCGGCGCCTTGCGCTCACAGCTCAGCGCCAGCTCCAGGAATTCGTCGAGCGCGTCATTGGCCTCGTGGCCGAGCCGGCGCAGGATGCGCGCACGGCCGCCGTCGCCTCCCAACAGCCAGGCGTAGAAGGCAAACGGCGTCTCCTCGCGCGCGCGCGTCTCGCAGGCTTCAAGCCGGCGCAGCACGGCCGCGAACTTCTCGCTTCCGGCAGCATGCTGAGCGAGTGCGCGGCGCAAGGATCCCTTGCGGTCATGGGCAAGCTGGAACAGGTCGTCGTCATCGAGCCCGAACAGCGGGCTCTTGAGCGCGACCGCCAGCGCGAGATCGTCCTGCGGCAGCAGCAGGGCATCAGCGAGGTTCATCAGGTCGATGATCGCGATGTGCTCGGTCAGCTTGAGCCTATCGGCGCCGGCCACCGGTACGCCGGCGTGCTTCAGCGCCTGGATCACCGCGTCGAAGGCGTTGCCGCGCCGGCGCACCAGGATCAGCATGTCGCCATAGCGCAGCGGACGGCGCTCGCCCTCATGCCCGGTCAGCGTGCCGCTCTCGACCAGCCGCTTGATCTCGGCCTGGATGCGGCGCGCCAGCTTGACCTCGGGGCTGGTGACGGCCACGCCGTCGAACGGCGCGCGCCAGCCCTCGATCTCCTGCCTGTCGTCGGCCTCCGCAAGATCCCAGAGTTCGACGACGCTCGGACCTGCATCGCTGAGCGAATTGTGCAGGGGGTGACCGACGTCGATCGAATGGATGCTCTTGTAGATCTCAGGCTCGCGGAAGACGTGGTCGACCGAATGCAGGATCGCAGCACCCGAACGGAACGAGTAGGTAAAGGCGACGGGGTCGAACTTCAGCCCGGCAGCCCTGAATCTGCGATCCAGCTCTCGCTTGCGCCTGTCGAATTCGTGCGGGTCAGCGCCCTGGAACGAGAAGATCGACTGCTTCTCGTCGCCGACCGCGAAGACCGTGCGGTTCAGCCCCTCGCGCGCGCCTTCGCCGACCGTGAATTCGGAGATGATGTGGGCGACGATGTCCCACTGCCGCGGGCTGGTGTCCTGCGCTTCGTCGATCAGCACGTGGTCGACGCCGCGGTCGAGCTTGTAATGCACCCAGCCCGAAGACACGCGGTTCAGCATCGCCAGCGTCTTGTCGATGAGGTCGTCGTAGTCGAGCAGGCCGCGCTCCTGCTTCTCGCGACGATAGTTTGCCGCGGCAGCGGTCGCAATGTGCAACAGCGCCGCGGTGCGATCGCGCATGGTCACGGCGCGGCGTTTCTCGATCAATACACCAATGCGCTGCGCCTCGTTCTCGAACAGGCGGGCGACGGACGGGTTGTGCTCGCCAAACTTCTTGGTCAGCACCGCCTTGCGCGGCAGCTTTTCGTCGGTGAGAAAGACGCAGAGATAGGCATCGACCTGCGCGCTGCCGGAAAATGCCTTTGCGTCGCGAAGGCGGCCGGCCTGGTCGTTGTCGGACTTGCTGCCGTCCTCCAGCGCGAAGGCGATGTCGTCCCAGCGCGATCGCGGCAGAAAGGGTCCATCGAGAATCTCGGTCTCGATGTCCTCGATGCGGTCGGCGGGGTCAACACCCAGCGCCGCCGCCATCTGCGCGGCAGCGGCCTCTGCGTTGCCGGCCTCGTCCGTCCAGGCCATGAAGTGATCGCGGCTGAGGCAGGCCTCGCGCACGACCTCCTTGAAGGTGACGTCGGCCGCGCTCGCCATCGCGGTCAGCAATGCGCGGCCGGTGACGCTCTCCGGGTCGCGCGCGGCCTCCAGCAGCACCTTCAGATTGGCGCGCTCCATCATGTCGGTCTGGTCGCGCTCGTCGATCACGGCAAAGCGCGCGGGCACGTTGGCTTCGAACGGAAACTGCTGGAGCAGGCGCGTGCACAGCGCGTGGATGGTCTGCACCTTCAGTCCGCCCGGCGTCTCCAGCGCACAGGCAAACAGCTTTCGCGCGTCGCGCCGAATTTTCGCGCTGGGATGCGGGATGCCGACAGCCTTGATCGCTCCGTCGAGCGCTGCATCATCCAGCGTCACCCAATGTCCCAGCGTGGTGAACACGCGCTCGGCCATGTTGGCGGCGGCGGCCTTGGTGAAGGTGATGCAGAGGATCTTTTCCGGCGGCACGCCCGACAGCAGCAGGCGGATCACCCGCTGCACCAGCACATGCGTCTTGCCCGAGCCGGCATTGGCCGACACGAAGGCCGACGCGGTCGGGTCGGACGCACGCGCCTGCCGCGCGCGCACCTCGTCGGGGATGGGGCGCGGCAGCTTCACCATTCCTCGATCCCCAAGCCGCCGGCTGCCGACCATTCCTTGATCCGGGCAAGGTCGTCATAGGCGCCGTAGCGGTTCGTCCACATCGGCAGGTTCAGCGAAGTGTAGGGCTGGTTCTCGTCCTCGAAGGCACGGATCAGCGCCTCCAGCTTGGCCCGTGCTTCCGCGGCCGCCGTGTCCGGCGGTTGCGGCTCGTCGCTCTGCTTGTATTTGAGCTCGAGGATACGCTCCTCGCCGGGCGGGTTGTTGCCGCTCAGGCGCACATAGACGAGCTGGCTCACGGAAGAACCTGCGTCGATATCGGGAAAACCGCCCTCGCGGAGGATCGCGGCTTCCAGCGTGAGCTGCGGCGACAGGCCCATGCGCACTTGCTTGCCGGTCGGCGGCTGGCCGGTCTTGTAGTCGAGAATGGCGTAGCCGCCGCCCTGGCGCCGCTCGATGCGGTCGGCGCGTGCGGAAAGATGGAACGTGCGCGCATTGTCGAGGCGAATGGATATCTCGCCGCGTGTCTCGGCGGTAATGGCCTCGATCGCGTTGCGCCGCGCGGTCTCCCATTCGCCGAACCAGCGCGCGATGCGCTGGAAGCGCGGCCACCACAGCGCCCGCGCCTCGGGCCGTTCCATCAGCGGAGCGAAATATTTCTCGCCGATCGTGCGCAGCACACGCGCGGGGTCGTCAGGCAGACGTGTGGCATAGCTCTCAGTGAACTCGCCGATCGCGTCATGGATCGCCGAGCCCCGGTCGGCGGCCGACAGTGGCATGTCGACGGGATCGAGCGCATCGAGCCGCAAAATGTGTTTTGCGTAGATCGTGTAGGGATCGCGCAGCCAGTCTTCGATCGCGGTCACCGACATCCTGAGCGGCCGCGTGGCCTGCGGCGGCCGCGGCTCGGGCTGCTTGATCGGCCTGACCTCGTCCGGCTGGTCCAGCGCGCCGGCGAACTGCACATATTTCTCGCCGGCGCGAACGGCCGCCTTCCAATGATCGTCGCCCGCAACCGCTTCCAACCGATGCAGGAAGCGCGAAGCCACCGCCGGCGCGCCGCCGGCCTTGGCGGAATGGGTGAGGATCACCTCGTCGCCGCCGAGCAGCTGGGCAAAATCGTGGGCGGAGAGGCCGATGCGGCGTTCCGGCAGATCGAGACCGAGCTCGTGCCGCATCGGCCGGCTGAGCCAGGGGTCGATGCGCGGCGCGGGTGGCCAAACGCCTTCGATCAGCCCGCCGACGATGATGCGGTCGGCCTGCATCAGGCGCGATTCCAGCGGGCCGTAGATCTGCAGCCGCGCGCCCGGCTTGTCGCGCCGCCGCACCGCGCGATCGCTGAACGCGGTCTGGAAGACGTCGGCATAATCAGGCAGCGTCACCATCAATCCGCTGATCGTGCCGCCGCGCAGCAGATCGTCGAAGGCGCCGGCGAGCGCGAGGCCTTCGCGCTCCTCGAAGGCCAGCGGGATGCCCTGCTCGTCGCGCGACAGCTCGATCATGATCTCGCGGTGCCGGTGCGCGAGCTCGGCGAAGTCATATGGCTTTAATGGCGGCAGGCTCTCGATCGGCGCCAATGCTGCTTGCAGGGCGTCGATCAGCGTCTGGATGCGGTCGAGATCCTCAGCCTTGAGACGCGCGCGGGGCTCGGCCTTGTGGAGCGCGGAGACCTCGCTGCGCCACAGCTTTGTCAGCTCCTCGCGAAAGCGGTTGAATTCGCGCAAGAGGCCGGCCGTGCCCGCAGGCGGGCGCGTGCCGCGCAGGACTGCAAGCTCGAGATCTTCGATCGCCGCCTTCCACGCGCCAGGCAGTCGGCCGAGCCGGCACAGCGGATGCTTCAGCATCGCCAGCAGCGTCGGCGGCTCCAATCCCTTGGTCGCCGCTTCCGCCACAAGCCGCGCGAAAACGCCGGCGGATGTTTCCATCAGCACGTCGCCGCCGGAATCGTCGAACGCGAGATCCCATCGGGTCAGCGCGGCCATCACGCGTCGTGCCAGCGCGCGGTCGGGCGTCACCAGCGCCGCCGATTTGTCGAGATGTCGCGCCTCGCGCATCGCAATGGCGATGGCGAGCGCTTCCATTTCAGGGTTGGGTGCTTCGACGACAGCGAGATTCTTCATGCCGCCGGTGATCTTCGCGGCAACATCCGGCTGCTTCAGCCGGTCGTGCCAGACTTCCGTCTTGGCCGATGGTCGCATCGATTCGGATGCGAGCAGATCGCGGCCGCCGTCCGCTGGCGGCTGGAGAATCTCGACGTCGCTGCGCTTGATGCCAAAACGATCCAGCAGCGCGTGCATGGCATATTGCGGATGGTTCGACGCCGGATGCTCCGCGAACTTGCCGAGCGAGTCGCGCACGCCGCCGATGCTGCGCCAGGCGTCGTCGTCGAGATCGGTGTCGAGGCCCGGCAGCACCACGGCGCCATGCGGCAGCGATGCGACCGCGTGCAGAAATTTGGCGGTGGCCGGCATCGAGCCGGTCGAACCGGCTGCGATGACCGGCCCGCTCGGATGCGCGGTCAGCCGTTTGGCTTCCGCCGCGATCAGCAGATCGCGCCGCGCCGCGGGCTCGATCCGGTTGATTTCCGCGAGATGCCCGGGCCAGGCGATGCGCGCGATCCGCAAAAATTCGAGCGAGTGCTGCCAGTAGCGGTCGAGGTTATCAGGTACGAGGCTATCGAGCGCGCTCCAGTCGACGCCGCGCGTCACCATGTCGTCGATCAGGCGCGCGAGGTCGCCGGCGAGCGCCAGCGTCGAGGCAGGTCCGCCGACCACCAGCGGCGACAGCACCGGGCCCTTGGCCCACGCCGCAACCAGTTGCGCCAGCGTCAGCCGTCGTTCGAGCTCGCCGAGCCGCGGCGGAATGTCGAGCGGAGTCGCGCCGGAGAACTGCTCGCCTTCATCGGCGAAGGCGAGCTCATCCTCGTCGATGTCGCCGAGCGCGACGATGCGCGGCAGCACCACGGCGTCCGCTTTCATCTCGTCGAGGAAGATCTCGCGGACCACGCGCATCGCACGCCTTGTCGGCAAATACAGCGTGGCATCCGCCAGCCGCGCCGGTTCCTTGCGCGCCTCGAATCCCTCGACCAGCCGTCCCTCGAGCAGGCTCGCGACGATCGTGCGCAGGAATGGAACTGAGATGGGGACGCTGAAGACGCGCATGAACCGCCTGATTCGGAGATCAGGGCAATATAGGGAGGCGGGCTCAAATGGTCATGGGCGGAGGTGGGATAGTCCCCGTTGTTCGCCGGACTAGGCGAGGTGCCGTAGGGTGGGCAAAGGCGCACTTGCGCCGTGCCCACGATCTTTCCCGACGGCATCAGGCGGTGGGCACGCTTCGCTTTGCCCACCCTACGGCACCGTCCTCGAGGCTGGCCTACGCCACGCTCTCCAGAAACGCCTCTTCCGCGGCGTGCACGGCATCGGGTGTGCCGACATGCATCCAGACGCCGTCGAGACGGAGGCCGAACAGCCGCTCCTGCTCGCCTGCGCGGTCGAACATCTTCGTCAGCGAGAACTCGCCCTGCGGCGCGCCTTCGAAGATCGACGGCGACAGGATCGCAGCGCCGGCATAGACGAACGGAACGACTTCCTTTTCCTTGCGCTTGCGCAGGGCGCCGTCGGGCAGCATGCCGTAATCGCCGCGACCGCTATAGCCGATGCTGGTCGCAGTCGGCGCCATCAGCAGCAGGATGTCCATCCGCGCGGGGTCGAAATTCTCGGCGAGCCGCATCAAATTGGAGCGCACGCCGTCGATCCAGAGCGTGTCGGAATTGACGTGGTAGAACGGTGCATCGCCGAGCAGCGGCAGCGCCTTGACAACGCCGCCGCCGGTGCCGAGCACCTGGTCGCGCTCGTCGGAAATTGTCACGCGCGGAAGCCGGCGCGATGCTGTGTGATCGATGATCTGGTCCGGCAGATAATGCACGTTGACCACGGCCTCGGTCACACCGGCCTGGCCGAGCTTGTCGAGCACATGGTCGAGCAGCGGCTGGCCGGCCACCGGCACCATCGGCTTCGGCATCTTGTCCGTCAGCGGACGCATGCGCAGGCCAAATCCTGCGGCGAGCACCATGGCTTTGGTCGGTTTGACGGACATCCTTCGCTTTCTCGGACCTTTCGCGTTCGCAGCAATCCTAACACGAGGTTAGATCAGCCGCACCGCATCTCAACCGCCTTAACCACCCGCCGTGACGGTTGTACGACGGGTGTTGCCATCATGCCCCGACGGCTGTGGAACGCGTCTTTTTCTTCTTGTCACCGAGCTTGAGGAAATTGACCCCGATCTGGTCGCCATTGACCCAGGCCAGCTCGCAACGCCGGTACGCAAGTCCCGTGGACGACAGCAGCAGAAAGAACTCCTTCAGATGGAGGCCCTCCACCGAGCCGTCGATGGTCAGCTTGGCGCCGGTCTCGGAGACGTCCTCCATGGTGCAGTCGCGCCGCCAGGTGCCGTCGATTCCCATCATCTGGGCCGAGATCCCGCGCTCGAAGACAACCCGGCTGTTGCCTCGCTGGTCCGTCTTTACCGCCATCTGCCCGCTCCAGCCCGTAATCATCCGGCTGCCTCGCCGCCAGAATACCGGCGTCTTGGCTAACAGCCGGTAAATCGGACTCCGAATCAGGCCTTTGGCGGACTTTGGGGCGGTGGGACGTTGGCGAGATACCAGTCGCGCAAAGGGCTCAGCGCGGGATGCGCCAGTGAGCGCTGGAGATAGGTCCAGATCCGCGGCTGGTGACGCAAATAATGCGGCTTGCCATCGCGGCGGTTGAGGCGGGCGAAGGTGCCGAGCAGCCGCGTGTTCCGCTGTGCCGACATGATGGCGTAGAGCTCGGCGAACCCGGCCGGATCGAAGCCGGCATCGCCAGCGCGCCGCGCCTTGATGTAGCGCGACAGCAGCGTCAGCTCGAGGCTTTCGGGCACGTCAATGCGGGCGTCCTGCAGCAGCGACACCACGTCGTAGGATTGCGGACCGAGCACGGTGTCCTGGAAATCGATCACGCCGACGCGCGCGATGCCGGCGCGATCCGGAAGCCAGATCAGATTGGGCGAGTGATAGTCGCGGATGATCCACGTCCTCGGCGCGGCCAGCGGCTTCTTCAGCAGCTCGCGCCACATCGCGAAGAATTCGGCGCGCTTGTCGTCGCTCAGCGGCGCGTTGCGATCGGGCAGGTACCATTCCGGCATCAAGCTGATCTCGATCAGCAGCGCCTCGGCATCGAAGAGGGGAATGGCGTAGGTCTGTCCGTCCAGCGGCAATGTTTCCGGCAGCGTCTTGCCGTGGAGCACGGCCAGCACGTCAGTCGCGGCCTCGTAGCGCTCGGCAATCGGGCGTGGCGGGTCGCCTTCGATCACGCCTTCGCTGCCGAAATCCTCGGTGATCAGGAAGCCATGGTCGAGGTCGGAATGGTGGATCGCGGGCGCGGAGATGCCCTGCGCGCGCAGGCCTTCGTCGATGGCGACGAAGGGTTTGACGTTCTCGGCGAGGTGCACTGCGGCGCTGTAGGATTTTCCGTTGTACGTCGGAGCACCATCAGGGCGCTGCGGAAAGTTCATGAGGATGACGATGTCGTCGTCGCGCAAGAGCCGCGCATAGGAGCGGGTCGAGGCATCGCCGGCCATGCGTTTGCGCGTTGCATCCATGTAGCCGGAGGCGTCGAGGAATTCGCGCAGCGCCTGCAGCCGCGCGACAGCGGCGGCCCCCTTGCCGTAACCAGTGATGTCGGCGGCGCGCGCATTCGAGCCCAGCGCTGGCCGATGCGTCAGCGCGATGTCGATACGATCCTGTGGCATCGCCGACGGCGCCCGCTCCGGCCACTCGATCAGGACGAGCGTTGCTTCCGGGAGCGGCGATAACCCGATCTCCTCGAGCTCGCTCTCGTCCTCGACGCGGTAGAGATCGGCGTGCATCACCGGAAACGGCGGCAGCTCGTAGCCCTGCACCAGGGTGAAGGTCGGGCTCGGCACCTCCAGCGCCTCGTCGCCGGCGAGGTAGCGGATCATGGCGCGCGCGGCCGCGGTCTTGCCGGCGCCGAGATCGCCGGTGAGGGTGATGACATCGCCGGGACCGACCAGCAGCGCGAGGTCGGCCATCAGTTGCGCGGTGGCCGTCTCGTTGTGAAGCGCGACGGAGAATGTGGTGGGCGCGCTCATTCGGCGGCGTCGCGATGCGCCGCCTGGTCGGTCGGGAAGTCACAGATCACGACCGTGCCCCGGCCGACGATCGAATCCACCCGCACCTTGCCGCCATGCAGCTCGACGAAGGAGCGCACCAGCGACAGGCCGAGCCCGGCACCGCGGTGACGCGAGCCTTGCGAGCGGCTTTCGAACCAGTTGAACACCTTGTCCTTCATGTCGGCAGGTATTCCAGGCCCGGAATCTGTCACAGTGAAGACCACGCTACGCTCTGTACGCCGCGCGCTGATGCCGACCGTGGAATCCTGTGGAGAAAACCCGACGGCGTTGGCGAGGAGGTTATAGAGCACCTGCACCACGCGCTTCTCGTCGCCGACGAAGCTGCCGACATCGGGCGCGATCTCGACCTTGAGGCGAATGCGGTCGGTGGCGAGCCGGTCCTGGATGCCTTCCGCGGCCAGCTCGATGGTCTTGCTGACGTCGACCGGCCCGAGTTCCAGCTTCATGGCGCCGGCGTCGATGGTGGCGAGATCGAGGATGTTGTTGGTCAGCGCCAGCAGCGCGTTGGTCGATTTGGTGACGTAGTCGAGATATTCGGCCTGTTTCGGCGTCAGCGGCCCGGTCGAGGGATCGCTGAGGAAATGCGCGAAGCCGATGATGGTGGTGAGCGGCGAGCGCAGCTCGTAGGAGACGTGGTGGACGAAATCCACCTTCATCTGGTCGGCGGCCTCCAGCGCCTCGTTGCGCTCGCGCAGCGCGCGCTCGACGTTCTCGGTGTCGGTGATGTCCTGGAACGTCAGCATGGTCGCGCCGTCATGCAGCGGGCGGATCATGCCGTCGAGCACGCTGCCGTCCTTGCGCTCCAGCTTCAGCGGCACGTCGGCGCGGCTCTCGATCGAGGTGACGGCCTCGCGGATCTGGCGCCAGACCGCGGGGTCGTCGAACAGCTGATGGCACCAGCCTTCCACCGTCTGGATGTGCGGCTCGTCGCGCATGGCATCGCTGGACAGCTTCCACATCCGCACGAAGGCCGGGTTGAACAGCTGCGCCTTGCCGTTGCTGCCGAACACGGCGACGCCCTCGGCGAGGCTGTCCAGCGTCTCGCGCTGGACCCGGATCATGCCGTCGAAGCGGCGGGCGAGCTCGAGGCTCTCGGTGACATCGTCGAACAGATAGGTGACGCCGCCTTCCGGGTTCGGCGTGGTGACGACCGAGAGCGCACGGCCATCGGGCAGGTACCAGGTGTCCTTGGTGGTCTCGACCGCGCGATAGGCCTCGTGCAGCTTGGATTTCCAGGCACGGAAGTCCGGCTGCTCCGGCAGCTTTCGCGCGGCACGGAGCTGATCCAGCACGCTGGAATCATCGGGATTGGCGTCGAGGAAGGTGCGGTCGAGGTCCCACAGCCGGCGGTAGGAATCGTTGTAGAAGGCGAGCCGGCGCTGGCCGTCGAACACGGCAACGCCGGAGGAGAGCTGGTCGAGCGTGCGGCGATGCGCCTCTGCCATCCGTACCAGCGCCGAGCTGAGCGCATCCGCCTCGCTGGCATCGATGGCGACGCCGACGCTGCCGCTGCCGACATTGACCGCGCGCACGTCGTAGATGCGGCGCTCGCCGCTGATCACGATCGGCAGCCGCGCGTTGAAATTGGCGGTGTCCTTCAGTCCCCGTTCCATCGCGCTGCGGTCGGCGCTGTCGAGCAGCTCGAGCCTGCGCTCCTGCGCGTCGGTGACGTTGTTTGCCTCGGTGGCGCGGACATAGGCCGGGTTGGCGTAGGTCAGCGCGCCGTTCTCGCCCTTGGCCCAGATCGGCCAGGGCGCGTTGGCGGCAAAGCCGCGCAGCATCTCGGTCTCGTCGGAGAGCGCGTTGTAGCGCAGATTGGTCTCGGCCAGATCGCGGCGCAGCCCCGAGAGTTCGCGAATCCGGACAATGGCCTGGCCGCCGATGGCGCGGCCGATGGCCTCGAGCGTGTGGCCATGCGCGGTGGTCAGCGTCAGCTGGAACCCGTCGCCACGGTCACGCAGCGCATCGACGGCATGATCCATCTGGAGCGCGGGTTCCGGCGGCAGCCAGGTTCCGAAGGCGAGCACGCGTTGCGGCGAGGAATCGCGCGGCAGCACCAAGGAGATGTCGCCGGAAATCTGCGCGCGATTGTCGCCGGCCGGCCAGGAGATCAGGATCTGCGGCTCGGCGAACAGCAGCGCGCCGAAGCGGTCGGCCTGGAGCTGGAGTTCCCCGATTCGGGCGCGCAGCCGCGCCTCGTTCTTCGCGGTGCGCACGCGCGTGCGCATCAAGAGGATCGCAGCCACCACCGAGAAGCCGAGCAAGGCCAGCGCGGTGGCGAGCACCGCGAGTTCCTGCCGGTTGAAATCCAGCATGATGGAGAGGGTGTCGATGAGGTCGGCCGCCTCGGCCGGCGCAGCCGGCAGCAGCGCCGCAAGAGCGCCTCCCAACAAGCCGTTGCGCGCCAGCGATGTGCACGACAGCAGCGTCCGACGCATCGACACGATCACGCCTGACATAGTTGCCCCAAGACCGCACGAATTTACGCGCGGCGACCCCCGTCGCGCGCGAATCAAACGACAATACCCTCACCGTGACTCCGCCGGTAAGAGTCCAGATCGTGAACGCAAACATAGCCCCCCAAAAATGCCGGCCGGGCGGTTCCAACCCACGTAATTCTTCGGGTGATTCGGCTGAAATTGCCGGGCGTTAGCGTGTGATGCGGATCGCTCGCCAAGATGAAGGTGCGCTCCCTCCCCCGCTTGCGGGGGAGGGTCGGGGAGAGGGTGTCTCCGCAACGGGACAATCCCCCAGAGGATAGAGCCCTCACCCGGCGCTTCGCGCCGAACTCTCCCGCAAGCGGGAGAGGTGTAAAAACTAGCGGCCGGTCGAGCCGAAGCCGCCGGCGCCCCGATCGGTGGCCGACAATGTGGCCACCGGAACCAGCGCGGCCTGCACCACGGGCGCGATCACCATCTGGGCGATGCGCTCGCCGCGCTCGATCACGAACGGCGCCGCGCCGTGGTTGATCAGGATCACCTTGATCTCGCCGCGATAGTCCGCGTCGATCGTGCCCGGCGCGTTCAGCACGGTGACACCGTGCTTGGCGGCAAGTCCCGAGCGCGGCCGCACCTGCGCCTCGTGCCCGGCCGGCAATGCGATCGCAAGGCCCGTCGGCACCAGCGCATATTGGCCGGGAGCGAGCGTCATCGGCTCGCCCTCCGGCACCGCCGCCATCAGATCGAGGCCGGCAGCCTCGGTGGTCTGATAGGCCGGCATTGGCAGGCCCTCGGCGTGGGCCAGGCGTTGCAATTCGACAGTGACCTTCGTGCTCAAGATGCCGGCTCCAGGGATTTGTCGGTCACACTTCTCGCGATGTGCGCGACCAGCTCGATGGCGACCTGTTCCTTGGTCATCACCGGCCAGGAATCAACTGTCATCTCGCCGTTCTTCTCAGCATTCTTGCTGATGAGGTGCACGGTGTTGCGATCACCGCCCATCACGCCGGTGGCGGGCGAGACGTCATTGGCGACGATCCAGTCGCAGCCCTTGCGGGCGAGTTTTGACTTGGCGTTGTCGATGAGGTGCTCGGTCTCGGCGGCAAAGCCGATCACCAGCGGCGGGCGCTTGTCGGTCAGCTTCGAGATCGTGGCGAGGATGTCGGGGTTCTCGATCAGCTGAAGCGGCGGCATGCCGGCCGAGGTCTTCTTCAGCTTTTGCTCGCCTTCGTTGGCAACGCGCCAGTCGGCGACCGCGGCGGCAAAGATCGCGATGTCGGCGGGAAGCGAGGCCTGCACCTGCTCCAGCATCTGCCGTGCCGATTCCACATGCTTCACCGTCACGCCCTGGGGATCGCTGAGGTCGACCGGCCCGCTCACCAAAATCACCTCGGCACCGGCGGCCTGTGCGGCGGCGGCGATGGCAAAGCCCTGCTTGCCGGAAGAGCGGTTGGCGATGTAGCGCACCGGATCGATCGGCTCGTGGGTGGGACCTGCGGTGATCAACACGCGCTTGCCGGCGAGCGGGCGCGGCACCGGCGGCCGCAGCAGACGCTCGGCGGCATTGGCGATCTCGATCGCTTCAGACATGCGGCCGACACCAGCTTCGCCCGCTTCCGCCATCTCGCCGGAATTGGGCCCGATCAGCACCGCGCCGTCGCGCTGGAGCAAGCCGACGTTGCGACGCGTCGCCGCATTGTTCCACATCAGTGGGTTCATTGCAGGTGCCAGCAGCACCTTGCGGTTGGTCGCGAGCAGGATCGCGCTGGCGAGATCGTCGGCGTGGCCGTTCGCCATCTTCGCCATCAGGTCGGCGGTGGCCGGCGCCACCACGATCAGGTCGCAGTCGCGGGCGAGCCTGATATGGCCTGCGTCGAACTCGCTCTGGGGGTCGAACAGGTCGGTATAGACACGCTCATGCGACAGCGCGCTGACCGCCAGCGGCGTGACGAATTGCTGCGCGGCCTTGGTTAGGACACAGCGGACCTCGACGCGGCGCTCCTTCAGCCTTCGGATCAGGTCGAGCGATTTATAGGCCGCGATCCCGCCGCCGATGATCAGGGTGACGCTGGCCTCAGGGACGGCGCCGGTGCGCTGAGGGGTGGGGGCGACGGAGGCCGCCGGCGGCGCCGAAAACGGCGTCAGCGGCTCCTCCCGGCCCTCGATCAGCTCCCGCAGGATGACCCGGACCTCTTCCTCGACCGATCTGCGGTTCTTGGCCGAGCGCAGCCGCAAATAGGTTTTGACGCCGTCGTCGAGCTTGCGGATGGTCAGGCTTGCCATGACGCCCTCCAGCACGAAATGATGGCGATGCTATAATTCGCGTGATTGCAATGCAATCAAACTTTTGGCAATCACAGATTCCGGACCGCGATCAGGATCCCGATGAAGGTCGCGGCGATGATCCAGAGCGCGACGGTGCGCCAGCGGTTCTTGCGGCCCTCGCTGCGGCCCATCGCAGCGATGCTCTCCGGCGACAGCCTGATGCCCTCCCGCGTCATGGTCTCGAGCTGCTCCAGCACCTTCACCGACCGCTCGGCGATCTCCGGCAGGCGCATCAGCACGCGCGCGATGTCTCCGGTCCCGGCGAGGGCACCCTGCACCCGGCCTATGGGTCCGAGATTGCGCTCGATCCATTCGCGCACCACGGGGTCGGCGATCTTCCAGATGTCGAGCTTGGGATCGAAGCCGCGCGCCACGCCCTCGACCACCACCATGGTCTTCTGCAGCAGGATCAGCTCGGGCCGCGTCGTCATGTCGAACAGGCCGGTGACCTCGAGCAGCAGCGTCAAGAGCCGCGCCATCGAGATCTCTTCCGCCGTGCGGTTGTGGATCGGCTCGCCGATGGCGCGGATGGCTTGCGCAAAGTTCTCGACCGAGTGATGCGCGGGCACGTAGCCCGCCTCGAAATGCACCTCGGCGACGCGGCGATAATCGCGGGTGATGAAGCCGAGCAGGATTTCCGCGAGAAAACGCCGCTCCTTCATGCCGAGCCGGCCCATGATGCCGAAATCGACCGCGACGAGTCGTCCCGCGTCATCCAGGAACAGATTGCCCGGATGCATGTCGGCGTGGAAGAAGCCGTCGCGCAGCGCGTGCCGCAGGAAGCTCTGGATCACCTTGCGGCCGAGATCGGGCAGGTCGACCTGCGATTCTGCCAGCCGCTTGTGATCGTTCAGCGCGATGCCGTCGATCCACTCCATCGTCAGCACGTTGTGCGTGGTGCGGTCCCAGTCCACGGACGGCACGCGGAAATCAGGATCGCCCTGCGTGTTCTCCGCCATCTCCGACAGCGCCGCAGCTTCCAGCCGCAGATCCATCTCCATGGCGACCGAGCGCGACATGGTGTTGATGACCTCGATGAGGCGCAGCCGCCGCGCTTCGGCCGAGTAGGTCTCGGCTTTGTTTGCGACGAAGAAGAAGTCGGAGAGATCACGGCGGAAGCGTGAGGCCACGTTGGGCCTGAGCACCTTGACCGCGACCGACTTGCGGATGCCGGCGTGCAAGACCTCGCCGCGATGCACCTGCGCGATCGACGCGGCCGCGACGGGGGGCCCGAAGCTCACAAACACGTCCTTCAGCGGCCGCTCCAGCGAGGTCGCGATGGCGGCTTCGGCTTCGTCCTGCGGAAACGGCGGCAGGCGGTCCTGGAGACTCTCGAGGTCGCGCGCCATGATGACGCCGACGACGTCGGGGCGCGTGGCCAGGAATTGTCCGAGCTTGAGATAGGCGGGGCCCATCCGCGTCAGCGCACGCGATATCCGCGGGCCGTGCTTGACGCCGCGCCGTTCGATGAGGCGCGCCAGCTTCAGCGCGAGCTGTCCCGGCGGCGGCACCAGGCTCGGATCGACCGAGCCGAACACGCCCTCGCGCGCAAACACGAACGCAGCGCGGATCAGGCGCGCAATGTGGGTGAAGGCAGAGATCACAAACGCCAGCCCGAATGCAGTGCGACGATTCCGCCGGACAATGTCTGCCAGCTGACGCGGGCGAAGCCGGCGTCGCGGATCATGTCGGCGAAGGCGTTGGGTTTGGGAAACTTGCGGATGGATTCGACGAGATATTGGTAAGACTCGGCATCGCCCGTGATCATCCGGCCGAGCGGCGGGATCACCTTGAACGAGAACAGGTCGTAGATCCGGTCGAGCCCGGGCATCTCGACGGTGGAGAATTCCAGGCACAGGAAGCGGCTGCCGGGCTTGAGCACGCGATAGGCCTCGCGCAGCGCCAGATCGATCCGGGGCACATTGCGAATGCCGAAAGCGATCGTATATCCGTCGAAGCTGCGGTCGGCGAAGGCGAGCGCTTCGGCATTGCCTTCGACGAAATCGACCCGGGTTTCGAGATGGCGCTTCGCGGCGCGCTCGCGGCCCACCGCCAGCATGTCGGTGTTGATGTCGCAGACCGTGGCATGGAAGCCGGGGCCCGCCGCCTTGGCGGCGCGGAACGAGATGTCGCCGGTGCCGCCGGCCACGTCGAGCAACGCGAACGGCCGGTCGCCCCTGGGCGGGTCGAGCGCGGTGATCATGATGTCCTTCCAGACCCGGTGCAGGCCACCGGACATCAAATCGTTCATCAAATCATAGCGCGACGCCACGCTGTGAAACACGTCGTTCACCAGCGTCTGCTTGTCCCCGAGGGGGACGTCCCTGAAGCCAAAATGCGTGGTTTCGCCCGGCCGATCCATTACTCTACTCCACTGGGCGAACCATAGCGCGCCCGCCGCAATGGCGCTATCACACCGCCCTCATAAGGTGAATGCCTGACCATGCCTGAATTGCCCGAAGTCGAGACCGTTCGCCGCGGCCTTCAGCCCGTCATGGAGGGTGCGAAAATCCTGGTCGCGGAGGCCCGCCGGCCGGACCTGCGCTTTCCGTTCCAGCCGGACTTCGTGGCCCGGCTTCAGGGGCAGATCGTCACGGGGCTCGGCCGCCGTGCAAAATATCTCATGGCCGATCTCGCCTCCGGCGATGTGCTCTTGATGCATCTGGGCATGTCGGGCTCGTTCCGCGTCATCAAGCCGGACAACGAGGCTGCTCCCGGCGAGTTTCATTATCCCAGGGGGAAGGACTCCACGCACGACCACGTGCTGTTTCGGATGTCCTCTGGCGCCGACATCGTCTTCAACGACCCGCGCCGCTTCGGTTACATGAAAGTGATCGCACGTAACGCGCTCGACGAGGAGCCGCTGCTGCGCGACCTCGGTCCCGAGCCGCTCGGCAATGAATTCGACGCCGCGATGCTGGCGCGGTCCTGCGAAGGCAAGACCACCAGCCTGAAGGCCGCGCTGCTCGACCAGCGCGTGGTGGCGGGGCTCGGCAACATCTATGTCTGCGAAGCCCTGCATCGCTCGCACCTGTCGCCGCGCCGGATCGCCGCGACGCTCGCGACCAAGGGTCGCAAGGGCACTGGTGGCGGCGAGCCGACCGATCATGCGAAGCGGCTGGTGAGTGCGATTCACACCGTGCTGAACGACGCCATCAAGGCCGGCGGCTCCAGCCTGCGCGATCATCGCCAGACCTCGGGCGAGCTCGGCTATTTCCAGCACTCGTTCAAGGTCTACGACCGCGAAGGCGAGACCTGCAAGACGCCGGGGTGTGGCGGCACGGTGAAGCGCTTCACCCAGAACGGCCGGTCGACCTTCTGGTGTCCGAAATGTCAGAAATGAGGATGAGGCCTGCGACCGCAAGACCGTGAGTCTAGGCGAGGGTGACGAAGCCCACCACGCGCGTCATAGCGAGCGCAGCGAAGCAATCCAGAATCTTTCCATGGAGGGACTCTGGATTGCTTCGCTGCGCTCGCAATGACGGATGGATGGGGTCCCTGAAAAACGCGAAGCGAAGCAATCCAGCCGGGCTGGTGGCCGGATTGCTTCGTCGCTGGGGCCCTTCCGGATGGTGAAGGGCCGGCTGTCGTCTGAGCGATCGCCCCGCTCAGGACGCCAGTGTCGTGGTCTCGTCGGCAGCAAGCTCGGTCGCGACGTGAAGCATGCCGTCCGCAGCCGAGATGTCCTGGTCGATCAGGACATTGGCCGTGGCTTCGAGCTCGAGCCGGGTTTCGATCCAGCGCCAGAGGCCGCGGATCTCGTCCGCCGACTTGCCGTTCGGCGCGAATTCGCTCACCGCAAGGCCGTTCGCGAGCGAGTCCTGGTGATCGTTGCGCATCACGATCAGCGGGCGCGCGAGCACGTCCGAAAGATCGAGCGCGGCTTCCTCGGCGAGGGTATTGGCGGCATTGTCGATGCGCTGGCCGCGGATCGGTGTCTGGTTGAGCACGAAGCTGTAGGGTCGCTTCCAGGCGCGCGCGACGCTGAGCGTCGAGACGGTCGCTTCGATGTCGGCGACGCTCGGGCGGGCCGGGATCAGGCAGAGATCGGAATGGCGGATCGCAGCGGTGGTCGCAGCGCTGAGGCCGGCTGCGGTGTCGACGATCGCAAGCTGCAGGCCGCTGTCAGCCAGCATCTTCAGGCGCGGCTCGATGTCGGCGGCGTGATAGATCGGCTCGACGACGAGATCATCGGCGGTGCGGCGGCGCTGCCAGTTCGACAGGGTGCCCTGCGGGTCGGTCTCGATCAGGCGGACGGTGAAGCCGGCCTGCTTGGCCGCCAGCGCGAGGCCGATGGCGAGCGTGCTCTTGCCGCTGCCACCCTTTTGGGTGGCCAGTACGATCGTGTGCATTTGAAGATCAATCCTTTGGAATGCTTGGGTCAGGAATACGCCACGCGAACGTGCATCGATCTCGATGCTGAGCCTTCTAGCTCAGGACGTGCCGGCCCGATCCAAAGGGGGATCGCGGAGGTCCGAATCAGCAGTAACGATGATGGCGGAATAGGGATGGCCAGCTAATCCGTACCATTACTGGACCAGTAGTCGTACGTGTGACGATGCTCGCGGCTCGGTTGAGCTCGTGCCGCGGACAAAGCGCAGCACGCCAGTGATGCGCTGCGGAGCCGGGGCCCAGAAAGCCACTTGCACGGAATTTGAGGAAGCACGGGTCCCGGCTCAGCGGCGCGACACTACGCGCCGCACCGCGTCCGGGACACGAGAGTTGGCGTTAGACCTACTTCCGCACGCAGATCACGCGCACGACGGCAGCTTTTGCATCCGTCGAGGGGCCGTTCGCTGTGACCTCGTTCGCCTTCAGGAATTCGCGCACCGCGTCCGCGGACACCATCACCGCCTGTGACGCCGGCACCGATGTCGCGGGCCCCGCGACCATCGCCGGCTTCAACAGCGCAATGCCGGCGAACTTGCCGTCGCCATCGATCGCCGGACCACCGGACAACCCGACCGCCGGCGGCGGGGACAGCATGGAATCGCTGCTCGGGACCGGCGCAAGTGCGGCCTTGACCACCGACACGCCGGCCGCGCCGCCCTGGCTCTGGGGATCAGCGATGCCGACGACATCCACGTTCGTCTTTGCTGCGCCGCCAGCGAGGCTGAACGGCTTCAGGGCGCGCGCGCCGTAGATATGCAGGAGTGCGAGACCGCGCTCCTTGTCCTCGGCGAGGCGATCGGCGCTGCCATAGCCGGCGATCGTGATGGCAAGACAGTTGTCGGTGACGAGCCGGTCGGTGACGATCGCGCCGTCGTCGCTGACGACGAGGCCGGTGCCGTACTCGACGGTCTTGCGGGGCGGCGGCCCGGCCTGCGGGCCTGGCGGAAACGCATTGAACGCGCTCGACATCGCGATCACGACCGGCTCGACCGTGTTCTCGGTCGCCTGGTCGTAGAGGATCGTCATGGTGCGGACCTCGTCGCCTCTAAAGGTGCCGCGGACGTAAAATTTCTTCAGGCCCTGCAAGCCGGACAGCACGAAGAAATCCGGCTTCACCACGGTGTAATCGACCTTGCGCCCGGACGGCTCCTTCTCGAGATCCGCGAGTTTTGCCGTGGTCGGGTTCGCCTCCTTGCGGCGGCTGAGCAGCACCTGCACGGTTCCCGTCGGCGAAGTCCATTTCGAGCCGTTGGCGTCGCTCGCCTGCTGCGGCACCAGTTTCGAGGGGATACCGAGCCGGGCGCCGCTGGTCGGCTCCGTCACGATCTTCCAGCCGACGCCGTCCTGCTTCTTTCGCGCCGTCTCGGCCAGCGCGGCGCGCTCCTGCGGATTGAGCACGCCGGTTGGCTTGCCGCCCTTGGCCTTCTGGTATTCCTTGATGGCGGTGACCAGCCGCGCGCTGACGTCGCCGGTGATGGCGCCGTTGTATTGGCCGACCCAGGCGAGGTCGGATTGCAGCGACAGCCGCTCCGCCTGCGCCATCGCGTCCGCCGTCGCCGACGGCGTCTGCATTGCGGGTGGCCGGATCGGCACGGTCTGGACCGGCTTCGGCTTGGTACCGGGGATCTGCGGCGTCGTCATCTGGGCGTTCGCGCCTGTGGCAGACGCAAACATCAGTGTTGCCGCAAGCATCGATCTCATGACAAATCCAGCCAGCCCATTGAACGCAATGTCATTCAAGCACATCTCGTTGGTCGCGAACAATGTAGCGGTGGTTCAGGTGGCTTAGTGGCCATAAACCGAGATCCTCATCCTCAGGAGCGGCCCGAAGGCGGCGTCTCGAAGGATGGCCACAGGCGACATCGGGGCCTTCATGGTTCGAGACGCGCGTTCCGCGCTCCTCACCATGAGGATCGAGAGCAAGGGCGTGTTAGGAGAGGCGTACGACGATGCTGAGCCCGGACGAACTCGAACGCTATGCCCGCCATATCGTGCTGCGCGACGTCGGCGGACCGGGCCAGGCCGCGCTGAAGCGGGCCTCCGCGCTGGTGGTCGGTGCCGGCGGGCTCGGCGCGCCGGCGCTGATGTATCTGGCCGCCGCCGGTATCGGCACGCTCGGCGTGGTCGATGACGACGTGGTGTCGCTGTCCAATTTGCAGCGCCAGGTGATCCACACCACGCCCGATATCGGCCGGCACAAGGTCGAGAGCGCCGCCGAACGGATTGCAGCGCTCAATCCGCATGTCCGTTTCGTCGGCCACGCCACCTGGCTGAATGCGGACAATGCGCTCAGCCTGATCGGCGATTACGACCTCGTGCTCGACGGCTCCGATAATTTCTCGACGCGCTATCTGGTCTCGGACGCCTGCTTCTTCGCGAAGCGGCCGCTGATCACGGCGGCGCTCGGCACCTTCGACGGCTCGCTCACCACCATCCGCGCGCACGAGACCAACGAGCAGGGCGAATTCAATCCGACCTATCGCTGCCTGTTTCCGGAAGCGCCGCCGCCGGGCACCGTTCCGGCCTGCGCGGAAGCCGGCGTCATGGGTGCGCTGGCGGGCGTGCTGGGATCGATGATGGCGATGGAGGCGATCCGCGAGATCGTCGGTTTCGGCGACGGGCTGGTCGGCCGCCTCCTGATGATCGATGCGCGCGCGATGCGCTTCGAGACACTGCGCTACGAACGCGATCCGGCCAACCCGCTCAACGGCGATGGGCCGGTGTTCGACGATTTGAGCATCCACCGCGAGTAGAGGTGGCAGTGAAACCTCAGAGCATGCTCGGCAGCACGCGATCCGGCGGCTTGTGGGCGTCGAGGAAGGTGCGGATGTTGATGATCACCTTCTCGCCCATCTCGACGCGGCCTTCGATCGTGGCCGAGCCCATGTGCGGCAGCAGTGTCACCTTGCCGGCCTTGGCGAGCCGCACCAGTTTTGGATTCACCGCGGGCTCGTGCTCGTAGACGTCGAGGCCGGCGCCGGCGATCTCGCCGCCTTCGATCAGCTTGATCAGCGTGTCCTCGTCGGTCACCTCGCCGCGCGCGGTGTTGACGATGTAGGCGTCTTTGCGGATCAGCTTCAGCCGCCGCGCCGAGAGCAAATGATAGGTCGCCGGCGTGTGCGGGCAGTTCACCGAGATGATGTCCATCCGCGCCAGCATCTGGTCGAGGCTTTCCCAATAGGTCGCCCCCAGCTCTTCGGCGATCTTCGGCGCTACGGGACGGCGGTTGTGATAGTGGATCTGCAGGCCGAAGGCGCGGGCGCGGCGCGCCACCGCCTGGCCGATGCGGCCCATGCCGATGATGCCGAGCCGCTTGCCGCCGATACGGTGGCCGAGCATCCAGGTCGGCGACCAGCCCGGCCAGGGTTTTCCCTCCGTCAGGATCGAGGCGCCTTCGATCATCCGCCTGGGCACGGCGAGGATCAGCGCCATGGTCATGTCGGCGGTGTCCTCGGTCAGGACTTTCGGCGTGTTGGTGACGGTGATGCCGCGGGCATGCGCGGCCTCGACGTCGATATTGTCGACGCCGTTGCCGAAATTGGCGATCAGCCGCAGCTTGCAGTCGGGCTGGTTGACGATGTCGGCGCTGATATGGTCGGTGACGGTCGGAACCAGCACGTCGGCGGTGCGTGCGGCTTCCGCGATCTGGTCGGCGGACATCGGCGTGTCCTCGAGATTGATCCGCGCGTCGAACAATTCGCGCATCCGCGTCTCGATCGAATCCGGCAGCTTGCGCGTCACCACGACGAGGGGCTTTTTCTTCACCGACATGTCCTGCTCTCATGAGGCGTCGCAGGCCGCCTCTGTCGCCAAAGGCCGGTCGTTGAGGTCTCATTAACCCGGTTGTTCGACACTGCCCTTGCCGTGTCCGTCCCCGGCGTTTCCTTCAAGCTCCCCCGATATTTCCGGCCGGAAAATCGGGGCAAACTGGTTGTTCAAGTGCCCGTCCTCTCTAGCAGAAGGCCGGGCCAAGACAAGAACCACGGGTTAAGGCAACAAGGATCGGGCCTGGGGAACACCCGCGTGGGGCGGGTCAGGGGTTTGCGCGGCGGGTTTTGGAATTTGGGGTGAAGACCCGGCTCGGGCCGGGTCTTCGACAGGAGACGGGTTGATGGCGTTGGGGCGTTTTTGTTCGGTGATGGCGCTCGTTTGCACCTGGTTGAGCGCGTCGGTCGGCCCCTCGCATTCGGCCAAGGACACCACGCCCCAGACCGCCAGCGGCCTGCCGGTGCCGCGCTATGTCAGCCTCAAATCGGACCACGTGAACGTCCGTGCCGGCCCGACCAAGGACAATGACGTGGCCTGGGTCTACACCCGTTCAGGCCTGCCGGTGGAAATCACCGCCGAGTTCGAGAATTGGCGCCGGGTGCGCGATTCCGAGGGCGCCGAGGGCTGGGTCTATCATTCGCTGCTGTCGGGCCGCCGCACCGCGGTCGTCACCATGAAGCACAAGGACGACCTCGCCCCGATCTACGATCGCGCCGATCTCGACAGCGCGGTTGCAGCAAGACTCCAGGCCGGCGTCGTCACGCAGGTGAAGAAGTGCATTGCAAACTGGTGCCGGGTCACCGGCAACGGCTTTGACGGCTGGATCCAGCAGGAGCGCCTCTGGGGCGTGTACTCGGACGAGCAGGTCAACTGACCCGAAGGGTCATCCCGGGCGATGCGTCAGCATCGAACTATGGTGCGCAATTGCGCACCTGAGGATACCGAGATTCCCCGATGCGCAAATTGCGCATCTGAGGTCTGGTCCTTCGGACCATCCCGGAATGACCGTGCAAATAACGATGGCCGGGACAAGCCCGGCCAAGACGATCAATTCAGCGATTTCAGGACGACGTCAGCGCTTCTTGCGCAGGCGCACGACCATGTCGATGCGCGCGATCTCGTAACCCTCCGGCACCTCCGGCATCTTGGACAGCGCCAGATGCGGATCCTCGATGTCGACCAGCTCATGGCTGTTCTCGAGGTAGTAGTGATGGTGGGTGGTGACGTTGGTGTCGAAATAGGTCTTGGTGCCGTCGACGCTGACCTGCCGGAGCAGCCCGGCGTCGGTGAGCTGATTCAGCGTGTTGTAGACGGTCGCCAGCGACACCGGAACCTTGGCCAGCGTGGCTTCCTCGTACAGCATTTCAGCCGTCAGGTGACGCGCACCCTTGCCGAACAACAGCCAGCCCAGTGCCATGCGCTGGCGCGTCGGACGAAGCCCGGCGGACTGGAGCATTTCATTGACGTCGTGCCAGGGGCAGCCGGTCAGAGCCGGCTGGCGGCCGGACAAGAGGGCCGCGGCATGGACGTCGTCGTCGTGATGGGGCGCGGTATTCTCGTTCATTTCCAGATTTCGGGCACGCGTGAACAATATCTCTCCGCAATATAAGAACAGAAAGATGCAGATGCAAGTTTCTCGCAACTAGAGAGGTTCTAATCAGGCTTGGAACCGGGCCGGGATCGCGTCATTTTACCTTCATGGATGCGCTTTGCTACCCGAAATGGCCTGTGTTAGAGAGCGCGCGGTTCCGCTTAGCCGATCTTGGCGCAGCCGGGCATCGAAGCCCGGTCCGCAGTCCATCCGGGGCATGCGGGCGTAGCGCCTGACAGTGGCAATGGCGTTGCTCTCCGACCGGGACGGGGCCCATTTTCGCCAGAAAGCGCCGCTCAACCGGAATTCAAACAGAGGCTCGTGCATGCTGAACAGGCGCAACGGTTACGAATACGAAGATCTGCTGGCCTGTGGCCGCGGCGAGATGTTCGGCCCGGGCAATGCCCAGCTGCCGTTGCCGCCGATGCTGATGTTCGACCGCATCACTGACATCAACGACAATGGCGGTGAGTTCGGCAAGGGGCTGGTGCGCGCCGAGCTCGACGTGAAGCCCGACCTCTGGTTCTTCGGCTGCCACTTCAAGAACGATCCGGTGATGCCGGGCT
Source organism: Bradyrhizobium sp. TM239 (assembly GCF_036247985.1). NCBI lineage: Bacteria > Pseudomonadati > Pseudomonadota > Alphaproteobacteria > Hyphomicrobiales > Nitrobacteraceae > Bradyrhizobium > Bradyrhizobium sp. TM239. The sequence goes on along the minus strand of NZ_BTIR01000011.1, from coordinate 366,920 downwards.
GCCTCGGCCTCGACGCGCTGTGGCAAATGGTCGGCTTTTACCTGGGCTGGACCGGGGGCGAAGGTCGCGGTCGGGCGCTTGGCTTGAACGAGCTGAAGTTCAGCGGCCAGGTGCTGCCCGAGGCGCGCAAGGTTGTGTACAACGTCGATATCAAACGCGTGATGCGTTCAAAGCTGGTGCTCGGTATCGCCGACGGGTGGCTTTCGGTCGATGACCAGATTATCTATCGCGCCAAGGACTTGAAGGTCGGCCTGTTCAAGCAGGGCACGAGCCTGGGCTGAGCGCATCACCAAGACAACAACGATTAAGGCGAGGCTGTCATGAGGCGGGTTGTGGTCACCGGGATGGGCATCGTCTCGTCGATCGGAAACAACACCCAGGAAGTGCTTGCGAGCCTTCACGAGGCGAAGTCGGGCATTTCGCGGGCTGAGAAATATGCCGAGCTCGGCTTCCGTTCGCAGGTACAGGGCGCGCCGACGCTCGATCCTGCGACGGTGGTCGACCGCCGCGCGATGCGTTTCCTCGGCCAGGGCGCGGCGTGGAATCACGTCGCGATGGAGCAGGCGATCCAGGACTCCGGTCTGTCGCCTGATGAAGTCTCCAACATTCGCACCGGCATCATCATGGGCTCCGGCGGCCCCTCTGCCCGCACCATCGTCGAATCCGCCGACATCACCCGCACCAAGGGACCGAAGCGCGTCGGACCTTTCGCCGTGCCGAAGGCGATGTCGTCCACGGCCTCCGCGACGCTTGCGACCTGGTTCAAGATCAAGGGCGTGAACTATTCGATCTCCTCGGCCTGCGCGACGTCGAACCATTGCGTCGGCAACGCCTATGAGACGATCCAGATCGGCAAGCAGGACGTCATCTTCGCCGGCGGCTGCGAGGAGCTGGACTGGTCGCTCTCCGTGCTGTTCGACGCCATGGGCGCGATGTCCTCGAAGTACAACGACACGCCCGCCACGGCCTCGCGTCCCTACGACGTCAACCGCGACGGCTTCGTCATCGCCGGCGGCGCCGGCGTGCTGGTGCTGGAAGAGCTCGAACATGCCAAGGCGCGCGGCGCCCGCATTTACGGCGAGATCGTCGGCTACGGCGCGACCTCGGACGGCTACGATATGGTCGCACCTTCAGGCGAAGGCGCCGAGCGCTGCATGCGCATGGCGATGTCGACGGTGAAGACCAAGGTCGACTACATCAATCCGCACGCGACCTCGACCCCGGCCGGCGATCCGCCGGAGATCGACGCGCTCCGCCGCGTGTTCGGAAGTGGCGAGAAGTGCCCGCCGATCTCGGCGACCAAGGCGCTGACCGGCCACTCGCTGGGCGCCACCGGCGTGCAGGAGGCGATCTACTCGCTGCTGATGATGAACAACGGCTTCATCTGCGAGAGCGCCCATATCCAGGAGCTCGATCCTGTCTTCGCCGACATGCCGATCGTGCGCAAGCGCATCGACAACGTCAAGATCGGCACCGTGCTGTCGAACTCCTTCGGCTTCGGCGGCACCAACGCCACGCTGGTGTTCAGCCGGCTGGATGCATGACGTCGTTGTTGGCGTACTGTTGATTTTCTCGTCATGGCCGGGCTTGTCCCGGCCATCCACGTATTGGGACTAGGTTTGGAAGGGCGTGGAAGCCCGGGCATGACCAAAGCGGAAGGTGATCGCGAGATGGAAGGTCTGATGAAAGGTAAGCGCGGTTTGATCATGGGCATCGCCAATGATCATTCGATCGCCTGGGGCATGGCGAAGACGCTGCATGCCCACGGCGCCGAGCTTGCCTTCACCTTCCAGGGCGAGGCCCTCGGCAAGCGCGTCAAGCCGCTGGCGGAGCAGCTCGGCGTCGATCTGGTGCTGCCGTGCGACGTCGAGGACATCGCCAGCGTCGATGCGACCTTCGACGTGCTCCGTGAAAAATGGGGCAAGCTCGATTTCGTCATCCACGCCATCGGCTTTGCCGACAAGAACGAGCTGAAGGGCCGCTACGCCGACACCAGCCGCGAGAACTTTTCACGCACCATGGTGATCTCGTGCTTCTCGTTCACGGAAGTGGCGAAGCGCGCCGCCGAGCTGATGACGGAGGGCGGCAGCATGATCACGCTGACCTTCGGCGCCTCGGAGCGCGCGATGCCGAACTACAACGTGATGGGCGTGGCCAAGGCGGCGCTGGAAGCCTCCGTGCGCTATCTCGCCTCCGATTTCGGACCGCGCGGCATCCGCGTCAACGCGATCTCGGCAGGCCCCATCCGGACGCTCGCCGGCTCCGGCATCGGCGAGGCGCGCGCGATGTTCGCCTTCATGCAAAAGCATTCGCCGCTTCGCCGCGGCGTCACGCTCGACGAGCTTGGCGGCTCGGCGCTGTATCTGCTGTCGGATCTCTCCGGCGGCGTCACCGGGGAGATCCACTACGTCGATTCCGGCTACAACATCGTCCTGATGCCGAGGCCTGACGATTTGAAGACGCCCGACTGAGGCGTCCGCGAGTAGCCTGATATGACGACGCCGTAGGGTGGGCAAAGGAGCGCAAGCGACTTGCCCACCATCTCTGCGTGATCGCAATAGACGCATGACGTGGGCACGCTACGCTTTGCCCACCCTACGAGAGTTCGTCTATCCCGCCGCGATCTTCTCCGCCCGCTGGAACGCGGGACGTGACATGCAGCGCGCGAGATAGGCGTCAAAGGCAGGGCGCGACGGCACCATCTTGAACAGGCGCACCGCGAAATTCAGGCCCGAGCCGATCGTGATGTCGGCGGCCGAAAATTCCTCGCCGAGAATCCACGGCCCCTCGGCGAGCGCAGCTTCCAGAACGTCGAACACCTGCGTCGCGCTGCCCCAGGCCGCGGTCGAGGTCGGGATCTCGATCTTGGTGAAGATCTGGATGATGGCGGGCTCGATGCAGCCCGGTGAGAAGAACAGCCATTGCAGATAGCGCGCGCGGCGCGGATCGGTCACGGCAGGCGCAAGCCTGGTCTCCGGATAGCGGTCGGCGACGTAGGCGCAGATCGCGGCGGCTTCGCCGAGCGAGGCATCGCCGTCGCTGAGGGCCGGCACCTTGCCCATCGGGTTGATCTTCAAATACTCCGGCGCCTTCTGCGCGCCGGTCGAGATGTCGGTCAGCACGCGCTCATAGGGCAGGCCGCTCTCCTCCATCAGCCAGAGCGTCGTGAACGAGCGCGAGCGGGGTGACCAATAGAGCTTGATCATGGCGGGGAACCTTCCATCTGCGTGAGGCGGACAGCGCGCAATTCATGCCGCGTTTGACCGGCATTCGCAATGCACTACGCCTAGGTAGAAGCCAAGCCGCGTGAACGATATGTGGCTCAACGTTCTCTGGTGTTGCTTTGGCGCGTTGCTGGTCGAAGTCCAAGTAAGATCGGCAGCGTCTTATCGAGGCTTTCCGTCAGCATGGCGCGCACACCGTCACGCAGCGCGGGATTGTCGGCGACATCCTCAGGCTGCGTTGGAAACGATTCAGCGGGCAGCTCGCGATAGGGACCGCCGATGAGCTTGCCCAAAAACCTTTGCACCGCCAGGGAGTGCTGCATGTTGATCAGCGCAGAGCTCTGTTTAACAACGGAGAAGTCGCGCCCGTCAAAGATGCGGATAAATGCCAGGGCGTAGAGATAAATGCGACGCCCGAGCATCACATCCTGGTTGAGGATGCCGAAGCCGCGGACCGTGTAGCTGGATGACCCGATGGGGCTGATTGAATTGAGGATCTGGATGTAATGCCGGCAATTCGTTCCTTTCACTACCTCGCGCATGTATGCGGCCAGCTCCGCGTTGAGATCGCGGAATAACCTGTCCTTCAAGGTGTCCTTCGATTCATCGTGGGGAGGGAATTTCGCCGGATTGTAGGGGATTCTCAGAACGGACACGCCGGCAGGGATCGCGGCGCGCGTCCGAGCAAAGATCAGATCGTTGAGTCCCCAGCCTGGGATCGGGACCACCGTCGTCTTTTTCTGAAATACCGTCAGGCCGGTCGTAAGCACGGTGAACTCGTCGCCGGTGGTGACGACGACACCGAAGTCGCACGGGCCGCCGACCACGGAAGCAGATCTGGCCGTCCGCGTAGTCGTCTTGCTGTTGGCGCGCTGCTTGACGGCTGGTCCTGTCGTCTCCGTCCCTTGAGGTCCCGATTTGGTCTGCGCCCAAGCATATATCGGAAAGCACCATGCCACGGCCGCAACGACGGCCAGCCGGGCCAAAACGCCAAATGTAGTCCAGCCGCAGGAAGCGGACGAGCGATAGCTTGTGTCGCGTCCCGTCGGAGGATTTTGCGCCACTGCCGAGGTCAGAAGGGACAGCAGCGCGACCAGCGAGAGGGCGATACGAACCATAGATTCCAGGGGAGTGGCGGCAGGAAGTTGTCAGACACGCCACACTAGGGTGACATCGTGACAACCGCAAGCTGCACCCGGAGCTCGTCGTCTATCCCGTTGGTCGCTGCCGTTTCCACCGGTAATACTTCATCATGAACCCGTTCGCCGGCTCGATCTCTTCCTTCTCGAACACAAAACCTTCGCGCTCGTACCAGCGCCAGGCTTTTTCGTTCTCGCGCACGCAGCGCAGGTGCATCTCGTCGGGCATTTGCGTGCGCGTGAAGGCGAGCAGCTTTCGCCCGAGCGATTGCCCCTGATAGGCGGGTCCCACGAAGAGCATATCGAGATAGAGTTTTGGCAGATGCAGCGCCAGCATGGCGGCGATGGTACCGCGATCGTCGGCGACGAACAGGCTCCAGCCGTTCTCGATCTCGCGCCGGATGCGCGCGCGGAGATTCGCGAGTAGAAAGTCGCTGGCCTCGCCGAGCCCGGTCGAGACCCAGCTCTCCATCCAGACGCGGCCGACCTCGTTATATTCGTCGGCGCGGGCGGGGCGGATGATCGGATGCGACATCGGAGCTTCAGGCCCGTTGGCTGCGCACAGATGGGCCTGCGCGCACCTTGCCGGCCGACAGGCACACCACCTCGGAAATCTGCAGCAGCTGCCGCGCCAGCGGGCTGGTCTTGCGCCAGACCATGCCGATGGTGCGCGATGGCTGCGGGTCGCGGAAGCGCGCCAGCGAGACCGAGGCCGATCGCGTCTCCACCGCCACCGCCATTTCAGGAATCAAGGTCACGCCGATGCCGGCGCTGACCATCTGGACCAGCGTCGACAGAGAATTGGCATCCAGCATCTCGCGCGGCGGCGCCGACTGCATGTTGCAGAACGACAGCGCCTGATCGCGGAAGCAGTGCCCCTCTTCGAGCAGCAGCAGCCGCATCTCGCGCATCATCTCGCGCGACGGCGCCGGCGTCCCCTCATCCGCGCCGGGCCGGACCAGCAGGAATTTTTCCTCGAACAGGGCGACCTCGGTGAGCGAGGGCTCGGACACCGGCAGCGCCACGATGGCGGTGTCGAGCCGTCCTTCCACCAGCTCCTGGATCAGCCGCGGCGTCATGGTCTCGCGCACGCGGATGTCGAGCTCCGGATGCATGCGCGTGAGATTCTTGGTGATGGTGGGCAGGAGATACGGCGCGATGGTCGGGATCATGCCGATGCGCAGCCGGCCGGCGAAGCGGTCCTGCGAGGCGCGGGCGAAATCCCCGAGCTCATCGACCGAGCGCAAAATGTCGCGGACGCGTTGCGCGAGTTCCTCGCCGAACCGCGTCAGCGCCACCTGCCGGGCGCTCCGCTCCAGCAGCAGGCCGCCGAGCGTCTCCTCCAACTCCTTGATCTGCATCGACAGGGCCGGTTGCGAGATGGAGCAGGACTCGGCCGCGCGGCCGAAATGGCCGTGACGCGCCAGAGCGTCGAAATACCGGAGCTGGCGCAGCGTCAGGTTTATCATCAGAAAATCCTATCGCAGCGATCATTAAAGTCAACTTTACCTGATAGGACGCGACGCTTAGAGTGGTTCTACCTGGTCAAAGGCGCGAGTTCGACGCCACCAGAGGAGGTATTCATGGACGACACTTCGAAGTGCCCGTTTTCGGGTGGAAAACGCGTGCCAGCGAACCGCGATTGGTGGCCAACTCAGCTCAGCATCGAGATGCTGCACAAGAATTCCGGCCTGTCCGATCCGATGGGCGACGAATTCGACTATGCCAAGGAATTCAAGACGCTCGACCTTAACGCGGTCGTCAAGGACCTGACCGCGCTGATGACGGACTCGCAGGAGTGGTGGCCCGCCGATTTCGGTCACTATGGTGGCCTCATGATCCGCATGGCCTGGCACAGCGCGGGCACCTACCGCATCACCGACGGCCGTGGCGGCGCCGGTGCCGGCCAGCAGCGTTTCGCACCGCTCAACAGCTGGCCCGACAACGCCAACCTCGACAAGGCGCGCCGGCTGCTGTGGCCGATCAAGCAGAAATACGGCCGCAAGCTCTCCTGGGCCGACCTGATGGTTCTCGCCGGCAACGTCGCGCTGGAATCGATGGGCTTCAAGACCTTCGGCTTCGCCGGCGGCCGCGCCGACGTCTGGGAGCCGGAAGAGCTCTATTGGGGTCCCGAAGGCACCTGGCTTGGTGATGAGCGCTACAGCGGCGAACGCCAGCTCGCCGAGCCGCTTGGCGCGGTGCAGATGGGCCTGATCTACGTCAATCCGGAAGGCCCGAACGGCAAGCCGGATCCGGTCGCCGCCGCCAAGGACATCCGCGAGACCTTCGCCCGCATGGCGATGAACGACGAAGAGACCGTCGCGCTGATCGCCGGCGGCCACTCCTTCGGCAAGACCCACGGCGCCGGCGATCCGTCGCTGGTCGGTCCGGAGCCGGAAGCGGGCGCGCTCGAGGATCAAGGCCTCGGCTGGAAGAGCAAGCACGCTTCGGGCCTCGCCGGTGATTCCATCACCAGCGGTCTTGAGGTGACCTGGACGACGACGCCGACGAAGTGGAGCAACAACTTCTTCGAGAACCTGTTCAAGTTCGAATGGGAGCTGACGAAGAGCCCGGGCGGTGCGCAGCAGTGGACGGCCAAGGGCGCCGACGCGATCATCCCCGATGCCTTCGACAAGTCGAAGAAGCATCGGCCGACGATGTTGACGACCGATCTCTCGCTGCGCTTCGATCCGGCCTACGAGAAGATCTCGCGTCGCTTCCTGGAGAATCCGGCTCAGTTCGCGGACGCCTTTGCCCGCGCCTGGTTCAAGCTCACCCATCGCGACATGGGGCCGATCCAGCGCTATCTCGGCCCGCTGGTGCCGAAGGAGACGCTGATCTGGCAGGATCCGATTCCGGCCGTGAATCACGAGCTGGCCAGCGAGCAGGACATCGCTACGCTGAAGACCAAGATCCTGTCCTCGGGTCTGTCGGTCTCCGAGCTGGTCTCGACCGCCTGGGCGTCGGCCTCGACGTTCCGCGGCTCGGACAAGCGCGGCGGCGCCAACGGCGCGCGCATCCGTCTTGCCCCGCAGAAAGATTGGGAGGTGAACCAGCCGGCTCAGCTCTCCAAGGTTCTGGGCAAGCTCGAAGCGATCCAGAAGGACTTCAACGCGTCCTCAGGCGCGAAGAAGGTCTCGCTCGCGGACCTCATCGTGCTCGGCGGTTCTGCCGCGGTCGAGAAGGCCGCCAAGGATGCCGGCGTCGACGTCAAGGTCGGCTTCACGCCGGGCCGCATGGACGCCTCGCAGGAGCAGACCGATGCGGAGTCCTTCGCTCCGCTGGAGCCGCGGGCCGATGGCTTCCGCAACTTCATCGGCAAGCGGCATCAGTTCATGCAGCAGGAAGAGGCGCTCGTCGACCGCGCGCAGCTTCTGCGGCTCACCGGGCCCGAGATGACGGCGCTCCTCGGCGGCCTGCGCGTGCTCGGTGCCAACGCGGGCAATTCGAAGAACGGCGTCTTCACCTCCAAGGTGGGAACGCTGACCAACGACTTCTTCGTCAACCTGCTCGACATGAGCACGCAATGGACGCCGGCGGCCGACGGCACCTACGAGGGGCGCGACCGCAAGACCAACGCCGTCAAGTGGACCGGCACGCGCGTCGATCTGATCTTCGGCGCGCACTCGCAGCTCCGCGCCTACGCCGAGGTCTATGCCACCTCGGACGCCAAGGAGAAGTTCGTGAAGGACTTCGCCAAGGCCTGGACCAAGGTGATGAACCTCGACCGTTACGACATCGCGGCCTCCTGACCCCGTGTTGCCCCCTCTCCCGCAAGCGGGAGAGGGGGCGCAGATCACCCCGGAGCAAGCGACAAACAAAAGGGCGGCCTCTCGGCCGCCCTTCGTGTTTCTGATGTGGTGCGGAGCGCTTACTCGCCGGCGGCTTCGCGCGGGGCCTTCTCGCCGTCGCCGCCCTTGCCCTCGAGGTCTTCGCCGGTGGTCTGGTCGACCACCTTCATCGACAGGCGGGTCTTGCCGCGGTCGTCGAAGCCGAGCAGCTTGACCTTGACCTTGTCGCCTTCCTTGACGACGTCGGAGGTCTTCTGCACGCGCGCCGAAGCGAGCTGGCTGATGTGGACGAGACCGTCCTTGGAGCCGAAGAAGTTCACGAAGGCGCCGAACTCCATCACCTTGACGACGGTGCCGTCATAGATCTGGCCGACTTCCGGATCGGAGGCGATCGACTTGATCCACTTGATCGCGGCCTTCATCGCCTCGCCGTCGCTGGAGGCGACCTTCACGGTGCCGTCGTCCTCGATGTTGACCTTGGCGCCGGTCTTCTCGACGATCTCGCGGATCACCTTGCCGCCGGTGCCGATCACTTCGCGGATCTTGTCGGTGGCGATTTTGAAGGTCTCGATGCGCGGCGCGTATTCGCCGAGCTCGGCACGGGCGTTGGTGAGCGCCTTGGCCATCTCGCCGAGGATGTGGATACGTCCATCCTTGGCCTGCGCGAGCGCGACCTTCATGATCTCTTCGGTGATGCCCTCGATCTTGATGTCCATCTGGAGCGAGGTGATGCCTTGCTCGGTACCGGCGACCTTGAAGTCCATGTCGCCGAGATGGTCTTCGTCACCGAGGATGTCCGAGAGAACCGCGAAGCGCTTGTCTTCGAGGATCAGGCCCATCGCGATGCCCGCGGTCGGCCGCTTCAACGGCACGCCGGCATCCATCAGCGCGAGCGAGGCGCCGCAGACCGAAGCCATCGAGGACGAACCGTTCGACTCGGTGATCTCCGACACCACGCGCGTGGTGTAGGGGAATTCGTGATGCGGCGGCAGCACCGGGTGGATGGCGCGCCAGGCCAGCTTGCCGTGGCCGATCTCGCGGCGCTTGGTGCCGCCGAGGCGACCGGTCTCACCGACCGAGTAGGGAGGGAAGTTGTAGTGCAGCAGGAACGTCTCTTTGTACGTTCCCGACAGCGCGTCGATGTACTGCTCGTCCTCACCGGTGCCGAGCGTGGTCACGACCATCGCCTGGGTCTCGCCGCGGGTGAACAGCGCCGAGCCGTGGGCGCGGGGCAGCACGCCGACTTCGGCGACGATGTTACGAACGGTCTTGGAGTCACGGCCGTCGATGCGCTTGCCGGTGTCGAGGATGTTCCAGCGAACGATCTTCGCCTCGAGCTCCTTGAACACGGCGCTGATGCGCAGCTTGTCGTATTTCGGCTCCTGCCCTTCGGGGAAGTAGTGAGCGACCACCTTTTCCTTGACCTTGCCGACCGCGGCGTAGCGATCCTGCTTGACCGGAATGGCGTAGGCGGCGCGCAGCTCCTGCTCGACGAGGCCGAGCATCTCCTTCTCGAGCGCGGAATTGTCGATGACGGTGACTTCGCGCGGCTCCTTGGCGGCCTTCTCGGCGAGCTCGATGATCGCGTTGATGACCGGCTGGAAGTGGCGGTGACCGAACATCACGGCGCCGAGCATGATGTCTTCGTTCAGCTCCTTGGCTTCCGATTCCACCATCAGCACGGCGTCGGCGGTCCCGGCGACGACCAGGTCGAGCTGGGTGTCGACCATTTCGTCGAGCGTCGGGTTGAGGATGAACTCGTCATTGGCGAAGCCGACGCGGGCCGCGCCGATCGGACCCTTGAACGGTGCGCCCGACAGGGTCAGCGCCGCCGACGACGCCACCAGCGCGACGATGTCCGGGTCGTTTTCCATGTCGTGCGAGAGCACGGTGACGATCACCTGGGTCTCGTTGCGCCAGCCGTCGACGAACAGCGGACGGATCGGACGATCGATCAGGCGGGAGACTAGCGTCTCCTTCTCGGTCGGACGGCCCTCGCGCTTGAAATAGCCGCCGGGAATGCGGCCCGCAGCGTAGGTCTTCTCCTGGTAGTCGACGGTCAGCGGCAGGAAGTCGACGCCTTCGCGCGGCGCCTTCGCCGCGACGACGGTGGCGAGGACAACGGTCTCGCCATAGGTGGCGACGACGGCGCCGTCGGCCTGGCGGGCGATCTTGCCGGTTTCCAGCTTGAGAGGGCGTCCGCCCCAGTCGATCTCGACTGAATGCTTATTGAACATAGAGGTCTTCTTTCATGGGTTCTCGAAAGAAGGGACGGCTCTCGAAAAACAAAAACCATGCGCAAGATTGCGGGACGTTGATCGAAGCGGGCGATCAGCGTCCTGCGATCCTGCCATGGTTTTTGGATTTCGGATGGCGTCCATCCTTTCGGGTCATACGGGCGCCTTGCCCGTTGTGCCCAGCCGCCGGATTGCTGCTGGACTGTCAGTCGGCACGAATGCGAACACCGAATTGCGATCTTCGCTCATCATGCCCGGATGCTGGCCGTCAACGGCCCGCATCCGACGTGCGCGCAACCTCGATCAAAAAGCTTAAAATAAGCGCTTTCGTTCGAAACCACGTGCGAAAACGCGCGCCGTTGGCGCGCGCAAGAACTCTTAACGACGAATGTTGTGCTTCTCGAGCAGCGCCTTGTAACGCGCCTCGTCCCGCTTCTTGAGGTAGTCGAGCAGCGAGCGGCGGGTCGAGACCAGCTTCAAGAGGCCGCGACGCGAATGGTTGTCCTTCACGTGGGTCTTGAAATGGTTGGTGAGGTTGTTGATGCGTTCCGACAGGATCGCGACCTGAACCTCGGGCGAGCCGGTGTCGCCGGCCTTGTTGGCATTCGTCTTGATGACTTCCGCTTTGCGTTCTGCGGCAATCGACATCGTCAATTTCTCTCGTTGCGACCGGGGCTGGCAGTCAGGCCGGTCAGGTTGAACACACGCTTGGGGATGATTTCGCCATTGCCGACTTCAGCAAGCGCGAGAAGACGGCCTGCCACCGTGACATAGACTGTGCCGCTACAAGTGGGCGCATCCCGTCCGCGCAACAAAACGGCCTGGCCCCGATGGAGCCTTGCCGCATCAGCCCGAGTGACGGCCAGTGCCGGGATGTCGTCCAGCGCGGTCTCAACGGGCATAAGCGCGTCCGCGAGGCTACCCTCGCTGGACGCGGCTCTATCGCACAAAGCCTCCAGCTGATCCAGCGGAATCATGTCGTTTTCGCCAAATGGGCCGACCAGGGTCCGCCTGAGCGCGCAGATATGGCCGTAAGTGCCGAGAATCCGGCCCATATCGCGGGCCAACGCCCGGACATAGGTGCCCTTGCCGCATTCGGCCTCGAACACGGCTCGGTCGTTATCCGGTTGATCCACAAGGGTTAAATGATGAATCTCGACCGGACGGGCGGCCAGTTCCACGACCTCGCCGTCGCGGGCGAGGTCATAGGCGCGCTCGCCCTGGACCTTGATCGCGGAATAGCGCGGCGGGATCTGCTCGATCACCCCGGTGAAGCGGGGCAACAGGGCCAGGATCGCCTCTCGGGTCGGACGCTGGTCGGAGGTCGCGGTCACGCGGCCCTCGATGTCGTCGGTGTCGCGTTCCTCGCCCCAGCACACCGTGAACTGGTAGCGCTTGCGGCCGTCCATGACGAAGGGAACGGTCTTGGTGGCTTCCCCGAGCGCGATCGGCAGCCCGCCCGAGGCGAGCGGATCGAGCGTGCCGGCGTGTCCGGCGCGCTTGGCGTTGAACAGGCGCTTGAGCACCGCAACCGCCTGCGTCGAGGTCATGCCGATCGGCTTGTCGAGCACGACCCAGCCATGGACGTCGCGCCGGTCGCGGCGAACCTGGTTGCCCTTCTGCTTGGCATTGGCGCGCGGATCGTTGTTGACGCGGCGCGGCTGCTGATGCGGCTGAGAATCGCCGCCGATGTCCGCAAAATTATTTTTCTGCACGTCGCGCTGATCGGCCTGTTCGCCGCTGATCGTGTCGTGAGCCGGGTCCATCGTCATCGTTCTTCTTCCCGATCCGTCTCCGGATCCTGTTCCAAGTCCTGTTCGAGGTCCTTCTGCACCGCAGGTGTTCGCAAAAGTTTCTCGATCCGTTCCGCCTCGTCGAATCGTTCGTCGACGCGGAAACGAAGATCAGGTGCAAATTTCAGGTTAACGCGATGCGCGACCTCGCCGCGCAGAAACTTCTTGTTGCGTTCGAGCGCAGCGATGACGACCTCGGTGTCACGGCCACCGAGCGGCATCACATAGACTGTCGCGAGCTTCAGGTCGGGCGACATCCGCACCTCCGGCACGGTGATGATGTGACCTTCGAGATCCGCATCATGCACATTGCCTTGCGCCAGAATCTCGGCCATCGCGTGGCGAACCTGCTCGCCGACGCGCAACTGACGTTGCGAGCCTCCGCCCGGTGCGGAATTTTTTTTCTGATGATGGCGTGGCATTCTCGAAAATCACCTCGTCATGCCCGTGTTTGGGAGACGGGCATTGTCATTTGTCCTGTTGAAACGAAGAGGGGTGGATGGCCGGAAAAAATCCGGCCATCGCACTCCCGCAATTTCAGTTCAAAAAGATCCGGGCGCTTCGGTAAGATTTGGACTTACAGGGAGCGCTGGATCGTCTCTACGCGGTAACACTCGATCACGTCACCGGCACGCATGTCGTGGTAGTTCTCGAAGGCCATGCCGCATTCCTGACCGGACTGGACTTCCTTCACTTCGTCCTTGAAGCGCTTCAGCGTCGACAGCTTGCCTTCGTGCACGACGACGTTGTCGCGGATCAGGCGCACATTGGCGCCGCGTTCCACGGTGCCGTCGGTGACGCGGCAGCCGGCGACCTTGCCGACCTTGGAGATGTTGAAGATCTCCAGGATGGAGGCATTGCCGAGCATGGTTTCGCGCAAGGTCGGCGCGAGCAGGCCGCTCATCGCCTTCTTCACGTCGTCCACGAGGTCGTAGATGATGTTGTAGTAGCGGATCTCGATGCCGTTGCGCTTGGCGGCCGCAGCGGCCTCCTTGTTGGCACGAACCGAGAAGCCGATGATCGCGGCGTTGAAGCCTTCGGCCAGCGTCACGTCGGATTCCGAGATGCCGCCGACGCCGGCATGCAGGATGCGGGCTGCGACTTCGTCGGTGCCGAGCTTCTCCAGCGAGCCGAGGATCGCTTCCAGCGAGCCCTGCACGTCGGCCTTGATGATCAGCGGGAATTCCTTGCGGCCCGCGGTCTTCAATTGCGACATCATCTGCTCGAGCGAGCCGCGCATGCCGGAGATCGAGGCCGCCGCGTTCTCGCGCTTCTGGTGCGCACGGTAGCTGGTGACCTGGCGGGCGCGGGCTTCGTTCTCGACCACGGCGAGACGATCGCCGGCTTCCGGCGGACCGTTGAAGCCGAGCACTTCGACCGGCACCGACGGACCCGCTTCCTGCACGGTCTCGCCCTGATCCGAGATCAGCGCGCGGACGCGGCCCATCTCGGCGCCTGCGACGATGATGTCGCCGACCCGGAGCGTGCCGCGCTGGACCAGCACGGTCGCGACCGGACCGCGGCCGCGGTCGAGCTTGGCTTCGATCACGGTGCCCTCGGCCGGCCGTTCCGAATTGGTCTTGAGGTCGAGGATATCGGCCTGGAGCGCGATCATCTCGAGCAGCTTGTCGAGATTGGTCTTGTTCTTGGCGGACACTTCGACGTCGACGACTTCGCCGCCGAAGGATTCCACCTGCACCTCGTGCTGGAGCAGTTCGGTGCGCACGCGCTCGGGCTTGGCGTCGGGCTTGTCGATCTTGTTGATGGCAACGATGATCGGCACCCGCGCCGCCTTGGCGTGGTTGATGGCTTCGATCGTCTGCGGCATGACGCCGTCATCGGCCGCAACCACCAGCACGACGATGTCGGTCACCTTGGCGCCGCGCGCGCGCATCGCGGTGAACGCGGCGTGGCCGGGCGTGTCGATGAAGGTGATCTTCTTGCCGCTTTCGGGCGACAGCACCTGATAGGCGCCGATATGCTGGGTGATGCCGCCGGCTTCGCCGGAGACGACGTTGGCATGGCGGAGCGCGTCGAGCAGCGAGGTCTTGCCGTGGTCGACGTGGCCCATGACGGTCACCACGGGCGAGCGGGTCTCGGTGTCGGTCGAATCGTCGGTGGCGTCGAACAGACCTTCTTCAACGTCGGACGCAGCAACGCGCTTGACGGTGTGGCCGAGCTCTTCGGCGATCAGCTGCGCAGTGTCGGCGTCGATCACGTCGGTGATCTTGTGGATCGCGCCCTGCTTCATCAGCATGCGGATGATTTCCACCGCGCGCTCGGCCATGCGGTTGGCGAGCTCCTGGATGGTGATCGCTTCCGGAATGACCACCTCGCGGATGAGCTTTTCCTTCGGCTCGTTCGCGGCATGGCCCTTCAGGCGCTGGGTGCGGCGACGGAACGAGGCGATCGAGCGCTCGCGCACATCGTCAGCATTGAATGCGGTCACGACCGTCAGGCGGCCGCGCTCCTTCTGCGGGCCGGGCTTGTGGGTGGGCTTGGGGGCTACCACGGGACGCGCGGCGCCGCCGGGGCCGCGGCGGATCTGGCGCGGACCATCGTCCTCGTCCGGGCCGGCAGCAACCGCGGGAGCGCGGCCCAACGGGCCACCTGCCGGTCTGGCTGTGGTCGTTCCGGGGCGCGCGGTCGATGTTCCCGGGCGTGCCGTGGTGGTGCCGGGGCGGGCTGCGGGGGCGCCGGGGCGCGGCGCCGGAGCGGCCGGGGCTGCTGCCGCGGGGCGCGGCGCGGATGCCGGCTGCTCGCCTTCGCCAAAACGCTTCTTGGCCTCGGTCTCTGCCTTGCGCTTGGCTTCGTCCTCGTGACGGTGACGCTCTTCCTCGGCCTTGCGGCGGGATTCGGCAGCTTCGCGCTCGACGCGTTCAGCGGCTTCGCGAACTGCGCGGCGCTGGGCCTCTTCCTCGGCCTGGCGGCGCTCCTCGACTTCGCGCACCTTGGCATCGGCCAGCGCGCTGGCGCGGGCGGAACGTTCGTCCTCGGTCAGCGTGCGCAGCACCACGCCGGATCCGGCGTTGCGCGGTGGCGCCGGGCGCGACGGAGCGGGCGTCGGAGTTGGCGCGGCCGGCGCCGGCTTCGCGACAACCGTGGGAGCCTGTGGTTCGGCACTGCCGTCGATGCGGCGCTTGCCGCGCTTCTCGACCACGACCTGCTTGCTGCGGCCATGGCTGAAGCTCTGGCGGACAGTGCCCGTTTCGACGCGCGGCTTGAGCGATAGCGTCTTGCTCGGAACGCTCAGCTTCTTGTCGTCAGGGGTCTTGGTATCAACCATTCAGCAGTCCTAATCCTGATTTGTCAGTGTTGTGCGTTGCCGCACCGTCATATCGGGTCGTCGTATCTCTCAGAAATCCTGGCCGGGCTTTTCGGCAGTCTTGTCAGCGTCCGCCATCCGGTATCGGACCAGCATCTGGCTACGTGACAGGAATGACCTGCTCGCCGGGCCCGCGAGCAGGGCAGCATGTATCACATTTGACCGGGTCAGTGCCAAATCCAATTCTAACGATTTCAGCGCGGTGACGACGGGAATCTGCGGCTTGGCGCCGCGATTTCCGGCATTTTGACGCGCCAGCATGTCCAATTTGCGGATTCCGTCCGCGGCCCCGTCGCTGGCGTGGATCAGGACCCCGGCCGTGCCTTCCCGAAGGGCGCTTTCGACCTTGCCGAAGCCGGCCACAATCTGGCCTGCCTTGGCAGCAATCCCAAGGGCTTCCGTCACGCTCCGAACCAGGAGCGCCTCGATGTCGGCGGGAAGCGTCTGAGGGATGCGCAGCTCGCGCTTGAAGGCCTTGCTAAATTGGTGACGCCGGACGGCTTCCGCAACCACCCCGCGCGAGGCGGTGAGCCACATGCCGCGCCCGGGCAGCTTGCGCTTGAGATCTGGAACTACGTCGCCCTGCGGCGAAATGACGAAGCGGATCAGCTCGTCGATCGGCCGGACCTCGCGGCTGACCGCGCACATCCGCATGGTCGCGGACCTTTCGGTCCGCGGGCCATTGTCGAGATCGTGGTCAGCATCTGCGAGCATCCGGGCGACATTCTCCTTTGCCCTTAAGCCGGCTGATCTTCAGCCGCCTCAGCCTCTTCGGCCGGCTTGGCCAAGTCAGCCTCGGTGATCCAGCCGGCCTTGACGCGCGCCTGCATGATCATGGCCTCGGCATCGTCGCGGGAGACGTCGAGACCGTCGAGCGCGCCGGCGAACTTGGTCTGCTCGCCGCCTTCCTTACGCTCGGTCCAGCCGACCAGATCGTCGGTGGCGCAGCCGGCGAGGTCGTCGACCGTCTTGATGTCGTTCTCGCCGAATTTCACCAGCATCTTGGAGGTGACGCCGGGCACGTCCTTGACGGCGTCCTCGACGCCGAGCTCCTTGCGCTTGGCCTCGATCTCCGCTTCCTGCTGCTCGAGATATTCGCGGGCGCGGCTCTGGAGCTCCTGCGCGGTCTCCTCGTCAAAACCCTCGATGCCGGCGAGTTCCTTGAGGTCCACCATGGCGAGTTCCTCGACCGAGGTGAAGCCTTCGGACGCCAGCAGCTGGCCGACCACTTCGTCGACGTTGAGCGATTCCATGAAGACGCGGGTGGAGTTCTCGAAATCGGCCTGGCGGCGCTCCGATTCCTCCTGCTCGGTCAGGATGTCGATGTCCCAGCCGGTGAGCTGCGAGGCCAGACGCACGTTCTGGCCGCGGCGGCCGATCGCCAGCGAGAGCTGGTTGTTGGTGTCGGGGACGACGACCTCGATGCGCTCGCGGTCTTCGTCGATCACGACCTTGGACACTTCGGCCGGCGCCAGCGCGTTGACCACGAAGGTCGCGATGTCGGGCGACCACGGAATGATGTCGATCTTCTCGCCCTGCAATTCGTTCACCACGGCCTGCACGCGCGAGCCGCGCATACCGACGCAGGCGCCGACCGGATCGACCGAGGAATCCCGGGAAATCACGCCGATTTTCGCGCGCGAGCCCGGATCGCGGGCAACCGCCTTGATCTCGACGATGCCGTCATAGATCTCCGGCACTTCCTGCGCGAACAGCTTCGCCATGAACTGCGGATGGGTGCGGGAGAGGAAGATCTGCGGGCCGCGGGTCTCGCGGCGGACGTCGAAGATGTAGGCGCGGACGCGGTCGCCGTTGCGGAACACTTCGCGCGGCAGCATCTCGTCGCGGCGGATGATGGCTTCGCCACGGCCGAGGTCGACGATCACGCTGCCATATTCGACGCGCTTGACGACGCCGTTGACGATGTCGCCGATGCGATCCTTGAATTCCTGATATTGCCGGTCGCGCTCGGCCTCGCGCACCTTCTGCACGATGACCTGCTTGGCCGATTGCGCAGCGATGCGGCCATATTCCAGCGGCGGCAGGGTGTCTGCGATGGTGTCGCCGACCTGGGCGCCGGGATTGGCGCGCTGCGCGTCCACCAGCGAGATCTGGTTGGAATGGTTTTCGACCTTCTCGACCACCAGCATGTGGCGCGACAGCCGCAGCTCGCCCTTCTTCGGGTCGATCTCGGCGTGAACGTCAGTTTCGCTGCCGTAACGTGCGCGCGCCGCCTTGGCGATGGCATCCTCCATCGCCGCGATCACGATGCCGCGGTCGATCGATTTTTCGCGGGCAACCGCGTCCGCGATCTGGAGCAATTCGAGTCGATTGGCGCTGACTGCCATGGCTAGTCTCCTTCGTCAGGCTCGATCTCACCGCGCCGCGCGCGTTCGGCGGCAAGGCGATGTTTCTTCGTATTGGTCGGGGCCGGCTTCTTTTTTTGCGGCTTGGTGTTCTTGGTGATCTTCGCACTGATCTCCGCGTGCGGTGCTGCCGGCGGCTCGATGCCGAGGTCCCGGCGCATCTGGCGCTCCTCGGCCTTGCCGCGGCGCATGGATTCCGCGATCAGATCGTCGGTCAGCACCAGGCGGGCTTCGCCGATATCTTCCATCGTCAGGAGAACGTCGGGATTATCGCTCGCCTTGGCGTCGTCGCGACGCAGGTGCACGCGGTCGCCCTCGACGGCGCCGAGCGTCCCGCGGAACCGCTTGCGTCCCTCATGGGCCACCGCCATGTCGATCTTCACCAGATGGCCGGAATAGCGCTCGAAATCCGAGCGGCGGACCAGCGGCCGGTCGATCCCGGGCGAGGAGATTTCCAGCCGATAGGCGCGATCGATGGGATCGGCGACATCGAGCACGGGCGACAGCGCCCGCGAGATCGCCTCGCAATCCTCGAGCTGCATCGAGCCGTCCGGCCGCTCGGCCATGACCTGCACGGTGCAGCCGGCCTCCCCGGAAATACGGATCCGCACCAGGCGGTAGCCCATGCCCTCGAGCACCGGCGCTGCGACCGCGGACACACGTGCCGCCACGCCCGGCTCGACCACGAGCCTCGGCTCGGCCAGCAACTCGGCATCCGTGGAACCAGTGTTCGGTTCGGTCATATCAGGGGTCAAGGCGCTCGTTGGATAAGGCTTGGGTTAAGGCTTGGTTAAGATTTTCAAAGCCCGCTTCGGAACTCCCCGACGACAGCGCGTCGGGCCGCATCTTCCGCCAAGCCGCGTTCGGGTAATAAAAAAGAGCGGGTCCTTTCGGGCCCACTCTCACTACGCGGATCGTATGAGAAGATGAATTGGCGCTGATATAGCGCTTTCTGTCCCCCCGGACAAGGCCCATCGCAGGCCAGACGAGGCTTTTTGCGCCCGATTCGCGGCGCCCCGGGCCTAACGCTTCCTTCACCTCGGGGGGCTAAATTCCCTGATTGTGGGGCGGCTTGGACCAAGGGCGCGCCCGCGGCGTGCCCCGTACGAGTTGCGTTTTCATGACCGTTGCCACGTCGCTCATTCCCGGACTGGACGATATCGTCAAACGCGGCGATCCGCGGCGACGCGGCGAAATCGCGCGCGCCATCTCCGAGCTGTTCTTCCAGGATCCCGCAAGACTTCGGCCCGAGCTCATCGATCTCTTCGACAACCTCCTGATCGATCTCGTCCCGCATGCGGAGCTTGCCTCGCGCGTCGATCTCGCCGAGCGGTTCTCGCGATTGAACAATGCCCCGCCGCATCTGGTGAATCAGCTCGCGCGCGAAAACGAAATCGCGGTCGCAGGTCCAGTGCTGCGCAGCTCCCCCGTGCTCGACGACGCCGCGCTGGTCGAGATTGCGCGGCTGAAAGGTCAGGGGCATCTGCTGGCGATGACGGAGCGCCCCGCTTTGTCTCCCGTCATCACCGACGTGCTGGTGGAGCGCGGCGACCGCGACGTGGTGCGGCGCGCCGCGGGCAATGCCGGCGCGGTGTTCTCGCCTGGCAGCTATTCCGAGCTGATCAAGCGTGCGGCGCAGGACGGCGTGCTGACGCTCAAGATCGGCCAGCGCAGTGATCTCTCGGGCGAGAATCTGAAACAGCTTCTCGACGGAACGCTCGACGTCATCCGCCGCCGGCTCTCCAGCGTGGTCAACCCCGCGCGCCAGGTCGAGATCAAGCGCGCGATGGTGGCCATCGAGGAGGCCGCGCTGCCGCCGGGGCCACGGCGCGATTTCTCCGCGGCCCAGCGCACGGTGCTCACCCTGCATCGCGAGGGCCATCTCGGCGAGAGCGCGCTGCTCGGCTTCGCCAAGGCGAACAAATACGAGGAATCCATCGCCTCGCTCTCGGCGATGTCCGGCGTTCGGCTCTCGGTCCTCGACCGCCTGATTGCAGGCGACCGCTACGATCCGATCCTCATTCTCGGCCGCGTGCTGAATCTCGGCTGGCCCACGGTGCGCGCGCTCATCCTGCTCTGGTACGGTCCGCACCGCACGCCGGCCGATGCCGATATCGAGGCCGCGCGCGTGAACTTCACGCGCCTGATGCCGACGACCGCCGAGCGCGTCGTCAATTTCTGGCGCAACCGGCAGACGATCTAGAGTCGTCTGAATCGCAAATACGCCGCCTTCCGTCCCTCGCGTGCGGCCTTTCGGCCGTAGCGCGTCATGGTGTAGCCCGCCCACGGCTGCCTGAAGTCATCGGCGCGTTCGGCAAGCCAGACGAAATCCTGCGAACGCGCAAGATGCGACAGCGTCCAGGCGCAGTAATCGTCGATGTCGCAGACAAAGCGGAATTCGCCGTTCGGCTTCAGCACGCGTGCCATCGCGGCGATGGTCCTGTCCTGGACGAAGCGCCGTTTCCAGTGCCGCCGCTTCGGCCAGGGATCCGGATGGATCAGGTCGATCCGCGACAGCGATGCCTCGGGCAGCCAGGCCAGCAGCTCGGCGGCATCGCCTGCAAACAGGCGGATGTTGCCGATGTTGGCGGCCTCGATCTGCGCGAGGATCTTGGCCATGCCGTTGACATAGGGCTCGCAGCCGATGAAGCCTGTCGTGGCGAAGCTTTGTGCCTCGGCCGCCAGATGCTCGCCGCCGCCGAAGCCGATCTCGAGCCGCACATCGTCGGCGGCGGGATCGAAGATCTCGCTTGCATCCGCGGGCGTCTCACCGTCGATGTCGAGCGCCAGATGCGGCAGCAGTTGACCGATCAGCTCGGCCTGGTGCTGCCTGAGCTTGTGACCCTTGCGGCGCCCGAAGAACGCGCGCTCGCTGTCATCGCGATCGGGGGTTGATTTGCGCTCGCTCATCGCAGCGTCTGGTACAGGCGATGGAGCAGCCGCGCGCGCGGCGCGAGCGACGAGACATAGAGCTGCTCATAATGGGTGTGCGCGCCCTTGCCGTCGACGCCGAGACCGTCGAGCGTCGCGGTATGGGCCGCGGTGAAATTGCCGTCCGAGCCGCCGCCGGTGTGGGTGTCGACCAGCTCGAAGCCGATCTCGCCGGCGAGCGTCTTCGCATGCTCGTACAGCGAAGCGCCCGCGTTGCTCTTCTCGTATGGCGGACGATTGAGTTCGCCGGTGACGGTGACGGTGACGCCTTCGGTCTTCGACGTCAGCCCAAGGATCTTGCCGACGAACTCCTCTGCGTCCTTGAGGCTCAGCACGCGCAGATCGACTTCGGCATAGGCCTCTTCCGGCGTGACGTTGGGGCGCGTGCCGCCACGAACCACGCCGACATTGACGCTGACGCCGCGTGTCAGGTCGTTCATCCCTTCCAGGGCCAGGATGACGTTGGCGAGCTCGCGCACGGCGCTGCGGCCGTCTTCCGGCCGCGAGCCGGCATGCGCGGGCACGCCCTTGATGAGCACCCGGAAGCGTCCGACGCCCTTGCGTCCGGTGACGATCTTGCCGCCGTCGCGCGCCGGCTCCGTCACCAGCACGTATTTGGCCTTGCGCCCTTCGGTCTCGATGAGTGCGCGAGAGGTGGGGCTGCCGATCTCCTCGTCGGAGGTGAACAAATGCGTGATGCCGAGCGGCGAGCGATCGGCCGTCGCGCACAGCGCACCAAACGCGTGATGGGCGATATAGGCCCCGCCTTTCATGTCGTAGATGCCGGGACCGTAGGCGACGTCGCCTTCGACCTTGAACGGCAGCCGCTCGATGAATCCCATGGGATGGACGGTGTCGAGGTGGCTCAGCACCAGGATGCCCGGCCGGTCCTGCCCCCAATTCGAGCGCACCACGAGATGATCGCCGCAGCCATCGACGCCGGCGACGCGTTCGAGCGTGACAGGCAGATCGCGGTATTGCTCCGCGACCACAGAGATCAGCCTGTTGACTTGTTCAGGCGCTTCCGTCGGCGTCTCGACCTCCACCCAGCGGCGGATGCCATCGAGAATAGTTTGAGAATCGAACCAATTGGAGCCGGCCATGGGAGCATCTGTGCCTTTGAATCGCATCATCGAAGCGGACGCGCGTCAAAGCGCGGCCACAAATGACGACATAGGCCAGATTTGACGCAGTCTCAAATCGCCACTGAGTGGCGATCAGCGCTTGTCGGGACCTTCGCGAGCCGCAATCTGCTCGACGAGATCGACGATCGAGCGGCGCATCTTCGAATCGGTGATTCGCGTGAACGCCTTGGTCAACGCAAGTCCTTCGGAGGTCGCGAGAAAGTCCGAAACATAGGAGGGCGAAGCGCCTTCTGCGAAGCCGTCCGGCCCCGCCACGCCGCTCGGGCCGCCCTCGAACAGGAACGACACCGGCACCTGGAGAATCTCGGCGATCTGCTGGATACGGCTGGCGCCGACCCGGTTCGTGCCCTTCTCATATTTCTGGATCTGCTGGAAAGTCAGGCCCAAAGCTTCACCGAGCTTTTCCTGGCTCATGCCCAACATGATGCGGCGCATACGCACGCGACTGCCGACATATTTGTCAACAGGGTTGGGCGCTTTCGACATTTCCTCAGCCCTCCAAACACCACCTTCAGCGCAATCAACCGGAGTGCCTCAGGTGCAAGCATCGTCAAATCAAACCCTCTTATTGGGAAACATTGCGGAGAAATTTAGCAATGCACCGCTGTCTTTTGCAGCCGGTGCAGAATGGGGAGCCCATGTGCAGTCTGTCAACCGTGGGACTACGGTTGTCAAAAGCTTCCGGCCGCCTCCACGGCGATGGCGCGATCAGGCCTTCCGCTTGGCGACACGTCGGCGGACCGCCAGAATCACGGCCAGCGCGACCAGCATGGCGGCCGGCACGTCGCCCACGCGCGCATAGACGGTCGGTGATATCGCGGCAGGCAGGCTTGCATCCAAAATGCCTTCGATTCCGAGACCGAGGCTGGCGACGGTGCGGCCCACCGGATCGATCACCGCAGAGATGCCGGTATTGGCGGAGCGGACCAGCGGCAATCCGAGCTCGATGGCGCGCATGCGCGACTGCTCCAGATGCTGATAGGGGCCGGTCGAAATGCCGAACCAACCGTCATTGGTGAGATTCACGATCCAGCCCGGACGTTCGTTGCGTCCAGCCACCTCGCCGGGAAAGATCGCTTCGTAACAGATCAGCGGCAGCGCGGGCGGCGCGCCGGGCACCTGCAGCGCATGCCGTACAGTGCCGGGAATGAAGCCGCCGCGCACACGCGTCAGTTGCTCGAAACCGAGCTTCTCCATCAATGCCTGGTAGGGAAGAAATTCTCCGAACGGCACCAAATGCAACTTGTCGTACACTGCGAGCACGCTGCCGTCGTGATCGATCACGTAGATCGAATTATAGGCACGCGTGATCGGCGTGCCTCGCGGCAGGTCGGGCGCGCGGACCGAACCCGTGATCAGCACCGTGCCCTTGGGCAGAAGATCGGCGATCTGCGCCATCGCGTCGGCTTCGCGGGTCAGGAAGAACGGAAAGGCAGATTCCGGCCAGATCAGGATGGTGGCATCGCGCACGCCGGTCGATTGCGGGCCGGAGGCGCGGTCCGACAGCGCCAAATATCTTCTCATCACCTCCGACTTGGCGGCGTAGTTGAACTTGGCGTCCTGCTGCAGGTTCGGCTGCATCAGGCGCAGCTTGGCGCCAGCAACCATCGTGGTCGGATGCAGCGACAGGCGGATCGCGCCGAAGATGCTCATGACAAGCAGGAGCGCGATTGCGGCCGCCGGCACGCGCCACGCCAGGCGGCGATCGGGCGTGCGGTCGATCAGCGTCGCGGGGCTCGCGAAGATCGCAACCGTCAGGAATGTCATGCCCCACAGGCCGACCAGCGAGGCGGTCTGCGCCAGCGGCAGCGGCTCGGACAGCGCGTAGCCGAACGCGTTCCAGGGAAAGCCGGTCAGCGCGTGGCCGCGCAGCCATTCGCTGATGGTGAGGCTTGCTGCGAGCGCAAGCACGCGCGTGGCGTTCTTGGTCCAGAGCAGGCGTGCCAGCGCAAAGCCGATCGCCGTGAAGATGGACAGGTAAGCCGGCAGGCCGAGCACGGCGAATGGCGTCAGCCAGGCGAACACATCGGCCTCGACAAAGAAGGCGTAGCCGATCCAGTAGAGGCCGGGGACGAAATAGCCGAGCCCGAACCAGTAGCCGGTCAGCGCCGCGGCAGGGACGCCGTTGTATCGCCCAGCGCCGGCGCCATCGATCAGCCAGACCAGCACCGGGAAGGTGATGAACAGCACCGGAAAGAGGTTGAACGGCGCCAGCGCCAGCACCGACAGCGCTCCGCACCCCATGGCGATGACGGCGCGCTTCCATCCCCAGGCGAGGATGATGGCGAGCGCAATCTGCCGAAGTCGCTGGAATGGGCTCACTGCTGGCCGGTCCCGTCGCTTGGCGGCGGGGTGGGCGTGTCATTGGCCGGCGATTGACCGCTGTCCGGCGCAGCCTCGCGGCGCCGGCTCTCGCGCTGCGTGCGCGGCGCGGGACGCTCCTTCCGCGTCGAGATGCGCAGCCGCTTGACGCGGCGCGGATCGGCATCGAGCACCTCGATCTCGTAATTGCCGGGACCCGAGATCACCTCGCCGCGCACCGGCAGGCGCCCGACGAAGCTGACGAGATAGCCGCCGAGCGTCTCCACTTCCTCGCCGGCTTCGCCGGTGACGAAATCCTCGCCGATCACCGAGCGGACGTCGTCGAGGCTGGCGCGGGCGTCGGCGATGAAGGCGTTGTCGGGCAGGCGCACGATCGAGGGCGGCTCGTCGCTGTCGTGCTCGTCGTCGATCTCGCCGACGATCTGCTCGACGATGTCCTCGATCGAGACCAGCCCGTCGCTGCCGCCATATTCGTCGACCACCAGCGCCAGGTGGATGCGCGTGGCCTGCATCTGCGCGAGCAGGTCGATCGCCCGCATCGACGGCGGCACGTAGAGCAGCTTGCGGATGATGCGCGCATCCTCGAGCGGCAGCGCGAGATCGACGGTGCGGAGGTCGAGCCCGGCCGGCAGCGGCTTCTTGCGCTTGGTCTT
The DNA here is from genome assembly GCF_036247985.1 of Bradyrhizobium sp. TM239. Lineage (NCBI taxonomy): Bacteria > Pseudomonadati > Pseudomonadota > Alphaproteobacteria > Hyphomicrobiales > Nitrobacteraceae > Bradyrhizobium > Bradyrhizobium sp. TM239. The sequence goes on along the minus strand of NZ_BTIR01000011.1, from coordinate 341,994 downwards.
GGTGGCTTCCGAGACGCGGGCACGCGCGGTCATGAAAGCGAGCAGGTCGCGGATGTGGACGATGCCGACGGGATCGTCGAGCGTCTCGTTGAAGACCACCAGGCGCGAATGGCCGGCGCTCTCGAAGCGGTCCATCAACTCGCCGAGCGGGATGTCGCGCTTCACTGCGATGATGTCGGCGCGATGCACCATGACGTCGGCAATGCGGCGCTCGTGCAGACCGAGGATGTTGCGCAGCATGGTGCGCTCGACCGCCGAGAAGCCGGTGTCGTCGGGCGTCGTCGCATCGAGCACGACCTGGAGGTCGTCGCGCACCGATCCCGCCTTCCAGCCGAACAGCGTGCGGATGGCGCGCAAGAGCCAGCCATCGGCGGTCGGGCGCATCACCTCGCCCTGGGGCACCACGGCCGGCAGATTGGCCGTGTGGCGCGGGTTGTCCTGGATCGGGTCGGAATCCGGCATCTCAGTGCGTCCCTGCGCGGTCTGCATAGGGATCGGGAATTCCCAGGTGAGCCAGGATCTGGGTCTCCAGTGCTTCCATCTCCTCGGCGTCGCCGTCGTTCTCGTGGTCGTAGCCGATCAGGTGCAGGAAGCCGTGCACGGCAAGATGGCTCAAATGGTGGTCGAACGGCTTTTGTTCCTCGTCCGCCTCGCGCCGCATGGTCTCGTAGGCGATCGCGATATCGCCGAGCATGCGCGGCGCATCGCCCGGCTTCCATTCACCCTCCGGCTGGAGCGCGGGAAACGACAGCACGTTGGTCGGCTTGTCGATGCCGCGCCAGTTGCTGTTGAGGGTGCGGATGCCGGCATCATCGGTCAGCATCACCGCCACTTCCGCGTCGGCAACGTCGTCGTCGACACTCTCGGCGGCGGCCGCAACCGCGCGCTGAATCACGGCTTCGGAATCGGGCTCGTGCTGCCAGCAATCGGCGACGACGAGGACCTCGGTCATGGGAAGATTCGGTTGCGACATTGTCTTTGTTCGGAACGATGAGGCGCCTTCGTCCGCGCCCTCTGGGTCCGGCTGTTGCCTCGTCAGGATTTGCCGGCGGCCGGCCGCTGCGGCGAGCCTTCGTAGGCAGCGACGATCCGCGCCACGAGTTCGTGGCGGATCACGTCCTCGGCTTTGAAATGAACCTGGGCAATGCCCTCGACGCCGCCCAGGAGGCGGGTCGCTTCGGCCAGGCCCGAGGTCTGGCCGTTCGGCAGGTCGATCTGCGAGGGATCGCCGGTCACGATCATGCGGCTGTTCTCACCGAGGCGCGTCAAGAACATCTTCATCTGCATCGACGTGGTGTTCTGCGCCTCGTCCAGGATGATGGCGGCGTTGGTGAGGGTGCGGCCGCGCATGAAGGCGAGCGGCGCGATCTCGATCTCGCCGGTCTGAAGTGCGCGCTCGACGATGCGCGCATCCATGAGGTCGTAGAGCGCGTCGTAGATCGGGCGCAGATAAGGATCGACCTTCTCGCGGAGATCGCCGGGCAGGAAACCGAGCCGCTCGCCCGCTTCCACCGCCGGACGCGACAGGATGATCTTGTCGACCTCCTTGCGCTCGAACAGCTGCGCGGCATGCGCGACCGCGAGCCAGGTCTTGCCGGTGCCGGCCGGGCCGATGCCGAACACCAGCTCGTGGCGCTTCAGCGCGCGAATGTAGGAATCCTGTGCGGCGGTCCGCGCGCGCACCGGGCGCTTGCGCAGATTGATGCTGTCGAAGCTGGATTTGGCCGATTTGGCGTCGAACTCGAACAGGGAACCCTGGGCGATCACGGCGCGGATCGCGCCCTCGACCTCGCCCTGGTCGAGATCCTGCCCCTTCACGGCCTGCGCGTAGAGCATCTCCAGCACGCGGCGTGCGGCGTCGCAGCCGTCGCGCGTGCCGCCGATCGTGATGTGGTTGCCCTTGGAATCGACGACGACGCCGAGCCGCCGCTCGATCTGCGCCAGATGCTGGCCGTAGGGGCCGACCAGCGCGGAAGCGGCGCGGTTGTCGTCGAAGTCGATGACGACCTGGGTCTCGGGCGGAACTTGCATGTCGCGGTCAAATTTGCGGCTGGGAGCGAGAGAAGACGAATCCGATGCGCTTTTTGGCAAGGGTTCAGGCTCCGATGGCTGGCGATAAAGCGGGCTCGCGCGCCCCACGCGGCGTCACGAGCTCACCGAGAAAGCTGTAGCGTTCGAGGCTGTCGATCCGCACAGGCAGGATTTGTCCGATGATGTCGGGCGAGGCCATCACATGGGCGGGCTGCAGGAATGCAGTGCGGCCGACGATCTGGCCGTCCTTGCGGGCCGGACGCTCGAACAGCACATCGACCGTTGAGCCAATCGCAGCCTTGTTGAAGGCCGATTGCTGGCTGTCGATCAGTTCCTGGAGCCGCTCCAATCGCTGGTCCATCTCGGCGGGGGACACCGTCTCCTGCATGTCCGCGGCCGGCGTTCCCGGCCGGGCGGAGTATTTGAACGAATAAGCCGCAGCGTAACCGATTTGCGTGACAAGCGCGAGGGTGGCGAGAAAATCTTGCTCGCCCTCGCCGGGGAAGCCCACGATAAAATCTGATGAAAAAGCAATGTCTTGGCGAGCGGTGCGGAAACGGTCGATGACCCGCCGGTAATCATCGGCGGTATGTTTCCGGTTCATGGCCGCCAGAATGCGGTCCGAACCCGATTGCACCGGCAGGTGCACGAACGGCATCAGGGCACCGAGATCGCGATGGGCGGCAATCAGGCTGTCGTCGACGTCGCGCGGGTGGCTGGTCGAATAGCGCAGCCGCGCGATGCCGGGAATCGTCGCCAGATGCTCGAGCAGCCTGCCGAGCGGCCAGGTTTTTCCGTCCGGTCCGTCGCCATGATAGGCGTTGACGTTCTGCCCGATCAGCGTCAGCTCGCGCACGCCGTTGTCGGCAAGGCGTTTCACGTCGTCGATGATCTTGGCGACAGGACGGGAGACTTCCGAACCGCGCGTATAAGGCACGACGCAGAAGGTGCAGAACTTGTCGCAGCCTTCCTGCACCGTGACGAAAGCGGAAATGCCGCGCGCGCGGATCGCATCGGGCTTGGGCTGAGCCAGGAAGCCGAACTTGTCCTGGGCAGGAAACTCGGTCTCGATCGCGCGGCCTTCGTCGCCGGCGCGCTTCAACAGCCCCGGCAAATGATGATAGCTCTGCGGTCCCACCACGACATCGACGACAGGCGCGCGGCGCACGATCTCCTCGCCCTCGGCCTGGGCGACGCAGCCCGCGACCGCAATTTGCATCGTGCGGCCCTCGCGCGCAGCCTCGTCCTTGGCGACGCGCAATCGGCCGAGCTCCGAATAGACCTTTTCGGAGGCCTTCTCGCGGATGTGGCAGGTGTTGAGGATGACGAGGTCGGCGTCATCAGCGCTGGCCGTCTCCACGAATCCTTCTGGAGCCAACGTGTCCACCATGCGCTGGGCATCGTAGACGTTCATCTGGCAGCCATATGATTTGATGTGCAGCTTGCGCGGCGGCGTCATGGAACCTGGAATTGAGGTGGAGGACGGCCCTCAGATATAGGTTGGAGGGACGAAAATCCAGCGAATGGGCCCCTTGGGCCCGTCATTCCGGGCGCGACGCAGTCGCAAACCCGGAATCCTGAGGTTTTGGGCGAGATTCCGGCTTCACGCGCGCTGCACGTGCCCCGGAATGACGGTCAAAGGCTACCTCACGGGGCGGGCCGCCTCGATCCGTCGGATCAGCTCCGGCAATTGCCGCATATCATCGAATGTCGATCCGGCGCCGGCGGCGCGCAGCCTTTCGGCGTGGCCCGGCGGGCAGTGGCTGCCGCCGTGAAAGCCCAGCACGGTCATCCCGGCCGCGGACGCGCCGGTCACCCCGGGGACGCTGTCCTCGATCACGAGGCAGCGTTCGGGCGTGACTTTCATCTGCTTGGCGGCGAACAGAAACAGATCGGGAGCGGGCTTGCCGCGAGCGACCTGGCTCGCTGAAAAGATGTGGGGAGCGAGCAGGTCGTAGAGGCCGGCGCAGGTCAGGCCGTGAGTAATCTTCTCCGGCGTGCTGCTCGATGCGACGCATTTGGGCAGATCGATTGCGCTGATCGCCGCAGCCACATGGGTGATCGGCTGCAGATCGCTGGCGTAGAATTGCAGTGTGGCCGCACTGATCTGCTGCTCCAGATCAGCCGGGAGGCTGCGGCCGATTTCCTGTTCGACCATCAGCCGCGCGTCCTTCTCGGATACGCCGAGGAAACGGACCAGCACCTGCTCCGACGTGATCGGATAGCCGTGCCGCGTCAGCACATCCGCATGCGCGCGACAGGAGATCACCTCGCTGTCCACGAGCACGCCGTCGCAGTCGAAGATGATGAGGTCGACGGGCACTAAATCAAGACGTCGGCTTGTCGTCGTCGAGGGGGACGCAATAGAGCTCGAGCCGGTGGTCGACCAGCCGGTAGCCGAGCTTGCGGGCGATTTCCGCCTGAAGCTTCTCGATCTCCTCGGAGGTGAACTCGATCACCTTGCCGTCGCGCAGATTGATGAGGTGGTCGTGGTGGCTGTCGCGCATCTGCTCGTAGCGGGCGCGGCCCTCGCGGAAGTCATGGCGCTCGATGATGCCGGCATCCTCGAACAGCTTGACGGTGCGATAGACGGTCGAGATCGAGATCTTGTCGTCGACGGCAACGCAGCGCCGGTACAATTCCTCGACATCGGGATGATCGATCGCCTCCGCGAGCACGCGGGCGATGACACGGCGCTGCTCGGTCATGCGCATGCCGGTGGCGGCACAGCGCGCTTCGATGCCGGACGCCTTGGATGCGGAAGAAGGTTTCAGTGCGGTCATAGTTTGTCTGCCTGGCGGGGGCGCTTTCTGCCACCGATGTTACGACAAGTCACGTCGCATCAGAAGGGCGTTCAATTGTTCCCCGTTTGGCTGCTTATAGTAGCGTTCGCGGCGCCCGACCACCATGAATCCGCACCCGTCATAGAGCCGCCGCGCCGGCTGGTTATTTTCCTCGACTTCGAGAAATATTGTGCGCACGCCGCGCCCCGCGAGGTGGCCGAGATGGGTCATCAGCAGCGTGCGGGAGAGGCCGCGGCCGCGATAGGCCTCGTCCACCGCGATCGAAAGGATTTCCGCTTCGTCCGCCCCGATCCGCGATACCGCGAATCCGACGGTCCTGCGGCCGAGGCGTAAGCGATGCACGAGCGTGTTGCGCTCGCTGACCATGCTCTCGAATTCGCCCTCGCCCCAGCCGCGCGCGAAGGAGGCGCCGTGAAGCTGCGCCAGCTGCGCGGCGTCACGCACGGATGCGGGCTCGACGGCGGCGGTGCCGCCGCGCCACCATTCCGATAGCCATCTCATCATGGGGTCGGGGCTTGTGCTGCAAATGGCGGCTGGGCCGCCGGCTTGGCGTCGGGCGCCTTCAGATAGAACGGCCGCGCCGGATTCGCCTCGGGATCGGCGGCGGCGCCGAGCCATGCGACCCAGCCGATATCGGGCGCGGGCTGCGCATCGACCGCAACCGGCTGCGGGACATCCTTCGGCCAGCGCTCGGCGAGGATATTCGCGGCATTGCCGACCAGATGCGGCGCGCCGAATTGCGAGGCTGCGATCGCCTCGTCGACGGGAGCGACGCTCGGCCGCACCAGCTGGCTGCCGTCGCCGGCGACGATCTGGAAATAGACATGGTCGTGCCGCGCGTCGATTGCGGAGATCACGGGTGCCGATTTGCTCTGGCCGACGATGGCGGCGGCATAGGCCGACAAGGTGGTCAGGCCGATCGCCGGCCGCTCAGCCGCAAGCGCAAGGCCGCGCGCCGCCGAAATGCCGACGCGCAGGCCGGTGAAGCTTCCGGGGCCGACGGTGACGGCGATGCGGTCGAGCGAGGTGAAGGCGAGATTGGCCGATTGCATCACGCGCGCGATCATCGGCATCAGGGCCTCGGCGTGGCCGCGCTTCATGAGAAGCTGCTCCTGCGCAACGAGCTCGGCCGTTTCGGTGTCGAGTACGGCGACGGAGCAGGCGTCGAGCGCGGTATCGATGGCGAGGATCAGCATGACGTGATCATAGCATCGGCAATTGGATGATGCCTAAGGTTCTAGCCGTCATGGCCGGGCTTGACCCGGCCATCCACGACTTTGCGGCCCCAAAAACGTGGATGCCCGGGACAAGCCCGGGCATGACGGAGTGAAAATCGGTGCGCAGGCCGTGCAACTCACATCGGCCGGACTTCGACCACGTCAGGCACGAAGTGCTTGAGCAGGTTCTGGATGCCGTGCTGGAGCGTCGCGGTCGATGACGGGCAGCCGGAGCAGGCGCCCTTCATGTTGAGATAGACGATCCCGTCCTTGAAGCCGCGGAAAGTGATGTCGCCGCCGTCATTGGCGACCGCCGGCCGCACCCGGGTCTCGATCAGGTCCTTGATCATGTCGACCGTTTCGGCATCGGCCTCGTCGAAGAACTCGTCCTCGTCGTCGAGATCGGCATCGCCTTGAGCCGCGCCGTCGGCAAGCAGCGGCGCGCCGGACATGTAGTGCTCCATGATAGCACCGAGGATCGCGGGCTTGAGCTGCTGCCATTCACCGTTCGCCTTGGTCACGGTGATGAAGTCCGATCCGTAGAACACGCCGGTGACGCCGGGCACCTCGAACAGCTTTTCGGCCAGCGGCGAGCGCGTGGCGGCTTCGCGGCTCGCAAATTCCATCGGACTGCCGTCGACCACGACGCGGCCGGGAATGAACTTGAGCGTGGCGGGATTGGGGGTGGCTTCGGTTTGAATGAACATGGTTTTCTCCAGACGTCGCCGGTTCAAGGCCGGCGCGTGCCCTATCCACTAGCAGATGGCGACGACGAACGCACGATCAAGGGGAGAAGCGAGCGTTTCGTTGTTATATCAGCGGGTTAAGGTGCTCTCCCCTGGAGGGGGAGGGTCGATCGCGCGCAGCGCGAGCGGGGTAGGGTGATCTCTCCACACGGGCACCGTTGGATGGTGAGAGACCGTCACCCCACCCCACCCCATCTCACGCCTCGCTTCGCTCGACATGAGCCGACCCTCCCCTCCAGGGGAGGGTTAGAAGTGCCCTACGACAGCGAATCGACGCTTTGGTCGCTCAGCGCGCCGGAAATGATCGTGACGGGAATCGGGAACGTCCCCACCGCATGCGCGAGCAGCGCGACCAGGGGGCCCGGCCCTTCCGCGCCCGGATTGGCGGCGAGCACCAGCATGGCGATGTCGGGGTCCTCGTCGATCACGGCGCGCAGCTGTTCCATCGGCACACCTTCGCGGATCACCCGCTCCGGGGTGATCGCGGCGATGCCGTTGGCGCGGCCGGCGGCACGGTCGAGCGCGGCCTCCGCCGCTTCCTGCGCCTCCGCGCGCATGATGTCGGCGACCCCCAACCATTCCTGGCTCTGCGGTTCGGGTTCGATGATGCGCAGCATCACCACGCCGCCGCCGGCGCGGATCGCCCAGCGGCTGGCATAGTAGACCGCGCGATCCCATTCGGCGGTCTCGTCGACGACGACGAGGCATTTGGGCTTGTGACCCGGCTCGAAGCAAAGTCGCTTGCTGGTCATGCATGTCCCGGCATGTACACGGCCGGCATGCTGCCACACTCCCGCAAGGTTGGGGAGAGGAGATGCGGCCGGCGCGCTGGCGCCGACCGTCTTTAGCGCCGGCGGATGAAGCCGACGATGTCCTTGGAGAGCTTCATCGTCTCGTCGGCGATGGCGCGGGCCCGGTCGGAGCCGTCGTTCAGGATCGAATCGATATGGCCGGGGTCGGCGACGAGGCGCTTCATCTCGCCGGCGATCGGTGCCAGCTTGGTGACGCACAATTCCGCCAGCGCGTTCTTGAAGCTCGAGAACTGGCCGGCGCCGAATTCGCGCAGCACATCCGCCTTGGGGCGGCCGGAGAGCGCGGCGAAGATGCCGACGAGGTTGTCGGCTTCGGGACGCGCTTCCAGGCCCTTCTCCTCCGTCGGCAGCGGCTCCGGATCGGTCTTCGCCTTGCGGATTTTCTGCGCGATGGTGTCGGCATCGTCGGTCAGATTGATGCGCGAATTGTCCGACGCATCGGACTTCGACATCTTCTTGGTGCCGTCGCGCAGGCTCATCACCCGCGTCGCCGGGCCCGTGATCAGGGGCTCCGGCAGCGGGAAGAACAGCCCGTCATTGGCGCCGAGGTTGCGGATCGAGTCGCCAAAGTCGTTGTTGAACTTCTGCGCGATGTCGCGCGAGAGCTCGAGATGCTGCTTCTGGTCCTCGCCGACCGGCACATGGGTAGCGCGGTAAAGCAGGATGTCGGCGGCCATCAGCACGGGATAGTCGAACAGGCCGACGGAGGCGTTCTCGCGGTCCTTGCCGGCCTTTTCCTTGAACTGGGTCATGCGGCCGAGCCAGCCCATGCGCGCGACGCAGTTGAAGATCCAGGCGAGCTCGGCATGGCCGGAGACCTGGCTCTGGTTGAACACGATGTGCTTTTTCGGATCGATGCCGCTCGCGATGAACGCCGCGGTCACCTCGCGGGTGTTGCGCGCGAGCTCGGCCGGTCCGCCCCAGACGTCCACGCCCTGCGTGATCGCGTGCATGTCGACGACGCAATAGATGCAGTTGTGGGTTTCCTGCATCTTCACGAAGTTGACGATGGCGCCGAGGTAATTGCCGAGATGCAGATTGCCGGTCGGCTGGACGCCCGAAAAGACCCGTTCAACGAATGGCATGGTAAGCCTTCCCATAGGTATTCGGCCGTCGTTTCCAACAGCGGCGCTGCCCCGTCAAGGGCAATTCGTCAGGCGGGCCGCTTCAAGGCGGCAGCCGCCTCGCGCCACGAGGCCGCGCCGAGGATTTGCAGCAGCAGGCCGTAAACGGCGATCCCGGCCGCGATTTGCAGGCCCAGCACGATGAAGCGGATGAAGCCGTGCGCCTCGGCGGGCACGAGGCCTGTGGTCAGCCAAAGCAGGGCGCCCATCGCACCGGCGGCGAGCACGATCCGCGGCAGCCGCTTGCGGGCGGCGGCATCGACCGAGAAGCCGAACGCGGCCGTGCCCTTGCGCAGCAACGAGAGCGCGCTGCTCCAGGCGCCGGCCGCGATGCTCGCCGCGATCCCGCTTGTGCCAAAGACATGGCCGAGCAGCACGGCGAGGGCGACCGCGACCACAAAACCTTTGGCCGTCGCCAGCAGCGGCGTCATCGTGTCGCCGCGGGCATAGAAGGCCGGCGACAATGCCTTGATCAGCACGTGCGCCGGCAGGCCCAGCGCCAGCCACATCAGCGCGTGCGCGGTCGCCGCGCTGTCCTCCGCGCCGAACGCGCCATGCTCGAACAACAGCCGCACGATCGGCTCGGCCAGCACGATCAGGCCGAGCGTGGCGGGGAGCGCCAGTCCGGTCGCAAGCTCCAGCGCGCGCGATTGCGCGTGTGCTACCGCATCACGGTCACCGCCACTCACCGCGCGCGTCAACTCCGGCACCAGCACGGTGCCCATGGCGACGCCGACGATGCCGAGCGGCAGCTCGATCAGGCGGTTGGCGAAATAGAGCCAGGACACCGCGGACGGCGTCGCCGATGCGATGATCGCGCCGGCCACCATCAGCCATTGCGGTCCCGAGCTTGCGATCATGCCGGGGATCGCCTTGGCGAAGAAGCTGCGCATCTCCTTGTCGAAACTGACGCGCAGAGGCGTGGCGAGGCGCGCACTTCGCTGCGACAGCAGCATCAGGAGCTGCAGCAGGCCGGCGATGCCGACCGTGGCCGCCAGCAGCCATGCGGCGAAGCCGGCGTCAGCGTGCCAGACGAGCAGCAAAGCGATCGCAGCGATCAGCGCGATGTTGAACAGCAGCGGCGAGAATGCCGTGAGCGCAAAGCGTCCTTGCGCATTCAGCAGCCCCATCAGCACGGTGACGGGACCGGCGAAGGCGAGATAAGGCAGCATCAGCCGCGCGTTCTGGACGGCGAGATCGAGCGTGCCGGTACCGAGAAAACCGGGCGCGATGACCGTCATGATCAGCGGCATCAGAAGGGCAATCGCGAGCGAGATCACGATCAGGGCCGCACTGACCGTGCCCAGGACGCGCCCCGCGAATGCTGCCGCAGCGTCCGCGCCATCGCGGTCACGGATGCGCAGCCAGGCCGGGACCAGCGCCGCGTTCAGCGCGCCCTCGCTGAGCAGCCGGCGCACCACGTTGACGAGCTGGAATGCGGCCAGGAATGCGTCCGCCACGGCGCCGGTGCCGAGCAGCGCCGCGATCAGGGAGTCGCGCGCAAAGCCCAGCAGCCGCGAGGCCAGTGTTCCCGTCGAGACGGTCAGGAAGGAGCGGATCATCGGCTCTTTATCATACCGTTGCTTGCCCGCGCAGGCCCGGTCGTGATAGGCCGCGAGCCAGATTTCAGGCCGACAGGAAGCGGATTTTCGCAGGGATCGCAATCCGCCAAACAGGATCAAGGTGAATGGCTGACGTGAAATATGACGTTCTCGGCATCGGCAACGCGTTGTTCGACGTGCTGGTCAGGACCGACGAGGCCTTTTTGGCCAAGCACGGCATGACCAAGGGCAGCATGTCCCTGATCGACGAGGCGCGGGCCGCCGCCATCTACAAGGACATGGGGCCGGCCACGGAAGTCTCGGGCGGCTCGGCCGCCAACACCATTGTCGGCATCGGCAGCCTGGGCGCACGTGCGGCCTATGTCGGCAAGGTCAAGGACGACCAGATCGGCAAGCTCTACATGCACGACATCCGCTCAGCCGGCGTCGCCTTCAACACGCCCGCCGCGAAGGACGGCCCCGCCACCGGCTGCTCCTACATCCTGGTCACTGATGACGGCGAGCGCACCATGAACACCTATCTCGGCGCCGCGCAGGACCTTTCGCCCGCCGATATCGATCCGGCCGAGATCGCCGGCGCCGGCATCGTCTATCTCGAAGGCTATCTCTGGGACCCCAAGAACGCCAAGGACGCCTTCGTCAAGGCGGCCAAGATCGCCCATGACGCCAAGCGCAAGGTGGCGCTGACGCTGTCGGATTCCTTCTGCGTCGACCGCTATCGGGACGAGTTTCTCTCGTTGATGCGCAACGGCACCGTCGACATCGTCTTCGCCAACGAGTCCGAGCTGCATTCGCTCTACATGACCTCGGATTTCGACACCGCGCTGAAGCAGCTGCGCAACGACGTCAATCTCGGCGTGGTCACCCGCAGCGAGAAGGGCTGCATGGTGGTCTCATCGGAAGACGCCGTCGCGGCTCCGGCGTTCCCGGTCGACAAGGTGATCGATACCACCGGTGCCGGCGACCTCTTCGCCGCCGGCTTCCTGTATGGCCTGGCGCGCAATCTTGCGTACAAGCAATGCGGTGAGCTCGGTGCGCTCGCGGCCGCCGAAGTCATCCAGCACATCGGCGCCCGCCCGCTGGTGTCGCTGAAGGAGCTGGCGCAGCAGCGCGGGTTGACGGCTTAAAGTCCTGCTCTCGCCTCAATCTCCGCTGTCGTCGCCCGGCTTGACCGGGCGACCCAGTATTCCAGAGGCGTTAGTGGGTTACGGAGAAGCCGCGGCGTACTTGATTCCCCGCCTTCGCGGGGAATGACAGTCTTCGTGTGGTGAGAGCCCTCACGCCGTCTTCGCCGCCTTCAATCCCAGCCGCTGCTCCACGGCGTCGCGCATCATGAATTTCTGGATCTTGCCCGTCACCGTCATCGGGAATTCGTCGACGAACTCGACGTAGCGCGGGATCTTGTTGTGAGCGATCTGGCCGTCGCAGAAGGCGCGGACCTCCTCGGCCGTCAGCGTCTCGCCCGGCCTGACGCGAATCCAGGCGCAGAGTTCCTCGCCGTAGCGGGCGTCGGCGACGCCGAAGATCTGCACGTCCTGGATCTTGGGGTGACGGTACAGAAACTCCTCGATCTCACGCGGGTAGAGGTTCTCGCCGCCGCGGATCACCAGATCCTTGATGCGGCCGACGATGTTGCAATAACCGGCGTCATCGATGGTGGCGAGGTCGCCGGTGTGCATCCAGCCATTGGCATCGAGCACGTCGGACGTCTTTTCCTTCTCCTCCCAATAGCCCAGCATGACGCTGTAGCCGCGGGTGCAGAGCTCGCCGCGTTCGCCCCGCTTGACGATCTTGCCTTCGAGATCGACGACCTTCACCTCGACATGCGGGTGAATGCGGCCGACGGTGGAGACGCGGCGCTCGAGCGGATCGTCGGTCGCGCTCTGGAAGCTCACCGGGCTGGTCTCGGTCATGCCATAGGCGATGGTGACCTCGCGCATGTTCATCTCGGTGTTGACGCGCTTCATCACCTCGATCGGGCAGGGCGCGCCCGCCATGATGCCGGTGCGCAGTGATTTCAAATTGAAATTCTTGAACTCGGGGTGGTCGAGCTCGGCGATGAACATGGTCGGCACGCCATATAGCGCGGTGCATTTCTCCTGCTCGATCGCGCGTAGCGTCGCGAGTGGATCGAAGCCCTCGCCCGGGTAGACCATGGTGGTGCCGAGCGTGACCGAGGCGAGGTTGCCCATCACCATGCCGAAGCAATGATAGAGCGGCACCGGAATGCAGATGCGATCCTGTTCGGTCAGGCGCATCGCGCGCCCGGTGAAATAGCCGTTGTTGAGGATGTTGTGGTGGGTCAGCGTCACGCCTTTCGGCGATCCCGTGGTGCCGCTGGTGAACTGGATGTTGACGGGGTCGTCGAACTGAAGCGCGGCACCGAGCGCGGCAAGTTGCTCGCGATGCTCCGCTCTGCCCATGTGCGCGACCTCCTCGAACGCGACAGTGCCTGAGGCCGCCGGGCCGCCGATCTGGATCACCATCCGCAAGGCCGGCAGTCGCGCCGCCTGCAACTGTCCGGGTTTGGCACTCGCCAGCTCCGGCAGCAGCGTGTTGAGCATCTCCATGTAATTGCTGGTCTTGAACGCCGTCGCCGTGACGATCGCCGCGCAGCCGACCTTCTTCAGCGCGAATTCCAGCTCGCTGAGCCGGTAGGCCGGATTGATCGTCACCAGGATCAGGCCGGCTTTGGCGGCGGCGAACTGCGTCAGTGTCCACTCCGGCCGGTTCAGCGACCAGATGCCGATCCGTTCCCCGCGTTCGAGCCCGAGCGCGAGAAAGCCGGCGGCGAGCGCATCGACCCGCTCGGCGAATTCTTTCCAGGTCCATCTGACGCCGTGGCTGGGCGAGACCAGCGCCTCGCGATCGCTCCAGCGCCGCACCGCGTGGTCGAGGCTGCGACCGATGGTGTCGCCGAGCAGCGGCGTATCCGAGATGCCGCAAACGTAGCTATCGCCCTTCTCTGCCAAGTCGATGTCCTCCAGCCCAAATCCTTGTCTCCCGTGCCCAGACCGGGAGTGTCGCCGGCCACGAGAATATCCATTGTGTCGTGAGGCGCGACAAGTCGCGCCTCACGCTAAGGGGCTAGGCCGCCTTCTGCCCGCTCCCCGCATCGAGCCCGGCATAAACCCCGCGCTCGAATCCCGCGAATGCCTCCAGGCACTTTGCGTCGGCGAACGGCAGCAGCTGCATCAGGATCACGCCGGTGACGTCGCGCACAGGATCGATCCAGTAATAGGTGTTGGCAAGGCCCGCCCAGGCGAGGCTACCGGGGCTGCGGCCTTCGGCGGTCTTGGCGGTGTTGATCATGAAGCTGAGGCCCCATTTCTTCACCTGCTCCGGATAAAGGTCGACGTCGTTGGTGTACATCGGCGCAGCCGTCGTCATCTTGCCCATGGCGAGATCGCCGATGTGGTTCTGCCCCATGGTCGAGACGGTCTCGGCCTTCAGCACCTGATTGCCGTTGCCGCGTCCCTTGTTCAAGATCATCTGGGTGAACTTGATGTAGTCGGCCGCGGTCGAGTAAAGGCCGCCGCCACCCATGTGGAATTCCGGCTCCTGCTCGAGCTCGAACGGGATCGATGCGAGCTGGCCGTCCTCGCCGCGCGCATGCATGCCGACCAGGCGCTTGCGCATGTCGTCAGTGATCTTGAACGCCGTGTCGCTCATGCCGAGCGGCGCGAACAGATTGTCGCGCAGGTAAGCATCCAGCCGCTTGCCGCTGACGGCTTCCACGGCCTTGCCGACGAAGTCGATATTGGTGCCGTATTCCCAGCGCGTGCCGGGGTCGGTCATGACGGGCGTCTTCAGCGCCGCGTTCTGGCAGGTGGTGATGGCGGGAATGCCGTTCTTGTCGAGATAGACCGCGAGATCGCTGTTCCACATGTTGTAGCAGAAGCCGGCGGTGTGGGTCATGAGCTGGCGCAGCGTGATCGGCCGCTTGGCCGGCCGCAGCTTGGCCTCGCCCTTGGCATCGAAGCCTTCGAGCACTTGCGGCGCAGCGAGATCGGGCAACACTTCACCGATCGGCGCATCCAGCGACAGCTTGCCCTGCTCGACCAGCTGCATCGCGCCCGCCGATGTCACGGCCTTCGTCATCGAGGCGATCCAGAACACGCTGTCCGCCGTCATTGCGTCGGGCTTGGACAGGTCGCGCTTGCCGAACGCGCCCTGATACAGCACGTCGTTACCGCTGGCCGCGATGGCGACGACGCCGGGGATCTCCCTGGCCTCGCTCTTCTGGCGCAGAAGCTCGTCGATCTCAGTTTTGCTTTGCATGCACGTTTCCTCCGGTTTGATTATTTTTGGAAGTGATTGATTGTCGTCCCGGAGGTCGCGGGCGGCAAGCGTCTCAACCCTCGCGAAGGTCGCGATGTCGTGACTTGACGGTCCGTGCCCCACGCAGGACGACAAGACGGCCGACGGCGATGCTCCTTCGCAATCTGCGGTGGATGGGCGTACTTCGCCCTCACTTTGGATGGGCTCCAGGCGATATGTTTCGAGAGTTTTCGAGCACTTGAAACATTTCGTGAGCTGCCGCGTTCAGCACCCGGCCCGATCGACGGGCCCGTTAAGACTTGATGCAAATGTTGCCGGCCGTGGATGGGCGGCCAGGGGGACCTCAGATGATTTCGACCTGGAGTGAATGGAAGCGCTATCCCCGTCCGGGACGCGGCGAGAACCTGGAAGCGCCGATTTCGCCAGGGATCTACGAGGTCCGCATTGCCGGCACTGGCGCACTCTATTCCTTCGGCGCGGTCGACAATCTGGCGCAGGCGCTGGCGCTGCTGCCCGTCGGCTCAAAATCCTGGTTCGGCCGCCGCGACACCTCCCATGTCCCGGATCTCGAATACCGCACCTGCGCAACGTCGTCGAAGGCCGATGCCAAGGCCGCGGAAGAGCGCATGATCGGTCGCCGCGAGACTTACATGAGTGGCGCGGCGTAAGGCCGCTCCCAGCTTAGCTCCCATCAGATGTGCATTGCGGGGCGGTGCATTGCGCGCCGTCTTTCCCTATATTCCGGCCCAATCCGATCGCCCCAGGGAGTAACGCCATGACCCCGCCCGCTGCCGCACGCGCCACGCAAGCCACCGCCACCCTGCGCGACCGGTTGAAAGACCCCTCGCTCCTGAAGGAGGCCTGCTATATCGACGGCGCCTGGGTCGGCACGCCGGTGTTCGCGGTGAACAATCCCGCGACGGGCGTCGAGCTTGCAAAGGTGCCGCAGCTCGGTGCGGACGACACCACCAAGGCGGTCGAGGCCGCTCAGCGCGCCTTTCCGGCCTGGGCCAAGCACACCGCCAAGCAGCGGTCGAACATCCTGCGCAAATGGTTCGAGCTGATTATCGCCAACCGCGAGGATCTCGCGCTGATCCTGACCTCCGAGCAGGGCAAGCCGCTATCGGAAGCGCTCGGCGAGGTCGATATCGGTGCGGCCTATATCGAGTTCTTCGCCGAGGAAGCGAGGCGCGTCTACGGCGAGACCATTCCGACGCAGCGGCCCGACGCGCGGCTGCTGGCGATCAAGCAGCCGATCGGCGTCTGCGGCGCGATCACGCCGTGGAATTTCCCGAACTCCATGATTACCCGCAAGGTGTCGCCGGCGCTCGCCGCCGGCTGTACCGTGGTGCTCAAGCCCGCCAATGAAACGCCGCTGTCGGCGCTGGCGCTGGCTGTGCTGGCGGAGAAGGCCGGAATCCCCAAGGGCGTCCTGAACATCATCACCGGTGATGCGCCGCCGATCGGCAAGGTGCTGTGCGAGCATCCGGCGGTGCGCTTCGTCGGCTTCACCGGCTCGACCGCAGTCGGCAAGATCCTCTACCAGCAGGCCTCCGTCGGCGTGAAGCGGCTTGGCCTGGAGCTCGGCGGCAACGCGCCCTTCGTCGTGTTCGACGACGCCGATATCGACGCTGCGGTCGAAGGCGCCATCGTCTCGAAATACCGCAACATGGGCCAGACCTGCGTCTGCGCCAACCGCCTCTACGCCCAGGACAAGATCTACGACGAGTTCGTGCAGAAGCTGTCGAAGAAGGTCGCCGCGATGAAGATCGGTGACGGTACCGAGAGCGGCGTCACGCAGGGCCCGCTGATCAATCTGAAAGCGGTTGACAAGGTCGAGCGCCACATCGCGGATGCGGTCAAGCGCGGCGCCAAGGTCGTCACCGGCGGCAAGCGCAGCGAGCTCGGACGCTCCTTCTTCGAGCCGACCGTGCTTGCCGACGTCAAGCCGGACTCGCTGGTGGCGCAGGAGGAAACCTTCGGCCCGCTGGCGCCGGTGATCCGCTTCAAGGACGAGGCCGACGTCATCGCCATGTGCAACGCCTCGCCGTTCGGCCTTGCCTCCTACTTCTACTCTCGGGATCTCGGCCGCGTCTGGCGCGTCGCCGAAGCACTGGAATCCGGTATGGTCGGCGTCAACACCGGCCTCATCACCACCGAAGTCGCGCCCTTCGGCGGCGTCAAGGAAAGCGGCTTGGGGCGCGAAGGCTCGCATCACGGCATGGAAGAATATGTCGAGATCAAATACGTGATGATGGCGGGGGTGTAGCCCCCAGCATCGCTTGACGCAGGTCAAGAGGCTTCAGGCGAGATTGCCTAACCTGACGCGCGCGGCATCATAGGGGTGGCGCACGCGCAGGATTGCGGCTCGCTCATGCTGACGAGGAGCTCTTTCATTCCGGGTGAGAAGCGGCTTCTCGGTCGCTTCTGGCAAAGTGCTTCGGGATATTGGCGCGGAGCGACGGCGTGGACGGCCCGGCTCCTGGTGATCGCATTGATCGTCAACGTCGTCCTGCAGCTCCTGACCCAATATGGCCTGAACTTCTGGAATCGGGATTTCTTCAACGCCATCGGCCGGAAGGATCAGGCAGAGCTTCTGTACCAGGCGTTCCGGTTTCTGCCGCTGGCGGCGGCGAGCATCGCTCTCACCGTGTTCTCGGTGTGGGCGCGGATGACCCTGCAGCGCTCCTGGCGCGAGTGGCTGAGCAGCCGCCTCTATCAAGACTGGCTGGCCGATGATCGTCTTCCAGGGCGTAGCGCCATCGAGGGACATCACGAGGCGCCGGAATATCGCATCGCCGAAGATGCCAAGGTCGCGACGGACCTCCCGATCGATCTGGTCACCGGCCTGCTCCAGTCGGTGCTCACGATTGCAACCTTCGTCGGGGTGCTATGGTCGGTCGGCGGCAGCCTGACGGTCCATTTCGACGGCATCTCCCTTGCGATTCCCGGTTACCTCGTCATCGCCGTGATCGCGTATTCCGCGCTGCTGGTGATCGGCATCTGGCTGACCGCGGGTCATCTGACGCGGGTGATCGAGGAGAACAAGCGCATGGAAGCCGAACTCCGTGCGATCGGAACGCATGTGCGCGAGAGCGGCGAAGGCAAGGTGGTGCAGGAGGCCGGCATGAACGGCCGCCAGGCCGTGGGCGCCGCCCTGAAAGCCGTGATCTCCATCTGGCGAATCTACTGCTGGCAATTGATGCGGATGACGCTGGTCACCTATACGGGTCTTCTGGTGACGCCCGTGGTCGGTCTGCTGCTTTGCGTTCCCAAATATCTCGACGACACAATGACCCTCGGCGAAGTGGTTCAGGCGTCGGCGGCCTTCGTCGTTGTCCAGACCGCATTCAACTGGTTCACGGACAACTACGCCAAGCTCGCGGAATGGACGGCGTCCGCCAACCGGGTTGCCGAGCTTCTGCTGGCCTTGGACGAGCAGCGGATGGTCGAGGCTTGAGGTTGGATCCACCTCTGCTGTCTCGACGCAAGGTTGGGTCACGTCGCGGGCTCCCCGCGAGCTACCTCCGCAGCACCGCGATCGTCCTGTTCGCAAAGGTCAGCCGCTCCGCCATGACCGAGACGAAATAGGTCAGCAGCTTGTGGCTGAGTGCCGGGTCCTCGTCCCTGATCGCGTCGAACTGGTGCATGTTCAGCACGTAGAGCACGCTGTCGACCTCGGCCTTGATCGTCGCGCTGCGCGGCGTGTTCGACACCAGGCCCATCTCGCCGATCGTGGTGTAGCGGCCGAGGCTGCGCACGCGCGTGGCGCGCTCCTCCTCGGCGGGGACCATGACGCCCACGCGTCCCTCGAGGATGAAGTGCATGGAATCGGCGGGGTCGCCAGCCTTCACGATGATCTCGCCGGCCTCGACCTCGATGCGCTGGCAGCGGTGGATCAGCCTGTCGGCATCGTCCTCGCTGTCGAGAATCCGCGCGAACCAGTCATGCAGGCTGGCTTCCTCCTGGGCCAGGCCCTGATGCTGCGAGATGATCTCGTTCTCGCACCATTCCAGCGCGCGATCGAGCTCGGGAATGAGGGTGACGCCGTCGCCGATGAAATCGCTGGCGCGCAGCACCTTCTCCGCCGCGGCCGGCAGATGCACCAGGATCAGCTCGACGCCGAGGTCATGCGCGCTGCGCTTGATCTGGGCAAAGCTGTAGGCCGCCGACGAATCCACGCCGGTGACGAGCTTGAAATCGAACAGCAGATAGCGGCACTCCGGGCGCTCCTGCAGCAGTTGTTTGACATGCTGGTAGAGCCGGTTGGCGGAGCCGAAGAACAGATAGCTCTGCAGGTTCAGACCCTGGATGCTGCCGCCATGGGCCAGCAGCACCTCCTGATCGTCGCGCGAGCGGTCGAGCGAGGAGCGGTACTCCGAGCCGTCGAAACTGTACTTGATCGATTCGACTCGCGCGGCGCTGAACGCGAACGTCGCGCAGCCGATGATCACGCCGATCAGGATGCCCGGCACGAAGCCCCAGGCGACGATGATCGCGATGATGGCGATCAGCGAGAGATATTCGAGCTTCGAAAGCCGCTTGCGCGACTCGATGATCCATCTGTGCAGCTGGTCGGCGCCGAGATAGAGCAGCAGGCCGCCGATCACGAATTTCGGGATGAAGCCGAGCAGCTCGGGCGCCACCGCGAGCATCAGCAGCGACAGCGCCGCGACGGTAAGGCCGGACAGGCGCCCGCGCCCGCCGCTGCTGTAATTGAGAATCGAGCGGCTGATCGAGCTGCAGCCGGGGTAGCCGCCCAGCACGCCGGTCAGGATGTTGGCGATGCCGGTGACGTTCAGCTCGCGTTCCAGATTGGCCTCGCGGTGCACGGCGACCTCGATGCCGGTGGTGTTGAACAGCGTGCAGCATGCCGTGACAAAGATGACGGCGACGACGTTGCCGATCAGATCGGGCACGACGAACCAGGGATAGTGGGCGAAATCGTCGGTATGCCAGGGCAACGTGAATACCGCCTGCGGCGGTGGCTGGAAGGTCCAGCCCAGCGTGCGGGCGCTGTCGAACGACACCCCTGTGATCCAGAACGCCAGATGCGCCGTGAGCACGCCGCCGATCAAAATGATCGGCAGCCCGAACGGGCTGCGCGAGCGGTGCCAGGTGAGATACAGCACCAGCGCCATCGCGCAGGCGGCCCCCAGCTCCAGCAACGTGGTGCGGTTGGCGAAATACGGCAGTGTTGCGAATTGCAGCGGGTGATTGGTGATCACCCTGATGGCACCGAGCGCGATGAGAAGTCCGGTGGCGCCGAGGAAGCCGCCGACCACGGGGTAGGGCACGTAGCGGATGGCGCGCCCCAGCCGCGTCAGGCCCAATCCGCACAGCACCAGCCCCGTCAGCACCGTCGACACGCCGAGCGTGATGAGGACCGGCGAGAGCAAGGGCAGGGACGGGTTGGCGGCCTCGATGCGCTCCACCAGCGAAGCCACCAGAATCCCTGTCACCGCCGCCGTCGAGCTGTCGGGCGCAGCCACCGCGAAGGGTAGCGAGCTGCACAGCGCGACCACGATCGCGAGCACCGCGGAGCTGACGAAGGTCGCGGTGATGCCGTAGGACAGATAGGGCGACAGCGAGCCGGCGAAGATCAGCAGCGAATAGGACAGCCCGAAAGTGACGGTCAGGATGCTGGCGGCGCTGCCGCCCATTATATCATTCAGCGCACGTTTGAGGGCCGGATTGAAACGAGGAGCCGGGCTGAAAGTAATTGCTGGATCGGTCACGCCGTTGCGCTCGCTCCTTAAAAATATCGTCTGAGACGTAGACGACTCCCGCCTTAGCGCAACAGGATTCTTGTAACTCTGAAATATCCGACGGTCTTTGTCGCGATCCGTTGAGGACCGCCGTTCACGAGATGTGAATGATCAACCATATGGTCGAGGGAAAAGCCGAAGCCTCCACATCCACCGCTGTCATTCCCCGCGGAAGCGGGGAATCCAGTACGCCGCGGCCTCTCGGTGAATCACAGACGTCTCGACGTACTGGATCGCCCGGTCAAGCGGGGCGATGACAGCGAGAGTGTGGCGCGAGACGCAACAGTGGGGCCTAAATCTTCAGAGCCTAAATCTTCAGCTCTTTCCCCGTCACGCGACGATACGCTTCCAGATACCGCTTGCTGGTCGCCTCCACCACGCTTGTTGGCAGCGGCGGCGGCGGGGCGTCGCCGTTCCAGCGGCCGGCACGGCGCTCGACGTCGAGATAGTCGCGCAAGGGCTGCTTGTCGAAGCTCGCCTGCGGCTGGCCGGGCTTGTAGGCACTGGCCGCCCAGAAGCGCGAGGAATCCGGCGTCATCGCCTCGTCGATCAGGATGATGCGGTCGTCCTTGTCGCGGCCGAACTCGAACTTGGTGTCGGCGATGATGATGCCCTGTTCGCGCGCCAGCTCCTCGCCGAGCGTGTAGATCGCGCGCGTCATGCTCTCGAGCGTGTAGGCGACCTCGTCGCCGACCGCCTCGCGCATCTTCGCAATGGTGATGTTCTCGTCATGACCGGTCTCGGCCTTGGTCGCCGGGCTGAAGATCGAGGGCTCCAGCTTCTCGCTCTCGACGAGGCCCGCTTTCAGCCTCTCGCCCGCGAGCGTGCCGCTGGCGGCGTATTCCTTCCAGGCCGAGCCCGAGAGATAGCCGCGGATCACACATTCGATCGGAAACACGGTGGTGCGCTTGCACAGCATGGCGCGACCGAGAATCTCGGCGCGGTGCGGTTTCAATGCCGGCACGGCGGCGATGATCTCGTCGGTGTCGGCGCTGATCATGTGATGCGGCACCACGCCTTCGAGCTCGTTGAACCAGAACGCGCTGATTTGCGTCAGCACCGCGCCCTTCATCGGGATGGTCTCGCCCATCACCACGTCGAAGGCGCTGATGCGGTCGGTGGTGACGAGCAGCAGGCGGTCGTCGTCGACGGCGTAGATATCGCGCACCTTGCCGCGGCCGATCTTGGGCAGGGGCAGGTCGCTGGAGAGCATGGTGGTCATCGCAAAGCTTTCGCAGACTTGGCATTCAGGCGGGACATCCGGCCGCACTGGACAGCACGGCCGGCAACCGGATTAGCCTATTCCGGCAGCGGAATGAACTCATGTTCCTGCGGAACTGCTGCGAAACGGCCGGTTTTCCAGTCCTGCTTGGCCTGCTCGATCCGCTCCTTGCTGGAGGATACGAAATTCCACCAGACGTGGCGCGGCCCCTCCAGTGCATCGCCGCCGAGAAACATCATCCGGGTCGCCTTCAGCGCCTTCACGGTGATGCGGTCGCCCGGGCGGAAGATCAGCAGCCGGGGCGCCTCGTAACGCTCGTTTGCGATCTCGACCTCGCCGTCGACGATATAGATCGCGCGCTCCTCGTGATCGGGATCAAGCGGCACGCTCGCGCCTTGGGCGGCGGTGACCTCGGTATAGAACCAGGGCGACACCATCGTCACAGGCGAGGTGATGCCGAACGACGAGCCTGCGATCACCCGTGCGGTGAAATCGCGCTCGGAGATCATCGGCAAATCGCCGGCGCCGTAATGCTGGAACGACGGCGCGATTTCTTCCGATCCCGCCGGCAGCGCGATCCAGCTCTGCAGGCCCAGCATCTTCTGGCCCGAGGCGCGCTGCGCTTCGGGCGTGCGTTCGGAATGCGCGATGCCGCGCCCCGCCGTCATCAAATTCATCGCGCCGGGTGCGATCTCCTGGACATTGCCCTCGCTGTCGCGATGCATGATCGCGCCGTCGAACAGATAGGTGACGGTGGCGAGCCCGATATGCGGATGCGGCCGCACGTCCATGCCCTTGCCGGAGACGAACTGCACCGGACCAAAATGATCGAAGAAGATGAAGGGCCCGACCATCTGCCGCTTGCCATGCGGCAGCGCGCGCCGCACCGCGAACCCGTCGCCGAGATCGCGCGTGCGCGGCACGATGACGAGATCGAGCGCATCGCAGGACATGGGATCGCCGAGCACGGGATCGTTGGAGGGTTGCCAGCTCATGAGTAGGTTCCTTTTGGCTTTCTTGGTCGCGACGGTAGCAGAATTCCGCATCGCCGTCGCGACAAAGGCGGGCTCCGACGTCACAGGTGTGATAGCGCCGTACTCCGTGGTCGGCGATGACAGGCCGTGGGGTGGGTAAAGGCGCGTCAGCGCCGTGCCCACCAGCGTTCTCCGATCGAGAAGAAGTGGTGGGCAGGCTTCGCTTTGCCCATCCTGCGATCCGTGAAACCGGGCGATGACAGTTGTGGACGCGGATGGTCCTTGAAAAAACGGACGCAACGAACGATGTTCGTCCGACTTCAACAGCGACCGATCGCATCGCCCGATGAGCCTTGCCGCCCTCGACCTTGCCTTTCGCGCCGCCAGCGTCGCGTTACTGCTGATGCTGGCGGCGTCGCTGTTGCACGACTTCCGCAACGTGCTGGCAGCTCGTCTCGGCGCGGCCTTCGCGCTGAGCTCGGCCGCGCATGCGCTGAGCTATTCGGTGGATGTCACGTCGCGGGTCCCGCTCTGGCATGCACCGCTGATCGCGTTGTCGACCGGCACCATCGTGGTGTTCTGGCTGTTCACACGCTCCCTGTTCGACGACGAGTTTCGCCTCCGCTGGTGGCACGGATGGGTCTGGGCGCTGGTCACGGCCTTCAGCTTCGCGGGTTGCGTCTGGATTGCACCTAGCGGCCATGTGCGGTTCTCGGTGACGCTGGTGAATCTGATCGTGCTCGGTTTCATCGCGCTTGCGGTCGGGCAGATGATCGCCTCCTGGCCGGCCGACCTGGTCGAGCGCCGCCGCCGCGTTCGCGTCTTCATCGTCTGCATAGTCGCGCTCTATGGCGGGCTGAACGCGGTGCTCCAGATCGCCGTCGTCGGCCACCACGTCGGCGATGTCGCCGAAACCATCAATGCCGGCGTGCTCGCCTGTACCGTCGCGGCGATCGTCCATGCCATGATGCGCGTTGATGGGGCGGATCTGTTTCCGGCCGCGGCGGAGCCCGCACCGCCTGACGTTTTCAGTCAGCCTGCGGCCGATGATGGCGCCGACAAGAAGCTCATTGATGCCCTGCTGCGCCTGATGGCGGACGAGCGGATCTACCGCCAGGAGAACATCACCATCGGCGTGCTGGCGAACCGGCTGAAGATTCCCGAGTACCGGCTGCGCCGGCTGATCAACCAGCGTCTCGGCTACCGTAATTTCAATGTGTTCCTGAACAACCACCGGATCGAGGAAGCCAAGGCCGCGCTCGCCGATCCCGCCCAGGCGGAGGTCCCCGTCATCACCATCGCGATGGACGCCGGCTTCCAGTCGCTCGGCCCGTTCAACCGCGCCTTCAAGGCGGTGACCGGCGTGACGCCGACGGAATACCGGCGGCTGAAGGTGAATGCAGCTTAGATTTAAGCCGCTGTAATCATTGCAATATTCCAGAATCGACCAGCGCCCTCCAACTTCGACCAGGCCATTTTCCAAATCCGGCGAGCGCTCCTCTGCCTGCTCCGGCTTCCTCGCGACACACGTCCCCAGTGTTGGAGAAAGCCCGTGACCCGCCGCCGCAAGATCGTCCTCCTCACCACCACCATCGCCGCTGCCGGCCTCGCGCTCGGCGCGGCGCGCGCCCGCGACATGCCCAAGGTCGCCACCGGCTTCGTCGCCGACATCCTGTGCTCGGAGACGTTCGTCTCCGGCCTCGATCCAAGGCGCGACTTCACCGAGACCACCGACGCCATGCCCGGCACCAGCCTGATCACCTGGGCGATGGACTACCGGGTCGATCGCACGCGCAAGGATGTCACGGTGACGCTGTTCGGCATCGGCCGCAGCCATGCCGTCTATCGCGACGGCATCGGCTGCACGCTGGACCACGGCGCGGCGCTCACCGACGTGACGGTGCCGCCTGACGATAAACAGCCCGCGTTACTGCCCGAGATCGCCGGCCCTGCGATCGTGCCGTCACAAAGCCCCGAGCTAGCCGCTGCGCTCGACCGCGCCTTCACCGAGCCGGCACAACCGCCTTACCGCCGCACCCGCGCGGTCGTCGTGATGAAGGCCGGCCGCGTCATCGCCGAGCGCTACGCCGACGGCATCGGACCCGAGACGCCGCTGCTCGGCTTCTCCATGACGAAATCGGTGATCTCGGCTCTCACCGGAATCCTCGTGCGCCAGGGCAAGCTGAAGCTGGGCGGACCAGCGCCCGTTGCCGCCTGGAAGGATCCCGATGATCCGCGCCATGCGATCACCGTCGATCAGCTTCTGCGCCACACCGCCGGCCTTGCGCTCGGCAGCTCCCTGGAGGCCTCGCTCGGCTCCGCCTTCGAGCCGGTCAACCGGATGAAGTTCGTCGAGTCCGACATGGCCGCCTATGCCGAGACTATCCCGCTCGAGACCGCGCCTGGCACCGCGTGGAATTATCACGACGGCAATATCCTCATTCTCTCGCACCTGATCCGTGTCGCTGCCGGCGGGGATCCTGCGGACGCGCTGCGCTTCGCGCGCCGCGAATTGTTCGCGCCGCTCGGCATGCGCCATGTCACGCTCCAGCTCGATGGCTCCGGCACGATCGAAGGGTCGAGCGAGATGCTCGCATCCGCGCGCGACTGGGCGCGCTTTGGCCAGCTTTATCTCAATGACGGTGTCGTTGGCGGCAAACGCATTTTGCCGGAAGGCTGGGTGAGCTATTCGGCGACGGCCACGCCGAATGCGTGGGTCGGCATCGGTGCCGGCTTCTGGACCAACCAAGGCGACAGTCTTGGCGCAAATTTCCGCATCACACACGGCTGGCCGCGCGATGCCTTCTTCGCCAAGGGCACGATCGGGCAGTACACCATCGTGATCCCGTCGGAGAAGCTGGTGATCGTCCGCCTTGGCCGCTCACCGAACGGGCCGCCGCAAGCCGATGGCGTGTTCGATCTCGTGCGGGATGTCGTTGCGGCAACGCGCGAGAAGGGGAAGCTCGCCGGGGCGAATTGAGGTCTTCTTACCCCCTGGAGAGGCCCTCCAGGGGAGGATGAACAGAGCGCCGCAGTGCTAGTCTTACCGCCCCAGCTCCGTCGCCTGTGCCACGCGATCGAATCGCTCCAGCGTCATGATCGCGTCCGCAAACTTCTCCGCCCGCGCGTTCAGCACGGGGCGCGCCAGCGTCAGGAATTTCTGCTGCATCGCCTGCGCGTCCGGGAACGAATTCGGCTCGCCGGACGGATCCGCATAGAGCCGCTCATGCACACCATCGTCCGTCGTGATGCTGACGCGGGCGCCGAACGGATGGGTGCGGCCGATCTCGAGCCGGTCATCCTGCACCACGTCGAACTTGTCGGCGAGCGCGTCGATCGCGGCGTCGCCAAGGCGATTATAGTCGTCCCAGCCGAACGAGCCCTGATCGAGCGCGAGCGCGCCGGTGAAGAACATCGAGAACTGGCCGCCGACGATCGAGGTCGGGTGGCGCTTGGTCGCGGCGTCGCCGGTCAGCGTGATGCCGTTGCGATGCAGGCCGATCTCGACGCGCTTGACCTGGTCGGGCGTCAGATTGTGCTCACGCCGCATCGCGATCAGCGCATCGATCGCCGCATGGGTGTAGCGGCAGCTCGGATATGGCTTCACGCCGATCTTCATCGTCTCGTAGGTCTTGCCGAGCTCGGCGACCGCCTTGTCCGGATGCGCATCGTCGGTGTAGCCGGCGAGCAGGCCGTGCTTGCCCTCGACCGATTCGGTCGCGCCGACGAAATCGTTGCGCGCCAGCGTCGCGGCGATCACGCCGTTCATCGCGGCGGCGCCGACCTGGTAACGCTTATTCCAGGCGCCGTTGACCAGGAATTGCAGCGAACCCGCGGCCTGGCTGCCGGAGACGCCGAAGGCGGCAATGATCTGCTGTTCGGACAGGCCGAACAGCTTGCCAGCGGCGGCCGCCGCGCCATAGGTGCCGGCGGTCGCGGTCGGGTGGAAACCGCGGGCATAATGCGAGGTCGGGTCGAGGGCATTGCCGAGCCGGCAGCAGACCTCATAGCCCGCGACGATCGCGGTCAGCACGTCGCGGCCCGATGCGCCGACCATCTCGCCGACGGCGAAAGCGGCCGGAACGACCGGCGCGCTCGGATGCAGCGAGGAATCGGCGTGGGTGTCGTCGAAATCGAGGGAATGGCCGAGCGCGCCGTTGAGCAGCGCGGCCACCGCCGGCGTCCAGGTCTTGGTGTCGCCGAACACGGTGGATTCGCCCTTGGTGTCGAGCGCCAGCGCCTCCAGCATCTTCAGCATCGACGGGGTCGATTCCGCCTCGCGCCTGGCCCGGATCGCGCTGCCGAGGAAGTCCAGCGTCAGCACTTTTGCGCGATCCAGCACCTCCGCCGGAATATCCTGGTATTTCAGATTGAAGACATAGGCGGCGAGCGTTGCGGTTTCGTGGGCCATCGTGTTTCCTCGTTTTGGCGCGCAAATTAGGCGGGCTGATTTGGCCTTTCAAGCGGGCTTGGGGCCGCGGGCATCAGCCATGCTTTTGGCAGGCTCCAAAGGCCTGACCCGAAGAGCTTGGCTTCAAGAGGATCGAGACTTCCGACGATGGCACTCGCAAAACAGCTGTTCGACCGGATCAGGTCGCGGCGGACGCAACTGGGATTGGCGATCCGGGTCACGGTCGCCGCGACCGCGGCCTATGCGCTCGCCACCGCGCTGCATCTGCTGTTGCCGCTCTGGGCGGTCCTGACCTCGCTGATCGTGACGCAGATGAGTGTCGGCCGGTCGCTGAAGGCAACCCGAGACTACATGCTCGGCACCATCGGCGGTGCCATCTATGGCGGTGCCATCGCGATCCTGATCCCTTATTCCAGCGAGGTGGGGCTGCTCGGCCTGCTGGTGCTCTCGGTCGCCCCGCTCGCTTTCATCGCCGCGATCAATCCGAGCCTCAGCGCCGCCACCGTGACCGCCGTGATCGTGCTCTTGGTTCCGACCATGCATCATTCCGATCCCATGACCTCGGCGATCGACCGCGTCAGCGAGGTCGGGGTCGGTGCCATCACGGGATTGCTGGTCTCGTTCCTGGTGCTGCCCTCGCGCGCGGTGCGGCAGATCCGTGCCAGCGCGGCGATCCTGCTCGAGTTGATCGCCGATGCCTTCACCGAGCTGCTCGCGGGCCTCACCCGCGGCCGCGACAACGACGCGCTGCACCGGATCCAGGACGGGATCGGCACCGCGATGGTCGGTCTCAATGCGATCGGCACTGAAGCCGAGCGCGAGCGCGCCGCGCGGCTGTCGAGCGGTCCGGACACCGGTCCGCTGCTGCGAACCGTCCTGCGATTGCGTCATGACGTCGTGATGATCGGCCGCGCCACGGTGGTGCCGCTACCGATCGAGGTGCAGACGCGGCTCGCAGCGCCCTTGACGGAAGTCTCGACCGTGATCGCGCGCTTCCTGCGGTCGGCCGCGGCGGCCTTGCGCGAAGGCGCCGGCGCGCCGCCGATCCATCCCGTCCACGTCGCGCTTCAGCACTACGCCGAAGCGGTTGCCGCCGTGCGTCAGGACGGCCTGATCCGCGGCCATGCCGGCGACACTGCCGAGCGCTTCTTCGCACTCGGTTTCTCGCTTGAGCAGATGCACCAGAATCTCTGCGACCTCGACCGCGTCGTCGGCGAATGGTCGGAGGCCTCGGCCGACAAGTCCGCGCGCGTTGCGGAGTGAGTTCGGCGCGTCCTCGTGAACGTCGGCTTTCGACAGCAATGCGCATGTCGCGCGGCTTGGCCCTGATGCGACCTCTGAGACGTTGCACGCGCTGGGTTCCAATGGGTCATGCTGCTGACGCAATCTCTGTCTTAGTCGGTGTGAAGCTAAAACACTCCGTGAGGGCCACTCCGGTTCCCACGACGGTTCCGTAGCCACGGTCGGCTCGAATCCGCAAAACGATCGGCGCAAGTTCACGAACGCTTCTGCGTTCGCTTGACCACGTTTGCGGTTCTGGAACCGGACAATCCAAAAAATCACAGGACTTATGATGCTATTCCGCTCGAGCGCCGCAATTTGCGGCGCCCTGGTTGCGCTCGCCGTTTCTGTTGCCGTTGCTCGAAGTGAAACACGTGGGGATCACTCAAGTGGTGTCGTCGATGCCGCCTCTGGCGATGCGATCGTTGGCGCGGCGTCCACATACAATCCGTTCAAGCCCGGCAAGGAGGAGGGCGGTCCGAAGACAGCCTCCGGCGAGCGCTATGATCCCTCTGCCTGGACGGCTGCCATCCGGACGAGCCTGCGTCGGAAATTTGGTGGGGTCCAATTTGGCGCGAGGCCGAAATATGCGCTCGTCGAGGCCGTGGGCAAGAAGGTCATCGTCAAGATAAATGACGTGGGGCCACTGAGACCTGGCCGCATCATTGACCTCAATGAGCGGACGATGCGCCATTTCGATCCAGGCATGGACCTCGGAATCATTCCTGATGTGAGAGTTAGTCCGCTTGCAGGGGACAATTGGACCCCGGGGCCGGTCGGCTGAACACGAGCGGTGTTCATCCATCTCGGCCCGGACGCGGCGTCAGGCCTTTGCCCTGCATACGCCACACGAGCAGATCGATGCGGTCCTGGCCGAAGAACGGCTCGTTCTCGAACACGAAGGTCGGCACGCCCCAATGGCCGGAGGCGGCGTGGACCCGCTCGTTTTCCGCGATCACCTGCTCGTAGCGATCCGCGTCAGCGGTGATTGCGGCATCCATCGCGGCGAGGTCGAAGCCCGCGCTCTCGGCGGCGCGCGCGAGATGTTCGCCTTCGTTCCAGCCCGCCACCGAGCCGTCCCACAGCACGCGCGCGATCGCATAGGTGAATGCGAGCGAGCGTCCCTCGAGCTGCGCCATGGCGCCCAGGCGGGTCAGGCGGTGGATGTAGGGCTGCTCGGCCGCGACGTCGAACGTCGTCTTGTCCTGCACGATCGGATCAGGCCTGGGAAAGCGGAACGGAATGCCCTCGTGCTGCGCGACGCGCGTACTGTCGAGCACCACATAGCGAATGAAATTCGGGCTGGCTTTCTTGAAGAAGCCGGGCACGCGGACCGCGAGCGGGTAGACCGGCCGAAGGTTCACTGCGAGATCGTAGTCTTCGACCAGCTTCAGCGTCTTCGGCAGCGCCAGATAGCTGAACGGACTGCGAAAGGAGAAGAACAGGTCGACGGACAGCGTCATCGCGCCGGCTCCGCGATGCGTCCCATCATGCCGCGGGCCACGAGCTTGTGGAAGGGCGCGATGAGGCAGAGGTAGGTTCGGCCCAGGAGATTATGCGTCCGCACCAGCGTGGTTAGTGTGACTTGACGGCTCGCAGCATCTCCGGCCGCGTCGACAACGATGCGGAAGTCGAGATGATAATCGTTGAAGCCCGCGACCAGCCGCTCCGGCGTCTCGCTGACGACCGGAAACAGGCCGATCAATCCGTGCGGCGCCGGTGCGCCTTCGCCCGATGTCTTCAGCCCGAACGGCCTCACCAGAATATTGCGGAGCCGCAGCAGCACGTCGATCCAGCGCGGCCCGTGCAGCACCATCCGGGTGCAGGCCTCGCGGGCATTCACCGTCGCTGCGCCGATCTCGACGCGAAACGCGTCGACGAATTGCGCGCCTGCCAGCAGCGTGTTGGCATCGACCTCAGGCGTGACTTCGCGGACGGCCCCGTTCATCCCGCCAGTCTGCGCGTCAGCATCCGGAAGCGCAAGATCAAGAGCCCGGCATAGACGAATGTCCCGACCGAAAACCCGACCCAGACCCCGACCGCGCCGAGCCCGAGGTTGAAGGCCAGCACCCAGGCGATGGGAAAGGCGATGCCCCAATAGCCGATCGCCGCGAACAGCAGCGTCATTCTCGTGTCGTTGATCCCGCGCAGCGCGCCGCCCATGATGGTCTGCAGGCCGTCGGCGATGAAGAAGGTGGCGCCGACCAGCAGCAGCGTCGCGGTCAGCTCGATGGTGGCCGCGCTCGCCTCGCCGCTGCCGAAGAACAGCCGGCCCAGCTGGTAGCGGCCGAGGATAATGGCGATCGTCAGGGCGGAGACCAGCGCGACGCCGAGCACGGCCGCGACGAGCCCTGCGCGCTTCACCGCGGCCGGCTCGCCGCGGCCGAAGGCGTGGCCGACCCGCACGGTGGCCGCCATGCCGATGCCGAGCGGCACCATGAACAGCACGGCGGTGATCTGCAGCGCGATCTGATGCGCGGCAATCGCGGTGGTCGAGATGAGCCCCATCAGCAGCGCCGCCGAGGAGAACAGGCCATATTCCAGCAGCAGCGAAAACGAGATCGGCGCGCCGATCGCGATCAGCTGGCGCATCAGGGGCCAGTCGATCCGCCACAACCGCGCGAGCGGGCGGTAGTCCGAAAACGGCTTGCGCAGCCCTGCGATGGCGAGCACGGCGACGAACGTGCCGAGGTTGACGATCGTGGTCGCAAGTCCGGCGCCGAACAGGCCGAGCTCCGGCAGGCCGAACCGGCCGTGGATCATGGCATAGACCAGCGCGGCATTGACCGGGATCGCGGCGAGCGTGATCCACAGCGGCGGCTGCGGCCGGTTCACCGCGCTCATCATGCTGCGCAGCGCGATGAAGCCGAGCGCCGGCGCGATGCCCCAGGCCAGCCCGTTCAGATAGCGTTGCGCCAAAGCGGCCGATTGCGGCGCCTGGCCGAGCGCGATCAGGATCTGCTCGCCATAGAGCGGCGAGGCCATCATCGGCAGCGAGATCAGCAGCGCGACCCACAGGCCGACGCGCAAGGCGCGGCGAATCAGCCTGACATCTCCGGCGCCAAATGCCTGTGCCGCCAGCGGCGACACCGCAGCCATCAATCCGAGCCCGAAGGTGAAGCTGACGAAATAGACGGTGTGCGCCAGCGCCGCCGCGGCCACCGCATCCTCGCCAAGCCGCCCGATCAGCGCGAGATCGGTCGTGATCATCGCGATCTGCCCGAGCTGCGTCAGCATCATCGGCACGGCCAGCCGCAGCGTCTCGACGAACTCTTCGGCGAGATGGTTCTGCGGCACGCCGGCTTGCGGCTGCGAATGATGTTGGACGGTGTCGAGCATGGCGGCTCATTAGCACAGCCCCGCGACGAAAACATGGCCCGTGAGAGCGAGAGGTGAGGTGCTCTATCCGTTAGCCCGGTCTCGTAGGGTGGGCAAAGGCGCGCCAGCGCCGTGCCCACCACCTTTTCAATATTGCAACAGAGGGCGTGGGCAGGCTTCCGCCTTCGCTCTACGAGCTACGGCGGACAAGTCGCTTTGCCTACCCTACGATACTGTGTGCTTCGCCACCTTCTCCGACGAGGGAGAAGGAAGACAGAGCCCTCAGCCCTTCCGCTCCGGCACGCGCTTGATCTTTGCGCCCAGCACGTTCAGCCGTTCGTCGATGCGCTCATAGCCGCGCTCGATCTGGTCGGCGTTGTTGATGGTGGAGGTGCCCTGGGCGCACACGGCGGCCAGCAGCATCGCCATGCCGGCGCGGATGTCGGGCGAGGTCATGGTCGCGCCGTGCAGGCGGCTGGGGCCGGCAATGATGGCGCGGTGGGGGTCGCACAGCACGATGCGCGCGCCCATCGCGATCAGCTTGTCGACGAAGAACATCCTGGATTCGAACATCTTCTCGAACATCAGGATCACGCCCTCGCATTGCGTGGCGGTGACGATCGCAATCGACATCAGGTCGGCCGGAAAGGCCGGCCAGGGCTGGTCCTCCAGCTTCGGCACGTGGCCGCCGAAATCGTCCTGGATCTTCAGCGTCTGGTTCGACGGCACGATCAGGTCGTCGCCCTCGACGCGGCAGACGATGCCGAGCCGCTCGAACCCCATGCGGATCGAGCGCAGATGCTCGACGCCGGCGCGCGTGATGCGAAGCGGCGAGCGCGTCACGGCGGCAAGCCCGATCAGCGAGCCGACCTCGATATGGTCGGGCTGGATCCGATAGGTCGCTTCCCCCAGCGTTGCCGGCCCATGAATGATCATGGTGTTGGTGCCGATGCCCTCGATCTTCGCACCGAGCGCGACCAGGAAGTTGGCGAGGTCCTGCACATGCGGCTCGGAGGCCGCGTTGCGCAAATAGGTGACGCCGTCTGCGGCGACCGCCGCCACCAGCGCGTTCTCCGTCGCGGTGACGCTCGGCTCGTCCAGGAACACGTCCGCGCCGGCAAGCTTGGGTGCGCGGAATTCGAGCCGGTCGGTCGCGGTGACCTTGGCGCCCAACTGCTCCAGCGCCAGCACATGCGTGTCCAGCCGGCGGCGGCCGATGACGTCGCCGCCCGGCGGCGGCAGCATCACCTCGCCGCAGCGGGCGAGCAGGGGGCCTGCGAGCAGGATCGAGGCGCGGATGCGCACGCACAGCTCAGGGTCGAGATCGGCGGCGCGGATGCTCTTGGCATGGATGTGAAGCGTGTTGCGCCCGGTCCATTCCGCCGCCGCGCCGACCGAGCGTATCAGCTCGACCAGCGTCTCGGTGTCGCGGATGCGCGGCACGTTCTCCAGCGTCACCGGATGCTCGGTGAGCAGCGCCGCGGCGATGATCGGCAGCGCCGAATTCTTGTTGCCGGACGGCTCGATCGAGCCCGAGAGCCGGTGACCGCCCTCGACGATATATTGGATGGGCGCCACGTCGGTTTTCTCCGTCCTGTTGCGTTGGGGCGGGCTGCTTCGGGAGCGGAAACTACCGAGAATTGAGCAGGGTAGCAATTCTGCACTTGTCGCGGCGGAAGGCCGCGCGTTGGCCTGAATAGGCCCGCTGTATCCGGCGTTTAGAACAGACCGATGATATTGGCCACCACATAAAGGATGACGATCAGCATCAGCACGCCCATCGCCAGGAAGGAGATTTCGACGGCAATGGCGCCGGCCCCAAGCGCGGCCGCGACGCCCGCCAGCAGCCTCTCTTCGCGAAACACGAGGGCGAGGACCGAGAGCAGGATGGCAAGCAGGCCGAGTGAGATCGCCGCGATCGAGGACGCTTCCCTCAATTGGCTCCCCGTCGACTTCTCCCGCGGCGGGGCCTGGTACTCGACGCCCTTGACGCGCGCGATCAGGCGATCCTTCAGGCGATGGCCGGTGTCGACAATCACCTTGTCCGCTGGCGGCGGCGGGTAGATCGCAGGTATGACCCAATGCGGCAGCACGGCCGCGATCAGCGCCAGCACGCCGACGATGCTGCCGATCACCCCGAGGCGGCGGGAGGGGAGGGCGGAACTGGTCGCTGTGGAGGCGGTCATGGCACGACACTTCCCGGCCGGAACTGGCCTTGCGGGATCATGCCACTTCGTCGCAATGGCGGGTGGGGAGGTTCAGGGGGTGGCGTTGCCGCGAAGGTGGTGTGCTCCCTCCCCTGCGTGCGGGGGAGTGCTGGGGAGAGGGTGTCGCCACAACGGGACAATCCCCAAGAGGAGAAAGCCCCCACCCGACGCTTCGCGTCGACCTCCCCCGCACGCGGGAGAGGTTGCAGCGAGTGTTTGGCCACCAGATCAAACCCAAGGCAAACGCGGACCTCAGATATCGATCGTCGCGCTCAGCGAATGTTCCTGGATGAAGTCACGGCGCGGCTCGACCACGTCGCCCATCAGCTTGGTGAAGATGTCGTCGGCCTCGTCGACCTCCTTGACCTTCACCTGCAGCAGCGAGCGCGCATTGGTATCCAGCGTTGTCTCCCAGAGCTGCTCCGGGTTCATCTCGCCGAGACCTTTGTAGCGCTGCAGGGTGATGCCCTTGCGGCCGGCGTCGGTGACCGCTTCGAACAGATCAACCGGACCGTGGACCGTGTGCTCGACGTCCTTGCGCCGCAGGTTGCCGGGGCGGGCATAAACATCCTGCAGCTTGGGCGTAAACTCGTCGAGCTTGCGGGCCTCGGCCGAGCCCAGGAACGCGGAGTCAATGATCGCGACGTCCTTGACCCCGCGCACAGTGCGCTCGAACTGGAAGCCCTGGCCTTCCACGTAGTGGCCGACCCATCCGCGTTCGACATCCTCGGCCTGCTTGTCCAGCCGTCCGGCGATGTATTGGGCAGCCTGGGCGGCTTTGTCGGGATCGCCGTAGATGTCCTTGTTCAGCACGCCGGTGATGGCGGCCTGCTCGACGACCTTGCGGTTGTAGCGGGTGTGCAGATTGCGCAGGATGCTGCGAACGACTCGGGCGTCGTCGACCAGTCCGCGCAGGTCACGGCCGCTGCGGTCGCCGCCGGTGCCGGGCGTGAATATGCAATCATCGAGGCCTGTCTCGATCAAATAATCCTCCAGCGCCCGCTCGTCCTTCAGATACTGCTCGGATTTGCCTCTGGAGACCTTATAGAGCGGCGGCTGGGCGATATAGAGATAGCCGCCGTCGATGATGTCGCGCATCTGCCGGTAGAAGAAGGTGAGCAGCAGCGTACGGATGTGAGCGCCGTCGACGTCGGCGTCCGTCATCACGATGATCTTGTGATAGCGCAGCTTCTCGATCGAGAACTCGTCGCTGATACCGGTGCCGAGCGCGGTGATCAGCGTGCCGATCTGCTCGCTTCCCAGCATCTTGTCGGGACGGACGCGTTCGACGTTGAGGATCTTGCCGCGCAGCGGCAGCACCGCCTGGAATTCGCGGTTGCGGCCCTGCTTGGCGCTGCCGCCTGCCGAGTCACCCTCGACGATGAAGAGTTCGGACTTGGCCGGATCCTTTTCCTGGCAGTCGGCGAGCTTGCCGGGCAGCGAGGACACCGAGAGCGGGCTCTTGCGCGTCAGCTCGCGCGCCTTTCGCGCAGCTTCGCGGGCCGCGGCCGCCTGGATCACCTTGCCGACGATCATCTTGGCTTCGGTGGGATGCTCCTCGAACCATGCCTGGAGCGCCTCGTTGAGCACGTTCTCGACCACGGGACGCACTTCCGAGGACACGAGCTTGTCCTTGGTCTGCGACGAGAATTTCGGATCGGGCACCTTCACCGACAGCACGGCGGTGAGGCCTTCACGGCAGTCGTCGCCGGTCAGCGCGATCTTTTCCTTTTTCGCATTGGCCTCGGCATAGCCGTTGACCTGGCGCGTCAGCGCGCCGCGGAAACCGGCCAGATGGGTGCCGCCGTCCCGCTGCGGGATGTTGTTGGTGAAGCACAGCACGTTCTCATGGTAGCTGTCGTTCCACCACAAAGCGGCCTCGACGCCGATGCCGTTGGCTTCCGCGCGCACCATGATCGGCGCCGGCACGATCGCCTTCTTGTTGCGGTCGAGATATTTGACGAATTCCTCGACGCCGCCGGAATAGTGCATCTCCTCGCGCTTCTCGACCGCGTGCCGCATGTCGGAGAGGGCGATGTTGACGCCGGAATTGAGGAAGGCGAGCTCGCGCAGGCGATGCTCCAGCGTGGCGAAATCATATTCGATGTTCTTGAAGGTCTCGCCCGAAGCGAGGAACGTCACCTCGGTGCCGCGCTTGCCCGGCGCATCGCCGACCATTCTGAGCGGTGCGACGGCATCGCCATGGGCGAACTCGATGTAATGCTCCTTGTTGTCGCGCCAGATCCGCAAGCCCAACTTGCTCGACAGCGCGTTGACCACGGAGACGCCGACGCCGTGCAGGCCGCCGGAGACCTTGTAGGAGTTCTGGTCGAACTTTCCGCCGGCATGGAGCTGGGTCATGATGACCTCGGCCGCCGAGATGCCTTCGCCCTTGTGGATGTCGACGGGAATGCCCCGGCCGTCGTCGCGCACGGTGACGGAATTGTCGGCATTGAGCACGACATCGACGCGCGTGGCGTGGCCCGCCAGCGCTTCGTCGATCGCGTTGTCGACGACCTCGTAGACCATGTGGTGCAGGCCCGAGCCGTCGTCGGTGTCGCCGATATACATGCCCGGGCGCTTGCGAACGGCATCGAGACCCTTGAGCACGCGGATCGATTCCGCGCCGTAATCGCTCGGATTGGAGGGCTCGTTTTCGGCAGGTGTCTGCCGAGCAGGTTCTGTCATGAGAGGCCTTCGAGATGTCGCCCGAATCAGCCGCGCAAAAGGCGCTGATTTGCGAGCTATTTGTGCCATGAAAGAGAGATTGCGCCTAGCGCAAAGTATCTTCCGGCAACCCTTTGACTAAATGGGGTTTTTGGGCCGGTTTTCAAGGTGTTCGAAGGCCGATTCCGGGGCTCGCGAAAAGCCCGATTCGAGACCCCTTTTCTAGCCTTCAAAGGCGTGGATTTTGCGGGGTCGCAGCGACCTGTTCCGACGTGCTGTGGCGCCCGGGAACAGGTCTGCGGGGTCAGTAGATCTGATCCGGCTTCCTGTCGTCGTCACCCAACTGGAGGGACCAGGTCTCGCCTGCGGCCACGGTGATCGTATCGGTGCGCAACGTATGGCCCGACACGACCAGATGGTAGGAATACGTGCCGGGCGGCAGATCCAGCGTTTGTGGGTGATTTTCGCCGCCCGCGATCTTGATGGTCTGATCGTTGATCGCGAGCGAAGCCACGCCGGGCGCAAGATAGCCGAAGATCAGCCGCGCTCGTCCTGGCATCGGCAGGAAATTGGCCTTGGCCACGGCCTCCGTATTCCGCTGCACCAGCTCGACAATGGTCTCGTCCTCCGCACGGCCAAGTTTCAATGTTGCCGGGCCCTTCGGGGAGACGAAGGCGAGCTGAGCGTGATCGGCGGCAACCACAGTGCCGTCAGGCTTTTCCTCCCAGCCGCGCTTTGCGAGCTCCGTGCGGTAGAAGGCGAGCACAGCAGTGAGCGGGGCCTGCACATGGGCTTCGAGTCCGACCCGCAGCGGGATTTCGATGCCGGTCACATGGGTGGTGTTGGAGCTGGAGGAGCTGTGTTGCTTCGGCACTGGCATGTCGGCGTCGGGATCCGCCGGCGTGAGTGCAGCCGAAGTGTGCGGTGATAGATGCGGCATCCATCCGCCGGCACTTGCGGCGATCAGGCCGCCCGCGAGGAGGGCGAGACCGCACAGCGGCAGCAACCAGCGTGCCGGACCGCTCATCACGGGCTTTATCGTCATCATGTTCGTTCCCGGCATCAGGGGCCCGGTAGATCAGTACATCTGCAACGGCAGCGCTTCGCCGGTCGGACCCACCATCAGGCCCCAGGCATCGCCTGCGGCGACGGTGAGGGTTTCGGTGTGGGCCGGGCGCCCGGGCATGCGCAGGGCGTACTGGTAGGTGCCCGGCGGCAGGTCGAGCATCGGGCCTTTGGGCGATCGCGGACCGCCGGCGCCGGCGGCGATCTTCACCGTCTGCTTGTTGATCGTCAGCGAGGCTTCCTTCGCCCCGATATTGCCAAACATCAGCCTGGCCTGGCCGGGCTTCGGCATGATGTCGGCCTTAACAGCGGCATCCGGATTCTTCTGCGCCAGGCTGACCGTGGTCTCGCCCTTGGCGCGGCCGAGCTTGAGCACGGCCGGGCCTTGCGGCGAGGTGAAGTCGATCTGTGCGCGTTCGGCGGACACGGTGGCGCCGTCGGCCTTTTCCTGCCAGCCGAGCTTGGAAAGCTCGGCCCGGTAGAAGGCCAGGACATCGCCGAGCGGGGCCGGGATGCTGGCTGCCAGCTCGCGGCGGAACGGCGTCTCGCTACCCGGCATTTTGGTGGTGGCGAGCGAGGTCGACGACCGCTGCGTCGGCACGGGGAGTTGGGATTCAGGGTCGGGCTTGAGCGGCTCGGAGGATTTGGCCTGCACTTCCGCGGTGGCCATCGGCTTCGCGGCGGCCATCACCAGCCCCGATCCGTCGGCGCGGACATTCACCTTCGGGCCCATCTGCATCACGGTCATCGAGATCGACTTGCCGCTCTTGGAGAATTCCATCATCGCCATGTTGGGCTGGTTGATGACGGAGGGCTGCTCCTTCCAGCCTGCGGGCTTGAGTGACGCGCGATAGAAGGCGGTGAGCGCCTTGACGCTCGAGGTGGAGGAGAATTCGAGATGGCCGTCATTGCCTTCGAACTTCACGCCTTCGGCGGTCTCGGGCAGCGGCACCGGCGTCTTGCTGTCGGCGAGCGTATTGAGCGGCGCGTCGGACAGGGCGGCCGCCTGCACCTTTCGCCTCGCTTCGTCGGCGGCGATGACCTGCTTGGCCATCGCCTCGGCGTCCCTCATGAACTTCTCGTCGGCTTCCTTCTTCGCCTTGGCGCGGGCGGCCAGCGCGGATTCCTTCAGCTGCGCGGTCAGATTGACCATGGTGAAGTCGTATTTGCGGCCGAGCCGCAGCACGCCGGTTTCCTCGGCGTTGGAGATCTTGAGCGCGACGTCGTCGCCGGGAGCGAGCGGCGCGCTGCCGTCTTCCTGCCAGCCGCGCGCGGCGAATTCGCGATGATAGAAGGCGAGCACGGCGGGCAGCTCCGCCATTGCGGCGGCGCTCATCTCGCGCTTGTTGGAGCTTGCGCTGCCGAGGCCTCTGGCCGACTTGGTCGGGTTCGGTCGCGGCAGGCCGGCGACGTCGCTGTCGGCATTGAGGTCGGCGGGCGCCACGAAGGGCGCGATCCGGATGTCGACATTGGTCCGGCCGTCGTCGCGTCGCGTCAGCGTCAGCATCACCGGCTTCTGCTTGTAGAACTGCGTCGTGTCGCCCTCGGGATGGTCGTAGAACGCGCGCACGCCGTTCGGAACGGTCTCGTCGAGGCCCGTCGTGGTCCAGCGCGCAGCCGTTTCCGCCGAGAGCTTGCGCCAGCCGATCGCCTCCATCTGGCTGGTGTAGAAATCCGAGGTGGCATCGAGTGCGCCGGGCGCGATGCAGCCGAGATAGGGCCTGGTGCCGTCGAACACGAGGTCGCTCGCGCCGTCGGGGAATGGCACGTTCGAATAGATCCGGTCGGTCGTGTAATACACCACGGATTGATCGGGCCGGCCGAGCGCTTGCGTGAAGTGAACGGACAGGCCCTGCCGCCCCTTCTTGAATTTCAACGTGGTGCTCTTCTCTTCCAGCGGCAGCACATAGGGCACCCAGCCCTCGGTGCTCAGGAGTTTTCGCACCGCCTGCGACGTCACGGCTTGCGGCGTCGGCACGCGATATTCGACGCGGTAGGGGTCGGGGCGCGAGGTGTCCTCCACCGCGCCCTCGAGCTGCGGCAGCGCGTGGACGTCGACGATACCTGCGTCGGCGGCCGCCGCGACCCCGCAGCTCGCCATCAGGAAGAAGCCGCATGCAAGCAGCCGCCAGCGTGCCGGGACCTGCGTCCCGCGCGTCATCCTCGACATCGTCACTTCTCCAGGGGCGTGGCGCGGCGCATCGGCTCGCGCGCAATTGCAGGCTGCGACACCGCCGGCGCGGCCTCTGACGAGAAGTCGCGGCAGGAACCCGTCAGGTTCAAAGATCGCGCAGGCCTCGATATTGCTGCTCAGTACAGCTGGAGCGGCGGCCAGGCGTCGCCGTCGCGCCCGATCGTGAGCTCCCAGGTATCGCCGGCGGCAAGGTTGAGGACGTTCGTGGTAGCCGAATGGTCCGGTAGGGTCAGTTCGTAGGAATACCTGCCGGGCGCCAGATCCAGCGATATCGCATTGGCGCCGGCGGCGCGTTTGACGGTTCGTGCGTTGATCGTGAGCGCCGCGTCCCTCCCGCTGATATTGCTGAACACCAGTTTGGCCTGGCCGGGTTCGGGCATGATATTGGCCCGGGTCGCCGCATCGGCGTTCTTCTGCACGAGATGAATCGAGGTGCTGCTGTCCTTGCGGGCGAGCTGCAGTGCGGCCGGCCCCAGCGGGGAGGCGAAAGCGAGCTGGGCGTGATCGGTTGCGATCACCGCGCCATCGGGCTGTTCCTGCCAGCCGAGCTTTCCGAGCTCCGTGCGATAGAAGCTGAGGACGTCGCCGAGCTCTGCAGGCACGGTGGTTTCGAGCCTGGTGCGGAGCGGGGCTTCGACGCCGGGCATCACGGTGGTGTGGGTCCCTCGATAGCTGTAGCGGGTCGGCGCGAGCAGCCGCGCATCCGGATCCGGTGTGAGCGCGACCGAGAACAATGGCGACAAATTCGATACCAAGGCCCCGGCGCTTGCGGCGAGCAGGCAGCTCGCGAGCAGAGCGAGGCCGCACGCAAGAAGTTGCCATCGCGCAGGAGCTCTTGCCCCATGCCTTACCGTCGTCATGCTACGCTCCAAGCATCGCGCGCGTGGGAAATACCGCGCGATTGCACAACGGCGACACCGTCGGCGCCGCTTCAGACAGCTAGTCGCTGATGGAACAGAGCGGGTTCAACCCGGAGGCCTAGCGTCGCGACGAGACCTGTCCGCTCTCGACGTCGAAGACTTCGCCTCCAGCGCCGATCTCGGCGAAGGCCGCCGGGTCCGCGCCGGTCAGCCACACCTGCGCGCCGAGCTTGCGCAGCTCGTCGAACAACGCGGCGCGGCGGTTCGGATCGAGATGGGCAACGACCTCGTCGAGCAGCAGCAGCGGCACGATGCCGGTCATCTCGGCGACCAGGCTCGCATGCGCCAGCACCAGACCGATCAGCAGCGCTTTCTGCTCGCCCGTGGACGCATCGCGCGCCGGCATGCTCTTCGGCGCATAGATCACCTGGAGATCGGTGAGATGCGGACCATCGGTGGTGCGGCCGGCGATGGCATCGCGCGGACGGTTGTCGCGCAGGATCTGGCGGTAGCGGTCCTCGACCGACGTCGCCGTTTCGGTCAGCAGCGCGTTCTCCATCCAGCCGTCGAGCGCGATCTGCGCCGAGGGAAAGGCGGAGGCCTGCGCGCGCGCATTCAGCATGCCGGTGAGCCTTGCCGCGGTCTGGCCACGCGTTGCCGCGACCGCGACCGCAAGCTCCGCGGTCTCGCGCTCGATCGCGTCGCACCAATGGTCGTCGTAATTGCGGGTTTCGAGCAGGCGGTTGCGCGAGCGCAAGGAGCGTTCCAGCGCGTTGATGCGGCTGGAATGCTCATTGTCGATCGCCAGCACCAGGCGGTCGAAGAAGC
This sequence comes from Bradyrhizobium sp. TM239, assembly GCF_036247985.1. NCBI lineage: Bacteria > Pseudomonadati > Pseudomonadota > Alphaproteobacteria > Hyphomicrobiales > Nitrobacteraceae > Bradyrhizobium > Bradyrhizobium sp. TM239. Next base: position 300,622 of record NZ_BTIR01000011.1, on the reverse strand, counting down.
GCCGCCGTTCCGAGCCTGCGCCCATGAACAGCCCGTCCATCGCCGGCGTCAGCCACACCATGCGGATATGGTCGCCGAAGGCGGCCGCCGACCCCACCGGCTCGCGGTCGATGCGGCAGCGCCGGCTTACGGCGGCGTCAGCGCGCGGCGCATCAATGCCAGTGCCGAGCGTGGCCAGCCCCAGCGCGCCCTCGACCTGCGCGGAGACGGCCCAGGACCCGTCGCCCTGGTTGTCGGCGACGTCTTCCAGCGTCGCCCGCCGCAAGCCGCGCCCGGGCGAGAGAAACGAGATCGCCTCGATGCAATTGGTCTTGCCCGCCCCGTTCGGCCCGACCAGCGCCACCATGTCAGCCGCCGTCTCGAGCCCCGCCGCCCGATAATTGCGAAAATGCGTCAGCGTCAGGCGATGAATGCGGGAGGGGGTCATGAGGTCCGTTTTCCGTCATGCCCGGCCTTGTGCCGGGCATCCACGTTCTTTGCTCCGAAGACGTGGATGGCCGGGACGAGCCCGGCCATGACGATGTAGTGACAGGTATGGATGCCGGTAAGTCTCACACCCGCATCGGCATCAGCACATACAGCGCGCTCTTGTCGTCGCGGTCTTGCACCAGGGTCGGGGAGCCGGGATCGGCGAGCCGGAGCGTTGCGACGTCGCCTTCGATCTGGGCGGCGATGTCGAGCAAATAGCGGGAGTTGAAGCCGATATCGAGGGCGTCGGAGGCGTATTCGACCTCCAGCTCTTCGGTCGCGCTGCCGGAATCCGGATTGGTTACCGACAACACCAGCTTGCCCGGCGACAGCGACAGCTTCACCGCCCGGCCGCGCTCGCTGGAGATCGTCGAGACGCGGTCGACGGCGTTCTCGAAGTCCTTCTTGTCGACCACGAGCTCCTTGTCGTTGCCTTGCGGAATGACGCGGCCGTAGTCGGGGAAGGTGCCGTCGATCAGTTTCGAGGTCAGCACGACGTTACCGATCGTAAAGCGGATCTTGGCCTGCGACAGCTCGATCGTCATCTCGGCGTCGGTATCCTCGATCAGGCGCTGCACCTCGCCGACGGTCTTGCGCGGCACGATCACGCCGGGCATGCCCTCGGCGCCCTTGGGCTGCACCAGGTCGAGCTGGGCGAGGCGGTGACCGTCGGTGGCGACGCCGCGCAGGGTGGCGGCCTTGGGCGTGCCGGCGGCGTGCAGGTAGATGCCGTTGAGGTAATAGCGGGTCTCCTCGGTGGAGATCGCGAACTGGGTGCGGTCGATCAGCCGCTTGACGTCCTTGGCGGCGAGCGAGAACGAGTGCGACATGTCGCCGGCGGCCAGATCCGGGAAATCATTCTCCGGCAGGGTCTGCAGCGTGAAGCGCGAGCGGCCGGCGCGGATCGCCAGCACGGCGCGGTCGCCGTCGGCCTCGAGCACGATCTGCGAACCATCCGGCAGCTTGCGCACGATGTCGTAGAACATGTGCGCCGGCACGGTGGTGGAGCCCGCGGTCGCGGTTTCCGCCGGCAGCGTCTCCGTCACCTCGAGGTCGAGGTCGGTCGCCTTCAGCGACAGCTTTGCGTTCTCGGCGCGGACCAGCACGTTGCCGAGGATCGGAATCGTGTTGCGCCGCTCGACCACGCGGTGGACATGGCCCAGCGACTTCAGGAGTTGCGCGCGTTCGACCGTAACCTTCATTGCACTACTCGCCCGATCCCCAAGGAAACACAACGTTGGAAAAGCCGGGCGGCGGGACGCGCGCCACGGCACCGAAGACCCCGGAAAGCCGGATCATCCAGCCGATATGACCAAAGCCGTCAGGGTCGCGCAAGGTGGCGCGGAAAACCATCCGTTTCAAGGGATTGCCGGGCAGTTCCCCACGATTTACAGGCAAAAACGGAGCCGCCGCCCAGGCATGGCCGGGGCGGCGGCAGAATGGCGGGAGGTCTAGGCGTTTATTCCTGAAGCTGGCGCTTCAGCGACTCCACTTCCTCGGACAGTGCGGTGTCCTTGGAGACCAGGGCCTCGATCTTGCGCACGGCGTGCAGCACCGTGGTGTGGTCGCGCCCGCCGAAACGGCGGCCGATCTCGGGGAGCGAGCGCAGGGTCAGCGTCTTGGCGAGATACATCGCCACCTGGCGCGGGCGCACCACGTTGGCGGTGCGGCGCGAGGAGAGCAGGTCGGAGCGGCTGACATTATACTGCCGCGCCACCACGCGCTGGATGTCCTCGATCTTGATCCGCTTGGGCTCCTGCGGCCGGACCAGGTCGCGCACCTCGTGCTCGGCCATCTCCAGCGTCACCGGCCGGTTGTTGAGCTTCGAGTGCGCCAGCAGGCGGTTGATCGCGCCTTCGAGGTCGCGGCCGTTATGGGTGATGGTGCGCGCCAGATAATGCAGCACCTCCTCCGGCACCTCGAAGGTCGCGTGATGGGCGCGGGCCGCGGCGACGCGCGACTTGAGGATGCCGTGTCGCAGCTCTTCCCCGAGCGAGCCCATCTCGACCACGAGGCCGCCAGCGAGCCGCGAGCGGACGCGGTCATCGAGGCTTTCGAGATCGGACGGCGGACGGTCGGCCGCGATCACGACCTGGCGGCCGGCATCGATCAGCGCGTTCAGCGTGTGACAGAACTCGGCCTGCGTCGACTTGCCCTGCAGGAACTGGAGATCGTCGATCACCAGCACGTCGATGCCGCGCAGCGCTTCCTTGAACGCCAGCGCCGTCTGCGTCTTCAGCGCGGCGACGAAGCCGTACATGAATTTTTCTGCCGTGAGGTACAGCACCTTGCGCTCGTTGCCGGAATTGCCGGCCCAGGTCACCGCCTGGAGCAGATGCGTCTTGCCGAGGCCGACACCGGCATGGATGTAGAGCGGATTGAACATCACAGGATCGCCGCGGCGGCCCTCGGCGACCTGACGCGCGGCCGCATGCGCCAGCGTGTTGGAACGGCCGACCACGAAGCTCGCGAAAGTCAGGCGCGGATCGAGCGGCGAGCCGCCGAGCGCGTCATGATTGGCCGAGACCGGCGCGGTCGCGGTCGAGCGCAGCTCCGGCGTGGGCGTGCGTCGCGTCTCGATTGGCGCGGGGGCTTCCTTCGGCTGCACCACCGGGCGCACGGCCGAACGCACCGTGAGGTCGATGCGATGCACTTCCGGCATCTCGGCCTGCCAGCACGACAGCACGCGCTCGGCATAATGGGCCTGAATCCAGCTCTTCAGGAACCGGGTCGGCACCGAGAGGCGCACGCTCTCATCCTGCACGCCTTCCAGATCCATGCGCGCAAACCAGCTCGTGTAAACGTCTTCGCCAACGGTCGAGCGCAGCCGACCCTTCACGCGTGACCAGCGATCCTGTTCCATTGTCATCGTCAAAAAACTTCTCTTGAGAGATAAGGTTGCGTTGTGAGCGCCATGCAGGGGTTCCCTGGTCATGGCGCGACCTCAAGCGAGTCCATCGTCAGGCACAGCTCGACCGTTCGGCGAATGCGCCGCGGGTCAGATCAGCGATGTCGGAGATGGAGAGTTCGCGAGGTCAGCGCGTACTCGACGCGCCCTCGCATGTCGGAGGCTGAACGCTGGACGGATCGGAGACGGCATCGGTGAACGATGGAACTTGTGTCAATACCGCGTTGAATCCGTAGGACATGATACCTCCCCGTCCCGCCGTGATTGCTCACGGCAAGGTCCTGCGTGTGAAAGACAGCCGCTCCTGAAACGCTCCAGTCGCGAATGTCCCGCCCGTCTATACGTGTCGTCCGCTCGGCTTCGCCGTCGCTTGTGTCGGGGTGGCTTTGCGATGCCTGTGCGCCTCATGCGTGCGGGATACGCAAGATCCCGCTTGGAGACATTCAGGCAAAGAGCTACCCCTCCCATATTGCTATGGGTTTTTGATCCGACAATCGCTTTTTGAAGCGTCGCCTACGTGCACATCGCCGCCGATTTGCACGCTCGCCCCGTTTCCTAAACCGCGCTGGTCTGAAGATCGTGGGCGCCGCTGACGACTTAAGGAATACACTATGCGGAAAGACTCGCAACGAAATTGATTCACACTTGAGGCGTCAAAAAACTTGACCTCGGTTAACGCCGCGCGCGAGTTGTTCACAGGCTCGGAAGCAAGTTTTTGGATTCGTGCACAGAATCGAGAATGCCGGGCATCATGTGACAATTCTCAGTCACCGCCAAAAAATTTTTACAAATTCGTCACGCATCGGACGCGCTGGCGAATTTTCCAAATGCTTGCGGTCGCTATGTCGATAAGTGATTAGCGAGACATCGTTTTTTGAGTCTCGTTTCACAGGGTAACTCCACCGCCGCGCGCGTTCCGGTGAATCTACGGTGTGCAGAACTCTTGCGTGCGCGAATTCATCTTAGCCCGGCAGCACAGGGGTTTTTGCAACGCGGTGAAAGTTTCCACTGTTGCAAGACATCGGCAGGTAGAACTACGGAACGAAGAATAGCGCAGGCAGTACAAACCTTCCGATCGATGGTCGACTGTGGCGTGACCGCTTGCGTGAATATGACGGGCAACAAAAAAGCCCGGCGCGATGCCGGGCTGTTTGACGCGTGCGATGTTCGATCGGATCGCCGACCGATTGGTTCGCCGTTACCTGGCTCGTTACTTGGCGAGCTTGGCGATCTGCGCGGTGAGCCGCGAGACTTTGCGGCTGGCGTTGTTCTTGTGAATGATGTTGCGCTGGGCGGCGCGCATCAAGGCGGGCTCGGCATTCGCCAGCGCCTTCACGGCAGCGGCGCGGTCGCCGGTCGCGATGGCTTCTTCGACGTTACGCACGGCACCGCGCATCTGGGTGCGGCGCGACTTGTTGACGGCGGTGCGGCGGGCGATCTTGCGCGTCGCTTTCTTGGCGGAAGTGGTATTGGCCATGGTCTCAATGTCCTTTGCGGGTACCGGTCGCGTCTTGGTCGGGTAGCGCCGGCTTGCTTGACCGCGTAATCGACGCTCGGATTTAGGGTGTTCGGTTGCTGGGCTGTCCCCGGAACATGAGGCCTCAAGGAGCTCTAAGCTCAAGGAGCCTGCAACTGCTCAAAGAACAGCGGCGGCAGGATTGCGCCCGCCGCCAGTTGGCGCCCTTATAGAGAGGGTCTTCGGCACCGTCAACGCTTTCCAGGCCGGAAAAGCGGCCTTGGGGCCCTCCAGGGGGCATCGTAACGCCCTGAAGTGGTTGAATTTCTGCCGTCTCCCGGCTATTGGCTGGCGGCGTTTTGTCAGCTCCTCCGATCGGACGACCATATAAGGTGAGGCATGATCCGCGGCTTTTTCCGACTGATTGGGCTGTTGCTGCTCGCGGGCGGGTTCATCTTCATGGTCTATGACGGCGCCCGCTGGGTGGCCGACCAGACCCTTAAGTTCACCCGGTTTGGCCAGTTCTGGAACGACATCAATCAGGCCAGCCAGTCGGCTTTCCGCACCTGGGTCGAGGCCAAGGCGCCCTGGCTCTGGACCTCGGTGATCCGCCTGCTGCTGGATCAGCCGGTGTTCGCCGTCCTCGGCATTCTGGGCATCCTGCTGATGCTCCTGTTCCGTCCGCGGAAACCGCTGATCGGCTATTCCCGGGATTGATCTTTCAATTCCCGCCGGGATTGATCCTTCATTCCCGCCTGGATTGAGCGGCGCGAGGCGTGCGGCGTAACAAGGCTGCCCACGCCAGCGTAGATCCCTATATTCCCACCTGATCGCGAGCACGCCGCCTGAGTATCTGGCTCGGGCGACGACAGCTCGTCCGCGGAGATGCAATCATGCTGTTCATGCGCAAGACCACCGCATTGCCGAGCGCAACTGAGGCGCTGCCGGGCCGTGCGCAAGCCATTCCGACCGCGACCATCCATTTCGTCAACGGCGCGAAGCTGCAGCCGCCTTATCCCGCCGGCCTCGAGCAGGCCGTGTTCGGGCTGGGCTGCTTCTGGGGCGCCGAGCGCAAGTTCTGGGAGCTCGGCGACGGCATCTATGCGACGGCCGTGGGCTACGCCGGCGGCCACACGCCGAACCCCACCTATGAAGAGACCTGTTCGGGCCGCACCGGTCACACCGAAGTTGTGCTGGTCGTGTTCGATCCGAAGAAGGTGTCTTACGGGAAGCTCCTGAAGACGTTCTGGGAGAGCCACAACCCGACGCAGGGCATGCGTCAGGGCAACGATGTCGGCACGCAGTACCGAAGCGCGATCTACACCTATTCAGATGCGCAGAAGAAGGCGGCCGACGAGTCGAAGGCGCTCTATCAGAAGGCGCTCGCCGCCAACGGCCTCGGTGCCATCACCACCGAGATCGCGCCGGCCGGCGAATTCTATTTCGCCGAGGACTATCATCAGCAATATCTGGCGAAGAACCCCGCCGGCTATTGCGGCCTCGGCGGCACCGGCGTGACCTGCCCGATCGGCGTCGGTGTGAGTGCGTAGGCCAGCCACGAAGGTGGTGCACCTCTCCCGCTTGCGGGAGAGGTCGCATTGCATCGCAGATGCAATGCGGGTGAGGGCTCTTTCCTCTGGGGGATTGTCCCGTTGTGGAGACACCCTCTCCCCCGCCCTCTCCCGCAAGCCGGAGACGGCGCGCACCGCGCCCGCAGCGCACCCCGTCCCGCTCAACGCTTTATTAACCATAACCGGTGCATCACTTAAGCCGTCTCGTTTCGAGGGATTGGTCCGGTGCCGGTTGCACGCGCGTTTCGATGGTCGATCTTGGCAGCGTCCCTGGCAGCGCCCGCCGCGCTTGCCCTTGGCGGCTGCATGCAGACCGCCGGCCCCGTCGCGGTGATGCAGCCGCGCGCGGATCTCGATTCCATGGCCTATGGCCAGCCCTACAGTGCGCCGCAGCCGGTCGTCGTCGCTGACGGCGGCGGCGCCATCGGCGCGCTGCGCAATTCCTTTGCCTCTTCGCCCGCGCCCATGCCGGTCGGCTACGCCGCGCCGATGGCGGCGCGCTATGACGCTTCCTACCATCTCGACGCCGGCGACAAGCTCCGCGTCGTGGTCTACGGCCAGGAAGGTCTCACCAACAGCTACGCCATCGACGCCGGCGGCTCCATCACCATGCCGCTGATCGGCGCGGTGCCGGCCCGCGGCCGCACCACGGCAGGCCTTGCCGGCGAGATCGCCGCGCGCCTCCGCAACGGTTACATTCGCGAGCCCTCGGTCGCGGTCGAGATCGAGGCTTATCGCCCGTTCTTCATTCTCGGCGAAGTCACGGCGCCCGGCCAATATCCTTACGTGCCGAACATGACGGTCGAGAGCGCGGTCGCGATCGCCGGCGGCTTCTCGCCCCGTGCCAAGCGCGACGTGGTCACCATCACGCACACCGAGAACGGCGGCTCCATGCGCGCCGTGGTGCCGCTCGGCACCCCCCTGAGCCCCGGCGACACCGTGTTCGTCGGCGAACGCTGGTTCTAGCTCACCGTCTGAAATCCAGCCTTCCGTCCGGAAAACATCCGTCGATCCGCATCGTATCGACCACGCGCCCGACCCAGGGCCGTGTGATCGCCGGCGTGGTCAGGTTGATGTATTTCCCGACCAGCCGATCCGCGCCGTCGCGTGCAGCGTCGATCAGCCCGTGGCGGCGGCCGTTGTCCCAGTCGAAGCGCAGATAGATCCGGCTGCCCGCGATGCGCATTTCCGCGCGCCCTTCCTTCCACTTGTCCGGCGTATCGCCGGCAATAGTCGGATCGGCGCCGCCATTCCAGCGGCTTGCCCAGATGCCTTCGAGCGGATCGGATGGCGCGGCGATCGCTGCCCACGCCGCTGCATTGCCGTCCGCGGCATCGCCGGGCAGCGTGGCCGTCGCGGCATAATCCATCACTTCGGAATCATCGGGCGCGGGAACATCCATGGTTCCGAACGGATTGCGAATGACGAGGTGCGTGATGGCCTGTTGCATGGCGAGCTCCGGCGTGAGTTGGCTTGACCAGCCAGCTCTATCGCCGCGCGCCGGGATGCGGCCACCCGATTCCTGCTTCGAGATGGCGCAACTCTCTCCTCTTGTCATTCCGGGGCGCGCGATAGCGCGAGCCCGGAATCCATCGCGCCACCATCGCTGACGCCCGATGGATTCCGGGTTCGATGCTGACGCGTCGCCCCGGAATGACAGACGAAAGAGACGCGCCCTATTTCAAATGCGCCGCGAAGAAGGCCATGCTGCGCGGCCAGGCGATGTCGGCGCTGGTCTTGTCGTAGCTGGCGCGTTCGTCGCAATGGAAGCCGTGCTGTGCGCCGGGATAGACGAACACCTCCACCTCCGGCCGCTTCGACTTGATGGTCTCGACGTCGGTCAGCGGGATGCCCGCGTCCTTCTCGCCGAAATGCAGTTGCGTCGGCACCTTCGGCGTCTCCTCGGCGAAGCGCACGACCGCGCCGCCGTAATAGCCGATCGCAGCCTTCAATCCCGATAGCCGCGTCGCCGCGACAAAGGCGATGCTGCCCCCCAGGCAAAAGCCGATGATGCCGACCGGACCCACGCTCTTCACCGCATCGATTGCGGCCTGGGTGTCGCGCAGCATCGCGGCCCAATCGGGGCTGGCGACAAACTTGCGCGCTTCGGCGATCTCATCGGGCGAATAGCCAGACTGGAAGCCCGGCGTGGTGCGGTCGAAGATCGACGGCGCGATCGCGACGTAGCCTTCCCCGGCGAGGCGGTCGCAGACCGAGCGGATGTGGTGATTGACGCCAAAGATCTCCTGGATCACCACCACCGCGCCCTTCGGCGTGCCACTGGGGTCGGCGCGATAGGCGCCGAACTGGAAGTTGTCGGACGCCGTCAGCTTGATGTCTTGTCCCACGCGGGTTGTCCTTCTTGGTTGGTCGTCGATGCGGAAATTCGCTCGTTCCACAATCTCGTCATGCCCGGCCCTGACGAAGCCGAAACTTCAGCGTAAATCTCCGCTCGTCATGCGCCGTGGCCTGAGGCCGTGAGCGGCATCCCTCACTCCCACATCCAGTTCTCGCCGTAATCCTCCTTCCATCCTGCCAGCCGTCCATGACGGAATTGCAGGAACAGGCGGTGGCGGTAGGGGATCAAGCTGCTGCCGCCGATGTTGCGCAGCGCGAGATAGATCTCGTTGCCGGGACGCCCCCGCACATATTGCAGCGGCTGCCCGAGGGCACGGGCGGTCTGCTCGGCGTCCATGCCGAAGGCGAGCGGCGTGTTGTTCGACAAGGTCGTGACGAAGGGCTGGCGCGGCGGCGCCGCGCCGAATGGTTCGGCCTGCGCCGCCGACGACAGCAGCGCCGCGATTGCGCCCACCGCAAAGATCGCTCGCATCATGGTCTTGCGTCCCTGATTGCCTATGCCGGCAAGTTCTTCAGGAAAGGCGCGACGGCGTCAACAAAAGCCTTGGGCTGATCGATGTTGACGGCGTGGCCGGCCGCGGGGATCACGACCTTTTGTGCGCCGGGGATTTTTGCCGCCATGTAGTTGGTCGCGGCGAGGAACGGGGTGTCGTCGGCGCCGACCACGATCAGGCAGGGCACCTTGATGTCGGGCAGCAGCTCGATCACGCGCGCGTCGCGCTGGGTCAGCATGCCGCGTGCGGCGAGCGCCAATCCCCTGGCGTCGCGGTGGCTGGCGGTTGCGCGTTCGCGTGTTGCCGATTTCAAGACGTCGAGGCCTTCGCGGTCGAGCCTGTCCGCAGTGGCCAGTGCGCGCGCATTCCAGGCCTCGCGGGCGTCGTCCTTCTTGAAGCCGGGGCCGGTGTCGATGATCAGTAGCGCGCGGGCGCGCTCTGGATGGGTCCGATAGAACGCGAGCGACATGTAACCGCCGAGCGAGAGACCACCGATGATCGCGCGCTCAGCGCCGACCGCATCGAGGATCGCAGCCATGTCGCCGACCGTGAGCGCTTCGCTGTAAGCGCTGGGATCATGGGGATAGTCGGACTGGCCGTGGCCGCGCATGTCCCACAGCACGAGCTTGTGGTCCCTCGCGAGCGCATCGACCTGCCCGTGCCACATCGCCGACGTCGAGGAATAACCGTGGGTGAGCAGCAGCGGCGGACCGTCGCCATGAACTTCGTAGTAGATATTGACGCCGTCGCGATCGATCTTCGGCATGTTTCCGCCCCTTCTTTTGATTGCAGTTCGCAGAGTGGGCCAAGCGAAGCGTGCCCACGATTTCCGTTGCATACGTGGAGAGATGGTGGGCACGGCGCGAAGAGCGCGCCTTTGCTCACCCTACGAAGCTGCTTCGTCGCTCATCCTAGCCCGCATGGTTACTTGGAGGAAACTACTCGAACGCGATGGCATGCATGACCGGCGCTCTCCGTTTGCGTCCAGTCGCTGCATCGGCCCCGTTCTCGCAGCGCACAACACTGAGCTGTCAAGATAGATTTGATCGTTTCCAAATTGCATTTGCCACGGCAACCGAACCCGATCATTCTCGCCGCCAAGGCTGGCGCCGGCCCGGTGGGCGTCCGCCATTCAAGTTGCCGCCGTAAGCGGCTTCATGCACCGGCAGGGGAAGACGCCTATGCCAACTCTCACCATCAACGGGCGGAGTCTGTCCGTGGATGCGGCGAACGACACGCCGCTCCTCTGGGCAATCCGCGAGCAATTGCAGATGACCGGCACCAAGTTCGGCTGCGGCGCCGGGTTGTGCGGGGCCTGCACCGTGCACGTCAACGGCGAAGCCGTGCGCTCGTGCCAGACCATGGTCGGCGATGTCGCCGGCAAGAAGATCACCACCATCGAAGGCCTCTCCACCAAGGGCGATCATCCCTTGCAGAAGGCGTGGGTCGCCGAGCAGGTGCCGCAATGCGGCTATTGCCAGTCCGGGCAGATCATGCAGGCAGCCTCGCTGCTGTCGAAGAATCCCAATCCGACCAAGGAAGAGGTCGTGGCGCATATGGACGGCAATCTCTGCCGCTGCATGACCTATTCGCGGATCCAGAAGGCGATCATGCGCGCCGCATCCGAGATGCGCACCGCGTCGGCCGCCTCCACCGAACGGAGGCCCACATGAACGAGCACGTCAAAAATCTCGCCCCCGTGACGACGGATCTCAGCCGCCGCTCCTTCCTCGTCGGCACCGCCGCAAGCGGCCTCGTGCTCGGCTATGCCGGCGTGCCCGGCATCGATTCCGCATCGGCCGCGGCGCCCGCCAATTTCGAGCCGAGCGTCTGGTATGCGATCTCGCCGGAAGGTCTCGTCACCGTGACCTGCGGCAAGGCCGACATGGGCCAGCACATCGCCTCCACCATGGCGCAGATCGTCTGCGAAGAATTGGGTGCGAAATGGAGCGATATGCGCGTGCAGCTCGCCTCCAACGACCCGAAGTTCAACGATCCCGTTTTGGGCGCGCAGATCACCGGCGGCAGCTGGTCGACCATGATGAACTTCGAGGCGATGAGCCGGGCAGGCGCCGCCGGCCGCATCGCGCTGACGGAAGCCGCCGCCGCAGCCATGGGCCTGCCCCCCTATTTCAAGGACCAGCTCGTGGTGCGCGATTCCATCGTCTCGCATCCGAAGTCCAAGAAGCAGATGTCGTTTGCCGAAATCGTCAAGAGCGGCAAGGCGACGAAAACCTTCACGCCGGACGAACTCAAGGCGATCCAGCTGAAGACGCCGGATCAATACACCATGATCGGCGTCTCGGTGCCGCAGCTCGACATCCCCTCCAAGACCAACGGCACGGCCAAGTACGGCATCGACGTGATGCTGCCGGGCATGGCCTACGGCAAGGTGGTGACCCCGCCGGTGCGCTTCGGCGCCACGGTGAAGTCAGTTGATGACAGCGAAGCCAAGAAGGTGCCAGGCTTCATGAAGGCCGTCATCCTCGACGACAAGACCGGAACCACCTCCGGCTGGGTCGTCGCGGTGGCCAGCACCTATGCCAACGCGCGCAAGGCGGCGGACGCGCTGAAGATCGCCTATGACGGCGGTCCGAACGCAAAGCTGTCGAGCCAGTCGCTGCTCGACGAGGCCAAGCGGCTGCAGGGCTTGGAGGATTCCGGCCAGTTCTTCGTCAAGGACGGCGATCCCGTTGCTGCCTTCGGCTCGGCGGCGAAAGTGGTCGAGGCCGAGTACACCACCAGCATCAACATCCACGCGCCGCTGGAGCCCATGAACGCCACGGCGGAGTTCAAGGGCGACATCCTGCACATCTATTCCGGCAACCAGTTCGCGACGCGCTCCGGCGCGATCGCTGCGGGTGCAGCCGGGATCGATCCGAAATTCGTCGTGATGCATCAGCATTGGCTCGGCGGCGGCTTTGGCCGCAGGCTCGATGCCGACATGATGATTCCGGCGGTGCAGGCGGCGAAGGCGGTCGGCAAGCCGGTCAAGGTGATCTACTCGCGCGAGAACGACATGACGATGGATTTCTCGCGGCCGCTCACCTATCAAAAGGTCAAGGCCGGCGTGGACGGCGACGGCAAGCTCGTCGCGCTCAGCCACGACGTCGTCTCGGCCTGGCCGACCGCGCGCTGGGGAATCCCCGATTTCCTCACGCCCTCGGTCGACAAGAAGGGCCCGCTCGACAGCTTCACGGTCAATGGAGCGGACTTCTTCTACACCGTGCCCAACCACTACGTGCGCGCGATCAAGAACGAGCTCGCGCACAACGCCACGCCGTCCGGCCAGCTCCGCTCGGTGGCGCCAGGCTGGACCTTCTGGGCGGTCGAAAGCATGATCGACGAGATCGCGGCCGCCACGGGCAAGGATCCCGCCCAGTTCCGCATCTCGCTGCTCGATGGTGCCGGCAAGAACGATGGCGGCGCGCAGCGGCTGCGCAACACGCTGCTCGCCGCGATGGGATTGTCGGGTTACGGCACCAGGCCTTTGCCGAAAGGTGAGGGCATGGGGGTCGCCTGCGTCTCGTCGCAGGAGCGCGCGACTGCGAGCTGGACGGCGTGCGTCGCCCATGTCGCGGTGGCGCCGTCGGGCGCGGTCACCGTGAAGAAGCTCACGGTCGCAACCGACGTCGGCACGCAGGTGCATCCCGACAACATCCGTGCCCAGGTCGAGGGCGCGGCGCTGTGGGGCCTGTCGCTGGCGATGTACGAGAAGGCGACGCTGAAGGACGGTGGCATCGAGCAGACCAATTTCGACAGCTACCGGCCCTTGCGCATGAGCCAGATGCCCGAGGTCGCGATCGCCGTGATCGCCAATGGCGAGAAGGCCACCGGCGTCGGCGAGCCCGCGGTGACGGTGGTCGCCCCTGCCATCGGCAACGCCATCTTCAACGCCAGCGGCGCCCGCGTGCGGGCACTGCCGATCACGGCGGAGGCCGTGAAGGCGAGCATGAAGGCGTAGGGCCGGGCGTGATTGCTGAATGAGACGATCCGCCGGGGGGGCAACCTCCGGCGGATTTGTTTGATGGCTGTCTCCCAATCTCCGTGTCATGCCCGCGAAAGCGGGCCTCCAGTACGCCGCGGCCTCTCGGTTCCGCCCGCGCCGTCTCGGCGTACTGGGTCGCCCGGTCAAGCCGGGCGACGACAGCGGAGGGCGGGCGAGAGCGGCTGAAATTCCCCTTATCCATCAATGCCCCTCTACTGTGCATGGGGTTGTTTTCGCGATTTTAGAGTTCCCCCTCCTGGAACCCACATCCGTAAAATTGAACCCAATTCCGCAAAGTTCCATTGAGCACGCCTCTTAAGGGCCGGAGAACCTGATCCGGCTTAGGCTGTCGCCAAATCCAGTCCCGTGCTTTGGGGAAGTCATGAACGCCTCAGCCAAAACCGCCGCCAAACGCCGGCTTCTGCTCGCCTCCGACCGGAGCGACGAGAGCACCGAGCTCGCCAGCATCCTGAAGGCGGTCGGCGACGTCTCGACGGTGACGACGCAGGGGATTCCCGAGCAGCCCTCGCGCGATCTCTCCGGCCTCGTGGTCGACATCAACCTGCGCTCGCCCGAGAGCGTGCAGCGGGTGCGCAACAAGCTGCGCGGCGATGCCTATCGTTCGATGCCGCGGCTGTTCGTGCTCGCCGATGCCCTGCATCACGGCACCATGCAGGCCTGGGCGTTGGGCGCCACCGACACGATCTCGCGGCCGCTCCAGGCGGACGCCATCCTTCAGCGCATCCGCGCGGCCTTCCCGGACACCGCCGCCTATGACGCGACCGACCGCGGCAAGACGCTCAACCGCGGCGTCGAGGCGGCGCACGCGGTGCTGGCGAAGATGTTCGAGAAGCTGCCGCTCGGCGTGCCCCTGACCTTCGACGACGTGATCGCCGCCGAGAGCAAGATCCTGAAAGCGATCAAGCATTCCTCGCTGCGCGAATGGCTCACCACGGTGGGCTGCCACCATGTCGGCAGCTACCGGCACTGCCTGTTCGTCACCGGCTTCGCCGTCTCCTTCGCGCAGCATCTCGGCATGCGCGAGGACGACCAGCGCCGCCTGACCCGCGCCGCGCTGCTGCACGATGTCGGCAAGGCCTTCGTTCCCTCCACGCTGCTCGACAAGCCCGGCAAGCTCACCGACGAGGAGATGGCCGAGGTCCGCCAGCATCCGCGCCGCGGCTATGACGCGCTCGCCGCCCAAGGCGGCTTCCCGCCGGAGATGCTCGACGTCGTGCTGCATCACCACGAATTCCTCGACGGCTCAGGCTATCCGAACGGCCTGTCGTCGAACCAGATCAGCGACATCGTGCGTCTGACGACGATCGTCGACATCTACGCCGCGCTGGTCGAGAAACGCGCCTACCGCATGCCCTTCACGCATTCCCGTGCGTTCGGGATGATGGAAGGCATGGGCGGCAAGCTCGATCAGCAGCTGCTGCAGGCGTTCCGCCCGGTGGCGCTGGGGTCGTTCTGACGACGGTGCCGTAGGGTGGGTTAGCGCAGCGTAACCCACCACTTCTATCTCCGCGGATACCAAGGAGGTGGGTTACGCCTTCGGCTAACCCACCCTACAAATTACCCCACCATCTTCCGCAGCTCCGCCTTCGCCACCTTCTCCAGCGTCGAGCGCGGCATGTCGTCGACGAACCTGATCTCGCGCGGCAGCTTGAAGTCGGCGAGGCCGTTGCGGCAGGCGGTCATGACGCGTTCGTGCAGATCTGGCGCAGCACCGGCGACGCCGCCTTGCGGGATGATGAAGACCACCGGCACCTCGTCCAGCATCGGATGCGATTTGGCCACCACGGCGGCCTCGCGCACGCCCGGCACCAGCGCGATCACCTGCTCGATCTCGGAGGCCGCGACGTTCTCGCCGCCAACCTTCAGCATGTCCTTGGCGCGGTCGCCGAACTTGATGTAGCCGTTCGCAAGCCGCTCGACGCGGTCGCCGGTGAGGAAGAAGCCGTGCGCGTCAAAACTCTCGCGCGTCGCTTTCTCGTTGTGCAGATATTCGGCGAACAGCGACAGGCCGGGGATGCCCTTGATCGCGAGATTGCCGGTGCCGCCGATCTCGGTCGGCCGGCCGTCGTCGGCGGTGATGCGGATTTCATATTCCGGTGCGGCGCGGCCGATCGACATCGGGAAGTTGGGCTGGTCGACCTCGCCGACGATGCCGTGGGTGATGGTCTCGGTCATGCCCCACCAGCCGATGACCTTGACGCCGAACGCCGCGAAGGCCGGCGGCTCGTTGATCGCAGTGCCCCACAGGCGGAATTTGTGATCCTTCGGGGTCTCCTGCTCGAGCAGCGCCTTCATGCAGAACGGAATCGTCGAGGTCCAGGTCGCGCCATGCTCGCGCGCGACGCCCCAGAACCGGCTCGCGGAGAAGCGCGGCTGGATTACGCAGGTGGCGCCGACCCACAGCGTCGCCAGCATGGAGTAGGCGAGGGCATTGGTGTGGAACAGCGGCAGATAGGTCTGGTGCACGTCGCTTGCGTGCAGGTCCTCGTGCGCGGCGTTGATCTTCGCGCCCCACAGTGCGTTGGCGTGGGTCCACAGCACCGCCTTCGGCCGCGAGGTCGTGCCCGAGGTGTACTGCACGCTGCACGGCGCCAGCGGATCGGCCGCGCGCCTGGGGCGGTCGGCGCTGTCGGCGAACAGGGATTCAAAACTGTCGCCCCGCGAGACGCCTAGCGCCGGCGCCGCCCCTGCATCGTGCGAGGTCACCGCCATCCAGCTGATGTTCCGGCAATTCTGCGCGACGATCTCCGCATAGGCCGGCTGCGTGATCGCGGCGACCGCGCCGCAATGATCGGCGAAATACGCGATCTCGGCCGGCGCCGAGCGCGTGTTGGTGGTGACCGCGATGGCCCCGAGCTCGACGCAGGCAAACCAGGCCAGCAACGCCTCGATGCAATTGTCGAGATGAATGAGCACATATTGGCCGGGCTTGACGCCGCGCCTTGCCAGCCCCGCCGCGAGCGTGCCGACCCGCTCGTGAAATTCGCCATAGTGCCAGTGCCGCGCCGGCGCATCGAACGGCGCCCAGATCAGGAACGGATGATCACGCCGGACCTCGGCACGCATCCTCAAGAGCCAGGGCACGTCGAGCCCGTCGAATGGGCCGACGATCCCGGCTGGGGTCTGTTGAAGCGACATGATTCCTCCCGTGCAGCCTGCATCTTGATGGCGGCTGCCTTTTGATGATTGTGTCTTCCTGCCACCGGACGGCGCGGCGAGCAAATCGGGGGCGGTGTGCGCTGTGCAGTGGCCGCGTGCTCGTTCTCTCATTCGTCATTCCGGGTTCGATGCTTCGCATCGCCCCGGAATGACGAGTCTAGTTTTCGTACGACGAAATCTCGATCAGGCTGCCGTCCGGATCCCGGCAATAGACCGAGCGCAGCGTGCCGCGCGCGCCCTGCTTGGGAACCGGACCTTCCTCGATCGCGACGCCGTGTGCCTGCAAATGCGCCACCACCTCATTGGGCGAAGCAGAGGTGAGGAAGCAGAGGTCCTCGCTGCCGGCGGTCTGGTGGTCCGCGGTGAACCACTCCACCTTGTCGGCATCGCGCGGCCGGACGTTGATCTTCTGGTTACCAAAGACCAGCGAAGTCCGCGGCGCTTTGCCGCCGCCGGGGTCGAACACCTTGACTTCCATGCCGAGAATCCTGCCGTACCACTCCGCGGTGGCCGCGACGTCGGCGACGTTGATCACGAGATGATCGAGGGCTTCGACCTTGACGACCATGCCTTATCCTTTCGTCGCGATGCGCCCCGCGCACTTTGCGCCTGCGGCAAGCTTTGTTACAACCTCGCGGACGCCGGCTTCAAGCTATCTGGCTTCAAGAACAACACGTTGGGAGAACCCTTGAGATGATCACTCGCCGTACCGCGCTGGGCCTGCTCGCCGCCAGTCCGCTTGCAGCCACCCCGCTGTCGAAGGCCCTTGCCGCCGATTATCCGGCCCGCCCGGTGAAATGGGTGGTCGGCTATCCGCCGGGCGGGGCCACCGACATCCTGGCGCGGCTGATCGGCCAGCGCCTGTCGGAAAAGCTCGGCCAGCAATTCGTGATCGAGAACAAGCCGGGTGCCGGCAACAATATCGCCACCGAATCGGTCGTCAATGCCGAGGCCGACGGCTACACGCTGCAGCTGGTCAATCCGGCCAACTACATCAACGCCTCGCTCTACACCAATCTGAAGTTCAACTTCGTGCGCGACATCGCGCCGGTCGCCTCGTTCCAGCGCGTGCCGAACGTGATGACCGTCAATAAGGACGTGCCGGCCAAGAACGTCGCCGAGTTCATCGAATACGTGAAGGCCAATCCCGGCAAGGTCAACATGGCCTCGTCCGGCAACGGCACCTCGGTGCATCTGTCCGGCGAGATGTTCATGGCCATGACCGGCTGCAAGATGCAGCACGTGCCCTATCGCGGCGCGGCGCCCGCGATCACCGACATGCTCGCCGGCCAGGTGCAGGTGATCTTCGACAACATGCCCTCGATCATCCAGCACATCCGCTCCGGCTCGCTTCGCGCCATCGGCGTCACCACCACGGAACGCTCGCCGCAGCTGCCTGACGTGCAGCCGATCGCAGACACCGTCAAGGGCTATGAGGCCAGCGCGCTGTTCGGCATGGGTGCGCCGAAGAACACGCCGAAGGAAATCATCGCCAAGCTCAACGCCGAGGTCAACGCGGTGATTAAGGAGCCCGACATGGCCAAGCGTCTGGTCGAGCTCGGCGGCGAGCCGCGGGCGCAGACGCCCGAGGCGTTCGGCGAGGAGATCAAGGCCGAGACCGAGAAGTGGAAGAAGGTCGTCGAGTTCGCCGGCCTGAAGGTCGAGTAGCGGTCTTGTGATCGTGAGGATAGGAGCCCTGCCGTCCGGCAGGGCTTTTTTCTTGCGTGCTTTGTTTCGTTGATCTGGAATAAAACGGCGCTGCGAAACCTGATAATGGATGGCGCCGTATCTCGGGCCAGCTAGAGAGGAGTTGGATCATGCGCAAGACGCAATTGGTGCTGCTGTCGTTCAGTGCGGCGGTCCTGGCCGGCTTCGCCACCGTCACGCCCGCAGCGGCGCGGGACTATCCATGGTGCGCCCAGGGCGGCGAGTATGACTATCCCGGCGAATGCACCTACAGCACCTATGAACAATGCCAGGCCAGCGTGTCCGGCCGGCTCTTGTACTGCGATCGCAATCCGCGCTTCGCCTACGGCCAAGGGCAGCCGCCGCAACCGCGTCCGCAACGGCGCGTGCGGCCCGTCGCGCCGTATTGAGGATCGACTGACTTCGTAGCCCGGATTTCGTTGCGCTCCATCCGGGCGACGGCTCGCGCCGCTATCGCTTCGCTTCCGCCTGCTCCGTCGCGTTGCACGAGATCAGCATCGTGTACGGCCGGGCGTTTCCGGCGATGTCGGTGGTCTTGAGTTCACCCTTCGGCTCGGCAGTCTGGTAAGGCACCACGGAATTGTCGAGAAAGTCTCGCAGCGCGCCGGTCTTGATGGCGAAGTTGATATTTTCCGGAATGTTGCCGGTCGCGGCGGCGATGCGCAATGCCGGGATCTTTGCGGTGACCACGCCCACGATCTGACCGGTGGTGTCGAACAGCGGGCCGCCGCTATTGCCGGGCTGCACCGGCGCGCTGATCTGCAGGAAGCGCGTATCGTTGCGCATACCGCTGAGCGAGCTCGCGATGCCGGTCGTCACGGTGAAGTCCGACGAGAGCAAGCCATGGAACGGAAAGCCGATGACGATGACGGAATCGCCGGAGCGGATCGAGCGGTCGCGAATCCGGGCAAAGTCCTTGAACGTCGTCGTCGACGGTGCCTGCAGGAGAGCGAGGTCGTTGCTTGCGTCGCTCGAGACGACGCGCAGCACCATCGCGGCCTCGCCGGTGAGATTGCCCTTGATGTCGCCGACGCAGCCGTCGATCACATGATGGTTGGTGACGATGTGACCGTTCGCGCTCACCACGAAGCCGGTACCGGTCTTGGCCCGGGCGACTTTGCTGCCCGCCGGCGGCGATGGCTGCTTCTCCGCCGTGGCGGCCGGCCTGGCCGCACCCTTGGTGAAGTCGCCGGCCTTGTCGAGCCCGTCGGCTTTCACCTTCGTCACGCAATTGGCCAACGCCGCGATGACCGGCCCGGTCGAGGTCAGGTCGAAATTCAGGACGGCGCGGCCGGCCGTTGCGACCATCAGGCTCGCCTTCTGGAACGTGCGCACGACATTGAGTGGCATGATGGCCGTGAGCATGTTGGACTGATACGCCGTGGCGTACAGCCTGGCCTGCTCCTGCCCGTCAAAGGTCACGTCGATTGCGGCGTTCTCGCCCTTGTTGAAGCGGTAGCTGGGACTCGCAAACGCGAGCGACCATGTGCCGGCGGCATTTTGGCTTACGACGAGGATGACGCCGTTCGCATAGGGCGTCGTCGCGGCGCAATGGGAGAAGGCGCCCGTCTCGTCATTGCTGAACGCGCCGCCGATCCAGTTGCCGACATTGACGCTGCCGAACGGTCCTTTCGCATGCGCGGTGCCGGCGATACCCATCTGCAACAGAGATGCGACGATTAACGACTTAAGCCACATACCAGCCCCCGGAACGCTTTTGGACCGCATCTTATCTACGGGAGCAGGGGGTGCGCAACCGGCAGTTGTCCGGGCCGGCGGAATCCTCTCGCGGCGACTTTCAGGCTTGCGTTTGCTTTGCGATGCCATATACTTTGCATCACAAAGTAACGGGACGAGCAATCCCGGAGACACGGGCGGAGCGAGGTTCTGGCGTTGCGCGATCTCGACAAGGCACTGGCCGACATCGTGGCGATTCGCAGCCAGATTGCGGCCGGTACGGCGTTCCGCGGTTACGGCCCCGCGACGATGGCCGCGACCGGCGCGGTCGCGCTGCTCACCGCGATCCTGCAATTCTGGCTGCTGGGCGATCCCACCGGCGAGCCGCTCGGCTTCTTCTTCGGCTGGTTCGTTGCCGCCGCGCTGTCCGGCCTGATCATCGGGATCGAGATGCGCGCGCGTTCGCGCCGTCATCATTCGGGGCTGGCCGACGCCATGATCCACCAGGCGGTCGAGCAGTTCCTGCCGGCAGGCGTCGCCGGCGTGCTGCTCGCGGTGGTGATGTGGAAGTTCGCGGCCGAGACGCTGTGGCTGCTCCCGGGCCTGTGGCAGATCCTGGTGTCGCTCGGCATCTTCGCTTCCGTCCGCTCGCTGCCGCGCACCGTCGCGCTCGCCGGTGCCTGGTATTTCGTGTCCGGCTTCGCGGTGGTGGTGCTCGCGAGCCAGACCCACACCCTGTCGCCATGGACCATGGGCCTGCCCTTCGTGATCGGGCAGTCGGTGATGGCGGGCATTCTCTATGTCGCATCCGGAGACCATGATGTCGAAGACTGACAGCGCGCCCTTCTCCTATGAAGGGCTCGACCGCGTGATCCACGAGAAGGCGAGGCTCGGGCTTCTGAGCTCGTTGATGGCGCATCCCAAGGGGCTGGCATTCGCCGACCTCAAGCAGCTCTGCGGCCTCACCGACGGCAATCTCAGCCGGCACCTCGGCGTGCTGCAGGAGGCCGGCCTCGTCGAGGTGACCAAGGGCTACGAGGGCAACCGCCCGCACACCACCTGCCGCCTCACCAAGATCGGGCGCCGCCGTTTCCTCGATTATCTCGCCGTGCTCGAGCGCCTGGTGCGCGACGCTGCGAAAGCCGCCGGCCGCGAGGCGCCGCCGCTCGGCCGCCTCGGTATCGTCCCGACCTGATCCTCCCCCTTTTTTTACCGGAGACTTTGCAATGCAAAGTGACCTTGCGTCCCGCAACGAGAAGCTTCATGTCGGCATCATCATGGACGGCAACGGACGATGGGCGACGCGGCGCGGCCTGTCGCGCGTGCGCGGCCACGAGGCCGGCGTCGAAACCATCCGCCGCATTGTCGAGGCCGCGCCAAAACAGGGCATCGGCACGCTGACGCTCTACGCCTTCTCCACCGACAATTGGCGGAGGCCGAAGGCCGAGGTCGGGGCGCTGATGACCTTGCTGCGCTTCTATCTCGCCAACGAGGTGCAGAGCCTGGTCAAGAACGGCGTGCGCCTTACCGTGATCGGCCGCCGCGACCGATTGCCTGACGGCATCGCCAATGCGATCACGCGCGCTGAAGAGGCTACCGCTGAAGGCACGACGCTCCACCTGCGTATCGCCGTCGACTATTCCGCGCGCGACGCCATCCTCCATGCCGCGGCGAAGGCGGCCGCACTGACCAGCCTCACCCGCGAAGCCTTCTCACAGCTCGTCACCGGCGAAGCCGGCCTGCGCGATGTCGATCTCATCATCCGCACATCGGGCGAGAAGCGGCTGTCGGACTTCCTGCTCTGGGAAGGCGCCTATGCCGAGCTGCACTTCACCGAGCGGATGTGGCCCGAATTCGACGCGAGCGATCTCGCCGCTGCCTTGGCCTCCTTCCACGGCCGCGAGCGCCGCTTCGGCGGGCTTCAGGCGATCGTGCCCGAGGAGGTGCCTTCGCTCTCCCGTGTGTGACGCGCGGCACATGAAAACGAGCTGTTCGTTTTCAGCCGCATGATTGGCAGCTCCGTCCAAGCGGACGGTGCGCGGCCTCGGCTAGGTCTGCAAGTCCCAGCAACCTGCCGAAAGCATCACGCATGTCACAGCTGTTTCCGGGAGCCGTCGTCGAGCCGGTCGAACTGGCCGAAACGAAGGGCATGGTCTGCATCAGGACCGCCGGCGAATCCGATGTCGAGAGCCTCTCGGTCTATTTCACCGGCCTTTCCACGACATCGCGCAACAAGCGCTTCATGGGCGCGCGAACCGATTTCTCCGTGGTCGCGGCCGAGTGCGTCGCCAAGTCCGACCGGCTCGACCACTTCACCTTGCTCGCCGAGCTCAGGCAGGAGGGCCGGGGCCGGATCATCGGCGAAGCACGATACGCTTATGATGCGGCAGTCCGGCACGGCGAATTTGCCATCTCGGTCGCCGATGCCTTCCAGCGCATGGGTCTTGGCCTTCAGATGATGACGGCGATGGAAACGCGCGCGATCGATCTCGGCCACGAGATGATCGCCGCCGAGACGGCGCGCACGAACGCCGAGATGCGCGGCCTGGCGAAGAAAGCAGGTTTCAGGGATACCGGACTGGGAGATTGGCAGTCGGTCCACCTCGCGAAGCACTTGTCGCGTTAGCGAGCCGCGAAGAATCCATCACCTCGTGAGGACCCAAGGCCGCCGGCGCGAATCAGCGGACGGATCGGTCGCCGGTGGATTTCTCCAGGATCCTCCGGTCAGCCAGCGTCGTCGCAAGCTGCTCGGTGTAGATCATTCGCGCCCATCGATGCAGATGCGAGGGATAATGCGCATACAGGATGTCCAGCATGACGTCCGGGGTGTCCAGGAATTGCGATTGATCGAGGCCGAGTCGAGCCGCAATCTTTTGACCTGCCTCGGCGTGGAAGCTCTGCGGGCCGCCCTGAGCGTTGACGGAATTGACCGGCGAGATCACCAGATAGACCTTCGACCGGTCGAGCTTCGAAAGCGTTATGGACAGGGAGTCCAGCGCCTTCTCGAATTCCGCGTTCATCACGAACGGTTTCGAGCCGGGGAGCGGCTTGAGAAGAACGTGACCGGGCAGCGTGGCCCGGAAGGCCTCCAGCGAAGGAATATCAAGCATCCGGTTGGGGTCGATGGCGCTACCGTGCTCGCTCCATATGGTCGAAATGAACTGGTCCTTGCCGCCGTAGTAGGTCGCATAGGCGCCCGGAAGCGGCGTGTACACGGCTCGCTCCATCAGTAGTCGGATGTATTCGAGACCGCCGGCCGGAAACGTCAGGGTGGAAGGAAGTTCGAAACGGTCGGTCCTGATGAAGGTCGGCCACTCATTCCATCTTGGATCGCGCTCGAACTGGATCGGATTGAACACCAGAATGAGCTTCTTCGGCTGGCGTCCGCGGGCGATCATCTTATCGAGCATGGCGGCGTAGCCATCCGGGCCGACAAAGCCGATGGTGCAGAACGCCTCGACGTCGGATCCTGGAAACGCGCGCAACAAGGTCGGGACGTGAATCCCGAACAGGCAAGAGCTGTCGCCGAGAAAGGCGAGATCGGGTGCAGGCAGCCGCTCCGAACGCCTGATCTGCTCGATGACGATGTAGGTCTCGATTCCGCGAGACCATTGGTGGTTGCTCTGCCGATGGATGAAATTCGCGATCCCGAGGATGAGAGCCGTCAAGACGGCGACCGGAACGAACTTTTGCGCGACAAGCTGAAGCGCATGGGTCAGCGGCGACTTCATGATCGCCTGGATCGTGCGTTTCAGCATGGCCTAGAACTGAAAATAGATGAAGGTTGCGTTGACGTGCCCGGACGCCGCGATCGTCACAGCCGCCAGGGCTGCAAACAGCGGATACCTCATCCACGCAGGTCGGCGAATCAGGAAATAGTCCCCGTGCGACTGCAGTTGCCATTCCAGCAGCATCAGCGGGGCCGACAGCGATAGAATCGCGAGTGCGACGGCACTGTGCACCGGGGCCCATTCCCAGTTCTTCAGCGCACTGAGCATGCCCACCAGCAAATTCCAATTTGCCGCGCGAAAGAGGAACCAGCCGACGAATACGACCAGCATGGTGACGGCCCAGCCGGCGCCGCGAGCGACCTTCGAAGGGGGCTCGTCTCCGCCGGGCAATTTGCGCCACATCGCAAGCACGGTGCCGTGAAGCAGTCCCCAAAGAACGAATGTCCACGACGCGCCGTGCCAGAGGCCTCCCAAAGCCATGGTCAGCATCAAGTTCCGGTTCGTCATGAACTCGCCGTGACGGTTCCCGCCGAGCGGAATGTACAGATAGTCGCGGAGCCATGTGCTGAGGCTGATGTGCCAGCGCCGCCAGAATTCGCTGATCGATACCGACCAATAAGGGTAGCGGAAATTCCACGTCAGCTCGAAGCCGAACAGCAGCGCGACGCCTTTTGCGATCAGGCTGTATCCGTTGAAATCGGCGTAGATCTGGACGCCGAAGGCGATCGTGGCGAGCACGACCGACCAGCCGAAGGGCTGATCCGGAATGAAGAGCGTGTCGACGATCATCGCCAGGCTGTCGGCCACCACGACCTTCATGGCGTAGCCGTAGATCAGAAGCCAGAGTGCGCGGTCGGCATGATCGGTCGTGAATATTCGCGGCTTCGAAAATTGATCCAGGAGATTGCTGGCTCTTTCGATCGGTCCCGCCACGAGTTGCGGGAAGAACGCCTTGAAGGCGAGAAACTTGACGAGGTTGCTCTCTGCGACATGCTTGCCGCGATAAACGTCCACCACATAGGCGATGCCCTGGAAGGTGATGAAGGAAATGCCCAGCGGCAGGATGATGCGCAACGTCGGCAGGTTCGGATTGAGACCCGCGCGTTGGGCAATCGTCACGAACGAATCGACGAAGAAGCTGAAGTATTTGAAGATCGCGAGAACGAGGATCGCCGTCGCGATGGTGAGAGAGAGCAGAAGCTTTCGCGTGTGCTCGTGAGGGGTCGCGGCGATCAGAATCGCCGCGGCATAGTTGACGAGGGAAATTCCGACCAGCAGAGGCAGAAAGCGCCAGTCCCACCAGCCGTAAAACAAGTAGCTTGCCGCCAGGATGATGACGTTCTGGACCGCGAGCCTGGAGGTGGCGTGGTAGAGCAGAAAGGTCGCGGGCACCAGACCGAGGAACGCCACGGAGACAAAGGACATTGCAAGAATAGGTCACATTATTGGGTCGCCACGCCGCTCATCGTTCTGCTCAGTCTGGATAACGATGCGAGCGGGGTTGCAACCGGGATTGCGCAGACAAACCACAGTCCAGCGAGGCGGTGACGGAGGCCGCTTCACTGGCGGCGGCATCCAATAACAACTTGGAGATGAAATCAACCGCTATCCATCGGCGCGCCCGGTCTCGGTGGCGACGTCCTTGTCCGAGGACCCGACCACATGCACTTGGCGCGCCGGCATCGCGGACTTCACCTCCGCGGTGCTGGACCTCTTGAGCGAATTCTGGTGTCTTGACGATCCATCAACGCGGATGTCCGCATGACCTCCTTCAAGACCATTCGTGCCCGCGCTGAGAAGCGCAAGGGCGGGCCCAAGGCGCTGGAGACATTGATGCCGGCAAAGCCGGACCTCAAGCGGCTGGCCAAGCTCGGCGACGACCGTGTCCTCGCCGAAATGACCAAGCGGGTGTTTTGCGCCGGCTTTGCCTGGAGCGTGATCGAGACGAAATGGGACGGCTTTGAAGACGCCTTCCTGCATTTCAAGCCGGCCAAGCTCACCTTCCAGCCCGAGGATTATTGGGAAGGCCTGCTGCGCGATGCGCGTATCGTGCGCAACGGTGCCAAGATCATGTCGGTGCGCGACAACGCCGCCTTCGTGCAGGAGATCGCGAAGGAGCATGGTAGCTTCGGCAAGTTTCTGGCGAAGTGGCCCTCGTCCGACGAGATCGGCCTGCTCGGTCTCATGACCAAGCGCGGCAGCCGGCTCGGCGGCAATACCGGGCAGATGCTGCTGCGCTTCGTCGGGTGGGATGGCTTTGTGACGTCCGGCGACGTGGTGGCTTGCCTGCGCGATGCCGGTCTCGACATTGCCGAAGAGGTCAAGTCGAAGGGCGATCTCGCCAAGGTGCAGGCGCAGTTCAATGCCTGGGCCGAGGAGACCGGTCTGCCCTACACATATCTGTCACGCATCTGCGCGCTCTCGGTCGGTGAGAGCCGCGGCGCGTAGCGCTTGAGCGCTGTCAGCGGCGGGATCGTGTGCATCCTGTGGCGATCTCGTGCCGCGAGCGCGGCAGATGCAACGCGCGATCACGAAATACATTTTTTGGGAACATTTGTGCGCAGCACCGGTTCGGAGTCGAGCCAGGCGGACTAAGGCGCAGGGAACGCGTGCTCCCGCCCGGCCAACGAAACCGGACACAGAAACGGAGCAGCTCATGAAGCTCACATCCGAACAGGTGAAGCAGACCGTCAACCAACTCGGCGCTCAGGTGCTGCCCGACGAACATCCGGCCATGCCGCAGCTGAACAGCATGTTCGGCGAGCATACCTTCTTCGTCGACGAGATGGGCCTCAAAGTCCTCGAGCCCACACCATCGCTCGGTGCCGATCGCCAGAGCGGCGAAGTCGTCAGCCTCGCCGATTGGGGCGATTCCGACCTGACGCGCCTGATGGCGCACGAGCCCGAGCCGACCGGCGTGATCGTGGTGTTCGAGCACGTGAGGCATTGATTGCCCGAGCGGGTCGAGTTTCATCGGTGGCGGGACTCAAAATCCCGTCACCGTCGGCCGCGCGCCGCTTTGCGAGGCGGCTCCAGCGGCCGCAGTTTCATGCTTCGATCGGGATCTCGATCGCGATCTGAGTCCCTGGACCCGTCCTGCTCTCGAGGCGCAGGCGCCCGTTCAGCGACGAGGCCACCAAATTGAACGCGATGTGAAGCCCGAGGCCGGCATGTCCGCTCTCGCGGCCGGTCGTGACGAACGGATCGAAGATCTGCGCCTGTAATTCCCCGGGTATCCCAACGCCGTCGTCGGCGCAGACCAGGCGGACCCGTTTCGCGTCGGGCTGGCTGACCGTGATTGCGAATCTGCCGCCTCTCTTGTCCGGGTATGCATGCCCTGCGGTATTGAGGGCGAGATTGCTGATCACCTGGGCGAGCGCTCCGGGGTAACTGTTGAGCGTGATGCCTGCCGGGCATTCGACGTCAACCGTCAGAGCATGGTGCGATAGCAGCGGCCCAAGCTTCGACATCAGCTCGGACAGCCAATCCTTAAGCTCGAACGTGCGCCGGTCCTCATCGGCCTGGTGGACTGCGACCTGCCTGAAGCTGTGCACCATCTCGGATGCGCGGTGCAGGTTATCGAAGGTCAGGTCGAGCCCCTGCTTGAGCCTGTCAATTCCCTTGGTCAGATCGGATCGCCGGACCGACGCTCCGCCCAAGGCATCGGCCATTGTCTGTAGATCCGTCTGCATGGCCGTAGAGGTCGTCAGGGCGAGGCCAAGCGGAGTGCTGACCTCGTGAGCGACACCGGCCACCAATCGACCGAGCGAGGCGAGCTTTTCTGCCTGCACCAGATGTTCCTGGGTCGCGCGCAGATCGCGCAGCGACTTCTCCGAGCGTTCCTTTTCCCGCTGCAGCGCCTCCGACGTTCGGAATTGCTTTCGCGCCCGGTATTCGCGCGCAGCTACGGCGTAGAGCGATAATGCGTAGGCGTTGCCGACGAGAGAATGATTGATGAATCTCAGGCCCACCGGCATCGCCGGTGCGAACGTCTCGGCGACCAGCAGCGCCAGCCACGACAGCAGGCAGAAAATCGCGAGCGAGCCGATCCGCAAGGGCAGCATGGTCGAGACGAACAGGATGATCATCATCATGCCGGGCGCGGCAAAGGTGAAGCCCGACGGCAGGACGAGATAGATGCTGGGCAGGATGCAGCCGGGAATGACGCAATAGACGAGGAAAATCGTCTCTGCCCATGGCTTCATCAATCGCCGAGAGAGCAACGCGGTCAGCGGGAGCAGCACGAACAGGGCGGTGCCGCCACGGATGGCAAGCGTGGTTGGAACGACTTCGGGGTAGAGCACCCAATCCCAGAGGGTGTAGCCGGCATAGGTGGCGGCGCCGAGCAGCATCGCGATCTGCGTCCACCCGAGACTGCCTCGGACGTATTGGTCGACAAACCGGCGCTCCTCGATGCGGTCTTCGAAGCGCAATCCGAGGCGTATCAATAAGGCAAGCATTCCAGCATCAATCGCGAAAAATCGTGTTTTGGTGTCTCTACGACAGGTTTTGCGCCGCGTCGCGGATAAAGATGTCGCGTTCGGCGAGGGGCCTGCCGGCCTCGTTCAAATGCCCAAGGTCAGCTGCGGCTCCGCATCGTCCCCGGTCTGGAGCGCGGACAGCGAGACACCCAGCAGCCTGACGCGCTTGGGTAGCGGCATCTCGACTTCGAGCAGGCCGCACGCCAGCCGTTCCAGATCGTCCCGCCCCGCAACGGCCGCCGCGACGGACCTGCTGCGCGTGATGATCTCGAAGTCGGCAAACTTGATCTTCAGCGTGACGGTGCGGCCGCGATTGCCGGTCGACTCGCAATGCCGCCAGACCTTGTCGACCAGAGGCTTGAGCTCGGCCGCCAGCGCGCCATATTCGGCAAGGTCGACCGAGAACGTGGTCTCTGCGCCGATGGACTTCCGAATCCGGTTGGCCCGGACCGGCCGCTCGTCGACGCCGCGTGAGATCCAGTAATAGTACGCACCTGACTTGCCAAAATTCGCATTCATGAACTCCAGCGTCTGATTGCGGATGTCGAGGCCGGTGAACAGGCCGAGCGCGTTCATCTTCGCAGCCGTCGCCGGGCCTATGCCGTGGAACCTGCCGACCGGCAGCGTTGCGACGAAGGCCGGGCCCATCTCCGGCGAGATCACGAACTGACCGTTGGGCTTGCGATGATCGGAGGCGAGCTTGGCCAGAAACTTGTTGTAAGAGATGCCCGCCGACGCGTTGAGATCGGTCTCGGCCTTGATCTTCCCGCGGATCTTCAGCGCGATGTCGCGCGCCAGCGGGATGCCTTGCAGGTTTTCCGTCACGTCGAGATAGGCCTCGTCGAGTGACAAGGGTTCGATGATGGGTGTGTGCTCGGCAAAGATGTCGCGGATCTGCCTGGAGATCGCCTTGTAGACCTCGAAGCGCGGCCTGACGAAGATCAGATCGGGACACTGCCGTTTCGCAGTGACGGAGGGCATCGCGGAGCGAACGCCGAACTGGCGCGCCTCGTAGCTGGCGGCCGCGACGACGCCGCGTTCCGCCGAGCCTCCGACCGCGACCGGCTTGCCGCGAAGGTCCGGATTATCGCGCTGCTCCACCGACGCATAGAACGCATCCATGTCGATATGGATGATCTTGCGGACGGGCGAGGCTTCGCCGGTCACCGTGTCGGATTCGCTCATGGAAAGATGATACAATTGCGCGATGCGATGCGCGAGGTGATGGATGCTGCAGCTGTTGTTGTTCGTGGTGGGCGTGGTCGGCATCGGCTGGCTGATCGGCGCGACTAATCTCCCCGGAGACTGGTATGCGGGCCTCGCCAAGCCGGCTTTCGTGCCGCCGAACTGGGCGTTCCCGGTGGCCTGGACCCTGCTCTACATCATGATCGCCCTCGCGGGCTGGCGGACCTTTCGCCGTGAACCCGGGGGCAAAGCGATGCTGGCCTGGGCTGCGCAACTGGCGCTCAATTTCATCTGGTCTCCGGTCATGTTCACGATGCACCAGATCGGCGCCGCGCTCGTCATCCTCATCGGCCTGTTCGTCGCGATCGTGACCTATATCGGTCTCGAGGCATCACGCGACAGGCTGGCCGCCGCATTGTTCGTGCCTTACGCAGCCTGGGTCGCGTTTGCCGGCGTGCTCAATGCGGCGATCTGGCGTTTGAATTGAGACATTCGGTCTCAACCAGTTCAAAGAGCAATCTCAGGCTTGTGAGTGGCAAGCATGTTCGCGCGACCTAATATGAGCGCGCGGAGGACAGCCAATGCAATACAGCTCCGAGCTCATTCAGACGATGCGTCAAGCGCTGGAGACGGTGATGGCGAGCGTGCCGGCCCATCAATCGGTGTTCGGCCTGAAGGCTGCCGTGGCCGAATGCATCCTGAACGCCGCTGCGCACGGCCAGACGTCATATGACGGATTGGTTTCGTCGGCTTCAGACCAGGTCCAGGCGATTGTCGCGATGCTGACGTGAGCGCCGGCCTGAACCGGCCGCAAGACTGGCGCACCCGACACGATTCGAACGTGTGACCTTTGCCTTCGGAGGGCAACGCTCTATCCAGCTGAGCTACGGGTGCAGTGATCGCTCATTTAGCCGATTGGCGCGGGGCGGGCAACCGGTTCTCGCCACATTGCGCTTTAAGCAGTTTTGCGCCGGAAAGGGCCCGGAACCGCTGCGGCCTCCCTGCCGAGGCTTGCGAATTCGGCGAGCACCCTTTCGGCGCAGATGACGCGGTTGCGGCCGAGGCGTTTGGCCACATAGAGCGCCTCGTCGGCCGCGCCCAGCAGCCGGTCGGGCCCGCCGCCGTCGGCCGCACCCGGAATATGGCTGGCGACGCCGACGCTGAGGGTGACGTGATCGCCGGCGCCCACGGCGCCGTGGGCGATCTGCAAGGCCATGACGGCGCAGCGGATTTCATCGGCGATGACGCAGGCGCTGTCGCAATCCAGGTCCGGCAGGATCAGCGCGAACTCCTCGCCGCCGTAGCGGCTGGCGAGATCGAGCGGGCGCAGGGCATGCCGGCTGACGACGGAGGCGACCGCGCGCAGGCATTCGTCGCCGGTCTGGTGGCCGTGGTGGTCGTTGAACAACTTGAAATGATCGACGTCGACGAACAGCAGCGCCAGCGGCTTCTGCGTGCGGTGGGCGCGGGCCCATTCGCTCATCAGCATCTGGTCGAACGAGCGCCGGTTCGACAGGCCGGTCAGGCCGTCCTTGGTGGCGAGCTCCTTCAGCGCCATCTCGGCGCGCTTCTGGTCGGTGAGATCGCGCAGCGTCTCCACCACCGCGATCAGATGGCCGGCTTCGTCGTGGATCGGACCGGCGTCGATGGCGAGATAGAGCTGGCTGCCGAGCTTCGGCATCGTGCACCAGTTTTCCGCGGAAAAGCCGAGCCCGTTATGGCCGCGCGCGGCATATTCGGAATAGAACTCCGGCAGCCGCTCGGGGCGGTCGAGCGCGACGAGGTCGGCAAGGCAGGGTCGCCTCGTCTCGTAGAAGGCCTGCCAGTGCTTGTTGGTGCCGATCACCTCGGATGCGGCGAGGCCGGTCAGCCGCTCGCAGGCCCTGTTCCAGATCACGACGCGGCGCTTGGGGTCGATCACGAAGGTCGGCACCACCAGATGCTGCATCAGCCGCACGGCATAGGAATCCGCGACATCGACAGTCTTGGCCGACGACTTCGCTGGCTTCGCCATCAGGCCACCGCCGCCACTGGCAAGGCTCCGGGCAAACCATCGCCCGGGCCGAACAGTTTCCGCACCTCGCTGGCCGGCTTCGGCGGGCTGAACAGGTAGCCCTGCATCTGCGTGCAGCCGAGCGCGCGCAGCAGCTCGCGCTGCGCCTCGGTCTCGACCCCTTCGGCGACCGTGGTCATGCTGCTGGCGGCCGCGATGTTCACCACGGCTTGCACGATCACGGGTGCACCGCTCGTCTCCGCGATGTCGGCGACGAAGCAGCGGTCGATCTTGATCTTGTCGAACGGGAAGCGCTTGAGATAGCTGAGCGAGGAGTAGCCGGTGCCGAAATCGTCGAGCGCGATGCGCACGCCGATCGAACGGAGCTGGTGCAGGATCGAGAGCGCAGCTTCGTCGTCGCGGATCAGCACGGCCTCGGTGATCTCGAGCTCGAGCCGGCGCGGGTCCAGCCCGGAGGCGGCGAGCGCGCCCGCGATCCGCAGCGCCAGCGTGTCGCATTTGAGCTGCACCGGCGACACGTTGACCGCAACGCGCACATGCGACGGCCAGGTTGCAGCCTCGTTGCAGGCCATGCGCAGCACCCAGTCGCCGAGCTCGTTGATCAAGCCGGTGTCCTCGGCGACGGGAATGAACTCGGCCGGCGATACCATGCCGCGTTCGGGATGGCGCCAACGCAGCAGCGCCTCGCAGCCCGACACCTCGTTGGTGCGCAGGTCGACCAGCGGCTGATAGTGAATCTCGAAACCGCCGTTCACCAGGGCCTGGCGCAGATCCTGCTCCATGCTCAAGCGCGCCCTGGCGCTCGCATCCATCTCCGGCTCGAAGAAGCGGTGGGTGCGGCGTCCCTCGGCCTTGGCGCCGTACATCGCGAGATCGGCGTTCTTGATGAGCTGGTCGAGATCGGTGCCGTCCTGCGGCGCAAGCGCGATGCCGATGCTCGCGTCGGTGGAGAGCTGATGACCGAGACAATGATAGGGCTGACGGATCGCCTGGTAGATCCGGGTCACGAAGGCCAGCACCTCGGCAGAGGATTGGATCCCGGTCTGGATCACCGCGAATTCGTCACCGCCCAGGCGCGCGATCAGGTCGCCCTCCTTGAGGCAGCCGCGGAGACGGCTTGCGATCGCCTTCAACAGCTCGTCGCCGACATGATGACCGAGCGAATCGTTGATGCCCTTGAACTCGTCGACGTCGATGTAGAGCAGCGCGAACTGGTCCCCGTCGGCGACCTTCGCCAGCTCGCGTTCGATCTGCTCGCGGAACAGCGTGCGGTTCGGCAGATCGGTCAGCGCATCGTAATGCGCCATATGCGCGATCTTCTCGTGGGCGCGCCGTCGCTCGGTGACGTCCTCGACGACATTGATGATGTAACGCGGCTCGCCGGACTTGTCGCGGATACCGATCCGGGTCGAAGTGATATAGCGCCGTCCGGTGGCCGGGGTATTCCAGATGTGCTCATCCAGGAACAGGCCGTTCGGCGATTGCAGCAGCTTGTCGTCGTCCCGGGTGATGATCTCGGCGTCTTCCGTCGGGTAAAGGTCGAACGCGCTCTTGCCGACGATCGTCTCCGGGGTTTCGCCGAGCTGTTCCTCGGCCACCTGGTTGGCCAGGAGGTAGCGCCGTGTCCGGGCGTCCTTCACGGTGATCCGCGAGGGGATATGGTCGATGATCTCGCGCAGGAAGGTGTGGTTGCGATCGCGCTCCTGTTCCAGGTGGCGGCGATCGGTGATGTCTTCGATCGTGGCGACCCAGCCGCCCTGGGCGAGCGGGGTGTTGATGACCTGGAAGGCGCGGCCATTGGCCAGTTGATGAGTTCGCGCGGAGACCGTGCCTTCGGCGACGACCCTCATGACGTCAGCACAGAATTCCTCGACGTCGCCGTCGAACGCGCCGCGCTCCTTGCGATGATACATCGCCTCGCGGATGTGGCAGCCGGGCTTGATGACGTCGTGGGAGAGGCCGAACATGTCGGCGTAGCGTCGGTTGCAGGTGACGATGTAGCCGCTGGCGTCGTAGAGGATCAGCCCCTGCGTCATGTTGTTCAAGGCGGTGTCGAGCCGCAGCCGCTCCGCCTCCAGCCGTTCCTGCGCTTCGCGGTTCTGCCGGTTGATCAGGCGGATGATCAGATAGAGGATCAGCGCGATCACGGCAGCCGAAAGCGCGGCGGTCGTCACCATGAAGCCGGTCTGCTGCCGCCAGTCGGCCAGCGCCGCGGCCGTGGTGTTGGTGGCGATGATGACCAGCGGGAAGTGCGTCAGCGACGCCGCCGATCCGAGCCGCTCCTCGCCGTCGACCGGGCTCCTGCCGCGGAGCGTCTGCTGGCCGCCATTGGCCAGCACCTTCTGCATCAGCGGCGCGTCCTTGAAGTTCCTGCCGATCAGCTCTTCGAGATGCGGATAGCGCGCCAGCATCTTGCCTTCGCGATCGAACAGCGAGATGGCCGTCCCCTCGGCCAGCGCGACAGACGCGAAATAGTGCTGGTAGCTGTCCGGATCGATCCGGCGGACCATCGCGCCGAGGAAGGTGCCGTCCGCACCGATCAACCGGCGGGCGACGATCGTGGTCCATTTGTTGATGATGAAGCTGCGGACGGATTCCAGCAGCACCGGTTCGGACTGCGGATTCGTCTTGAAGGATTGAAAGTAGGCCCGTGACGAAACGTTGATCTTGGGCAGCGGGTGGGGCCGCGACCAGCTGATGAGGTCGCCGTCGGCATCGTAGATGGCGATATCGCCGAGATAGGACACCGAACTGATCTTGCTGCGCAGCATCTGGTTCGCCGCGGGGCCGGACATGCGCTCGCGGAACATCGCCGGCGAGGTGACCTCCACCAGGTTCATCTGCCCGATCAGGTCGGCGGCGACGACGTCGGAATCCTCGAATTGCTGATCAAAATGCCGCGCGATCAGCTGGACCGTGTTTTCCAGCTCGCGTTCGCGGTTGGCCAGGGTGCGCTCGCGAAATTCGCCGACGGCCATGGCCGTCACACCGAAGATGCCCGCGACCAGCAACACACCGCACAGGGTCAGCCACAGGACAGGACCACGTCGCGGCAAGGCCTCCCAGCCGTTCCTTGCGGCTCGAGACATTCCGGCTGCCACCGTGGAAAAGACCTGGCGCATTCCCCCTCCCTGGAGGAACACGAATACACCGCACAAATGGCCTAAACCTTAGGAAAGCCAGTTACCTAAGCATTAATCCAGTTGCACAATCGCGTCCGTATGCAGCGGAGCGCGAAACGCGTCACGGTTGTGCGGCCGGCACAGCAATCGCCGCACTGCATCGTTAATCGCGGCTTAATGCGAGTTGCCTGCGCTCTTGCCGCCGGCGGGATTGCGCAGCCGTCCGACCACGCCGGTCGGGAAGAAATAGACGCTGGCGATGAACAGCAGGCCGAGCCACAGCAGCCACCGGTCGGGATGCAGCAGCCCCGGCAGCAGCGGCAGGCCGGCCTCCGACGCCGCCGTGGAGGCGACGCCCATCAGCGACTGCAAATAGTTCTGGGCGAGGATGAAGATGGTGGCGCCGATAATCGCGCCGTAGATCGTGCCCATGCCGCCGATCACGACCATCAGCAGGATGTCGAGCATGATCGAGAAGCTGAGCGAGGTATCGGGGCCGGCATAGCGCAGCCATAGCGCGTTCAGGATGCCGGCACTGGCAGCGACCAGCGCGGCGATGCAGTTGGCATAAGTCAGGTGGAACACCGTGCGGAAGCCGAGCGCTTCGGCGCGAAAACGGTTCTCGCGGATCGCCTGCAGCACGCGCCCGAACGGCGAGTTCACCACCCGCAGCAAAGCGAGGATCATCAGGGCCGAGACGGCGAACACCAGGTAGAAGGTCAGGATGCGGCCGTTGACCTCGAAGCCGAACAGGCTTTTGGGGATCAGCACCGTGCCGGGCCGCAGCAGCTCCGGCAGCTGAAAGCTGCGCCCGTCCTCGCCGCCGGTCAGCCAGGACAGCTGCGAAGCCAGCACCTGGAAGGCGGAGGCGACCGCTAGTGTGATCATGGCGAAGAAGATCGCGGCGACGCGCAGCGAAAACAGCCCGATCGCGAGCGCCAGCAGGGCTGCGAGCGGCAGGCCGACCACGATGCCGGTCGCGACCGCAGCCCAGTTCGGGCCCATCCCGTACAGCGCGATCGCGATGGCGTAGCTGCCGATGCCATAGAACATGGTGTGGGCGAACGACACCGAGCCGGTATAGCCGAGCAGGAGGTCGTAGGAGGCGACCAGCGCGGCGAAGACGCAGATCTTGGCTGCGACGTTCAGCGCCTTGGCGCCCGGAAACAGGAACGGCGTCGCCGCCAGCGCCAGGATGATGACGACGAGAACGAGCGTGAGGATCCGGCTACGCGGCGGATCGCCTGACAGGATCATCATCGGCTGGTCACCGCATAGAGGCCGCGCGGCCGCCACATCAGAATGGCGACCATCAGCAGGATGTTGGAGACGAGGGCGAGCTTCGGCACCAGGAAGCCGCCGTAATTGGCAACCATGGCCACGAGGATCGCCCCGATGAAGCAGCCGCCGATCGAGCCGAGGCCGCCGATGATGACCACGATGAAGATCAGCACGGTGAGGTCGTCGCTCATGGAGGCATGGACCTGCTCGCGATAGAGCGCCCACATCACGCCGCCGAGGCCGGCCAGCGCCGATCCCGTCATGAACACGCCGAGGAATAGCCGGCGGATGCGATAGCCGAGCGCCTCGACCATCTCGCGGTTCTCGACGCCGGCGCGGATCAGGAGCCCGAGCTTGGTGCGGTTGAGAACGAGCTGGATCGCGATGAAGACGGCAAGCCCGATCAGCATCGCCAGCACGCGGTATTTGGCGATCGCGACGTCGCCGAGGATGAAGGAGCCGCGCAGCGAGGCCGGCAGCGGCATCGGGATGATCTGCGGTCCCCACAGCGCATAGAGCGTCTGCTCGGCGACGATCAGGCCGCCGGTCGTCATCAGGATCTGCTTCAGGTGCTGGCCGTAGACCGGCAGGATCAGCACGCGCTCGACGACGAGGCCAAGGGCGCCCGACACGGCCATCGAGAGCAGCGCGGCCGGCGCCAGCACCGCGAGGTTCATCCAGAGCGAATCCGCCTGAATGGAGGCTGCGAACGGCGCCAGCACCAGGGTCGCGACATAGGCGCCGACGGCGATGAACGCGCCGTGGCCGAAATTGAGCACGTCCATCAGGCCGAACACCAGGGTCAGGCCCGAGGCCATGATGAAGATCATCATGCCCATGGCAAGGCTCGCCGCGGTCAACGTCAGCCAGGTGCTCGGCGAGCCGATCAGCGGGATGGTCACGAGGGCGAGCGCGACCGGCAGCAGGATCGGCGCGATATCGCGCTTCGGCTTCGGCAGCGGATCGGTTGCGGCAAGGTCAGTCACTGATGCGCCTCCAGGCTCAAGCCGAGCAGCCGCTCCTGCAGCGGCACGTCGGCGGCGAGCGCCGCCATCTCGCCGCGATGGACGATGGTGCCGTTGTCCATCACGAGCACGTTGTCGCCGAGCTCGCGGGCGGCAAAGAAATTCTGCTCGACCATGAGGATCGTCGCGCCCTTGCGCTTGATCTCCTTCAGGCACTCGATCAGCGCCATCACGATCGCCGGCGCCAGGCCCTTGGTCGGCTCGTCGATCAGCAAGAGCTTGCGCGGCTCGATGATGGCGCGGGCGATGGACAGCATCTGCTTCTGCCCGCCGGAGAGGCTTCCCGCGCGTGACAGCCAGAACCGGCGTAGCGCCGGAAAGAAGCCGAAGATCCATTCCAGCTGCTTGTCGTCCATCGGCGCGTCGCGCGCCGCCAGCACGAGATTTTCCTTCACGGTGAGATCGGAGAATACCGCCATGCTCTCCGGCACGTAGCCGACACCGAGCCTTGCGATGTCCGGCGTGGCGCGGCTCTCGATGCGATCGCCGGAGAGGCTGATCTCGCCGCTGGACGCCTGCCACAGCCCCATGATGGTGCGCAGCGTCGTGGTCTTGCCGGCGCCGTTGCGACCGAGCAGCATCGTGGTCTGCCCCTGCGGGACCGCGAGGTCGATGCCCTGGAGGATGTGGTAGCGGCCGATATGGGTGTGGACGCCGGAGAGTTTGAGCAGGTCGGTCATGCGGTACTCGCTGCAGTCTTGGGCGCGACGCCGAGATAGGCTTCCTGCACGATCGGCGAGGCGATCACCTCGGCCGGCGGACCATCCGCAACAAGTTGCCCGTTATGCAGCACGATGATGCGGTCGGCGAGCGAGCGCACCACGTCCATCTTGTGCTCGACCAGCAGGATGATCTTGCTCCTGTCCTGCTTGAGCTGTGCGATCAGGTTGAGCACCACAGGCACCTCGTCGATGCTCATGCCGGCGGTCGGCTCGTCGAACATGAAGACCTTCGGCTCCAGCGCGATCATCAGGGCGACCTCGAGCTTGCGCTGGTCGCCATGCGAGAGCGCAGTCGCGGCGACGCCGCGGCGGCTGCCGAGCGCAACCTGGTCGAGGATGGCGTCGGCGCGGGCGATCAGGTCGCGGCGCACCATCCAGGGCCGCAGCATGTCGTAATGGGTGCCGCCCGCCGCCTGCACCGCGAGGCGCACGTTCTCTTCCACGGTGAGGTTCGGAAAGAGGTTGGTGAGCTGGAAGGCGCGTCCGAGACCCGCGCGGGTACGCAGCGGCGCGGAGTGCTGGGTGATGTCGGTGCCGTCGAACAGGATGCTGCCGTTCGAGGCGCGCAGCTGACCCGAGATCAGGTTGAAATAGGTGGTCTTGCCGGCGCCGTTCGGCCCGACGATCGCGGTGAGCTCGCCCGGACGGAACGTGCAGGTCACGCTGTTGACCGCAACATGGCCGCCAAAGCGGATGGTGAGGTCGCGTGTTTCGAGGGTAAGCGTCATTGGTTTGGCAAATGATGAGAGGAGGATGCTTCCGCGATTACGCTGCGCTCCCTCCCCCGCTTGCGGGGGAGGGTTGGGGAGAGGGGTGTTTCCGCAGGCGAGAACCCCCAAGAGGAGAAAGCCCTCTCCCGGCCTCTCCCGCATCAGCCTTCGCCAAGGCTTCGGCGGACAAGAGCGGGAGAGGTGCAGTAAGACACCTACCGCTTGTTCTTAACGGGAACGTCCATGTCCTCGATCTTCAGCTCGCGCACCGGCTCGAGCACGGCCCATGCGACGTTCGGATCGACCTTGACCTTGAAGGCGTACATGCTCTGCAGCGCCTGATGGTCTTCTTTCCGGAACACCATCTTGCCCTTCGGCGTGTCGAACTCCAGGCCTTCCATCGCCGTGATCAGCTTCTCGCTGTCGGTCGACTTCGCCTTGGTGACGGCGGCGACGACGGACATCGCGGCGGCAAAGCCGCCCGCGGTGAAGAAGTCCGGCGGTGCGTTGAAGCGCTTCTGGTGCTCGGCGACCAGCCAGTCGTTCACGGGGTTCTTCGGGATCTCGTAGAAATAATAGGTCGCGCCTTCCATGCCGGGCAGGCCCTTATAGGCGGCGAGCGCCGGCAGGATGTTGCCGCCGGTGGACAGCTCGATGCCGTAGCGCTTCGGGTCCATGTCCTGGAGCTTGGCCAGCGGATTGCCGGCGCCGGCCCAGATCACCCAGATGACCTTGCGGCCCGGCTTGTCTTTCAGCGCGTCGAACAGGCGCTGGCCGACCGCGGTGAAGTCGGTGGTCGAGGTCGGGGCATATTCTTCGGCAGCGAGCGTCGCGCCGGTCTTGGCGAGTGCCTCCTTGAAGGCGGCGACGCCATCGCGGCCGAACGCATAGTCCTGCGCCAGCGTCGCGACGGTGACGCCCTGCTTGCCGATCGCGACCGCATTTGAGATCGCGTCCTGCGAGGAGTTGCGCGCGGTGCGGAAGATGTAGCGATTCCACTTCTCGCCGGTAATCTGGTCCGCGACGGCGGGCTCGACGATCAGGATCTTCTTGTTCTCCTCGGCGACCGGGAGAATGGCGAGCGCGGCAGCCGACGAGGTCGTGCCGATCG
Organism: Bradyrhizobium sp. TM239; assembly: GCF_036247985.1. Taxonomy (NCBI): domain Bacteria; kingdom Pseudomonadati; phylum Pseudomonadota; class Alphaproteobacteria; order Hyphomicrobiales; family Nitrobacteraceae; genus Bradyrhizobium; species Bradyrhizobium sp. TM239. The sequence goes on along the minus strand of NZ_BTIR01000011.1, from coordinate 261,433 downwards.
CGATATCGGCCTTGTCGTCCTGATAGGCTTCGGCGAGCGCGGCCTTGGCGAGGTCCGGCTTGCCCTGGTCATCCTTGGTGATGATGACGATCTTGCGGCCATCGAGCGTCATCGTGCCCTTGGTGGCATATTCAAAGCCCATTTTCAGGCCGGTCTCGGTCTGCTTGGCGTAGGCCTCGAGCGGACCGGTCTTGCCGTAGATCAGCGCGACCTTGAGATCGTCGGCCTGTGCGGAGGTGCCCGCAGCGAGTGCGAGAATGGTTGTTGTTATGATGAGTGATCGACGCACGATGGTCCCTCCTGATTTAAAGTTTCTCGGTAACAGCGATTTGCACAACGCTACGAACATTGCAATTGAACCTTCCGGCCGAGCGCATCGGCCTTGCGAGCATGCATCATTTTTGGGCTCGACGCGCATCGCCGGCTCCCTCGGCCTGACGCCGATCCGACTGCGCCTCGTCAGCGCTTTCGAAAATGTGCGGCGCGACGCCGCGCCTCTCCAGGGCTTCGCCGAGCTTGATGCGCAGGAAGCCCGACGTGGTGTAGCGCGACACGCCGGAATAGAAGCGATCGACGAGGCTGCGCACCATCGCGGAATATTCGTCCATCAGCTCCGGCAGGATGGAAAAATTGTCATAATTGACGATGGCGTAGACCCGGCGGCCGAGCGGCGCCAAACGGCTCTCGACGATCTCGGCGATGGTGTCGATCTCGGTCTTGCTGCGCAGCGGATAGCGCTCCAGATTGACGAAGAACAGGTTCTGCTGCTCGTCCAGCGTGAAGCGCTGGTCGAGCGGGATCGTGAGCAGGCGCTCGCGCAAATCCATGAGACCCTCGCGGAAGATGCGGTCGTCCATCAGCGCGGGGTCGCGCGGGATCAGCGGCTTGAAATCCATCAGCCGCAGAATGTCGCGCTCGATGTCGATGCCGGGTGCGACTTCGGTGAGCTCGAGCCCGTCCGGCCTGAGCTCGAACACGCAACGCTCGGTGACGTACAGCGTGCGCTGCTTGCGCGCGGCCGCGAACGGGCCGCTGAAGGTGACGTGCTCGACGCGGTCGACGAATTTGCGTGATTTCGCCTCGTCGAGAACGACGAGCTTGCCGTCGTTCACCGCGATGCGCTGCTTGCCCGCGCCGAAGGTGCCGACGAAGATGACCTCTTTGGCATTCTGGCTGATGTTGATGAAGCCGCCGGCGCCCGCAAGCTTCGGCCCGAACTTGCTGACATTGAGGTTGCCGGCGCGATCGACCTGGGCGAGCCCGAGAAAGGCGGCGTCCAAGCCGCCGCCGTCGTAGAAGTCGAACTGATAGGGCTGGTCGATCACCGCCTGCGTGTTGATCGCCGCGCCGAAATCGATGCCGCTCGCGGGGATGCCGCCGATCACGCCCGGCTCCGCCGTCAGCGTGATGAGATCGATGATCCGTTCCTCGTTGGCGACGGAAGCAATTCCCTCGGGCATGCCGATGCCGAGATTGACGACGCTGTTGGCCTTGAGCTCGAGGGCGGCGCGCCGGGCGATGATCTTGCGCTCATTGACCGGCATCACCGGGAGCGAGGCGGCACGGACGCGGATCTCGCTCGAAAAGGCCGGATTGTATTGCGTGCCAAACGTCTGCCAGTGGTTCTCGGGCCTTGCCACGACGACGCAGTCGACGAGGATGCCGGGAATCTTGACCTGGCGCGGATTGAGGCTGCCGGCCTCGGCCACGCGTTCGACCTGGGCGATGACGATGCCGCCGGAATTATGCGCTGCCATGGCGATGGCGAGCGCTTCCAGCGTCAGCGCCTCCTTCTCCATGGTGAGGTTGCCGTCGGGATCGCCTGTGGTGGCGCGGATGATGCCGACATTGATCGGGAAGGTCTTGTAGAGCAGGCACTCTTCGCCGCTGATCGTGATCAGCTCCACCATGTCCTCGGTGGTACGCGCGTTCAGCTTGCCGCCGCCCTGCCGGGGGTCGACGAAGGTGCCCATGCCGACGCGGGTGACGTGGCCGGGCCGGTGCGCGGCGATGTCGCGGAACAGATGCGTGATGACGCCCTGCGGCAAATTATAGGCCTCGATCTGACCCGCGATCGCGAGCTGCTGCAATTTCGGCGCAAGGCCCCAATGTCCCCCGATCACGCGGCGGACCAGGCCTTCATGCGCGAAATGGTTGAGGCCGCGATTCTTGCCGTCGCCCTGACCCGCCGCATAGACCAGCGTCAGATTGCGCGGCTTGCCCTGCGTATAGGGCGCATCGCCCTCGTGTGAGAGATAAAGCTCCTCCAGCGCGATCGCGATCTCCTCGGCAAAGCCGATGCCGACGAAGCCGCCGGTCGCCACCGTGTCGCCGTCACGGATCAGCATGACCGCTTCGGCCGCGGTGACGACCTTGCCTTTCTCGGAATTGCGTAAGTAAGGCAGAGCTGGGTGATGGCTCACGGCGTTCCTCCCGATCCCTTCGACCGTATGCCGTTGTTGCTTGATCCTATCGCGAGGAGCGACCCTGGAATAGGCTGCTCCTCGCGATGGACGAGGTGATCCGGACGTTCAGCCCTGAACTATCTTGCGTGTTTCGGTGGCGAAATAGACCGACACGATGGTGATGAGTGCCAGCGCGATCATGTAGAGCGAGATCGGCCAGGTTGCCGGCGCATAGGCCGTCATCAATCCCGTCGCGATCAGCGGCGACAGTGCGCCGGCGAAGATCGAGGCCAGGTTGTAGCCGAGCGAGACGCCGCTATAGCGCACCTTGGTGCCGAACAGCTCCGACAGGAAGCTCGCCTGCGGGCCGTACATCGCGGCATGCCCGATGGCGAGGCCGAGCACGATCGCGATCCAGGCATATTGCGGGTTCCTGGTCGCCAGCAGCGTGAACAGCGGGAACGACATCAGCGCCGAGAACACCGCGCCGAAGATGTAGATCGGCCGCCGCCCGAGCCGGTCGGAGAGCGCACCGAAGGCCGGGATGGTGAAGGTCTCGATCGCCGCGCCGATCAGCACGCCGTTGAGCATGTCCTGCTTGTTCATGCCGAGCGATTGCGTGGCATAGGCGAGCACGAAGGTCGCGTAGATGTAGAAGAAGCCGTTTTCGGCGAAGCGCGCGCCCATCGCGAGCAGGATGTTCTTGGGATACATCCTGATCGCCTCGAGGATCGGCATCTTCACTTCCTGCTTGGTATCCTTGACCTTCTGGAACTCCGGGGATTCGGCGATGGTGAAGCGGATCCACAGGCCGACCAGCACCAGCGCGATCGAGAACAGGAACGGGATGCGCCAGCCCCAGGCAAGCAGCTGCGCGTCGGTCAGCATCGCCGATACCACCGAGAACACCAGCGTGCCGAGAACGAGGCCGAGCGGCGCCCCTAACTGCGGCCAGCTGCCGTAAAAGCCCTTCTTGTCCGCGGGCGCGTGCTCGACCGCCATCAGCACCGCGCCGCCCCATTCGCCGCCGAGGCCAAAGCCCTGGATCAGGCGGCAGGTGACGAGCAGGACCGCGGCCCAGATGCCGGCGGTCTCATAGGTCGGCAGGAATCCGATCGCCGCGGTCGCCACGCCCATGATCAGCAGCGTGAGATAGAGCATGGTCTTGCGGCCGATCTTGTCGCCGTAGTGCCCGAACACGACGCCGCCGAGCGGGCGCGCGATGAAGCCGAGCGCATAGGTCGCGAACGCCAGCAGCGTCCCCATCATGGGATCGAAGGTCGGAAAGAACAGCTTGTTGAAGATCAGCGCCGCGGCGGTGCCGTAGAGGAAGAAGTCGTACCACTCGATAGCCGTGCCGATCAGGCTCGCGGTGGCGACCGTGACGTGCGAGGGCTGTCTCGCCTGAAGCTGATGGACCGAGATCGCTTCACTCATCTTGCGTCCTCCCTGGTTGCAAATGCGCATGTGCAGCATGCGTCATTGTGCAGAGCGAAGAGCAAGGTCCGCGCCAGATGCGGAAGGTTTGCGCAAATTGGCTGAAATCACGGCAAATCTCGCCGTTGCTGGTGGGACCAGCGGCGCAGCGGCGTGTCCGGAATCCGAGACTCCGGACACGTTCGTGTCTCGAATCTCAGACGGAGGCCGACCCTGCGGCGAGGCCGAACTTGGCGAGCTTCTTGTAGAAGGTTGCGCGCGAGATCCGCAGCATTTTGGCGGCCTCGGAGATCTGGCCGTTGCTGGCGGCGAGCGCCTGTTCGAGCGTGTGCTTCTCGAACTCGGCCTCGGCTTCGGCGTAGGGCACCACGGTTCCGGCCGGGCGCTCGGATGCTGCGGGCCTGACGTCGGAGCCGACGGGCAGAATGCGGGCGACATCCTCGCCGGTCAGCCGGCCGGAATCGCTCAGGATCAGCGCCCGCTCCAGGATATTGCGGAGCTCTCGGACGTTGCCCGGCCAGTCATAGCGCGCCAGCGCGGAAAGCGCGCTCGGCGTGATCTTCGCCTTGACGTAATCGCCGGAGGCGCTGATGTCCTCGAGCAGCCGGGCGCAGATGTCCGGGAGATCATCCAGGCACTGCCGCAGCGGCGGCAGGTCGATCGAGAGCACGTTCAGCCGGTAATAGAGATCGGGCCGGAACGCGCCGTCGCTGACGCGCTTGCGCAAATCCACATTGGTCGCCGCGACCACGCGCACGTCGACCTTCGATATCTTGTCCGAGCCGAGCGGCTCGATCTCGCGCTCCTGCAGCACGCGCAGCAGCTTGGCCTGCAATTGCAGCGGCATCTCGCCGATCTCGTCGAGGAACAGCGTGCCGCCGTCGGCGATGCGGAACTTGCCCTCGCGTCCCCTGCGATCGGCGCCGGTATAGGCGCCCGGCGCGGTGCCGAAGAATTCCGACTCGATCAGCGTATCGGGGATCGCCGCGACATTGACGCTGACGAACGGCTTCTCTGCGCGCGAGGAGGCATTGTGGATCGCCTGCGCCAGCATCTCCTTACCCGTTCCGGTCTCGCCGGTGAGCAGCACCGTGACGCTCTGCCGGGCGGCGCGGCTTGCGAGCGCCTTGGCCTGCGCGATACCAGGCGTGGTGCCGACGAAGTCGGCGAAGGTGAAGCGTGCCGCGCGGGCGTTGGACAATTGCCGCCGCGCCAGCCGCAGATCGCTCTCGAGCTGGGCGACGCGGGCGAGCAGAGGCTTCAGGCTTTCGAGATGGTCATAGAGCACGAAGCCGATCGCGCCGATCACCGTGCCGTTCTCGTCCTCGATCGGCATGCGCGTGACGACGAGGTGCTCGCCGCCGAGCTCCATGATGTCGAGCAGGATCGGCTCGCCGGTCTCGGCCACCTTGCGCATCAGGCTGTTGGGGATGACTTCCTCGATCGGCCGGCCGATCGCCTCACTGGTCCGTTTGAGGCCGAGCGCCGCGAGATATTTTTCATTGACGTAGACGACGCGCCCGCCGCGATCGATCGCGATCGCGCCTTCGCAGAGCTTTTCCAGCCGCTCGAACAGCGTCTCCATCGCGCGCGCACGGAGATAGGCGGGATCGCTGATCGAGGCGGAAGAGGCGGACATGACATATCCCGGGGGAAGTCTGCCCGTGTATTAGCAAAAGGGCAGCAATTTCAAAGGGGAGAAATGACCGCGCCCCCACTCAGCCGTCGTCCCGGACAAGCGAAGCGCAGATCCGGGACCCATACCCACAGGGCGTAGTTTGGCGAAGACGCGGAGTTGGCAGCTCAGTCCATAACCACGCCCTGTGGTTATGGGTCCCGGGTTCGCTTCGCGCCCCGGGACGACAGCGGTATGTGTTGCAGCGCTCGCGCCCCTACCTTCGATACCCGCTCGCGCGCGAATAGCCCTGGCGGTTCTGCTGCGCCGGCCGGCTCGCCACGCTGGCGCGCGACTCGCTCGCGGCCGGGGTTGCGAGCTTCAGCTCCTCCAAAAAGATGGGACGGGAGAAGTAATAGCCCTGCGCGTAGCGGATCTTGGTGGCGGCCTGCAGATAGGCGAGCTCCTCGTAGGTTTCGAGGCCTTCGGCGATTACGGTCATGCCGAGCGCTTCGCTCAGGGATTCGATCGCGCGCAAGATGCCCTGGCTGCGCGGGCGCTTATGGATGTCGGTGATGAAGGAGCGGTCGATCTTGATCTCGTCGGCGGTGATGTCGGCCAGCGCCGAGAGCGAGGAATAGCCGGTGCCGAAATCGTCGATCGAGATGCCGACGCCGAGCTTGCGGAACATCGGCAGGATCTCGGCCTGGAAGTGATTCTTGGCGACGAAGGCGTCTTCCGTCACCTCGATCATGAAGCGCTGCGGAAAGCCGGTCTCGTCCAGCGCCCGCGCGAAGCTGCGCATGAACTCCGGATTGCCGGCCTGCTTGGCCGCGACGTTGATGCTGATGGTCGCTTCCGCGCCGAAGGCCTCGTTGATCAGGTCGATCGATTTGACGATCTCGGCGAGCACGAGGTGGGTCAATTCGTCGATCAGCCCGAGCTCGCTGGCCAGGTTGATGAACGAGCCGGGCGCCTGGATCACGCCTTCGTCGTCGCGCAGGCGCACCAGGGCCTCGATGCCCTTCACGGCCTGGGTCCGGATGTCGACCTTGGACTGGAAGGCGCAGCAGAAGCGCTTCTCCAGGATTGCAAGTCGCAGCGACTGCTCGATCTTCATCCGCGCCAGCGCCTCGCGCTCCATGCTGGAGTCGAAGAACGCCGCCAATCCCTTGCCGTCGTTCTTGATGCGGTACATCGCGATGTCGGCGTTCTGGCGCAGCGTTTCGAAGCTGCGGCCGTGATCGGGATAGAGGCTGATGCCGACGGAGGTGGAGGCGAAGACTTCCGAATTGTCGATGAAGAACGGTGCCGTCAGCCGTTCCAGGGTCGACTGCATGAATTCGGCGACCTCCTCCTGGCTCTGGATCGGCGACAGCAGCAACAGGAATTCGTCGCCGGAGATGCGCGACAGCATGTCGGAATCGCGCAAGTCGCGTCCGAGCCGCTTCGACAGCTCAACCAGCAGCGCATCGCCGACGGCGTGGCCGTAATAGTCGTTGATGTGCTTGAAATTGTCGACGTCGAGGAAGGCCAGCGCGAAGCGCTCGCCGCCGCGGTTCTCCGCCAGCAGATTGTTGGCGTGATGTTCGATCACGCGCCGCGAGGGCAATCCGGTCAGCTCGTCGAAATAGGCCGAGCGGAACAGCTGGTCCTCGAAATTCTTCTGCTCGGTGATGTCGGAGGACGCCGAGATCAGCAGTTCGCGTCCGGCAAGGCGGACGGGACGATGGGTCGTGAGCAGCACCTGGCGCGCGGCGCCGCCGTGAAGCGCCTCCTCGGTGACGACAGCCTGGCCGGCGCTCAGCGCCTGGCGGCAGGCTTCGCGGCGCGGCGCGAGATCGGGTGAGGGACGGCTGCCGTCCATGCCGAGCTGCGCGGCCGCGGCATCGTTAACCAGCAGAAGCTCGCCATGCGCATCCTGCACGGTCAGGCCGGCCGGCAGCATTCTAACGATTTCCTTGAGAAAGCCGAGCTCGGCTTCACTCGCGCCGGAATATTGGTTGTCGTTCATAGAAGTCATGAATCTTGTTGTTTCAGCGCGCTTTTGCAATGGGCGCGATCTTGCGCGGTTCCCTCTTAAGTTTGGTTAAGGGGTACGGAGAAATACGGGGGTGTTTTGGAGGAAACTTGCGACGTTGCGACGCGCGGCGACGATCGTCATTAACAGAGCGTCAACAGCCCATGTGAAACTGCGGGCGGGTGCGCGGGCCGGCGTTCGCTTGACGCGCGATGCTATTCGCTTCGGGGAATGCGGCACTGCATGATGCAATGCAGCCCGGTCTTCAAGTAAGAGAGCTCGGTCCTGCCATCGAACGCCGACAGTGCCGATTTCAGCAGCTTGGTGCCGAAGCCGGGCTCGGACACCTCGTCCACGCTCGGACCCTCGGTCTCGTCCCAGGTGATGATCAGGCGGTCGTCGCTGGCGGTCCATGACACCTGCAGCAGACCGCGCGGCGCGGAGAATGCGCCGTACTTGCCCGCATTGGTGGCCAGTTCGTGAAACATCAATGACAGCGTGACCGCGAGCTTCGGCGGCAGGAACAGTCGATCGCCATTGAGGGTGAAGCGGACATGGCCGTAGGGGCCGAGCTCCGAGATCAGGAGGTCGCGGATATCACAGCCGGCCTTGTCGATCCGCGAGATCAAATCGTCGGTCGCGGCCAATGAGCGTAGCCGCGGATCGATCCGGGCCCAGACCAGCGGCTGGTCATGCAGCACCTGGTGCAGCACGGCGTGCACCGTCGACAGCTTGTTCTTCAGCCGGTGCTGGAGCTCGTCGACCAGCAGTTTCCGATACTCTTCTTCCTCGATCAGTCGCTTGGAGATCCGGCGCTGCTCCGCCAGCATGGTGCGATAGTGCTCGACGCCCCAGATGGTGAGCGCGCAGACCGCCCAATACAGCGCCAGCAGGGCAAACCGCGCGCGATCGGCGAAGGCATCGCCGAAATTCACCACGACGCCGAGCACGCCGCCGACGAGCGCGGTCACGATCCCGATCCGGAAGCCGCCGAACGCGGCGGCAAAGAACACGGCCGGGAAATAGGGGGTGAAGTAGACGTCGGGCCGCACATGGGCGAGGGCCCAGCGCGTCAGCGTGGCAATCAGCAGGCAGGCCACCGCAAACGCAATGCTCAGACCGACCGATGGCGGCGCCGCGCCCTGCCAGCCCTTGCGAAATTCGTCGATCAGCTTCCCCATGCGCAGCTCAGTTGGGATATGCGTTCGAAATTCGATCGGTCCATGAGGATGTTACGCATCCAGTTCACCCAAGCATAGCTTGCCTTGTCGGAGGCAGGCAGGGATAGTGGCCGCTGCTGCGACGGCAGCGGTCGATGTTCGCCATTTGGCATCAAATCGTTCGAAAACAGGAACATTCCATGGGCAGGCTGGACGGCAAGGTTGCGGTGATCACGGGAGCGACGAGCGGGATCGGATTGCGCACTGCGGAAGTCTTCGTTGCCGAAGGTGCCAAAATTGTGATCGCGGGCCGGCGTGTACCGGAAGGCGAGGCGCTGGCGAAGCAGCTCGGGTCGGACTGCATCTTCCGTCAGACCGACGTGACGGTCGAAGCGCAGATGCAGGCCCTGATCGCGCTCGCCGTGGACAAGTTCGGCCGGATCGACTGCCTGTTCAACAATGCCGGCGGCCCGGCGCAGACCGGCGGCATCGAGGGCCTCGAGGTCGAGCGCTTCGATGCGGCGATGGCGACCCTGGTGCGCAGCGTCATGCTCGGCATGAAGCACGCCGCGCCCGCCATGAAGAAGCAGGGGAGCGGCAGCATCATCAACAACGGCAGCATCGCCGGGCGCCTCGCCGGCTTCTCGTCCTCGATGGTCTATAGCGCGGCCAAGGCCGCGGTGATCCATCTCACCAAATGCGTGGCGATGGAGCTCGGGGAGTCCAATGTGCGCGTCAACGCGATCTCGCCGGGCGCGATCGCGACCGGCATCTTCGGCAAGGCGCTCGGGCTGTCGACCGATGCCGCCGAGAAGACGCCGGCGGTGATGCGCGAGGTCTACAAGACCGCGCAGCCGATCCCGCGCGCGGGCCTTCCCGATGACATCGCCCAGGCCGCGGTGTTCCTGGCCAGCGACGAATCCAGCTTCATCAACGGCCACGACCTCGTCGTCGACGGCGCCATGACCGGCGGCCGCAACTGGAGCCAGCAGCAGCAGGGCTATGTGGCGCTGCGCAAGGCGTTCGATCAGGGGGCGTAAGCAACGGAGACGGTGCCGTAAGGTGGGCAAAGGCGCGCTCTTCGCGCGCCGTGCCCACCAACTCTTTCCATCACGGCAAATCGTGGGCACGGCGCTACGCGCCTTTGCCCACCTACGAGATCTCGTGCCCCGGACGCAGCGCAGCGCCCCGGCGATGCGAAGCATCGTCCGGTGCGGTGCGCTGCAGAGCCGGGGCCCATCGCTCCAAACTGAACGAGCTTCAAGATTCTGGGTCCCGGCTCGCGCTTCGCGCGTCCGGGACACGAGAAAATCAGACCGCCTTCACCCGCACTCTTAGCCCGTCCCGCGGCTTCGGGATCGGCCACATCTGCCAGTCCGGCTTGTAGCCCGGCTCCAGCGACACCTCGATGTTCTGCAAAAAGTGCCGCGCGAAGCATTTCGCCTGCATGTAGGCGAAGTGCAGGCCGAGGCACATATGCGCGCCGCCGCCGAACGGGACCCAGGCGAAGCGGTGGCGATTGCGCTGCGCCTCCTCGGTGAAGCGCAAGGGATCGAAGCGATCCGGCTCCGGCCAGATGTCCTTCATGTGATGCGTATAGAGCGGATTGACGCCGACCGCGGTGCCGGCGGGAATCGTAAAGCCCTTGAAGGTGAAATCGCGCATGGCGCGGCGCGGCATCGAGGGCACCGGCGGCTTGATCCGCAGCGCTTCCTTGAACGCCATCTCGGACAGCGGCATCTTTTCGAGATCGTCGAAGCTGCTCGGGGCGCCTGGCGCGAGCCCGAGCGCGAGCACTTCCGCGCGCAGCCTGTCCTGCCAGTCCGGATTGGCGGCGAGCTCGCCGATGAAGGAGGTCAGCGACGAGGTCAGCGTGTCGTGCGCCGCCATCATCAGGAAGCTCATGTGGTCGATGATGTCCTGCTCGGACAGCAGCGCGCCGTCTTCATGGGTGGCACGGCAGAGCTGGGAGAACAGATCATCGCCGCCGTGATTGCCGCGTCGCAGCGGGATCTGCTCGCGGAAATAGGCGACGATGCGCTTGCGCCCCCTGACGCCGGCGGCCATCTGGGTGCCGGGCAGGGGACGGCGGATCGGCGCGACAGCAGCGGCGACCATGTCGACGAAGGCGCGATTGATCTCGTCGACCTCCGGCCCGATATCGGCGCCGAGGAACGACGCCGCAGCGAGATCCAGCGTGAGCTGCTTCATCGCGGGGTAGAGCTGCATCTCGCCGGGCTTGGCCTTCCACTGCGCGACCCGCGCGGAGATGCCGCGGTCGAGATCGGCAAGGTAGGACTTCATCGGCCCGGACTTGAACGCGACCGACAACGCCTTGCGGTGCAGCCGGTGCTCGTCGAAATCGAGCAGCATCAATCCGCGCGGAAACAACAGGCCGAGCACCTTGTTCCAGCCGTGGGTCGAGGAGAACAGCTTTTGCTGGTCGAACATCACGAGTTCGTTGGCCTCGGGCCCGAGCAACACGACATTGGTCTCGCCGAACACATGGGTGCGGTAGACCGGGCCATATTTGGCGCCGTTCGCCTCGATATGGCCCTTGGGATCGGCCAGCACCTGGAAGGTCTTGCCGATGATCGGCCAGCCCTCGTCGCCGGGAATGTGCGTCAGCGCGTTGCGTTTGGGCGCGGTGTAGTCGGGCGCCGGTGCGGCCACATTCTGCATCGACATGACGATTGCTCCGGTTGGCAGGCATCGCGAACATAGCACGATCCGGTCGCGATGAGCTGCGACCGTCTTGCGCACAAAATCGTCACACCCACCGCCGTCGTCCCGGCGAATGCCGGGACCCATAACCCCAGGGAGAAGTTGTGGTGCGAGGCAGGTAACTCCGAGTCTTCGTAAAGCTGCATCCGTGGCTATGGGTCCCGGGTTCGCGCTACGCGCGCCCCGGGACGACGAGATGAGCGCGCCCTAGCGCTTCGCCGCTTCCTTCTGCAGATCCGGCGCGTTGACGGCGGGAATGGCGACGCGGCCGGGGCCGGTCACCTTCAGCGCCTCGGCGGCCTTCTCGTTCTCCATGATCTTGGCCATCACCGCCTGGCCTGCGCGCTCGAAGATGGCGCGGTTCTCGATTACGAATTTTTGCGACCTGCGTAGGCCATCGATATAGCCGTTGATCTCGGGCACGACGTAGCGCGCCACCATGTCCCAGCTCCGGCGCGTGGCTTCCGGATTGGCCCAGTCATGCACGAAGCCGATGATGGCGCCGACGCCGCCGGAGACCTGCATCACGTTCTTGATGGTTTTGACGAGATCGTCGGGCGTGCCGATGGTAGACGCCGCGCCATCGACGAAGGCGGTCTTGTCCACGGCCTCGTCGGGCGAGGAGAACGCGGTCAGGCCCGGCCGCTGCAGCGTGCCGACATTATACTCATTGTGCCAACGCATCAGCCCGGCGCCTGCTTCCTTGCGCGCCTGCTCGCGGGTCTCGGCGATGTGGAAGGTCAGGAGCACGCGCCAATCGGCGCGGTCGACCTTCGTGCCGTGCTTCTTCGCGGCGTCCTCGGCGAACTGCCATTGCTGCTGCAGCGACATCAGCCCCTGCGTCGTCATCGAGCCCAGCGAGATGATGCCGCAGCCGTATTTGCCGGCGAGCGTCATGCCGGAGGGCGAGATCTGCGAGGCCACGACGAACGGCATTTCCTCCTGCAACGGCAGGATCTGCAGCGCGGCGTCGTTCATGGTGAACCAGTCGCTCTTGGCCGTGACGCGCTCGCCGTTGAAGAGGCGGCGGATGACGCCGATCGCCTCGTCCTGGCGGTCGCGCTGCGTCATCGGATCGATGCCGAGCGTGTGCGCGTCGGAGGCGAGCGCGCCGGGACCGGAGCCGAAGATGGCGCGGCCGCCGGTCATGTGGTCGAGCTGCACCATGCGCTGGGCAACATTATAGGGATGATGATAGGGCAACGACACCACGCCGGTGCCGAGCTTGATCCGCTTGGTGCGCTCGCCGGCCGCCGCCAGGAACATCTCCGGCGAGGCGATCATCTCCCAACCCGAGGAATGATGCTCGCCGCACCAGAACTCGTCATAGCCGAGCGCGTCCAGCTGCTCGACCAGGTCGAGATCGCGCCGGAACTGGAGCATCGGATGCTCCCCGATCGGGTGATGCGGGGCAAGGAAGGCTCCGAACTTCAGGCGCGCCATGACGTCTCTCCGGCTTTGATTTTCTGTTTGTTGAGACGGTGAGGCTACGTGTCGGAGGGCGCGAACGCAATCGCGCGGTGTCCCGCGCGGCGGAATGCAGGCATGCGGCGAAGTTGCCTCTTCTCCCTCTCCCCGCTTGCGGCAGGGCTATCGCATTTGAGGCAACCTCCGCCGCGGCATCTCCTTCGAGACGCCCGCCGTTGGCGGGCCCTCATGATGAGGGCGGAGTACGCCGGTGCAGTTTCAAAGCACACCGACGTAGTTCAGCCTCATCCTGAGGAGGCCGCGAAGCGGTCGGCTCGAAGGACGAGACGCTTGCTCCGATGTCGCCGCGAAGCATGTGCGATGGCCCTAGCGCAAGCGGGGAGAGGCGAAGAGCGCACGAATCTGACCTGCGAGGTAATCGCGCCACCGCCCACGACCTGAAATCATCAGGCAACGATAGTTCCGGGTCATGCGCCGATGCATCAGATCGTCACACAACAAGTCGATTCGTCCCGCCGCTGGTGGGTGCTGGCCATCGTCGTGGCCGCCCAGTTCATGTTCGGCGTCGATGCCTTCATCGTGAACGTCGCCATCCCGACCATTGCGGTCGATCTGAATGCCACGCCCGCGCAGATCGAAGCGGTCATCGCGATCTACCTGATCGCTTATGCCACGCTTGTCGTCACAGGCGGCCGGCTCGGCGACATCCATGGCACCAAGACTATTTTCCTGGCCGGCGTGCTCGGCTTCACGGCGACCTCGCTGTGGTGCGGGCTCGCGCTCTCAGGGGTGGAGTTGATCATCGCCCGCCTGGCGCAGGGCGCGACCGCGGCGCTGATGGTGCCCCAGGTGCTGGCGACGCTGCATCTCCTCTTCACCGACGAGACACGCAGCCGCGCATTCGCCATCTACGGGATCGTGCTGGGGCTGGCGGGTGCCGCGGGCTTCCTGCTCGGCGGCCTGCTGGTCACGATCGACCTTGCCGGCACCGGCTGGCGTTCGGTGTTCTTCGTCAACGTGCCCTGCGGCCTCGTCATTGCAGGTGCCGCCTGGCGCATCATGCCGTCGGTGCCGCGGCGATCAGGGACGAGGCTCGACATCAAGGGCAGCTTGGTCCTGTTCGCGGGGCTGCTGTGCCTGATCGGCCCGCTGCTTTTTGGTCACGATGTCGGCTGGGCACCCTGGCTGTGGGCCGTGATGGCGGTCGGCGGCGTCGTCCTCGTAGCGTTCCTGAAGCTCGAGCACGCAGTCGCTGGTGCCGGCGGCATGCCGTTGATCGACCTCACGCTGCTGGCGGATGCCGCTTTCCTGCGCGGACTTGGCGCCGCCTTCTTTTTCTTCCTGGCCAATCTTTCCTTCTATCTGGTCATGACGCTGTTCATGCAGCGCGGCCTGAAAATCCCGCCGCTGTCAGCCGGCCTGGCCTTCATCCCGCTTGCGCTTGCCTTCGTCGTGGCCTCGCGCCACAGCGGCGCGCGGGCGCGTCATCGCGGCACCAAGGTGTTGATCGAAGGGTGTGCGCTGCAGATCGCAGGCCTCGCCGCGCTCGCGCTTGTTGCGGCCTATATAGATGCGCCATCGCCGCTCCTGCTCGCGTTCATCATGATCATCTTCGGCTACGGTCAGGGACTGGTGATGGCGCCGCTCTCCGGCGCGGTACTCTCGACCGTCAAGCCTGTCGCCGCAGGCTCCGCGTCCGGCATGTACGGCACGACGGCGCAGGTCGGAAATGCGGCCGGAGTGGCCGCAATCGGCGCGGTGTTCTTCGCGGTCGATGCCCTGCAATCAGCGCGCGCAGGATTTCTGGTCTCGCTTGCGCTGTTTGTGACATTAATCATGATCTGTGCCGCATTTCTGTCGTGGATGCGTCGTGCATCGGCGTGAAGGCGAGGCATTGCGGTTGATTCGTGCGGATTTCGGCGGAATTTCCCGTGATTTTGGTCGATTGACAGCGCACGGTCTTTTTATTTTGCAATGCAGCAACTATCTGGTTTGGCTGAACGTTGAAAGCCGCCCACCAGGAAGTTGCCGTGTCGCTAGCCAAAAATGTTGATCTGTTGAGACGTCTGCCGAGGCTGGACGGTCTGCGCTTTGCCGAGCTCGGCCGAAGCGCGGATGCGTCCAGTCCATTGCAAGAGGTCACCGGCTTCGGCGACAACCCGGGCGCCTTGCGCATGTTCGCGTTCGTGCCGGAGCAGTTGCAGAAGCCGCGCGCGCTGGTCGTCGTGCTGCATGGCTGCGGGCAGACGGCAGCGGGCTACGATCTCGGCGCGGGCTGGTCGACGCTCGCGAAGCACTATGGCTTCGCGCTGCTGATGCCCGAGCAGCAGCGCATCAACAACGGCAACACCTGCTTCAACTGGTTCAATCCGGAAGATACGGCGCGGGACAGCGGCGAGGCGCATTCGATCCGCGAGATGATCGCGCACATGGTCGAGGCGCATCGCATCGATCCCAGGCGCGTCTTCGTCACCGGCCTATCCGCCGGCGGCGGCATGACGTCGGTGGTGCTCGCGACCTATCCGGAAGTCTTCGCGGCCGGTGCGGTCATCGCCGGACTGCCCTATGGCATCGCCTCGAATTTGCGCGAGGCGCTGGACGGCATGTTTCATTCCCCGACGCGTCCCGCGCGCGAGCTCGGCGATCTCGTGCGCAACGCCTCGGATTATCGCGGTCCCTGGCCGAAGGTCTCGGTGTGGCACGGCAGCGCCGACCGCACCGTCAATCCCGGCAATGCCAACGAGATCGTCAAGCAGTGGCTCGATCTGCACGATCTGCCGGAAGCGCCGATGGCGGAGACCAATGTCGACGGCTATCCGCGCCAGGCCTGGTGGGGCAAGGACGGCGAGACGCTGGTCGAGTCCTACGCCATCACCGACATGGCGCATGGCACGCCGCTCGGGCTTGCCGACAACGACCAGCGCTATGGCGTGGAAGGCGCATTCCTGATCGAGGCCGGCATTTCCTCGTCCTATCACATCGCAAAATTCTTCGGCCTCACCGGCTGGATTGCAGACGCTGCAAAAGCGGAGGCCAAGCCGATAGCGCAGCCGGCACTGACGCCCGCGCCGCATCTCGCCCGCTCGATCCGCGCAGCGGTCGCCGAGCAGCCGGCCGAGCCGACACGCGAGGAGGCTCGCGGCTTCGATCTCGGCCAGATCATCACGCGCGCACTGACCGCCGCGGGGCTGATGAAGTAGCCCCGCTGTCGTCCCGGATCTGCGCTTACGCTTGTCCGGGACGACAGCGGAGTTTGTGGGGATGCCGTTGCTTCATCCCGCCTGAGCTACGCCGTCTGACCGATCCACTCGATCGGCGTCACCGTCACCTCGCCGCCGGCGACCTTCCGCGTCATCTCCTGATATGCCCGGAAGAAGTCGCGCGATTGCAGCGCTTTTTGCGCGGCATCGTCGGCGACGCTGGCGAGATGGAAATAGCTGCCGTCGTCGCGATTCTTGAGGACACGATAGCCGATCCGCCCCTTGAGCTCCGGATCGCCGTCGATCGCCTTGACGAAGCGGCCGATCTCCTGGTGCCAGGCCTCCGTCGTGCCGTTCCTGAATTCGTATCGGATCATGAAGTGCTTCATGTGACGCTCCCTGTTCGTCGTGTGCGTCATCATCTGCGGCTTGCGAGCGATCCTGCAAGTATGGACAAAATTGATAGTATGGACTTTTTCGACGTCGCTCCTATCCTCTTCGCCATAGCGTTTTCGAGCGAAGTGGATGCCGGCTGGCTTGAAGAAAACGCGTCAAAACAAGAATCCGACGCGTGGAGGAGACGACATGGCGAAGGCGAACCCGGCGCGCACCTGTCCGGTCGCGGCGTTTCAGAAGATGATCAGCGGCAAGTACAAGCTCCGCATCGTCTGGGATCTGAAGGATGGCCCGCGCCGCTATGGCGAGATCAGGAGCGGCCTGTTGCGCGGCACGGAAGGCAGCGCCGAGATCACCCCGCGCGTACTCAGCCGTGAATTGAAGGCGCTGACCGAAAGCGGCCTGATCGACCGCAAGGATTTTGGCGAAGTGCCGCCGAAGGTCGAGTATCGCCTGACGCGCAAGGGCAAAAGCTTCGTGCCGGTCGTCGCCGCGATCCGCGACTGGGGCGATCGTCACCTCGGCGAGCCCGTGCTCACCGAGGCCGCCGAGTAAGACCGCTACATCTCGCCGGTGATGAACGGATTGGTCATCCGTTCCTGGCCGATGCTGGAGCCGGCGCCGTGGCCGCATATGAAGCCGACATCGTCGCCGAGCGGCAGCAGCTTGGTCAGAATCGAGTTGATCAGCGTCGCATGGCTGCCGCCGGGCAGATCGGTGCGGCCAACCGAGCCTGCAAACAGGACATCGCCGACATGGGCGAAGCGCAGATCCTTGCTGAAGAACACCACGCTGCCGGGCGAGTGGCCGGGACAGTGAAAGATGTCGAACCGCAGGCCGCCGATCGACACGCTGTCGCCCTCGTCGAGCCAACGGTCGGGCTCGAAATTGCGCACCCCGGTCATGCCGAACCGCGCGCCGCTCTCCACGACGTTGTCGAGCAGGAATTTGTCGGCGACATGCGGCCCCTCGATCGGCACTTTCAGCGCATCGCGCAAATCGGCCGCGCCGCCGACATGGTCGATATGGCCGTGGGTCAGCCAGATCTTCTCCACGGTGACGCCGGTCTGCTTGATCGCGTCCAGGATCTTCGGCACGTCGCCGCCGGGATCGATCACCACGGCCTTCTTGCTGGGCTCGTCCCAGATGATGGTGCAGTTCTGCTCGAACAGCGTCACGGGGACGATGATCGCGCCGGCCTTGGTTTGCGAAGATTCTTGGGTGTCGTTTTGCTCGGTCATGGCGCCACAATGCCGATTTTTGCCAGGCCGCCAAGCAAAAGATTCGTGCGAGAAGGCCGGGGGACGAACGTTCCCCGGCCTCCTCGCGGCAATCATTTGATCTGCGCTTTCAATGCCTCCCGGACGACCCCGTCGAAGGACGACGTCTTGGGCGACTTCGCGGCCTGCTCGGCGATATACTTGTCGCGCTTGCCGACCAGCGCGGTAAGTTTCTCGTTCAAGGCCTTGCGCTGCTCGACCTGCTTGGCGACTTCGGCCTCGCGCTGCTCGGGTTTCATGGCCCGCAGGTTCTCGGGCAGGTCGGCGTCCTTGACGGAGGCGACGTTGGTCGTGCCTTTGGCGGCATCGGCGACGAGATCGCCGCCGCCGGTGACGGCTTCCGCGGTCGAGGCGGATCTCTTGTTGATGTAGCTCGCCATGTCGGTTGCGGTTGCCCGCGAGGCCGCCGCAACGCTGGCCGTTTGCTGAACCTTCATCTCGGTCCGCTTCTGCGTTTCGCGCGGGCCATAGGGGATCACCGTGCCGTTGAGCTGCTGCTGCAGGATGATGATGTCCTGGTCGTAGGGCGTCTCGATCACCACGACCTGCCCGCCATCCTGCGGAATCGGGATGAAGCGGCCGCTGCCGATCTGTGCGATGTCGCGCCAGACTCGCTCGGTATCGCGGGCATCGCCGGCGAGCACGGCATTGACGATGATGTCCTTTTGCCTGGCGACCGCGAGCGTCGTCGGATATTTGGTGTCCTGGGCGTAGTCCATGTGCGGCGGCGCATCGCCGACCAGGAATACGATGTGCCTGGCCTCGCTGCCCGGCGTCCATTGCAGCTTGTTGACGGCGACGTCGAGCGCCTCGTTGACGCTTTCCGGCCAGTCGCCGCCGCCGCGCGCTTTCAGCTCGAGTAGATTGGCGTAGAGATCCTGGATGTCCCGGGTCAGCTCGATCTTCGACGTCACATAGTCGTCGCCGATGTCGCGATAGGCGACGAGGCCCATGCGGATGTCGGCGTCCGGATTGGAATCGACGATCGTGGTGGCGATCGACCAAATCTTGCGCTTGGCACCTTCGATCAGGCGCGCCATCGAGCCGGTGGTATCGAGCACGAAGGCCACCTCGACGGTCGGTTTGGCGAAGGCGGGAGATAGTCCTGCCGCGAGCGGCAATGTGGCGAGTGCGAAGGCGAGCGAGCACAGTGTGATGCGTGACCTCATGGGTCCCTCCAGTGGTTTCGTCCCTCGGAACCGAAGTTCCACTGGCATCGCGGTGGGCTGAAGCCGGAACAAAGGCCGGACTGGCGCGGAATTGCGGCGATTCCGGGCGGAACCACGCCATGTGGACCCGGGCGGCGCGTTCACTGCCGCCGACGTCACATAGCCGTCCCAAAGCCCTGTTGGTCTGAACCCCTGGCGCGATCTCGCGTTGCTTTCCGCGCGAAGCGCATTCGGGGGACGATCTTGGCTCAAGGCGATGAGAACTGGTGGCGCGACGGTATCTTTTATCAGATCTACCCGCGCTCGTTTCAGGATTCGAACAATGACGGCGTCGGCGATCTCGCCGGCATTTTGCAGCGGCTGCCTTACGTCAAATCGCTCGGCGTCGACGCGATCTGGCTGTCGCCGATCTTCCCCTCGCCGATGGAAGATTTCGGCTATGACATCGCCGACTATACCGGCATCGAGCCGCTGTTCGGCACGATGGCCGATTTCGATGCGCTGATCACC
Organism: Bradyrhizobium sp. TM239; assembly: GCF_036247985.1. Lineage (NCBI taxonomy): Bacteria > Pseudomonadati > Pseudomonadota > Alphaproteobacteria > Hyphomicrobiales > Nitrobacteraceae > Bradyrhizobium > Bradyrhizobium sp. TM239. The sequence continues at coordinate 242,089 of NZ_BTIR01000011.1, read as the reverse complement.
GCCGTCCACGACAACGGCCTGAAGCTGATCCTCGACCTCGTGCCGAATCACACCTCCGATCAGCATCCCTGGTTCGTCGAGAGCCGCGCCTCGCGCGACAATCCCAAGCGAGACTGGTACATCTGGCGCGATCCGGCACCCGGCGGCGGGGTGCCGAACAACTGGCTGTCCGAGTTCGGCGGCAGCGGGTGGCAGTTCGACGAGACCACGGGGCAGTATTATTACCACGCCTTCCTCGCCCAGCAGCCGGACCTGAACTGGCGCAATCCGGACGTCCGCGCCGCGATCTACGACGTGATGCGGTTCTGGCTCGACAAGGGCGTCGACGGCTTTCGCGTCGACGTGATCTGGCACCTGATCAAGGATGCCGAATTCCGCGACAACCCCCCCAATCCGCATTACGTCGAGGGCCGGCCGCCCAACGAAAGGATCATGACGCAATACTCCACCGACCAGCCCGAGGTGCACGACGTGATCGTCGAGATGCGGCGCGTCACCGACGAATTCGGGGCCCGCGTCCTGATCGGCGAGATCTATCTGCCGCTGCACCGTCTCATGGCCTATTACGGCAACGACCTCACCGGCGCCCAGATGCCGTTCAACTTCGCGCTGCTCTCGACGTTCTGGAGCGCGCGGTCGATCGAGACAATCATCGAGGATTACGAGAAGGCGCTGCCGCGCGGCGCCTGGCCGAACTGGGTGCTCGGCAATCACGACCGCCCGCGGGTCGCGAGCCGCGTCGGGCCGGAGCAGGCCCGCGTCGCCGCCATGCTGCTGCTGACGCTACGCGGCACGCCGACGCTCTATTACGGCGACGAGATCGGCATGCATCAGGTGGCCATCGCGCCGGAGGATGTCCGCGACCCCTTCGAGAAGAACGTGCCCGGCATCGGTGTCGGCCGCGATGGCTGCCGCACGCCGATGCAGTGGGATGCTACCGAATTCGCAGGCTTCTCCGCGGCGCGGCCGTGGCTGCCGCTGCCGGAGCACTATGCGCGCGACAATGTCGCCAACCTCGAAGCCGATGCGCGCTCGATCCTCAGCCTCTACAAACGCCTGGTCACCCTGCGAAAGAGCAGTCGGCCGCTGGTCGCGGGCGATTATCATCCGATCGCGGCGCAAGGCGATCTCCTGATCTATCGCCGCGAGGCCGAGGGCCGGGCGGTGATCGTGGCGCTCAATCTCGGTCCCGATCCGGTCGCGGTCACCACCAGCGCGATCCGTTTCGGCAGCAGCATACTGCTGTCGACGTTCCTGGATCGCGAGGACGAGCGGATCGAAGGCGTGCTGGATCTGCGCGGCAATGAGGGGGTGGTGGTGGCCCCGCCGTGAGATGTCGTCCCGGACAAGCGCAGCGAAGCGGAGCGCAGATCCGGGATCCATAACCACAGGGAGTGGTTTGGCGACGATTCGGAGTTGCCCGCTCGCCACAAACTTCTTCCTGTGGTTATGGGTCCCCGCGTGCGCGGGGACGACAGTGGGGTGTGCGGTTACAGTTGGGCACTACCCCGGATGCTTCTTCCCTCTCACCGTATCCCCGTCGATGTCGCTCCGCTTCAACAGATAGTCCAGCCCGCCGACGCGGTACCAGCGATAGCCATACGGCTCCAGCACGATTCGGTGCTGGCCGCGCTTGTCGGCATGGCTATGGTCCTCCGCGAGCAGATTGATCAGGTGCGCGCCGGCCTCATCCGGCAGCCCCGCGGAGAATGCAATCTCGCGCGGCTTCTCGTCGAGGTTATGCACGAACAGCACCGAATTGTTGCGCCAGTCGTAGCGCATGATGAAGACGGCGGGATCGCGCACCGGAATGATCGCGAAATCGCCCCAGCCAACTTCAGGTACTTCCTTGCGCATGCGGACGATGCGCTCGGTCCAGTTCAGCATCGAGTTGGGATCGCGCCGCTGCTTTGCGACGTTGACGTGCGGATAGCCGTAAGGCCCCTTGTCGATCACGGGGCAGGCCGGCTTGTCGCTCTTGGTGAAGCCGCCATGCGGCTCGGTCGACCATTGCATTGGCGTGCGCGCGCAATTGCGTTCCGGCAGCGAGAGGTCGTCGCCCATCGCGATCTCGTCGCCATAGCGGATCACGGGCGTTCCCGGCAGCGTGCACATCAGGCTGTAGGCGAGCTCGAGCCGCCGGCGGTCGCCGCCCAGCATCGGCGCGAGGCGGCGGCGGATGCCGCGGTCGTAGAGCTGCATGTCCTTGTCGGGGCCGAACGATTTGAACACGGCATCGCGCTGCGCCTTGGTCAGCCGTCCGAGATCGAGCTCGTCGTGATTGCGCAGGAACAGGCCCCATTGCGCCGAAGCCGGCCGCGGCTTGGTCGCCTTCAGCGCCTTCGCCAGCGGGCGCGAGTCGGCGGACGCCAGCGCGTAGAACAGATGCTGGTTGACGTGGAAGTTGAACATCATGTGCATGCGGTCGGCATCGCGGCCGAAATATTCCATGTCCGTCTTCGGCAGCACGTTGGCTTCGGCGAGGATGATGGCGTCGCCCTGCCGCCATTGCAGGAATTCGCGGAACGCGCGCAGCATGTCGTACTGCTCGACCGGCTTCTTCACCTTCGCGCCCTTGGTCGCGATCACGAAGGGCACGGCGTCCATGCGGAAGCCGGAGACGCCGAGCTGGATCCAGAAACCCATGATCTTCAAAATCTCGGCCTGCACATGCGGGTTCGAGGTGTTGAGGTCGGGCTGGAAATCGTAGAAGCGGTGGAAGTAATACGCGCCCGCTTCCTTGTCGCGCGTCCAGGTCGATTTCTGCACGCCGGGAAACACCATGCCCTTGTCGGCACCGGCGGGCTTCTTGTCGGACCACACATACCAGTCGCGATAGGGCGAAGTCTTGTCGCGCCGCGCCTCCTTGAACCAGTGATGCTGGTCGGAGGTGTGGTTGACGACGAGATCGATGATGATGCGGATGCCGCGCTGCTTGCAGCCGTGGGCGAACTCGACGAAATCGCCGAGCGTGCCGTAGCGGGCATCGACGCTGTAATAGTCGGCGATGTCGTAGCCGTCGTCGCGGCCGGGCGAGGTCTGGAACGGCATCAGCCAGATCGTGGTGATGCCGAGGCCGTGCAGATAGTCGAGCCGGCGGAGCAGGCCCTTGAAGTCGCCGACGCCATCGCCGTTGGCGTCCATATAGGAGCCGACGGAAAGGCAATAGATCACGCCGTTCTTGTACCAGAGATCGTCGATCATCCGCGCAGCCTCGATGGTCCGCCGAGGTGCGGCGGCTGCGTGATAAGTGCGTGGGGGAGGGGAGGTTCCGTTCGTTCGCTGTCATCCCGGGCTCGCGCTCCGCTCGCCCCGGAATGACGAATGGAGAGAGTGTCCGCCCCAAACGGAATCGGCTATCCTCCCCCCATGGACAGCTCCGCCCGCAACATCGCCCTCGTGCCGCCCCCTGATCGTCGCCAGTCGGAGACGGCGCTCGCGGTCGCGCGCGGCACCGCGCGGCTGCTGCGTTCGCTCGGCTTTACCTGCATCAGCGAATTGCCGCTGCCCTCGGGCCGGCGCGCCGATCTCGTGGCGCTGAACGAGCGCGGCGAGATCTGGATCGTCGAGATCAAATCGTCGGTGGAGGATCTGCGCGCCGACCAGAAATGGCACGAATACCGCGCCCATTGCGACCGGCTGTTCTTCGCCTTCACGCAGGACCTGCCGTGCGAGATCTTTCCGGATGACACCGGCCTGATCATCGCCGACGCCTATGGCGCGCACATGCAATGCGAAGCGCCCGAGCACAAGCTCGCAGCCGCCACGCGCAAGCAGATGACGGTGCGGTTTGGAATGGCGGCGGCGCTTCGGATCAACCGGCTGGTCGATCCGCAAGGGCACGCCGATTTTTGGGAGTAGGACGGTCTCGTGTCCCGGACGCGCTGCAGCGTGAAACGCTGCTGCGCAGAGCCGGGACCCAGAGGCCGCAATGTATGCCGAGTCATGGGCCCCGGCTCTGCAGCGCACCGCTGAAGAAGCGCTGCGCTGCGTCCGGGGCACGAGTGCGGCGGAAACTTACCTCGGCGCGCGCTTGGCCAAAATGCGCTGCAACGTCCTGCGGTGCATGTTGAGCCGCCGTGCCGTTTCCGAGACGTTGCGGTTGCACATCTCGTAGATGCGCTGGATGTGCTCCCAGCGCACGCGGTCGGCCGACATCGGGTTGGTCGGCAGCTCGGATTTCTCCGCGCTGGTCGACAGCAGCGCCGCGACGACGTCGTCGGCATCCGCCGGCTTCGAGAGATAATCGATCGCGCCCATCTTCACCGCGGTGACGGCGGTGGCGATGTTGCCATAGCCGGTCAGCACGATCGCGCGCGCATCCGGGCGCTTCTTCTTCAGCGCCGAAACCACGTCGAGGCCGTTGCCGTCGCCGAGCCGCAAATCCACTACGGCGAATGCCGGCGCTGCCTTGCCGATCTGCGCAAGACCGTCCGAGACGGTGTCGCACGACGTCACCGAGAAGCCGCGCGTTTCCATGGCGCGCGACAACCGCTCCAGGAACGGCTTGTCGTCCTCCACGATGAGCAGCGAGCGGTCGGTCTGTTCGTTCAGTTCGGCGATGGCGTTCAAGGTTTTGTCCTCTCTCCAACGCGTCTACATATGGCCTCGCAATCGGGCGGTGCCAAGGCCGCCGATAGTCGATCGGCCCTGTTGTGCGACGCAAGGTCGCGGCCTATCCTATTGTTTCTTCGAGGCTCTCGATAGCCTCAAAACGCTGTCGCGGCCATGTGATCTGGACCACCGCGCCGTGTTCCGGAAAGATCCGGTTGGTAAACGAGACCTTCGCGCCGGTGCGTTCCAGCAATGTACGCGCGATGAACACGCCCAATCCGAGACCGCGTCGCTCACCACCGCCGTCATCCGTATTTCGCCGCCGCGACAGATAGGGCTCGCCGATCCGGTTCAGGATATCGGGCGGAATGCCGGGGCCATCGTCGGAGATCAGAAGCTCGATCGTGTCCTTGTTCCACCACGCATTCACCTCGACGGTGGTATGGGCGAAATCGACCGCGTTCTCGACGATGTTGCCGACGCCGTAGAGGATCGCCGGATTGCGCGAGCCGACAGGTTCGGACACGGCGGCGACCGCGATCCGCACCTTGATCTCGACACCGAAATCGCGGTGCGGGGCCACCACCTCCTCGATCAGCTCCGACAGCTTCATGCGGTCGAACGGCGCGCCGGTGGAGGAGAGCTGGGTGATCTTACTCAAGATGTCGCGGCAGCGCTGGGTCTGCTCGCGCAGCGTCTTCAGGTCGGCGGCAAAGCTGGCGTCCTTCACCGTCTTTTCCAGCTCGCGCGAGATCAAAAAGATCGTCGCGAGCGGCGTGCCGAGCTCGTGCGCGGCCGCAGCGGCGAGCCCGTCGAGCTGGGTCAGGTGCTGCTCGCGCGTCAGCACCAGCTCGGTCGCGGCCAGCGCGTCCGCGAGCTTGCGCGCCTCTTCCGTCACCTGGAACGAGTAGAGGCTGGTGACGCCGATCGCGAGCACGATCGAGAGCCAGACGCCGACGAGATAGATCGGCGGCAGCACCAGGGGATCGTCGGAATCCCAGGGCAGCGGCAGGTGGAAGAAGAAAAGGACCGAGGCGCAGGCCACGGCCAGCACGCCGAGACCGAACGTGAAGCGCGCCGGCAGCGCCGTGGCCGAGATCAGCACCGGCGCGAGGAAGAGGAACGAGAACGGGTTCTGCAGTCCGCCGGTGAAGTACAGCAGACCGGCCAGCTCCACGATGTTCAGCGCGAGCAGTCCGGCCGCCTGCATCGGCTCCAGCCGCTGCAGCGGATTGGACACGGTCTGGAGCGCCAGATTGAGCGCGGCCGACAAGGCGATGATGCTGACGCAGGGGACGATCTCGACGTTGAATTCCAACCCCTGCGCCACGATGAAGATCGCGGCGAGCTGGCCCAGCACCGCCAGCCAGCGCAGCCGCAGGATCGTGTCCAGGCGGATATGCCGCTGCGCGTGGCGAAAGTCGGAAGCAGCAATTTCAGTCATATCGGCCAATGTGGCGGTGCCTTCCAAGATCACAAACGCTGGGCTCGCGGAACCACCGGATTACAAGCCTTGCGCTATCCGCTGCAATAGCAGAAGAACGACCAGCATGACCGAGAATGGCAAGGCTTCAAGTCGGCCGACTGTCGCGGAGCGCAGCTCGTCCGCGGCGATCGCGGTCGAGCACCTCGTCAAGGTCTACAAGCAGATCCGCGCCGTCGACGACATCTCCTTTTCGCTGCCGCGCGGCAGCATCACCGGGCTTCTGGGCGGCAACGGCGCCGGCAAGACCACGACCATCGCGATGATCATGGGCCTGGTGCTGCCGACCTCCGGCCGCGTACAGGTGCTCGGTCATGGAATGCCCGAGGAGAGCGCTGCCGTGCTGGGGCGGATGAACTTCGAGAGCCCCTATGTCGACATGCCGATGCGGCTCACGGTGCGGCAGAACCTCACCGTGTTCGGCAAGCTCTATGCGGTGAAGAACCTCGCCGGCCGCATCGCCGAGCTTGCGGACGATCTCGATCTCACCGATTTCATCGACCGCGCCAACGGCAAGCTGTCCGCCGGGCAGAAGACCCGCGTGGCGCTCGCCAAAGCGCTGATCAACCGGCCCGAGCTGCTGCTGCTGGACGAGCCGACCGCCTCGCTCGATCCTGACACCGCCGACTGGGTGCGGGCGCATCTGGAGCGTTATCGCAAGGACAACAACGCCACCATCCTCCTGGCTTCGCACAACATGCTCGAGGTCGAGCGGCTCTGCGACCGCGTCATCATCATGAAACGCGGCCGCATCGAGGACGACGACACGCCGGAGGCGATCATGGCCCGCTACAACCGCACCACGCTGGAGGAGGTGTTTCTGGACGTCGCGCGCGGCCGGGTGAACGGTGCCAAGGAGGTGGTGCGATGAGCGAGGTTTCCCTCCACCGCGGCATCTCCGTCCACCGCATCGGTGCGATGATCCTGCGCTACTGGTACCTCCTGCTGTCGTCCTGGCCGCGGCTGCTCGAATTGCTGTACTGGCCGGCGCTGCAGGTCATCACCTGGGGCTTCATCCAGTATTACATCGCCGAGAATTCCAATTTCTTCGCGCGCGCCGGCGGCACCCTGATCGGCGCCGTCATCCTCTGGGACATCCTGTTCCGCGGGCAGCTCGGCTTCTCCATCTCGTTCCTGGAGGAGATGTGGGCGCGCAACATCGGCAACCTCATGATGAGCCCCTTGAGGCCGATCGAGTTTCTGCTGTCGCTGATGGTCATGAGCCTGATCCGGCTTGCGATCGGGATCATTCCGATGACCTTGCTCGCCCTGTTCATGTTCCACTTCAATGTCTATGCCCTGGGCCTGCCCTTGATCGCGTTCTTCTGCAATCTGATCTTCACGAGCTGGTCGGTCGGCATCTTCGTGTCGGGTCTCGTGCTGCGAAACGGCCTCGGCGCCGAGAGCATCGTCTGGACCCTGATGTTCGCGATCCTGCCGCTCGCCTGCGTCTACTATCCCGTCAGCGTGTTGCCGGCCTGGCTGCAATACGTCGCTTGGGCGTTGCCGCCGACCTATGCCTTCGAGGGGATGCGCGCGCTGCTGATCGAAAACACCTTCCGCGCCGACCTGATGCTGGAGGCGCTGGCCATCAACGCCGTCCTTCTGGTTGCATCTTTTGCAGCATTCCTTGCCCTTTTGCGCAGCGCCAAACGGCACGGCTCGCTGCTGTCAGGCGGCGAATAGCGTCACTTTCCCGTGGATTCCGGCTGGTTTAGTCACTTCGGCTACGTAGATGTACGGAACCATGCATTGACGCAATATTACGCATTCGGCAATATGCTGCGATGCGAAGAGGGATATAGCGATGCCTATTGGTGAGTTTGGCGGCGCACCGCCCCTGGCTGCAGAAGGCAGTCCGGTCCTGACGACGCCGATGTACTGGATGTACGAGATGGCGCACGCCTCTCTCAATCCGGCACGTGCGGTCACTGACGCGACCAAGCTGCTGTTTCAGAATCCTCTCAATCCCTGGGCGCGCACCGAGGTCGGCAAGTCGGTTGCCGCGGCCTGCGAATTGTTCGAGCGCACCACGCGCCGCTATGGCAAGCCGGAATGGGGCCTCGACGACACCGAGGTCAACGGCATCCGCGTCCCCGTCGAGGTTCGCTCGGTCTGGGAAAAGCCGTTCTGCCGGCTGCTCTACTTCGATCGCAAGTTCGCTCGTCCGCTGCGCAGCCCGCAGCCGCGCGTGCTGATCGTGGCGCCGATGTCCGGCCATTATGCGACGCTGCTTCGCGGCACGGTCGAGGCTTTCCTGCCGGCGCATGAGGTCTACATCACCGATTGGGCCGATGCCCGCATGGTGCCGCTCAGCGATGGCCGCTTCGATCTCGACGATTACATCGACTACGTCATCGAGATGCTGCACGTGCTCGGCGGCAACACCCATGTCATGGCGGTGTGCCAGCCCTCCGTGCCGGTGGTCGCCGCCGTCTCGGTCATGGAAGCGCGGCGCGATCCGTTCGTGCCGACCTCGATGACGCTGATGGGCGGCCCGATCGACACCCGTCGCAATCCGACTGCGGTGAACAACCTCGCCCAGGAGCGCGGCATCGACTGGTTCCGCAACCACGTCATCACCAAGGTGCCGTTCCCCCATCCGGGCATGATGCGCGACGTCTATCCGGGATTCCTGCAGCTCAACGGCTTCATCAGCATGAATCTCGACCGCCACATGGACGCCCACAAGCAGCTCTTCGCCCATCTGGTGAAGGGCGACGGCGACCTCGTCGACAAGCATCGCGAGTTCTATGACGAATATCTCGCGGTGATGGACCTCTCTGCCGAATATTACCTGCAGACAGTCGACACCGTGTTCGTGAAGCACTCGCTGCCGAAGGGCGAGATGACCCATCGCGGAACACGCGTGGACCCCTCCAAGGTCACGCGCGTGGCGTTGATGACGGTCGAAGGCGAGAATGACGACATCTCGGGTCTCGGTCAGACCGAAGCGACGCACACATTGTGCAGCTCGATCCCCGATCATCGCCGCGTTCATTACGTCCAGAAGGGCGTCGGACATTACGGTGTGTTCAACGGCTCGCGTTTCAAGTCGGAAATCGTGCCGCGAATCCATGACTTCATGGTCTCCGCTGCAAATCCGAGCTCGTTGCAGGCTCTCGCGGCCGAATAACCTTCGTTTTCGGCTTTCCCGTCGAAAATTCAGGCCCCGCCGGAGGTTCCGGCCGGGCCCGGCTCCCTCCAGATTCGCGGTATTTAGGTAGCCTTATAGGAGTGAGTCGGCCCTCAGCCCTTGGGGGTGCCGCATGCGTGCAGCGGGGGCGAAAAAAGCCGGTTCCAACCCCAGTCTGTAGGGTCTCCCGGACGCTAGACCGCTGTATATTGGGCAAATGATTTGTTTTTGCGCCGAGCGCTTTCCCTGGCGGCGGTTATGGCAGAATCCGGGCGCCCTCCTGCCCCCCGGACTGACAGACATGGCCACTCGCGCTCTCCTCTATCGGCGGCCCCACGAACCCAAGACCGTCCTGATCACCCATGGATCGCAATATTTTGCCATCCGACTGCGCCGGCACCGCCGTGCGCGCCGTTACACGCTGAGAATTCATCCGAGTGATCGCGAAGCCATCCTCACCATGCCGCCGCGCGGCACGCTGGCCGAGGCAAAAGACTTCGCACAGCGCCACGGTGCGTGGATCGCGGCGCGCCTTGGTCGCTTGCCGAAGGCCGCGCCGTTCCAGCCGGGCACGGTGATACCGCTCCGCGGCACGCCGCATCGCATCGTTCATCGCGCGGGCACGCGCGGCACGGTGTGGACCGAGACGCGCGACAGCGGGGAACGCATTCTCTGCGTCGCCGGTGGGCTCGACCATGTCGATCGCCGCGTCAGTGACTTCCTCAAGCGCGAGGCGCGAGGCGACCTGCAGCGATCGGCGGAGGCTTACGCCGCCGAGCTCGGCGTCAGGGTCAAGCGCCTGTCGATCCGCGATCAGTCCAGCCGCTGGGGCTCCTGCACCTCGGCCGGCTCGCTGTCGTTCTCCTGGCGCCTGATCCTCGCGCCGCCCTTCGTGCTCGACTATCTCGCCGCCCACGAGGTCGCCCATCTCGTCGAGATGAACCACTCGGCGCGGTTCTGGCGCGTGTGCGGAAAAGTCTGTCCGTCGATGGAGCGCGCCAAGAAGTGGCTCGACACCTACGGCAATGATCTGCACCGGTACGGGGTCGAGGATTAGGGCGGGCTCTCGCCTAACACTCGCTGTCGTCGCCCGGCTTGACCGGGCGACCCAGTACGCCGAGACGGCTCTGATTGAATCGAGAAGCCGCGGCGTACTGGATTCCCCGCCTTCGCGGGGAATGACAGTTGAGAATGAGGCGGCTTCAGGCTGCGCTCACGCGCTGAAATCCGCACTCGTCCCCGCCTGCGCGTGCGACGCCGGATAGCGTGCTTGCTGCTGCGCCATGACTCTTTGTCCCTCGGCCAGCATCGCCTGGAACGCTGCGTCGAGTTGCTCGCGGCTGTAGGTCGCGGAACTGCTTTCACGCGGTGTCCATTGCGATTGCGTGATCGCGGTGGGCGCCTTTTCGACGGTGCCGCCGAGCAGCCTCGCGTAATTGTCGGCCCGCCACTGCGCCAGATCCGGTCCACTCAGGCCGGGAGGATCCTCCAGCTTGCCGATCTTCGCGCTCGCCTGATTGGTCATGGCCGAGGATCCGCCGTTGTACAGCGTGGCCACCACCTTGCCGTCCACTTTCACCTGCGCGTAGGTATTCTCCGGCGCATTGTCCGCGACGATCGACTGAGGTGCATTCGTCTCGTGCGCGATCAGCCAATGCGTTGCCATGAGGTCATGCAGGACGGGATCATCCGCGGCCGATATGACCTTGGCGCCTGACAGCGGCTTGACCTGCGAGAGGTCGATCCGGAAGCCGCTGGTTGCCGCGTCGGTCGCATCCGGTGCCACCGCCTGAAGACCAGACCTCGCATTTGAAGTGGATGCTGAAGCGGGCCGCAGATGCGGCAGCGCCGCGCTGGATAGATTTGAAATCATGGAACGCTCCCAGACCCTCGCTCAACTTATGAGAGCAAATCCCGGGCCGCTGACGGGAGCTTGAAGGGATTGGAGTTTTTGCTTTAGGCGAGTTGCGGTCCGCGGCGAATTTTGCCGCGCTGGGCAGGACTTGCCGAAGCGATGCCGCTGATTTCCAGGCACGTGCTTCAGGCGTCTGGGCTGCCTCCGCAAGCCGTTGATTTCGTTATCTTCGGCTACTGTGCATGGGGTTGTTTTCGCAGTTTTTGTCCTGAGGTCATGGAGACCTCAGCCCGAGCCTATCGGTTTCCACCGAACAGCCGGTCCATCAGCCAGCCGTCGAGCCCCGCCGCCGCTTCCGGCCGCGCATTGGCGCGCGTCGGCGGCGGGCGATAGCCGCCATTGCTTGCGGGTGCCGGCCCGGGCGCTGCCGCTGTCGGCGGCGACACCTGCGAGGCCGCCTGCGCGAGATTGGACAGGCCCCAGCCACCTTGTGTGCTCGGCAATGCTGCGACCGGCACGCCCTCGTGCGCCGTCTTCATGAAGCGCGACCAGACTTCGACCGGCAGGCCGCCGCCGGTCGCCTTCTTGGTCGGCGAATTGTCGTCATTGCCGAGCCAGACGCCGGTGACGAGGCTCGCGGTGTAGCCGATGAACCAGGCGTCGCGGTAGTCCTGGCTGGTGCCGGTCTTGCCGGCCGCGGGCCAGCCGGGGATCTCGGCCTTCTTGGCAGTGCCTGATATCAGCGTCTCCCGCATCATCGCGTTCATCATGCCGACATAGCGGGGGTCGATGACCTGATTGCGCTCCTCAGGCTGGCGCATGTAGAGCAGCTTGCCGCCCAGCGTCCTGATCCGCGTGACGACATGCGGTGCCACCGCGAGACCGCCATTGGCGAAGGACGCATAGGCGCCGACCAGTTCGACCACGGAGACTTCCGAGGTGCCGAGCGCGATCGAGGCGTTGGGCTCGAGCTTGGAGGAGATGCCGAGCCGGTGCGCGGTGCGCACCACGTTCTTCGGCCCGACCTCGAGGCCGAGGCGAATGGCGACGGTGTTGAGCGACATCGCCAACGCTTGCGTCAGCGTTACCGCGCCGAAATATTCATGGGTGTAGTTCTCGGGTCTCCAGCCCTTGACCTCGATCGGCGCGTCCTGGCGCATCGTATCAGGCGTCAGGCCCTGCTCGAGCGCGGTCAGATAGACGAACGGCTTGAATGAGGAGCCCGGCTGGCGTTTGGCCGTCACAGCGCGGTTGTACTGGCTCTCGGAATAGTTCCGCCCGCCCACCATGGCGCGCACCGCGCCATCAGGCGTCATCGCCACCAGCGCGCCCTGGCTGACATTGAACTTCACGCTCTTGGCCGCGAGCTCGTCGATGATGGCGGCTTCCGCCACGCTCTGCAGCTTCGGATCGATCGTGGTCTCGACCTTGATGCTCTCGTCGATCTGGCCGACCAGATCGTCCAGCACCTCGCCGATCCAGTCGGCAACGTAATTGACCGTGCCGGCGCCGACCGGCTTCACATTGTAGGAGGGATGGCCGATCGAGGCCTGCGCCTGCGCATCGGTGATGAACTTTGCATCGGCCATCGCCGCGAGCACGATTTGCGCACGCGCTTCGGCGCCTTCGGGGTTGCGGTTCGGCGCGAGGCGCGAGGGCGATTTGACGAGACCGGCCAGCATCGCGGCCTCGGCGATGGTGACGCTCTTCGCCGACTTGCCGAAATATTTTTGCGCGGCAGCTTCGACGCCGTAGGCGCCGGAGCCGAAATAGACGCGGTTGAGATAGAGCTCCAGGATCTCGTCCTTGGAATGCTTGCGCTCGAGCCAGATCGCGAGCTCCACCTCCTGCAGCTTGCGCTGCATGGTGCGCTCCTGGGTCAGGAACAGGTTCTTGGCGAGCTGCTGCGTCAGCGTCGAGCCGCCCTGCGAGACGCCGCGATGCATGACGTTGGTGACGAGGGCGCGCAGGATGCCGACGGGGTCGATGCCGAAATGCGAATAGAAGCGGCGGTCCTCGATGGCGATGAAGGCCTTCGGCAAATACGGCGGCAGGTCCTTCAGCGCGACGTTGGCGCCGGCCATCTCGCCGCGTTGCGCCAGCATGCTGCCGTCGATGCCGACGATCTGGATCGTCGGCGGCCGCTTGGGGATTTCCAGCGACTGGATCGGCGGCAGATGGGCGCCGACATAGATCACGACGCCGACCACCGCGATCGCGCCCCACAGGCCGAGCACTGCGCCCCAATAGACCAGGCGGCCGAGGCTGGCGCCGATGCGTGACTTGGTGCGGCGTTTGGCACCGCTGCGGCTGGCTTGTGCCTTGCGCTCGCGCGGCGGCTCGTCGCCGGAATCCTCGCTCTTGCGCTTTGCGGATGATTTCGTTGATTTCTTCGGCTTGTCGTCGCCGCCGGGGATGCGGTCCGCCGCGGTCAGGCGCAGATCGGCGAGCGCCGCGGGCAAGCCGAACAGCGGCTCCTTCCGCCCACCCTTTTTCTTTCCCCACGCCATACGCAAAAACGCCCGGTCATTCCGCCCCGCCGCACGCTAGCGGTCGCTGTTTAAGGCCCGGTTACCCAGACCTTAACGCGCGATTAGGAGGTGCGGCATTCGCCCGCCGCAGTTCCGCCGATCGCTTGCCGGAGCTAGGATCGCCGGCACAAAACACGAGGAAACACGCAGAGGAAACCCACATGGGCCATATCGATCCGACCAAGGAGATCTTCGCGCAATTCCGGGACAATGACCGCCCGGGTCCGATCCACATGCTCAACCTGGTGCGCCTGCGCAAGGAGGCGGCCTACCCGGACGGCCGCAAGGCGAGCGGCGCCGAAGCCTACGCGGCCTATGGCCGCGAGAGTGGCCCGGTGTTCGAACGCCTCGGCGGCCGCATCATCTGGCAAGGCAGATTCGAGCTGATGCTGATCGGTCCGCAGGACGAGCGCTGGGACCATTGCTTCATCGCCGAATATCCGAGCGTCGGAGCCTTCGTCGAGATGATCCGCGATCCCGTCTACCGCGAAGCGGTGAAGCACCGCCAGGCCGCGGTGGAGGACTCGCGGCTGATCCGGCACGCCGTGCTGCCGATCGGGAAGAATTTTGGAGAGATACCGGAGTAGACGCCGCCAAATCGGCGATCTCTCTCCGTCATCCTGAGGTGCGAGCGGCGCGATGCAACGCATCGCGCCGGGAGCCTCGAAGGATGTACGGGCCGGATGTTTCCGCGCGGCCATCAGCCGGGCCGTCGCCCTTCGAGGGCCGCCAAAGGGGCGGCCGCCTCAGGGTGACGGTGTGAGAGACGGGGCAAAAAAAATCGGCGGCCCGCAGGCCGCCGATCGTCATTCAGAGATCGAGCAACCGCTAGCCCGCCGGGCCCGCGTCCTCCAGGATCGGGCCGAACAGCTCCCAGCGCTCGCCGTTGAACTTCATCATCTGAAGCTGCTTGTTGACGCGGTAGTCGGTCGGCGACGTGTTGGCCTTGATGCCGGGCAGCGCAGTGTCGCTGACGACGTCCTTCAGTGACGCTGCCTGCTTCATGACGTTCTCGCGCGTCAGGTTGTCGCCGCACTGCTGCAGCACATGCACCAGCAACTGCGCGGTGCTGTAGCCGTAGGTGTTGAAGTTCGAATCCTTGTCGCCATCCGGATAGTACTTCGCCATGAAGTCGAAATACTTCTTCATGCCGGGGTCATCCTTCCAGGTCGGATCGAGCGGTTCCTTACCGTAGTTGACGCTGATCAGGCCCTTGGCGGCGTCAAGGCCTGCGGGTTTCAGCACCGCGCCGACCGAGGTGGCGTTGATGTCGACGATCTGGACCGGATGCCAGCCCATTTCGGCGATCTTCTTGATCGCCTGCGCGGCCTGCTTCGGCGTCGTCGCACTGAAGAACAGGTCGGCGCCGGCATCCTTGATCTTGAGGACCTGCGAATCGACGGTGGGATCGGACACCTCGTAGGAGGCTTCAGTCACGATCATCTTGGCGGCCTTGTCACCGAGGCCGGCCTTGATGCCGTTCAGATAGTCCTTGCCGAGGTCGTCGTTCTGATAGAGCACGCCCACCTTGGCGTTCGGATGCTCCTTCAGGATGTACTGGCCGTAGATGCGGCCCTCGACGAAGTAATTGGGATTGAAGCCCATGGTCCACGGAAAGTTCTTGGGATCAGTGAACCTCGAGGCCCCGGTCGCCGCGAACAGCTGCGGCACCTTCTTGGCGTTGAGATATTTCTGCACGGCCGCGTTCACGGGCGTGCCGATGATCTGGAAGGTCAGCAACACCTCGTCGCTCTCGACCAGCTTGCGGATCTGCTCTACGGCTTTCGGCGGCGAATAGGCGTCGTCATACTGGATCAAATTGATCTTGCGGCCGTTCACGCCGCCCTGGTCGTTGATCATCTTGAAATAGGCGGCCTGCGTCTTGCCGATCGACGAATAGGCTGACGCCGGTCCCGAGAACGGCATGGTCTGTCCGACCTTGATCTCGGTGTCGCTCGCGCCCGGATCATATTTTTTCTGGGCATTGGCCGCTGAAATCGACAGCGCCAGAGCAAGCGCCGTGGCCAAATGCAGCTTTCCATTCCTCATTCGCAATTCCCTCAATTTGTTATCGCCGATGATCTGCCGGCCGCAGGACGCGTCCGATGCCATCGCTGAGGGCGAGTGTGGAGGAACGATTGTTGCGACGCAAGGTGGGCGGCGCACATCCTTTGTGGGGTGGGTTAGCCGCAGCGTAACCCACCCCAAGAGATTGGAGCTAACCCGCAGGCCCCGAATCCTCGATGATCGGTCCGAACAGCTCCCAGCGTTCGCCGTTGAACTTCATCATCTGCATCTGCTTGTTGACGCGGAAGTCGTTCGGTCCGGTGTTGATCTTGATGCCGGGCAGGGCGAAGCTCGGCGTGAAGTCCTTGATGTTGGCGACCTGCTTCATGATGTTCTCACGCGTCAGATCGTCGCCGCATTGCTTCAGGACCTGCACCAGCAACTCCGCCACCGAATAGGCATAGGTGTTGACGGTGTTGAGCTTGTCGCCTTCCGGGAAATACTTGTCCATGAAGGCGAAGAAGGCCTTCACGCCGGGATCGTCCTTCCACTGGGGATCGCTGGGCTCCTTGCCATATTGGGTCGAGATGATGCCCTTGGAGATGTCGAGGCCGGCCGGCTTCAGCGTTGCCGAGATCGGGCTCGCATTGATGTCGAGGATGTGCACCGGCGTCCAGCCGAGGTCGGCCAGCTTCTTGATCGCCTGTGCCGCGAATTTCGGCGTCGAGGCATCGAAGAACACGTCGACGCCCATCGACTTCAGCTTGACCACCTGGGAGTCGACCGTCGGGTCGGTGACCTCGTAGGAGACCTCGCCGACGACCATGCTGGCGGCCTTGTCGCCGAGGCCGCTCTTGAGGCCCGCGAGATAGTCGCGGCCCATGTCGTCGTTCTGATAGAGCACGCCGATCTTGGCGTTCGGATGCTCCTTGAGAATGTACTTGGCGTAGATGCGGCCCTCGGACACGTAGTTGGGATTGTAGGCGATGGTCCAGGGATAGTTCTGGGGATCGTTGAAGCGGGCCGCGCCGGTCGAGGCCAGCAACTGCGGCACCTTCTTGCCGTTGAGATATTTTTGCACGGCGGCATTGGCCGCGGTGCCGATCAGCTGGAACGTGAACAGCACCTCGTCGCCCTCGACGAGCTTGCGCACCTGCTCCACCGTCTTCGGCGGCGAATAGGCGTCGTCATACTGGATCAGATTGATCTTGCGGCCGTTGATGCCGCCCTGATCGTTGATCATCTTGAAGTAGGCGGCCTGGGTCTTACCGATATTGGCGTAGACGGAGTAGGCGCCGGAGAACGGCACGGTCTGGCCGATCTTGATCTCGGTGTCGGTCGCCCCGGTGTCGTATTTCTTCTGGGCGAAGGCTTCACTTACGAAGGCTTGGTTCGCGGAGAACGCGAAGGCGAGCGCTGTCGTGGCAGCTAAGAAAGCTCTGCGATTGGTCATGTTGGTTGTTCCTCCTGACGGAATTTTCGGTCGATGGTCTTTTCCCGTTGATTGCAACGGTCGCCATCGCTGCCGAAGATTGTGGAGGAAGCTTCGCCGCCGCGCAAGGATCGCAGCGCTGCGCCGTAGCGTCTCAGGTCAGGGAGCCCTGGGTCAGGGAGTCCTGGGTCAGGCGTCTCAGGCCAGGAACAAAACGACCAGCGCGACCGCCGCCGGAAGGGCCTGCACCATCAGGATGCGGGTGCTGACGGTCGCAGCGCCATAGGCCCCGGCCACGATCACGCAAAGCAGGAAGAACGCCTTGATCTGGAATGCGAAGGCCGGGTTGCCGTGGACGAGACCCCAGATCAGACCCGCGGCGAGGAAGCCGTTATAGAGGCCCTGATTGGCGGCCAGCACTTTCGTGATCTCGGCCTTCTCCGGCGTGTTGCGAAACACCTTCATTCCTTGCGGCTTGTCCCAGAGGAACATCTCCAGGATCAGGAAGAAGACGTGCAGTGCGGCGACCAGCGCCACCAGGATATTGGCGATCAGGATCAAGTTGAGCTCCCCCAGCGTCAGCTTTCGGGTGGACGATAGCACGGCCGGCATGGCAAGTGCGATGGGTGTGTTTCGATTGCCTGGTGCCGCGATGCCCGCCCGATCAACCAAGACGCCTGAACGCTTCGGCCTCGATCGCCTGGTGACGCCGATCGGCGTCGCGCTGCTCGTGACCGATGCGGAGGGCGCCTTGCGGGCGCTCGACTGGGAGGATTACGAGCACCGCATGCGCGAATTGCTGCGCCTGCATTATGGCGCAGTGGATCTGAGTGATCAGCCTGCGCCGACGGCGATACGGATTGCGCTGTCGGGCTATTTCGACGGCGATCTCGGTCAGCTCTCGGCCATCGCATGGCGCATCGCCGGCACGCCGTTCCAGCAGAAGGTCTGGAACGCGCTGGCTCACATCCCCGCCGGCACCACGATGAGCTACGGCGCGCTCGCCGCAAAAATCGATTTGCCAAGAGCCATTAGAGCCGTCGGCCACGCCAACGGCTCTAATCCGATCAGCGTGGTGCTGCCCTGCCATCGCCTGATCGGCGCAGATGGCTCGCTGGTGAAATACGGCGGCGGGCTCGCGCGCAAGCGCTGGCTGCTGCGGCATGAAGGGGTGCAGGTCTGAGAGTCCGCTCGAGAATGCGTTGAGCGAACCGTGCCAGCACCTGCCTCATGGACGCTGCTCTGCCGTAACCGAAATCGTCAGACTTTCGACGTCATCACTTTCTGCGCTATCTTCCAGGTCCCGTTCACCTTCAAGCATGACAACAGGTCGGTGAATGTGCGCGGCGGAATACGCAATTTGACTTTCAAAAGCGCGAGCTCGCTTTCAACGTCGATCGATAAGATCTGATCCTCTCGCTCGGAGCCCTGTTGCTTCGGAGCTTTCGTGTTGCGGACCACCGCCAGCCAGGACGCAATCGGCGTCACGCCCACGTTGCCGTCGTCGGCAACCCTCGTCACGGAACTCGATGGGTGAAATATGGATGCAAATT
This sequence comes from Bradyrhizobium sp. TM239, assembly GCF_036247985.1. Classification (NCBI taxonomy): domain Bacteria; kingdom Pseudomonadati; phylum Pseudomonadota; class Alphaproteobacteria; order Hyphomicrobiales; family Nitrobacteraceae; genus Bradyrhizobium; species Bradyrhizobium sp. TM239. The sequence continues at coordinate 223,538 of NZ_BTIR01000011.1, read as the reverse complement.
TCTCGGCATCCATTTCATAGGCGGCATCGAAATAAGTCTGCGCAAGGGAGCGCAAGGCGGGAACGTCCGTATCCATTGTCATCCTCAAAGCTTTTGCACCGGACTCATTCATGCCGTCCGGCCGGCTGTGCCGAGCGTCCACCTGCCCCACGGGCAGAAGCAGTGCAGATCGTCTCCCGTGCTCGTGCAAAACCTACGGCAAGGTAGCTTATGAGAATAGGCGTCTTGAATGGCATGGGCTCATGAGCAATATTCATGATGATGACAAACGAAATGAACGAGCTTGCCGCGTTTGCGATCGTGGCCAGGGAACGAAGCTTCACACGCGCTGCGACAAGGCTGGGTGTGTCTCAGTCTGCCTTGAGCCACACAATTCGGAGGCTCGAGCAACGGCTTGAGCTGAAGCTGCTCGCTCGAACGACCAAGAGCGTTGCACCGACCGCTGCGGGGGCCGCTCTCCTGGAAGATCTGTCTCCGGCGCTCGAGCAAATCCGTCATGCCCTCGACAAAGCCCGAAGCATTCGGCGCCGACCCGAAGGTCGCCTTCGAATCGTCATGTCGCGATCGGCTGCGGTGATGGTATTGTTGCCGCGGCTCAGAGCCTTCGCTGAGGCCTACCCTGACATCGTTCTGGACGTCGTCACCGTCACGGGCCCCGTGGACCTCGTTGCAGGCGAGTTCGATGCCGGTATTCAGCTTGGCGAGTACATTCAAAAGGACATGATCGCGGTTCGCGTCACACCCGAACTGCGATTGGCGGTCATAGGGTCGCCGCGCTATTTCGCTTCACGACGGATCCCCGAACAGCCGAGGGATCTGAACGATCATCGGTGCATTACCCTGCGTCTTGCAGGTGGACCATATCGATGGGAGTTTGAGCAAGGACGTAAGTCGGTCACGATCAACGTGAACGGCCCGCTCATCATTGACGACACACACCTGGTAATTCAGGCAGCGCTCGCTGGAGTTGGTATCGGGCTCGCCTATGAAGAGCAGGTCGCCGAATATATTGCGAAGCGCCGCCTTGTTCGGGTGCTGGAGGATTGGACGCCGCCAATTCCCGGCTTCTTCATGTATTATCCCAGCCGTCAGCATCAACCCGCCGCGCTGTCTGCGCTCGTGAACGCGCTGCGATACTCTGAACAAAAATCGGCACGATGATAGTTGGGAGTTAGGTCCTATTGGCCGACGAGCGCGGAATGACGAAAGAAAGTCACGCCGCCGGCTGGACCGCCTTGTCGCTGGCCATCACATGGGTCAGCGCGCTCTTGATCGCGGCCTGCCGGGTCGGCGCGCTGATCTGCGCGCCCAGGAGGTCGGTGACGTAGAACACGTCGCGCGCGCGCTCGCCGAACGTCGCGACATGGGCTGAGGCGATGTTGAGGTTGAGCTTCGAAATCGCGGTGGTCAGCTCGTAGAGCAGGCCGGGCCGGTCGAGGCCGGACACCTCGATCACGGTGTAGCGGTCGGACCATTGATTGTTGATGGTGACTTCCGGCTCGATCACGAAGGGGCGCGCCTTGCTGCGCACGGTGCGCCGCGCCACCACTTCAGGCAGGCGCAGCTTGCCTTCCAGCACGTCCTCGATCATCTCGCCGATGCGGGTGGCGCGTCGTCCCTCGTCCTCGTCGCGGTCGTATTCGCGCGAGATCGAGATGGTATCGAGCGCGCGGCCGTCGGTCGTGGTGTAGATCTGGGCGTCGACGATGTTGGCGCCGGCCGAAGCGCAGGCGCCGGCGATGATCGACAGCAGCCAGGGATGGTCGGCCGCGAAGATCGTCAGCTCGGTGACGCCGCGCACCTCGTCGAAGCCGACATTGATCGCGAGCTTATGGCCGGCCTGTTCGCTGGAGCGGACGAAGCGGGCGTGGCGAATTTTGCGCGCCAGCTCGACCTTGAGCCAGTATGCCGGGTAGTGCCGGCCGATATAGGCATCGAGCTCCTCCGCCGGCCATTCGGCGAAGGCATTTCGGAATTCGGCGTAGGCGGCGGTGAGGCGCTTGCCGCGGTCGACTTCCGAGAAGCCGCCGGTCAGCACCGGCTCGGTCTCGTAGTACAGCGAGCGCAACAGCTGCGCCTTCCAGCCGTTCCACACGCCGGGACCGACGCCTCGGATGTCGGCGGTGGTCAGGATCGTCAGCAGCTTCATCTGCTCGACCGACTGCACCACGGCGGCGAAATTCTCGATGGTCTTGCGGTCGGAGAGGTCGCGCGACTGCGCGACCGTGGACATCGTCAGATGCTCCTCGATCAGCCAGGCGATGAGTTCGGTGTCGGCCGGGCTGAACCCGAGCCGCGGACACAGCCGCCGCGCCACCTTGGCGCCGGCGATCGAATGGTCCTCGGGCCGGCCCTTGGCGACATCGTGCAGCAGCGTCGCGATGTAGATCACCGACCGGTGCTCGGGCCGGGACTTGCGCATCAGGTCGCTGGCGAGGGTGAACTCCTCGATGCCGCCGCGCTCGATGTCCTGGAGGAAGCCGATGCAGCGGATCAGATGCTCGTCGACGGTGTAGTGATGATACATGTTGAACTGCATCATCGAGACGATCTTGCCGAAGGCGCGGATGAAGTGGCCGAGCACGCCGGTCTCGTTCATCCGCCGCAGCACGATCTCGGCGTTGTCGGAGGTCAGGATCTCCATGAACAGCCGGTTGGCCTCGGGATTCTCGCGCATCTGCGCATTGATCAGGCCGAGCGACCGCGTCACGTCGCGCATCGCATCCGGATGGAAGGCGAGGTTGTTCTTCTGCGCGAGGCGGAAGATCCGGATCAGATTGACCGGATCGTGCTTGAACACGTCGGGCGCGGCGACGTTGATGCGGTTGTTGTCGACGATGAAGTCGTCGCTGTCGGGGACGCGCCGCTTCGCCGCGGTCGGCCGCAGCCGCGCCATCATCCGGCTCAAGACCGGCGCGGGCTTGGCCTGCTGGTCCTCGAGCTTGGCGCAGAGGATGGCGGTGAGGTTGCCGACTTCCTTGGCGACCAGGAAGTAGTGCTTCATGAAGCGCTCGACGTCCTGCATGCCGGGATGCGAGGTGTAGCCGAGCCGCACCGCGATCTCGCGCTGGAGGTCGAAGGAGAGACGCTCTTCGGCGCGGCCGGAGTAGAAGTGCAGATTGCAACGCACCGACCAGAGGAAATCGGCGCAACGGCGGAAGCTGCGGTATTCCTGCGCATCGAACACGCCGCGCTCGACCAGCTCGCCGGTGTCGCGGACGCGGTAGACGTATTTGGCGATCCAGAACAGCGTGTGCAGGTCGCGAAGTGCGCCCTTGCCGTCCTTGACGTTGGGCTCGACCAGGTAACGCGACTGGCCGCCGCGGCGATGGCGCTCCTCGCGCTCGGCCAGCTTTGCGGTGACGAATTCGGACGCGGTGCCCTGCACGACTTCCTTGTCGAAGCGCTCGACCAGCTCCTCATAGAGCGGCTTGTCGCCGGTGAGGAAGCGCGTTTCCAGGATCGCGGTGCGGATGGTCATGTCGCCGCGCGCCTGCCGGATCGACTCGTCCACCGATCGCGTGGCGTGGCCGACCTTCAGCCCCATGTCCCAGAGGCAATAGAGAATGGCTTCGGCGACCTGCTCGCCCCAGGCGGTCTGCTTGTAGGGCAGGATGAACAAAAGATCGATGTCGGATTCGGGCGCCATCAGGCCGCGGCCGTAGCCGCCGGTCGCGACCACCGCCATGCGCTCGGCGCCGCTCGGGATCGGCGAGCGGTAGAGATGGCGGGTCGCCGCCGAATACAGGATGCGGATGATCTCGTCCTGCACGTGACACAGCCGCTCGGCGCAGCGCCTCCCGTGGCGGTCCTTCAGGAGGATTTCCTGTGCCGCAGCGCGTGCCGCGATCAGCTCGGCCTTGAGCAATTGCGCCATGGCCGTGCGGAACGCGTCCTCGCGTCCCTGGTGCTTTTCGGCAAGCGCATCGACCGCGGCGGTGATCCGCGCAGTGTCGAAACGATCGTCCACCTCGGCCTTGTGCTCAGTCGCGACGCTGTCCATGTCTCACCGGATATAAGAGGTGACAGGCGCTGTCACCCGCCATTCTCTGGCAATAGTCGTTCCATGCTGGAAAGCTGCGGCTTTGGGCAAATCTGTTCTCGGCCGGTGCGCTTTCAAGGGGCGGATTTTCTCGTTGACCTCTAGATATAACTCATTGAAAAACAATGAAGTTTTGGAGGAGGCTGGGCATGACCGGAATTACGCGACGCATTCTGTTGGCGGGAGCGGTTGCGCTCGCAATGACCCCCGCGGCCAAGGCGGCCGATCCGCTCAAGGAAATCCGCATCGACTGGGCGACTTACAATCCGGTGTCGATGGTTCTGAAGCAGAAGGGGCTCCTGGAGAAGGAGTTCGCCAAGGACGGCATCACCGTCACCTGGGTGCAGTCGGCCGGCTCCAACAAGGCGCTCGAATTCCTCAATGCCGGCTCGATCGATTTCGGCTCGACCGCGGGTTCGGCGGCGCTGGTCGCCCGCATCAACGGCAATCCGATCAAGTCGATCTATGTCTATTCGCGCCCTGAGTGGACGGCGCTGGTGACATCAAAGGATTCCAAGATCACCGGTGTGGCCGACCTCAAGGGCAAGCGCGTCGCAGTGACGCGCGGCACCGATCCGCACATCTTCCTGGTGCGCGCGCTGCTCGGGGCGGGCCTCACCGAAAAGGACATCACCCCTGTGCTGCTCCAGCACGCCGACGGCAAGACCGCGCTGATCCGCGGCGACGTCGACGCCTGGGCCGGCCTCGATCCGATGATGGCGCAGGCCGAGGTCGAGGAGGGCGCAAAACTGTTCTATCGCAAGGCCGATGCCAACACCTGGGGCATCCTCAATGTGCGCGAGCAGTTCTTGAAGGACTATCCCGATGCCGCCCGCCGCGTGCTCGCGGTGTACGAAGAGGCGCGCAAATACTCGCTGGCGAATTACGACGAGCTCAAGAAGACCTTCATCGCGGTCACAAAACTCCCCGACGCGGTCGTCGACAAGCAGCTCAAGGAGCGCACCGAGCTCACCCACAGCCGCATCGGCGCAGCCCAGCGCGAGTCGATCCTCGCCGCGGGCCTCGCTTTGCAGCAGGCGGGCGTCGTCGATGCCAAGGTTGATGTGAAGGCGACGCTCGACGCCCTGATCGACGACCAGGTCCCGCTGCCGACGAATTGATCTCGGTCTCGTAGCCCGGATGGAGCGCAGCGTAATCCGGGACGGTCTTTCCCGCGATGCGATTCCCGGATTGCGCTTCGCTCCATCCGGGCTACGCAGGTGGAAAGAGCACGTGCGGCAACCACCGCCGTCGTCCCGGGGCGCGAAGCGAGCCCGGGACCCATAGCCACAGGGAGCGGTTTGGCGCGAACGTGGTAACTCCGAGTCCCTATAACCACTCCTTCCTGTGGTTATGGGTCCCGGCCTTCGCCGGGACGACGGCTGAGACTTGGCAACACTGTTGCAATCCCACACAAGACGCGCTTCCTACCGGCCATGATCTCCGACGCGCCAGCCTTGCAACAGACTTCGGAACCGGCCGAGACCGCCGCCGCGCCTTCGCGCGCCGCGCGCTATGCGCGGCCGGTGCTGGGGCTGCTGCTGCCGCTGACGCTTGCGATCGGCTGGGAGCTCGTGGTGTGGCTCGGCTGGTCCAACGGCCGGCTGGTGCCGCCGCCTTCGCGCGTCTTTGCCACCCTCGCCGAGCTCGCCCGCTCCGGCGAGCTGGTCCGCCACATCACCGCAACGCTGTGGCGCGTCGGGCTCGGCTTCGCCTTCGGCGTGATCGCCGGCACGTTGCTGGGGGCCGTCTCCGGCTACTGGTCGCTGGCGCGCCGGCTGCTCGATCCGACCGTGCAGGCGCTGCGTGCAATCCCTTCGCTCGCCTGGGTGCCATTGTTCATCCTCTGGCTCGGCATCTTCGAGACCTCGAAGGTCGCGCTGATCGCGGTCGGCGTGTTCTTCCCGGTCTATCTCGGTGTGATGGGGGCGATCCTCATCGTCGATCGCAAGATCGTCGAGGTCGGCCGTACCTTCCGCCTGTCCGGCCCGGCGATGATCCGCCGCATCCTCTTGCCGGCGGTGCTGCCGGCCTATGTCGTGTCCTTGCGCGTCGGTCTCGGCCTCGGCTGGATGTTCGTGGTCGCGGCCGAGCTGATCGGCGCCTCCGAAGGCCTCGGCTATCTCCTGCTCGACGGCCAGCAGCTCGGCAAGCCCGCGCAGATCCTCGCCGCCATCGTGATCTTCGCCATCCTGGGCAAGCTCACCGATTGGCTGATCGAGGTTGCGGCCGCACCGTTCCTGCGCTGGCAGGATGCCTTCGGGCGCGCGAAGGGAGCTTGAGGCAATGCTGGCGCTCGACCGGGTCAGCAAGACCTATCCCAACGGCGTGCAGGCGCTTTCGCGCTTCTCCGCCGAAATCAGGCAAGGCGAGATCATCGCCATCATCGGTGGCTCCGGCTGTGGCAAGTCCACGCTGCTGCGCGCCGTCGCCGGGCTCGACCGCGCCAGCTCGGGCACGGTGACGCTCGACAATGAGGCGATCGTCTCGCCGCATGCCAAGATCGGCATCATCTTCCAGGAGCCGCGGCTGCTGCCCTGGCTCAGCGTCGCCGACAATATCGGTTTTGGACTCGCCGATCTGCCCGCGGCCGAGCGCCGCGAGAAGGTGGCGCGCGCGCTCGAACGCGTTGGTCTCGCCGACAAGGCGCAGGCCTGGCCGCGCGAGCTCTCCGGCGGGCAGGCGCAGCGGGTTGCGATCGCGCGGGCGCTGGTGCCGCAGCCGGAGGTGCTGCTGCTTGACGAGCCGTTCTCCGCGCTCGACGCCTTCACCCGCAGGGATCTCCAGGATCATCTGCTCGACCTCTGGGCCGATACGCGGCCGACGCTCATCCTCGTCACACACGACGTCGACGAGGCCGTGGTGCTCGCCGACCGCGTCCTGGTGATGCGGCCGCGACCGGGGCGGCTGTTCGACCAGATCGAGATCAATCTCGGCCGCCCACGCGACCGCAATTCGCCGCTGTTCGAGAATTTCAAGCGAAGTGTGCTGACGTCACTCGACCGTTCGCTCGACCGCAATGTGCCCGACCGTGACGCAACCCAGGGTCCCGGTCAGGCCATGTGGTGGTGACAATTTCGCTCTGAACCGGTACATCGAGGGGCAATTTTCCGGGAGAGAACGAAAATGGACGCTGCAGAGCTGCGCCAGATGCAGGCTCCGATCAAGGAGCGCTACAAGACCGATCCCAAGACCGCGCTGATCACGCTGAAGGCCAAGGGCTCCACCGACAGCGAAGGCATCGCCTGCAAGGTCGAGACCGGCCGCGCCATCGCGCTTGCCGGCCTGCATCCGGCGACCGGCGGTTCCGGCCTCGAGCTCTGCTCCGGGGACATGTTGCTTGAGGCGCTCGTCGCCTGTGCCGGCGTCACCCTGAAGTCGGTCGCGACCGCGATCGAGGTGCCGCTCAAAACCGGCAACGTCTATGCCGAGGGCGATCTCGATTTCCGCGGCACGCTCGGCGTCGACAAGGAGACCCCGGTCGGCTTCGCCGAGATCCGTCTACGCTTCGAGGTCGACACATCGGCGCCGCAGGACAAGCTCGATCTCCTGCTCAAGCTGACCGAGCGCTATTGCGTGGTCTACCAGACCATCAAGAACGGCCCGAAGGTTTCGGTGTCGATGCAGCGGATGTGAGGGGCGAAAGCCGCTACTCCACGGATGGTGTCGTTCCCGCGGAGGCGGGAACCCATAACCCCAGGCCGTCGTGATTTCGCACGGTCGTTGCTCCAGCTCTCAAACCAGTACGGCCTGTGGCTATGGATTCCGGGCTCGCGCTTCGCGCGCCCCGGAATGACAGACAGAATGTCCCCCGATCTCCACTTCCTCCTCTTTCTTCTCCTGCGCATGGCGATCGCGGCGGCGTTCGTCGTGACGGCCTCGATCATCACCGAGCGCGCCGGTCCGGTGATCGGCGCGCTGGTCGCGACCCTGCCGATCTCGGCCGGTCCCTCCTACGTCTTCCTCGCGCTCGACCACGATGCCGCCTTCATCGCGCAGGGCTCGCTGGCGAGCCTTCCGATCAATGCTGCGACGATCTTCATGTGCCTCATTTATGTCGTGCTGGCGCAGCGGCATGGTCTCGCGGTGAGTTGTGGAAGTGCGGTTGCCGTCTGGATCGTGCTTGCCTCGATCATCCGCCAATTCGACTGGTCGCTCACCGCCGGGCTCGCCGCCAATCTGATCGCCTTCGGCATCTGCATTCCGCTGCTGGCGGGCTATCGCCATGTGAAGATGCCGCTGGTCACGCGTCGCTGGTACGACGTGCCGATGCGGGCTGCACTGGTCGCGACCCTGGTCGCCATCGTGGTCTCGACCTCGGGTTGGGTCGGCCCCCGCATCAGCGGCATCATCGCGCTGTATCCCGTCGTGTTCTCCAGCATCATGGTGATCCTGCATCCGCGGATCGGCGGCCCCCCGACCGCCGCCGTGCTCGCCAACTCCGCCTGGGGTCTGCTCGGATTCGGCACCGCAATCGCCGTCCTGCACGTTGCAGTGGTGTCGTTCGGCTCGGCCGCCGGTCTGTGTCTCGCGCTCGGCACCTGCGTCGCCTGGAATCTGACGCTGTGGGGAATCGGCCGACGCGCGATGCACAAGGCGCGGCAAGGGCCGTGAGACTACGGACACGCGCGACATCGCGTCGCGAAAGGACGTGTCGGAGACTACGTCTCATGCCGATTGGCAGCGCAGCATCTTCCCAAGCCATTGAATGAGAAACGTCATTTCAAGTCGCAGGGCCGCGGATGGCTGCTCTCGACGCCCGCCGGATCGTTCCCGGTCCTGCTGGTTTCCGACACTTCTATTAGAACTTTATTCGAGCTTTTACCGTAGGAATGATCCTGCATACCCGCTCCGCTGTCATCGGCGCGAACTCGTCCCAGCTGCATCCGAGTGCCGGGACTCGCGGGAATTGTTATTTGAGTACGGCTGTTTCGCCGCGACGGTCACTTCCCCTACGAGCTGTCCACGTAATTTCGAGATGGAGATTCTTTGATGTTCGGTCGCAAGTCCCAGATTGATGCACAAGCACGGCTCGATGCGATCGGCCGCTCCCAGGCCATGATCGAATTCAATCTGGATGGCACGATTATCACGGCCAACAAGAACTTTCTCGACGCCCTCGGCTATCAGCTTGACGAGATTCAGGGCAAGCATCATTCCATGTTCTTGCCGGCCGACCAGCGCGACAGCGCCGAGTACAAGGCGTTCTGGGCTGCGTTGAACCGTGGCGAGTGTCAGGCCCGCGAGTTCAAGCGGATCGCGAAGGGCGGCCGCGAAGTCTGGATCGAAGCAGCCTACAATCCGGTGCTCGACGGCAATGGTAAGACGGTGATGGTCGCCAAGATCGCGACCGACATCACCGCGAAGAAGATGCGGAGCATGACGGATGCTTCGAAGATCGCCGCCATCAGCCGCGCCCAGGCCGTGATCGAGTTCAGGCTCGACGGCACCATCGTCACCGCCAACGAGAATTTCTGCAAGGCGCTCGGCTATTCGTTGGCCGAGATCGAGGGCAAGCATCATAGCCTGTTCGTGGCCGAGGCCGACCGCAACGGCGCGGCCTATCGCGAGTTCTGGGCCGCACTCAACCGCGGCGACTACCAGGCCGGTGAATTCAAGCGGATCGGCAAGGGCGGCCGCGAGGTCTGGATTCTCGCGTCCTACAATCCGCTGCTCGACGAGACGGGTAAGCCGTACGGTGTCGTCAAATTCGCGACCGAGGTGACTGCGGAGAAGCTGAAGAACGCCGATCTCGCCGGTCAGATCGCGGCCATCGACAAGGCGCAGGCCGTGATCGAGTTCAACATGGACGGCACGATCATCACCGCCAACGCCAACTTCCTCGGCACGCTCGGCTACTCGCTGGCCGAGATCAAGGGCAAGCACCACAGCATGTTCGTCGAGCCCTCGGAGCGCGACGGCGCCGCCTATCGCGAGTTCTGGGCCGCGCTCAACCGCGGTCAATACCAGGCGGCCGAATACAAGCGCATCGGCAAGGGCGGCAAGGAGGTCTACATCCAGGCCTCCTACAACCCGATCCTCGACCTCAACGGCAGGCCGTTCAAGGTCGTGAAATATGCCACCGACACCACGAAGCAGGTGCTGGTCCGCATGGGCAACGAGCGCGTGCGCGGCATGATGGAATCCGTCGCCGCCGGTTCGGAGGAGCTGAACGCGTCGGTGCGGGAGATCTCCGAGGCGATGACCAAGTCCCGCGAGACCGCGATGAGCGCGGTGGAGCAGGTCGCCTCCGCCGACGCTCAGGCCCAGCGCCTCACCGAGGCGGCGCAGTCGATGAGCGGCATCGTCGAGATGATCAACAGCATCACCGGCCAGATCAACCTCTTGGCGCTGAACGCCACGATCGAATCCGCCCGGGCCGGCGAAGCCGGCCGCGGCTTTGCCGTGGTCGCCTCCGAAGTGAAGAGCCTCGCCAATCAGGCCAAGCAGGCCACCGACAAGATCGGCCAGGAGATCGGCAGCCTCAACGGCATCTCCGGCGACGTCGTCAGCGCGCTCGGCTCGATCAAGCAGGCGATCAACAATGTCAGCGAATACGTCACCTCGACGGCAGCTGCCGTCGAAGAGCAGAGCACGGTGACGAACGAGATGTCGACCAGCATGCAGCGCGCGGCCGCCGAGGCCGCGGCGATCGCGGCGAGGGCGTAGGCAAACGCTCGGAAGCGTAGGGTGGGTTAGCGCAGCGTAACCCACCTCTTCAGTTTCTGCGGTGACGGACGTGGTGGGTTACGCCTTCGGCTAACCCACCCTGCTGCACCTTCACTGCTTCGGCAGCTTGGCCTTCAAGGCATAGAGCGCATCCAGCGCCTCGCGTGGCGACATCTCGTCCGGATGCAGCGCCTTCACGGCGTCCATCAAGAGGTCCGCCTCGCTCGGCGGAGCGGCTTCGGCCGCCGCGCGCGAGGGCACGGCGAACAGAGGCAGGTCGTCCACCAGCGCCCGCGCGGTCTGGCCGCGGTCCTGCGCCTCCAGCTTGGAGAGCACCGACTTCGCGCGCGTGATCACCGCCGGCGGCAGGCCGGCGAGCTTGGCCACCTGGATGCCGTAGGAGCGATCGGCCGAGCCCGGCAGCACCTCGTGCAGGAACACGACATTGCCCTGCCATTCCTTCACCCGCACGGTGGCGTTGAACATCCGCGGCAGCTTGGCCGAGAGCGCGGTCAGCTCGTGATAATGCGTGGCGAACAGCGTGCGGCAGCGATTGCTTTCGTGCAGATGCTCGATCGCGGCCCAGGCGATCGAGAGGCCGTCGAAGGTCGCGGTGCCGCGGCCGATCTCGTCGAGGATCACGAGCGAGCGCTCGCCGGCCTGGTTCAGGATCGCCGCGGTCTCGACCATCTCCACCATGAAGGTGGAGCGGCCGCGGGCGAGATCGTCGGCGGCGCCGACGCGGGAGAACAGGCGGTCGATGATGCCGATCCGCGCCCGCGTGGCCGGCACGAAGCTGCCGATCTGGGCAAGAAGGGCAATCAGCGCGTTCTGGCGCAGGAAGGTCGATTTACCGGCCATGTTGGGACCGGTGAGCAGCCAGAGCTGGCCGGACTTTTGCGCAGGGCTTGGCGAGAGGTCGCACGCATTGGCGATGAACGGCTCGCCATTGCGCTTCAAGGCCTGCTCCACCACCGGATGGCGGCCGGCCTCGATCGCAAAGCCGAGCGAGTCGTCCACGTCCGGCCGCACATAATTGTCGTCGACCGCGAGTTTTGCCAGTGATGTCGCAACGTCGAGCAAGGCGAAGGCGTGGGCGGCGGCGCGCAGATCGTCGCTGATCGCCATGGCCTTGGCTGACAGCCGCTCGAAAATCTCGAGCTCGAGCCCGAGGGCGCGGTCGCCGGCATTGGCGATCTTGGCTTCGATCTCGCCGAGTTCCGAAGTGGTGAAGCGCACTTGGCCCGCCAGCGTCTGGCGATGGATGAAGGTGGCGTTCAGCGGCGCCGACATCAGCTTGTCGCCGTGCTGCGCGGTGACCTCGACGAAATAGCCGAGCACGTTGTTGTGCCGGATCTTGAGTCCTTTCACGGCGGTCGTGTCGGCGTAGCGCGCCTGCATCGAGGCGACGACGAGACGCGAGGCATCGCGCAGGTTTCGGGCTTCATCGAGCGCGGGCTCATAGCCCTGTCGAACGAAGCCGCCGTCGCGCTTGATCAGCGGCAGCTGCTCGTCGAGCGCGCTGGCGAATTCGGATGCGAGCTCGCGCGACGGTCGCTGCAAGGCCGCCATCACCGCCGCGATCTCCTGCGGCGGCTGATCGAGTTCGCCAAGCCGCGCCAGCACCTGGTCGGCGGCGATGATGCCGTCGCGGAGCCCCGCGAGATCGCGCGGGCCGCCGCGGCCGACCGATAGACGCGCCAGCGCCCGCGACATGTCGGGCGCACCGCGCAGGATGCTGCGGATGTCTTCGCGCGCAGCTGAATCGGCGACGAAGACGCTGACCGCATCGAGCCGACGCGCGATCGCCGGCGCATCCGTCAGCGGCGCGGCCAGGCGTTGGGCAAGCAGGCGCGAGCCCGCCGAGGTTACCGTGCAGTCGATCGCATCGAGCAGCGAGCCGCGGCGTTCGCCGGCGAGCGTTCGCGTCAGTTCCAGATTGGCGCGCGTGGCCGGGTCGATCGCCATCGTTGCGCCCGAGGCTTCGCGCGCGGGCGGCGACAGCGGCGGATGCTTGCCGACCTGAGTGCGGTCGACATAGGTGACGGCTGCTGCGGCTGCGGTAGCCTCCAGCCGCGTCAGCTGCGCCAGCCCGTCCATGGTCGCGACGGCAAAGTAGTCGCAGAGACGCTTCTCGGCGGTGGCGCCGTCGAAGACGTCGCGGGTCAGCGGTGTCACGGCCGGCAGCTCGCGCAAGGTCTGTCCGAGCTCGTTGTCGTTATAGAGCGCGTCGGTGACGATGGCCTCGTTCGGGTTGATGCGCGCCAGCGTTGCGGCGAGCTCGCCGCCCGAGCATTCCATCACGGTGAACTCGGCGGTCGAGATGTCGATCCAGGCGAGGCCGAAGCGGTCGCCGCCGGCAGAGGAGCGGGCGCGCGCGATCGCGAGCAGATAATTGTTGGCGCGGGCATCGAGCAGCGTGTCCTCGGTCAGCGTGCCCGGCGTGACCAGCCGCACCACGCCGCGGCGGACCACGCTCTTGTTGCCGCGCGCTTTCGCGGCCGCAGGATCCTCGGTCTGCTCGCACACCGCGACGCGGTGGCCGGCCGAGATCAGGCGGTGCAGATAATCCTCGGAGCGCTCGACCGGCACGCCGCACATCGGGATGTCCGCGCCTTGATGCTTGCCGCGCTTGGTCAAGACGATGCCGAGCGTTCTGGAGGCGATCTCGGCGTCCTCGAAGAACAATTCGTAAAAATCGCCCATCCGGTAGAACAGCAGCAGGCCCCGATGCGCCGCCTTGATCTCCAGGTACTGTTCCATCATCGGCGTCACGCGCGCGATGGCTTCCGCCGGCGAGGCGGGCACTTCGTCGGGGGGCGGCACGGGTATCGGCTGTTGTACTGTCATGGGCGGCGCAACCTACAAAATTTCGCCTCCTGCTCCTATCGCTTTGGCCGGGAGGAGCGGGTTTTCCACGTTGTCCGCATCGCGGCATGCGTGGCCGGCGTGTGGCCCCCTCGGAACACGCGTGTATCGGTCAATTGACCTGCTGCGGGCGCCCTCCTAAAACTCCGCCGTCATTGAAGAATTCTGGCCGAACCGCGGCATTCAGGGAGAACAGCGATGCGTGACGTCTTTATCTGCGATGCCGTGCGGACCCCGATCGGCCGTTTCGGCGGCTCGCTCGCCAAAGTGCGTGCCGACGATCTTGCGGCGGCCCCGATCAAGGCGCTGATGGCAAAACACCCCAATCTCGACTGGGCGCAGGTGGACGAAGTCTTCTTCGGCTGTGCCAACCAGGCCGGCGAGGACAACCGCAACGTCGCCCGCATGGCGCTGCTGCTCGCAGGTCTGCCGGACTCGGTTCCCGGCCAGACGCTCAACCGGCTCTGCGCCTCCGGCCTGGATGCGGTCGGTGCGGCCGGCCGCGCCATCCGCTCCGGCGAGATCGAGCTCGCCATTGCCGGCGGCGTCGAATCCATGACCCGCGCGCCCTTCGTGATGGGCAAGGCACAGGAAGCCTTCTCGCGTTCGGCCGAGATCTTCGACACCACCATCGGCTGGCGCTTCATCAATCCGCTGCTGAAGGCGCAGTACGGCGTCGATGCCATGCCGGAGACCGGCGAGAACGTCGCCGAGGAATTCCAGGTCTCGCGCGCCGACCAGGACGCCTTCGCCATCCGCTCGCAGCAGCGCGCAGGCAAGGCGATCGCCGCCGGCTATTTTGCGGAAGAGATCATCCCGATCACCATTCCCGGCGGCAAGGCTGGCCCGATCACGGTCGACAAGGACGAGCATCCGCGTCCCGAGACCACGCTGGAAGGTTTGGCAAAACTGAAGCCGATCGTGCGCAATCCCGGCACGGTCACCGCCGGCAACGCCTCCGGCGTCAATGACGGCGCCGCGGCCATGATCCTGGCATCCGAAGCCGCGGTGAAGAAGCACGGCCTGACGCCCCGTGCGCGCATCCTCGGCCTCGCCTCGGCCGGCGTGCCGCCGCGCATCATGGGCATCGGCCCGGTGCCCGCGACCCGCAAGCTGATGGAGCGGCTCGGCAAGAAGATCAGCGATTTCGACCTGATCGAGCTCAACGAGGCCTTCGCCTCGCAGGGCATTGCCTGCATGCGCCAGCTCGGCGTCGCTGACGATGCGGATTTCGTCAATCCGCATGGCGGCGCCATCGCGCTCGGCCATCCCCTCGGCATGAGCGGCGCGCGCCTCGCGCTCACCGCCGTCCACGGCATGGAGAAGCGCGGCGGCAAGCTCGCGCTCGCCACCATGTGCGTCGGCGTCGGCCAGGGCGTCGCGGTCGCGATCGAGAAGCTGAACTGACGGGACGCTACGCGTCCCGTCATCCCGGGGCAGCCCGAAAGGGCTGAACCCGGGATCTCGAGATTCCGGGTCTGGTCCTTCGGACCATCCCGGAATGACAGTGTTGGCGTTACACGGGTCGCTTCAAGGACCGTCCCATGATCATCGAGCGCGAGCAGGACGTCACGGCCGCGGCCCTGGCGGTGATGGAGCGGACATCGGATCCGCGGCTCCGTCAGATCATGATCTCCCTGGTCAAGCATTTGCACGGCTTCGTGCGCGACGTCCGCCTGACCGAGAAGGAGTTTCGCGATGCCACTGCTGTCATCGCCGAGCTCGGCAAGCTGACCACCGATACGCACAACGAAGTGGTGCTGATGGCGGGCTCACTCGGCGTCTCGCCGCTGGTGTGCCTGCTCAACAACGGCGATCAGGGTAATACCGAAACCGATCAGTCGCTGCTCGGGCCGTTCTGGCGGTTGAACTCGCCGCGGGTCGAGAATGGCGGATCGATCGTCCGCTCCGAGACCCCCGGCGCGCCCCTGTTCGTGAACGGCCGCGTCGTGGACAAGGACGGCCGTCCAGTCGTCGGCGCCGAGGTCGATGTCTGGCACGCTTCTCCGGTGGGCCTTTACGAGAACCAGGATCCCGACCAGGCCGACATGAACCTGCGCGGCAAGTTCGCGACCGACCAGGATGGGCGCTTCTCGTTTCGTTCGGTAATGATGATCGGCTATCCCATTCCGACCAACGGCGTGGTCGGCCGCCTGCTGGAGGCGCAGAGCCGCCATCCCTATCGCCCCGCGCATCTGCATGCCCTGATCTTCAAGCCGGGCTTCAAGGTCCTGATCTCGCAGGTCTACGATCCCAACGATCCCCATATCGACAGCGACGTGCAGTTCGGCGTGACGCAGGCGCTGATCGGCAAGTTCCTGCGGCATGACGCGCCACATCCGACCGAACGCGATGTTGCGACGCCTTGGTATTCGCTCGACCATGTCTACCGGCTCGAAGTCGGGGAAGCCGTGCTGCCGCGTCCGCCGATCAAATAGGGCTCAAACCCGCTTCCCCCAATTAGTTATATCCTATAATGATTGGCGGAAGTTGTCCGGCCGGGCCACAATGGCCGGGGAGGAGTTCGCCCATGACATTCATCTATCCCACTGACAGCAACAAGGCGCATCCGCTGCCGCTGTCGCCCGACTACAAGAGCTCGATCAAGCGTGCGCCGAACAAGCCCTTGATCCCGATGCGCCACACGTTGTCGGAGCTGACCGGTCCGGTCTACGGCCACGAGACCGTGCGCGAGGGCGACAACGACCTTACCACCCAGCACAAGGGCGAGCCGATCGGCGAGCGCATCATCGTGCACGGCCATGTGCGCGACGAGGACGGCCGCGGCGTGCCGAACTCGCTGGTCGAGATCTGGCAGGCCAATTCCTGCGGCCGCTACGTCCATGTCCGCGACCAGCATCCGGCACCGCTCGATCCGAATTTCACGGGGGCCGGCCGCGCCGTGAGCGATGCTGCCGGCTACTACCGCTTCGTCACCATCAAGCCGGGTGCCTACCCCTGGGGCAATCACCACAATGCGTGGCGTCCCGCGCACATCCATCTGTCGGTGTTCGGCCATTCCTTCGTCACGCGCCTCGTGACGCAGATGTATTTTCCGAACGATCCGCTGTTCCCGTTCGATCCGATCTTCAACTCGGTGCCGGACGAGAAGGCGCGGGCGCGGATGGTCTCCTCGTTCGATCTCGAGAACACCCAGCCCGAATGGGCGCTGTGCTACCGCTTTGACGTCGTGCTGCGCGGCAAGAACGCCACCCCCATGGAGAATCACTAAGTGCAGGATTCTGTGACGCCCGACGGGATCACCCCATCGCAGACGGTCGGTCCGTTCTTCAAATACGGCCTCACGCCGAACGGCGAATACGCCTGGAACGACGCGTTCACCAACTCGACGCTGACGCCGGACGTCACCGGCGAGCGCATCCGCATCGAGGGGCGTGTGTTCGACGGTGACGGCGTTGCCGTGCCGGATTGCATGCTGGAGATCTGGCAGGCGGACGCGCAGGGCCGCTTTGCCGACCCGCAGGACAAGCGTGCGCTGCCGAATGCGAGCTTCCGCGGCTTTGCCCGTTGCGGCACCGACAAGGACGGCAATTACGCGTTCGAGACCATCAAGCCGGGCGCGGTGCCGGATCCCGACGGCAAGCCGCAGGCGCCGCACATCCTCCTCGCGGTGTTCGGCCGCGGCATGCTGCGACATCTCTACACCCGGATCTATTTCAGCGACGAGGCCGGCAACGCCGCCGATCCGGTGCTGGCGCTGGTGCCCACCGAGCGCCGCGCCACGCTGACCGCGGTGCGCGAGGCCGGCAAGCCGGCCTACCGGCTCGACCTGCGGCTTCAGGGCGACAACGAGACGGTGTTCTTCGACGTGTGAGGCAATGCGTGCCGGGGAGGTTAGATCCTCGGCACGCATGCCTCGTCTGGCGCATCGCAGCCGAGGCTGCCTCCGGCCGAAACGATCCTCCCGCACGTGTGTGCGTCAGCCTCTCTGACCCAAATACCGATGGCTTGACGTTAAATTCCCGTAGTTGTGCGGGGTTCGCGCGATACAATTCCAGCGCGAAGCAATCCCGTATTTACCGTATTCGTCTAGGGTGGCCGTAGTTTCGACGCCGCCCCGGATTGTTTCATGAAATTTCGTCTGTCGTTGTCCTCTGCGATTGTCGCGTTCGGCATCGTTCTCGCCATCGGTTTTGCCGCCGTGGTTTCGACCAGCCTGTACGCCTTGAAAGAGCTCAAGGTCGGCGGTCCGCTCTACTCCGACATCAAGCTCGGCAACGATCTCATCGCGGACATTCTGCCGCCGCCGGAATATGTCATCGAGGCCTATCTCGAGGCGACGCTGGCCATGCGCGAGCCGGACCAGCTGGCGGCCCACGGCGAACGCCTGGTGCAGCTCCGCAAGGACTACGACGAGCGCAAGGCGTTCTGGGTCACCTCCAGCCTCTCGGCCGACCTGAAGACCGCGCTGGTGTCCAAGTCCGACGCCGAGGTGCAGAAGTTCTGGACGGCGTCCGGCCAGCTCCTGCCAGCCCTCAAGGCCAAGGACGCGGCCGCTTCCGAGCGCGCCTATGCGCAGCTCAAGGACGCCTACACCGCGCATCGCGCCGTGATCGACAGCATCGTCGAGAGCGCCAACAAGCAGAATGCCGCCATGGAGAAGCTGGCGGCGGACCGCGACAGCTCGATGCTTTATATCCTCCTCGGCGTCTCCGCCGCTGTCCTCGCCTTCGTTGCCGCGGGCCTGCTCGGTGTCGCCCTCGGCGTGGTGCGCCCGATCGTGCGCATGACGGATACGATGCAGAAGCTTGCGACCGGCGATCTCGCCGCCGACATTCCTTTCGCTGACCGTAAGGACGAGGTCGGCTCGATGGCGGGGGCGCTTGGGGTGTTCAAGCGGGCGGCGGTCGAGAATTCCCGCCTGCGCGAGGAGCAGTTGCGGCAGGAGCAGGAGGCGGCGCTCGCCAAGCGCTCCGCCCTGCACCAGATGGCCGAGACCGTCGAGCGCGAGACCGGCCGATCGGTCGACACGGCAGGAGCGGCGACGCAAGGCGTCGAGCGGGCCGCCTCCAGCCTGTCCGAGATCGCAAGGTCGCTCTCCGCTCAGTCGCAGGCTGTCGCGGCGGCCTCCACCCAGGCCCTCGGCAGCTCGCAGACCGTCTCGGCCGCGGCCGAAGAACTGAGCGCCTCGATCCGCGAGATCGCAAGCCAGGTCGTGCGGACCAGCACCGTCACAAAATCGGCGGTCGCCGGCCGCGAGCAGGCGCGTTCGACCATCCAGGCATTGGCCGGATCGGTGAAGAAGATCGCCGAGGTCTCCGACCTCATCGGCGGTATCGCCGGCCAGACCAACCTTCTGGCACTCAACGCCACGATCGAGGCCGCCCGCGCCGGCGAGGCCGGCCGCGGCTTCGCCGTGGTTGCCGCCGAAGTGAAGTCCTTGTCCGACCAGACCGCCAAATCCACCGAGGAGATCACGCGGCTGATCGCCGAGATCCAGACCTCGACGCAAGCCGCGGTCGATGCCGTCGAGACGATGGGAGGGCACATCGTCGAGATCGACGGCGTGGCGACCTCGGTTGCCGCCGCGATGGAGCAGCAGGACGCCGCGACGCGGGAGATCACGCGGTCGATTTCCGAATCGGCGTCGGCGGCGAAGGAGGTCTCGGCCAAGATCGGCAATGTCAGCCGCGACGCCGCGTCCGTGAACGAGCGCGCCGCCGAGGTCAGGCAGGCGATCGCCGGCATGGCGGCCAATCTCGAGCAGCTCCGCTCGGTCGTGGTGCGGACCGTGCGGGACTCGACCGCGGCGGCTTGAGCGCGGCATGGGTTCGGCCGCTGGTGCGTGGGGTTGCGATCGTGCAGTATGGCGCGGGACAGGGGCATCGTGAACTTCATGACACCTCCACAACTGCCTGATGTCGTTGAGCCAGCCCGACTGACGGCGGCGCTGCGCAGGGGCGGCGTGCTCGACGCCGGCGCCGTGCGCGAGGTGAAGGTGCTGCATCAGCGCGACACCGTCGTGTCACATATCGTGCGTCTCGGCCTGCGCTATGTCGGCGAGGCCGCCGGGGCCCCGCAATCGCTGATCCTGAAGACGGCAAACGCAGCGTTCGCCGAGAAGCTTGCCAATGGCGGTCGGCAGGAGGTCGCCTATTACACGGAACTGACGCCGAGCATGCCGCCGGGACTGGTGCCCCGCTGCTTCGACGGACATTTCGACGAGGACAGCCTCACCTGGCATCTCCTGCTCGAGGACCTCACGGACAGCCACGACATCGCGGCAGCCTGGCCGCTGCCGCCATCGCGCGATCAGACGATCGCGATCGTGACCACGCTCGCACGCTGGCACGCGGCGTGGTGGGACCATCCGAGCCTCGGCGACACCATCGGCACCTGGGCGAGCCCTGAGGACAGCGCGGAGCGCATGGAGATGTTCGCGGACCATTACGATCGCTTCGCCGATTCTCTCGGTGACCGCCTCAGCGAGGAGCGGCGCCCCCTCTATCGACGCCTTATCGATCAGTCGGATCGGCTCTCTCAGCGTTACCATTCCCGCCGTCATCTGAGCATCACCCATGGCGATGCTCATGTCTGGAATTTTCTGCTTCCGCGCGCAGGCGTTGCCGATACCGTGCGCGTCTTCGATTTCGACCTGTGGAGCATCAACGTTCCAACCCACGACCTCGCCTACATGATGGCAATGCATTGGTATCCGGAGCGCCGGCAGGCGCTCGAACGCTCGCTGCTCAATCTCTATCACGAGACGCTGATACAGTGCGGTGTCAGCGGCTACACGCGCGGTGCGCTCGATCGCGACTACCGCTGGGCGGTGCTTTGGCAGATCACGAGGCCGGTCTGGCAGTGGAGCATCAACATCCCTCCGGTGATCTGGTGGAACAATCTGGAGCGGATATTTGCGGCGGTCGAGGATCTGGGGTGTGAGGAGTTGTTGGGGTAGATCGCGCCACAATTTCGGTGTCGTCCCTGCGAACGCAGGGACCCATAACCACAGGGAGACGTTTGGCGCGAGACTGGTAGCTCCGGGTCTTCGCAAAGCGTCTCCCTGTGGTTATGGATCCCGGATCTGCGCTTCGCTTGTCCGGGACGACAGCGGAGATTGGGAGACCGAGCCTTTACTCCATCACCGCATGTTCCGGTCCCGCCGCCTGCTTGCGCAGCGTGGCCTTGGTCGAGCCGATCAGCAAGGCGAGCGGGATGGTGCAGAGGATGAAGAACATCACCAGCTGATAGTCGTAGGCGAAGGCGATGATCTGCGCCTGCACGCTGACCATCCTGTCGGCCATGGCGCGTCCGACGTCGGTGGACAGGTTGATCATGCCGCTGACGCTGGGCATCTGGAGCGCGTGGTTGAACGGGTTGATGTGCTCGGACAGGATCGCATAGGTCCGCCGCGTTCCCTGGGTCAGCTCGGCGATGACGACGGAAATGCCGACCGAGCTCGCCACGTTGCGCATCAAGGTCAGCATCGCGGTGCCGTCGGTCCGCAGATCGTTCGACAGCGTCAGGAATGCCACCGTCGAGAGCGGCACGAAGACGAGGCCGAAGCCAAAGCCCTGGATGATGCTGACGGTGACGATCTCCGGCACCTGGGTCAAATCGGTCCAGCCGGTCATCTGGAACAGCGAGCCCGCGGTCAGCGTCAGGCCTGTGATGATCAGCGTGCGCGCCTCGAAATAACGCATCATGCGGCCGACCAGCATCATGGCGAAGAAGGTGCCGAAGCCGCGGCTCGCCAGCAGCAAGCCGGCGGTGATGATGGGATAGCCGATCACGTTCTGCATGTAGGGTGAGGCCAGCGCCATGGTCGAGAACAGCACGAGCCCCATTACGATCATGAACATGCAACCGGTGACGAAGTTGCGATCCCGGAACAGCGCGAAGCGGATGAACGGCGTCGAGGTCGTGAAGGAGTGCGCAAGGAAGAAGTAGAAGGCGACCGCCGAGACGATGAACTCCGCCACGATCTCGCTCGATTCCAGCCAGCCCAATTGCTCGCCGCGGTCGAGCGCGAGCTGCAGCGAGCCGATCGCAACCGCCAGCGCGGCGAAGCCGAACCAGTCGAATTTGAGGCTGAGATTCCTGTCCGTCTCGTCCATGAAAACGATCAGCCCGAGCACGGTGATGAAGCCGAACGGCAGGTTGACGAAGAACACCCAGTGCCAGGAATAGGTCTCGGTCAGCCAGGCGCCCAGCGAGGGACCCATGATCGGACCCATCATCACGCCCATGCCCCAGATCGACATCGCCTTGGCGCGTTCCTGGAGCGTGTAATAGTCGAGCATCACCGATTGCGACAACGGCACCAAGGCGGCGCCGAACACGCCTTGCAGCAGGCGGAACAGCACCATCTGGTTGATGTCCTGGGCGAGGCCGCACAGCACCGAGGCCATGGTGAAGCCGGCCGAGCAGATGATGAAGATGCGCTTGCGGCCGAAGCGGTTGGCGATCCAGCCCACCGGCGCCGTCATGATCGCGGCGGCGACGATGTAGGAGGTCAGCACCCAGTTGATCTGGTCCTGCGAGGCCGACAGCGTGCCCTGCATGTAGGGCAGGGCAACGTTGGCGATGGTGGTGTCCAGCGCCTGCATGATGGTCGCGGTCATGGCGCAGATTGTCACCATGTTCCGGCGTAGGCCGGGGACCATCAAATTGGCATTGGAACCGGACATCGGATCAGTCCTTGCGCTCAGTCTTTATCCTGGCTCGCTGTCGCCGACAGGCCGAGCAGGCCGGCGAGCGAGCGCTGATGGCCGGTGTCGATGGTGGCGTAGACGCTCATGCCGGCTTTCAGCTTCCGCACATATCTGTCGGTCTCGTCGAAATAGATCCTGATCGGCACGCGCTGCACCACTTTGACGAAATTGCCGGTGGCGTTCTGCGGCGGCAGGATCGCGAATTGCGCGCCGGTGCCGGGCGAAAGCGAGCCGATCTTGCCCTTGAAGACGTGGTTCGGGAACGCGTCGACCTCGAGCGTAACGGGCTGGCCTTCGGTGACGTGGGTGAGGTCGCTCTCCTTCGGATTGGCGTCGACCCAGGGGTGGGCGACGTCGATGATGGAAAACACCGGCGTGCCGGCGGCGACATAGCGGCCGAGCTGGATCTGCTCGACCTGCGTCGCCACGCCGTCCATCGGCGCGCGCAGCACGGTATGGTCGAGGTTGCGCTGGGCATCGTCCAGCTTGGCTTTCGCCTGGGCGTAGGGCGGAAATTGCTCCAGCGGCAGTTCGGGGTCGCCGAGCAGCTGCGTCTTGGCGTTGGAGAGCTGTTGCTTGATGTATTGCGCCTGCGCGCCGGCGGTGACCAGCGCATTCGAGGCGTTGTCGAGATCGAGCTGCGAGCCGTAATTGTTCTTCACCAGCGCCTGCTTGCGCTCGACATCGCGCTGCTTCAAATCGATGCCTTGCTGGGCGAGGCCCAGCATGTCGCCATAGATCTTGATGTTGGCGACGAGGTTGTCGTAGGTCGTGCGGGCCTGCGCGAGCTGCGCCTTGGCTTCGTCCACTGCGTGGCGAAACGGAGCGGGGTCGATCTCGAACAGCTCGTCGCCCTGCTTGACGGACTGGCCTTCCTTCACGACGACCTTCTGGATCTTGCCGGAGATGTCGGGCGTCACCAGCACCTTCTGCGCGCCGACATAGGCGTCGTCGGTGCCGACATAGCGGCCGCCATGCAGGTAGAAGGTGATGCCGCCGATGGCGGCGATGACAGGCAGCACGACCAGGAGCAGGAAGCGGCGGTAACGCCGCAAGGCAGCGACCAGGCGGCGGCGCGGATCGGTGCCGGCTTTCTTGGTGGGTTTGCCGCCGTCGGTCTTCTGCTCGGGCTGGAACTTGAGGACTTGATCAGCCATAGCGCTGCTCCTTGCGCGCCTGTTCCGCGCCGCTGGTCTGGATCGCGGTACGCACGTTTTCCTTGATGGTTTCGAGCTGGGTCAGGAGACGATGGGCGTCCGCCGGCGTGATGCTGTCGAGCGCGTTGGCCGTCAGCTCGGACTTCAGCCCGCTCATCCGGCCCAGCAATTGCCGGCCAGCCTTCTTCAGATACAGCCGCTTGACGCGGCGGTCTGAAGGATCGTTGCGGCGCTCGATCCAGTCGCTGTCGCAGAGCTTGTCGATCAAGCGGGTCAGCGTGATCGGCTGCATCTCGAGCAGCTCGGCGAGTTCCGACTGCTTCATGCCCTCGCTGCGCTCGACCTTGGCCAGCACCGCCCATTGCGCGCGGGTGATGCCGAACCGCGATGCCTCCTTGTCGGCATAGACGCGCAAGAGGCGGTAGAGCTCACCGAGCGTGAAAAGGAAGTTCTGGTCGACGGACCCGCGGGTCATAAGCTTGGTCTCCATAAGCTTCGGATATAATAAGCAAGCTTATGATTATTCCATGGCCGATTAACAGGATGCTGTCCCGCAGCGCGAGCATGGCTGGCAGAAGTTCGCAGGGTCGTGCTTTGGGTTCCAGGGCCCAAATGCTAGAAGATGGCCGCATGACCCTCGCAAAGCCGGCATTTCCCGCGCCCGATCACGATCATGGCCGCTGCACCGCGGACGCGCTGGCGCATGCCGAGGAGGTCTGCGAGCAACGCGCGCAGAAATTCACGCCGATCCGCCGCCACGTGCTGGCAGCGCTGCTCTCCAGCCACCGCCCGCTCGGCGCCTATGAGGTGATCGACGAGCTTGCCAAATCGATGTCGCGGCCGGCGCCGATCACGGTTTATCGCGCGCTCGATTTCCTGATGGCCAACGGCCTCGTGCACCGCATCGAAAGCCGCAATGCCTACCTTGCCTGTGCCGCTCACGACCACGATGCGACCTCGGCGGTGGCGTTCCTGATCTGCGAGCGCTGCGGCCTGGTCGGCGAGATTCCGTCGGCCTCCTTCGCCGGGGACCTCAATGCCGCGGCGCGCAGCTCGGGCTTTGCGCCTAAATTGTCCGTGGTGGAGATCACGGGCGTCTGCACCCATTGTCAGAAAGCTGCATAAAGCAACAACGGCGCAAAGCCGGTAATCGGGAAGAGATGTCCTCACCACAAGCCATAAATTCCGCCGCACGTCCCCTCAGTGCCGGCGCCATCGCCCTGATGCTCATGCTGTGCCTGACCTGGGGGTTCAACCAGATCGCGGTGAAGCTGGTGCTGCCGGACATTCCGCCGATGCTGCAGGCCACGATCCGGTCGGCGGGCGCGCTGCCGGTGCTGTTCCTGATCGGCACGCTTCGCGGCGTCAAATTCTTCGAGAACGACGACACCTGGAAGCCGGGCCTGATTGCCGGGCTGATGTTCGGCATCGAATTCGTGCTGATCTTCCAGGGGCTGCGCCTTACCTCAGCCTCGCGCGCGGTGGTGTTCCTCTATACTGCGCCGTTCTTCGTTGCGCTCGGGTCCTACCAGGTGCTTGGCGAGCGGCTTGGCGCTTCGCAATGGCTGGGCCTTGCCATCAGCTTTGCCGGCGTCGCCCTCGCGATCGGCGTGCCGCAGCCCAATGTCGATTCGCATGTCCTGCTCGGCGACCTCATGATCGTCGGTGGCGCCGCGCTGTGGGCGGCGACGACACTGGTTGCCAAAGGCACGAGGTTGCGGTTCGCCGCGCCCGAGAAGGCGCTGGGTTATCAGGTGGCGATCTCGATCCCGATCCTGGGGCTGGCGGCCTGGCTGTTCGGCGAGACCATCACGCACACCCCGGCGCCGCTGTCGCTCGGCCTGATGGCCTTCCAGGCGATCTGGGTGGTGGGAACCACGTTCACGCTTTGGTTCGCCCTGGTGAAGGCCTACTCGGCCAGCAAATTGTCGGCTTTTACCTTCATCACCCCTTTGTTTGGCGTGGTGGGTAGCTATTTCATCATGCACGACACCCTAAGCCTGGCCTTCGGGGCGGCAGCCGTCCTTGTAATTGCTGGGCTTTTTCTGGTTAACCGTCCGAGCCAAGTCGCTACGGCGCCGCGCGATGCATTGCTGAACGTCACCAAAACCTGATATTTGGACCCCATGAACAAGCCCGAAACCACCATCGATTCCGACATCGCGGGGCCTGCGCCGCGCCATCATACCACCCAGGTCAAGGTCGGTGACGTCGCCGTCGGCGGCGGTGCGCCGATCGTCGTGCAGTCGATGACCAACACCGACACCGCCGACATCGACGGTACCATTGCCCAGGTCGCAGCGCTCGCGCGCGCCGGCTCCGAAATGGTCCGCATCACCGTGGACCGCGAGGAAGCCGCGGCCGCCGTTCCGCACATTCGCGACGGCCTCGCCAAGCGCGGTATCACCACGCCGCTGATCGGCGACTTCCACTATATCGGCCACAAGCTGCTCGCGGCCTATCCGGCCTGCGCCGAGGCGCTCGCCAAGTACCGCATTAATCCCGGCAATGTCGGCTTCAAGGACAAGCGCGACACCCAGTTCGCCGACATCATCGAGATCGCCAACAAGAACAACAAGCCGGTCCGCATCGGCGCCAATTGGGGATCGCTCGACCAGGAGCTGCTGACCAAGCTGATGGACGAGAACGCCGCCTCGGCCAATCCGCGCGACGTCCGCGCGGTGACGCGCGAGGCCATGGTGCAGTCCGCGCTGCTCTCGGCCGCGCGCGCCGAAGAGCTCGGCATGCCCAAGGATCGCATCATCCTCTCCGCAAAGGTCTCGGCGGTGCAGGATCTCATCGCCGTGTATCAGGATCTCGCGTCGCGTTCCGACTACGCCATCCATCTCGGTCTCACCGAAGCCGGCATGGGCACCAAGGGTATCGTCGCCTCCTCAGCCGCGCTGGGCATCCTGCTGCAGCAGGGCATCGGCGACACCATCCGCATCTCGCTGACGCCGGAGCCCGGCGGCGATCGCACCCGCGAGGTGCAGGTCGGCCAGGAGCTGCTGCAGACCATGGGCTTCCGCACCTTCGTGCCGCTGGTTGCAGCGTGCCCCGGCTGCGGCCGCACCACCTCGACCACGTTCCAGGAACTGGCCCGCTCGATCCAGGATTTCATCCGCGACGAGATGCCGACCTGGAAGACGAAATATCCCGGCGTCGAAGAGCTCAACGTTGCGGTGATGGGCTGCATCGTCAACGGCCCCGGCGAATCCAAGCACGCCAATATCGGCATCTCGCTGCCCGGCACCGGCGAAGCGCCGGCCGCGCCCGTGTTCGTCGACGGCAAGAAGTTCCGCACCCTGCGCGGGCCGACCATCTCCGCCGACTTCAAGGCGCTGGTGATCGACTACATCGAGCAGCGTTACGGCCAGGGCGCCAAGGTGCCGGTGACCGCGGCGGAGTAGTTTCTTCAGGTCAGCATGTAATCGTGCTGACTTGGCCTGTCTCACCATATCTGAGCAGCAGGCCATCCCGCGTAATCACGCTCGCGCCAAGATCGCGAGCGGTCGCAATGATGATTCGATCCGCGGGGTCGCGTGGCGGTTCACCCGGCAGGAATGACGACGCGATCAAGATATCGGGCGTGAGTTCGGCAAGCCGTATTCCTTCGACGGCAAGCAATCGCTGAAACCAGCGCTCTGGTCTTGTGGAAAGGCCCAGCCGGTTGCGTGCAACGAGCAAGCCTATTTCCCATGCGGTAATCGCGGACACGAAGATTGCGGTTCCTGCCCGATAGGCGGCCTCGATCGCTTCCTTTGCTTCCGAGGCGATGGGCTTGTCCTCAACAATCCAAATCGCGGCATGCGTATCGAGCAAGAGCGGCGCTGGCTCACTCATAGACTTTGCCCCAATCGGGGTCTGCCGGCTCCGTCAAGTCCACGCCCGACGGGATATGTGCCAATCCTTTGAGTGCGCCGAATAGCGGATGGCGGCCAGTCTTCTTGGCGCGCGAGGGCGGCGGCTCCGCGGAACTCGGCTCAACCCGCCGAAACACGACCTTGCGGGCTTTCGTATCGACCTGTTCAGTCCGAAATCCAGCGGCCAGCCATACCTTGGTCATGACGTTGTTCGTCGGATTGTTGCTCCACCAAGCCGGATATTGAGGTGAGTTAGGGGGGAGCTTGTCTCCGATGACCCGCTCGATTTCGGCGAAGGTCATGGGGATTTCCTTGGTCCGTTGGGACTTCAGAAATTCACCGAGTCGATCGTATTTGCCCATCGCAAAGGCTCCATAGACGAAAACACTACTAAAGCTTCATAAGTGTGTCAATCGTCAATCGAGGCTCCCACTCTTTGCGTCCGCCCTCTCAGGGCCTACGATGTCTCCAACTAACAACGATCGGGAGACACGCCATGAGCTCACTCGCCGGCAAGCAGGGTCCGCGCTACCGCCACGCGGCCGAGGACGGCGCACCTTACGAGACGATCGCGGTTGAAAAGCTCACACCCATCATCGGTGCGGAAATCTCCGGCGTCGACATCGGTTCGCTCGTCGATGGCGATGCCCGCTCCAACCGGCAGATGGACGAGATCCACCGTGCGCTCGCCGAAAACCTCGTCATCTTCTTCCGCGACCAGCAGATCACGCCGCAGCAGCATCTCGCCTTCGGCCGCAAATTCGGCGAGCTGCATATCCATCCCGCCGCGCCGCATGAGGACGAAGACCCTGCGTTGATGAAGATCTACGCCGACAAGAACTCGCCGCGCGCCAACGGCGAGGGCTGGCATTCCGACGTGTCCTGCGATCTCGAGCCGCCGATGGGCTCGATCCTCTACATCAAGCAATGTCCGCCACGTGGCGGCGACACGCTGTTCGCCAACATGTATGCGGCCTATGAGGCACTGTCGGACCGCATGAAGGCCTACCTCGATGGGCTCACGGCGCTGCATGACGGCGAGCCGATCTATCGCGGGCTCTACGCGAACTATGGTGTCGCCGACCGCCCCTCCTATCCGCACGCCGAGCATCCCGTGGTGCGCACGCATCCGGTCACGGCTAAGAAGGCGCTCTACGTCAACCGCGGCTTCACCCGCCACATCAACAGCATCCCGCGCGACGAGAGCGATGCGATGCTGACCTATCTCTACCAGCACGCCGAAAACCCGCTATTCCAGTGCCGCTTCCGCTGGACCGAGAACGCGATCGCGTTCTGGGACAACCGCTGCACCCAGCACCGTGCGATGTGGGACTACTGGCCGCATACGCGCTCGGGCACGCGGGTGACGGTGAAGGGGGAGAGGCCGGTTTAGGCTGCTCTCGTGCCCCGGACGTAGCGCAAGCACGTAGTGACGCGCTAGCCGGGGCCCATTTTGCGGCCAGACCGGGTCCCGGCTCTGCGTCGCGTCATTTCATGCCGCGACGCGGCCGGGACACGCCAGCCGTTCTTGCGTTGACGTCCTCGCACTCTCGCGCCAATCTTCCCGAAACAGATCGGGAGGATCAGCCATGCTCCGCATGCCCGAGCTTGAAATGGCGCTGCTGCCGTCCTCGCATCTGCGCTTAGGCGCCTGCGTCACCGGCAATACCAAGGATCTGCCAGCCGAGATGCCGGAACGATTCGGCGATGTCGCGGGCTTCGTTGGCCGGCCACGCATCGCGGCAGCGGAGTAACGCTTGGGGCAATCGCGCAACATCTTCGCCGGACTGGTCGCCGCGATCCTGTTGTCGTCGCTTGCGTCCGCCAGTCGCAGTGAGGCCGCTGCTGCGCGAAAGGTTGCGAAGGTCGGGCCGAAGCAGCCGCAATCATCTGCCAAATGTGAGATGCCGAAATTCCGGATCGTCGTGGATGTCGGGCATACGCCGGACTCCTACGGCGCACTCAGCGCGCGCAACGATCCGGAGTTCGGCTTCAATTTCGTTCTTGCAAAACGCATCACGGCCAAGCTCAAGTCCGACGGCTTTGCGGCAACCCGCCTGCTCGTCACGGACGGCAAGGCGCGGCCGAGCCTGTTCAAGCGGGTCAGTGCCGCTAATGACGGCCGGGCCGATCTCTTCCTGTCGATCCATCACGATTCGGTGCCGGACAAGCTGCTTGAGACGTGGGAATTCGACGGCGCAAAGAGCTATTTCAGCGACCGCTTTTCGGGCCACTCGCTGTTCGTGTCGCAGCAGAATTCGCACTTCGCCACCAGCCTGATGCTGGCCCGGATGATCGGCAGACAGTTGAAAGAGCAAGGCCTGCGCTATGCCAGCCAGTACACCTTGCCGCTGATGGGCCGTTACCGGCGCCAGTTGCTCGACAAGGATTTCGGCGTCTACCGCTATGACGGGCTCGTCGTCCTCTCGCGGACAAGCAGTGCCGCAGTGCTGCTCGAGGCCGGCTCCATCATCAACCGCGACGAGGAGATGATGATGAACTCGCCGGAGCGGCATGAGACGATTGCCGCGGCCGTGGCGGCGGCAATAGGAGACTTTTGCGCAAGGCGGTAGATTGCTCCGCTGCTTCAATAGCCGTCATTGCGAGCCACCGGATCCGCGCGTAGCGTGGCCCGATGACAAGCTCCGCGAAGCAATCCAGAATCTTTCCGCGGCGGCAGTCTGGATTGCTTCGTCGCAAGCGCTCCTCGCAATGACGGGCTGTCTACAGCGGCGTCCGCCGATACTCCCGGTTCGCCAGGCTGGCTTCCTCCAGATCCAGATCGCGCTCGATCCGCCGCCGCGTCTCGTCGGTGATCTGGCCGTCGCGCAGGAGATCGTGGATGAATTTTCGTTCGGCGGCAATGAGGTCGCGGGTCAGGGCGGTGCCGGCGGCGGAGACGTCGTGGTGGGTGGGATCGAGTGAATCAGGCAGCTGGTTGACACGGATGTCGTGGCGGGCGCGCAGCAGCCGCATGACCTCGTCGGAAACGTCCTTCTGCTCGGTCAGCGCGTCGAGTGATTTCAGTGCTGCATCGAGCGCCTGGCGGCGTGCGGCGATCTCGGCCTCGTGCTCGGCGGCATGCTCGTTACGGCCGGCCTCGGCGACGCCGAGCCACCGCACTACCGGCGGCAGTGTCAGCCCGACGCCGATCAGCGTGACGAAGATGACGCCGAAGGCCACGAACAGGATCAGGTCGCGATACGGAAACGCCTCGCCGTCGGGCAGCGTGAACGGCAGCGCCAGCGCCGCCGCCAGCGACACCGCGCCGCGCACGCCGGTGAAGGCAAGCACGAACGGCCATTGCCAGGGCGGCGACGGATCGCGCGCGCGCAACGACCTGCTGAGTATCCGCGGCAGATAGGTTGCGGGATAGAGCCAGGCGAAGCGCGCGACCACGACGATCACCACGACCACGGCAGTCGCGATCAGAATGTCGTCGAGCGGGAATGCCTTCGACTTCTCGTAGAGCGCGCGCATCTGGAAGCCGGTGAGCAGGAACAGCAGGCCCTCGATCAGGTAGATCACGAGGTCCCAGAAGAAGATGCCCTGCAGACGTGTTGCCGACGAGATCAGCAACGGGCCGTTCCAGCTCACATAGAGACCGCAGGCCACCGTCGCGATCACCCCGGAGCCGCCGAGATGCTCGGGCAGCCAGTAGGACACGTAGGGGGTGATCAGCGACAGCGTCAGCTCGACCTGCGGATCCCCGGACCATTTGCGGAAGCGAAGGGAGAGCCAGCCGACGCCGATACCGAAGGCGATCTCGCTGGCGACGATGAGGAGGAATTCTCCGGCCGCGAGCGGCAGCGAGAAATGCCCGACCATGATGGCGGCCAGCGCGAAGCGGTACAAGATCAGCGCAGTGGCATCATTGGCGAGCCCTTCGCCCTCCAGGATGACCAGGAGCCGGCGCGGCATGTTGAGCCGGCGTGCGATCGCGAGCGGAGCCACCACGTCGGGCGGCGCGACGATGGCCCCGAGCAGGAAGCCGATGGTCCAGGGCAGGCCGATCAGATAGTGCGTGGCGGCCGCCACCATTGCTGCGGTGAAGATCACCGCGCCGACCGCGAGCAGCACGATCGGGCGCAAATTGTTCTTGAATTCGCGCCAGCTCATGGCGACGCTCGCCGAGTAGATCAAAGGCGGCAGCACCATCAGCAGCACCAGTTCCGGCGGCAATTCCACCGGAGGCATGCCGGGCACGAAGGCGAGGCCGACGCCGGCCAGCATCAGCAGGATGGCAGGGGCGACGTTGAAGCGGCGCGCGGCCAGCGCCACGCTTGCCAGTACGGCGAGCAGGATGAGAAAGGTCTGAAACTTCGCTTCCATGATGGCCTGTCTTGACCCGGAAGCGACTGCTCCGTCAATGCGCGCGGCTTACGCCAGCCGCTCGGCCACCATCCGCCCGATGCGTGCAAAGGCGGCTTCGATCTGCGCCGCATTCGGCGTGCCGCCCTGGGTATAGGCCGCGATCAGGATCGGCGCCCCGGGCTTGTTGTCGAACTTGGGCCAGACCACCGCGATATCGCCCGAGGCATCCTTGCCGTTGTTGCCGGTCTTGTCGCCGATGGTCCAGCCTGCGGGCAGGCCGCCGCGCAGCCGGTTCGCACCGGTCTTGCAGTTCACCATCCAGTCCGTGAGCAGGGCACGCGAGGCCGGCGACAGCGCCTCAGCCGTAACCAGACGCCGCAGATTGCCGGCCATCGCCGCTGGGGTCGTGGTGTCATGGGGATCGCCGGGCGGCGAACGGTTCAGCTCGGGCTCGTTGTGGTCGAGCCGCGAAATGCCGTCGCCGAGCGATCGCCAGAAGGCGGTGAGCGTGGCGGGGCCGCCGATCCGCGCCAGCAGCAGATTGGCGCAGGTATTGTCGCTGAGCTCGACGATCGCCTTGCACATGTCGGCGACCGACATCGCGCCGGCCGCAAGATTCTGTTTGGCAACCGGTGCGTAGTCCAAGAGGTCGGCCTTGCCGTAAGCGATCATGGCCGCAAGCTGCTCCTCGCCGCGATCGACCCGGGCCAGCACGCAAGCCGCGAGCGAGGCCTTGAAGGTCGAGCACATGACGAAGCGCTCGTCGGCGCGCCAGGCCAGCTTCTTGCCGGTCGCGAGGTTCTCTGCATAGACCCCGATCCGACCACCGCTCTCGCGCTCATAGGATTCGAGTTCGGGCGGCGCCTCCGCGGCAAGCGCCGGAGACGCGGCCATCCAGGCGAGCGAGGCGAGCAGGGAACGGCGGTCGAGAGGCATCGCAGGCTTTCAGGGGAGCCGGAGGTGGGGTTGAAATGGACGCGCTATTTGCGCCGTCATTGCTTCGTCGCAAGATCTCCTCGCAATGACGTGTGGCGAGAGTTGGGCTCGTACTGACGAAGAGAAGAAGAGAGTGCCTCCCAAGTCGGACAGTGGAAGGCTTTGTCTCCTCACTCCTTCAGGTCATACCGATACGACTTCGACACGATCTGCCAGCCGTCGGCGAGCTTCATCGCCACCAGATAATCGGTGAAGAAACGCGGAGGCAGTTGGCAACGGACCTTGATGAAGGCGGTCTTGTCGTCCGAACGGTCGATGGTGACGATGAAATCCTCGCGCGGCTTGCCTTCGGCCTTGGCGGAGGCGCGCTTGCGGACGCGGTCGAGCCAGTCGGGCACGGTCAGGACCTGGAGCTCGCCCTTCTCGACCCAGCGCAAGTCAGCGGAGGGATGGAAGATGGTGCCGAGCTTCTCGGCGTCGCCCTCGTAGAGCCCGTCGAAATAGGATTGCACGACGGCTTCGACACTCGAACGGTTCTGGCTCATGGGTCATCCCTTTGAATGATGGCTTGGGCGGAACTTAGTCGTACACGTCGAAATGCGCTATGGGTGTCTCTCGCTAATAGCGCGAGGGTGTTGGAATGACCGGATCAGAAACTTCGAACGCTCGTATCCTGATCGGCGAATGCTACTGCCGCGCCGTGCGCTTTGAGGTGGTCGACGCGTTCTCCTATGCGATGAACTGCCACTGCTCGAACTGCCGTCGCACCACCGGCTCCGCCTTCAAGCCGTTCGCCGGCATCGCGCAGGACAAGCTTCGCATCGTCCGGGGAGGGGATCTGCGGATGATTTTCGGCGACGACACCACCCATGACGCCCATTGTGCCCGGTGCGGCTCGCTGCTTTATTCCCGGGTGCGTGAAGGACAATGGGTCCATGTCGCCATGGGAACCCTGGTTGATGCCCCCTCGATCCGGCCGAATGCCCATATCTTCGTGGCCTCGAAGGCGCCCTGGCACGACATTACGGACAATCTGCCGCAATATCGGGGGCATATCGGTGATGCCTAAGGGAATTCGGCGAACCACGACCGCGCTGGCGCGACAAACAAAGGGGGTCCTTCGGGCTGTCGCCGGAGCGGCCTTGGTGACCTCCATCACAAGCGCCGGCACCGGATCCTGCTAAAGCGGTCCAAAGGGGACCGAAACGTCCCGAACTTCGGAAGTTGTGTCATGCGCAACCTGCTCAGACTCTGCCCGCTCCTCCTCGCCGCCGTGCTGCTGTTCGGCACGGATCCCGCCTTTGCCGGCAACCGCGTCGCGCTGGTGATCGCCAACTCGGCCTATCAGCACGCGCCGTCGCTCGCCAATCCCGTCAACGACGGTGCCGTGATGGCGAAGACGCTGAAGGAGGCCGGTTTCAGCAGCGTCGATTTCCGCCACGACCTGTCGGCCCTGGATACGCGGCGCGTGCTGCGCGAGTTTGCCGATGCGACCCGCAATGCGGACATCGCCGTGGTCTATTATGCCGGTCACGGCATCGAGGTCGAGGGCTCGAATTATCTGATCCCCGTCGACGCCAAGCTCGAGCGCGACACCGACGTCTACGACGAGGCGCTCTCGCTCGACCGCGTCCTGGTCGCCGTCGAACCGGCAAAACAGCTTCGGCTGGTGATCCTGGACGCCTGCCGCGATAATCCGTTCGGCAAGACCATGAAGCGCACGGTGGCCGCGCGCGGTATCGGCCGGGGGCTTGCCCAGGTCGAGCCGACCAGCCCCAACACGCTGATCGCCTATTCGGCGAAGGCCGGCTTCACCGCCCAGGACGGCGACGGGGCCAACAGTCCCTTTACGGTCGCGCTGTCGAAGCATCTGACGACGCCGGGCCTCGACGTCCGCCGCGCCTTCGGCTTCGTGCGCGACGACGTGCTCAAGTCGACCGGTAACAAACAGGAGCCGTTCGTCTACGGCTCGCTCGGTGGTGAGGACGTGCCGCTGGTTCCGGTCAAGGTGACGGCCGCAGCAACGGTTGCGCCTGCACCGAACCCGCAGGCCGACATCCGCCGCGATTACGAGCTCGCCCTCCAGGTCGGTAACAAGGCGGCGTGGGCCGCCTTCCTCGCCCAGCATCCCGATGGCTTCTATGCCAGCCTCGCCAAGCTTCAGGTCGAGAAAATTGGTGCCGAGCAGGCCCATGCGGCTGCCACCGAGAAGGCGAAACAGGCCGAGGCGGAACGTGATCGTCTCGCCGCGCTTGGCGCGCAGAAGGATGCACAGGCCAAGGCCGCGGCCGATGCGAAGGCCGCCGAGCAGGCGCAGCTCGCTGCGCAGAAGGCCAAGGAGCAGGCGCAGCAGCAGGCAGCTGCCGCCGAGCAGCAGCGCGTCAACCTCGCCGCTGCGGCCCCGAGCGCGGCGCCGGCCAGCACGGCGAGCCCTGCAGGCACCAACGTTGCCACGCTGACGCCGGCGACCGCGCCGGCCGATCTCAGCCGCTCGGTGCAGACCGAGCTCGGCCGCGTTGGCTGCTTCTCGGGCGCTGCCGATGGCACTTGGAGTACGTCCTCGCAACGCTCGCTGTCGCAGTTCAACCGCTATGCCGGCACCAAGCTCGACGTGAAGGTAGCGAGCACTGACGCGCTGGATGCGGTCAAGGCCAAGCCGTCGCGCGTCTGCCCGCTGGTCTGCGAGCACGGCTTCAAGGCCGATGGCGACAAGTGCACCAGGATCGTCTGCGGCGACGGTTATGCGCTGAACGACGACAATGAGTGCGAGAAGAAGCGCGCCGCCAAGCCCACGGCTTCCAAGCCCGCAGCTTCCAAGCCCGCAACCTCGCGGCGCGACGACAGCGAGGATCGTCCGGCGCGGCAGCGTCGCCAGGCCGGCGGTGCGGCTGTCGGAGCTGCGGACGGCCTTGGTGCCGCAGCCGGCATTGCGGCTGCCACGGGCGCCGGTCGCGCCGCAGGTGGCGGGCAAGTCATCTGCAATAGCACTGGCTGCCGCCCGGTCAGCCGCGGTTGTCACCTCGAATATCGCGGCGGCGGCGGCCCCGGCAACGACGCCAATGCCGAAGTGTGTCGTTGAGGGTGCGCATGATCCAGATCGTCGTCCCAAAAGGCCGGGACGACGTCAGGTCGCAATCGCACTCGCCGCGATGTTGACCGTCAGTGCCAGCAAGGCCGTGTTGTAGATGAACGACACGATCCCGTGCGCCGTGGCCGTGCGGCGGATCGTCTTGTCGGTAATGCCGACGTCGGAGACCTGCGCGGTCATGCCGATCACGAACGAGAAATAGACGAAGTCCCAATAGTCGGCGTGGTCTTCCTTGTCGCCGCTCGGAAACTGCAGGCCGCCCGGCTTGGCGCTCCGATAATAATCATGCGCGTAATGCAGCGCGAAGGTCGTGTGCACGGCGGCCCATGACAGCGCGATGGTGCTGATTGCGATGGTCAGCTCCAACACGCCCCGGTGCGGTGTGCCGAGCTCCGAGACGATCGCGGCGATGCTGGCGAAGGCGCCGATCGCCGTCACCAGCAGGATCACGAAGCGGCCGTCGTCCTGCATCGCGGCGGCGCGGCGGATGTGCTGATGGTCGTTGCAAAGCATCATTGCGTAGACCAGCACGAGATAGACCGCGATCAGTGCATCCCAGCCGAACAGGAGCCGTGTCACCAGCCGGTGTGAGCCCGGCAAGAGCAGGCAGACCAGGACGCCAGCCGCGAGCGCGATGAATGTCCGCGGCCGCGCATAGATCAGCCGCATCGGCCGCGACATCTGGCGGAAGCGGGCGAGGACGGGGTCTTCTTTGCCCTCGGCCGCCATCGATGCGTGTCAGCTCTTCCGCTCGGCGACGAAGCGCGCGGCCGCTTGCAGCACGGCGGCGCGCTCACCGAAGATCGAGACCGCGCTGTCGGCCCGCGCGAGCAGGTCGCGCACGCGCTGCTTGGCGCCTTCGATGCCGAGCTGGGTGACGAAGGTGGTCTTGCCGAGTGCGGCATCGGCGCCGGCCGGCTTGCCGAGCGCAGCCGCATCGCCTTCGACGTCGAGCAGATCGTCGGCGATCTGGAAGGCTTCGCCGAGCGCGCGGCCGTAATCGTCGAGCGCCTGATATTCCTTTTTCGTGGCCTGGCCGAGGATCGCGCCGGCGATGCAGCCGTAACGCAGCAGTGCGCCGGTCTTCATCTGCTGAATGCGGGCGACGTCGATCGGCTCGTTGCCGCCGAAGCGGCCTTCGCCGGCGAGATCGAGGATCTGGCCGCCGACCATGCCGCCGATGCCGGCGCAGCGCGCCAGCGCGCGCGTCAGCAGTAGCCGCACATTGGCGTCGCGATGGATCTCGTCGCGGGTGACGATGTCGAAGGCGAGCGTCAAGAGGCCGTCGCCGGCGAGGATCGCGGTGGCGTCGTCGGTCTGCTTGTGCAGGGTCGGGCGACCGCGGCGCAGGTCGGAATTGTCCATTGCGGGCAGATCGTCATGGATCAGCGAATAGCAGTGGATGCATTCGAGCGCGGCGCCGACGAGCAGCGCGGCTTCACGGGGAACACCGAACACAGCCGCGCTCTCGACCACCAGGAACGGGCGCAGACGCTTGCCGCCGTTCAGGCTCGAATAGCGCATTGCGTCCATCAGTCGCTTGGGCCGGGCGATCTCATCGTGCAGGATGTCGTCCGACAACAGGCGCCCGAGCAGGGCCTCGGTGTCATCAGCGGTCTTGTCCAGACGCTTGGCGAAATCGGACGGGGACGTGCCGGTCATCAAGAAGGGCTCCAGAACTAAAATTCGGCGGGACAATCCTTTATGCGCCCGCCCCAGTCAATCGTTTGGAAGGCCTAAAAAGTGCTGGAAAAGGCCCGGATTATCACAGACTTAATGGGGAGAGCCGTGGCCGCGTTTCGTTCCGTGCCGGAAAGGTCGATTTGCGCATCGTCAAAATCCTGCTGGTAGCGCTCGCGGTCGTCATTCTCGCGCCCTATGTGATCGCGCCGTTCTACCGCACCGGCCATCCGGTTTCGACGCTGATGGCGTGGCGCTCGCTTCGCGGCGCGCCGATGCAGCGGGAATGGATCGATCTGGCGGCGATGTCGCCCTCGCTGCCGCGATCGGTGGTTGCAGCCGAGGATGCCCATTTCTGCAAGCATCACGGCATCGATTGGGGCGCGCTACGCGAGGCGATCGACGACGCGCAGGAGGATGGTATGCCGTTCCGGGGCGCCTCCACGATCACCCAGCAGGTCGCGAAGAATCTGTTCCTCTGGCAGGGCCGGGATTTCGTCCGCAAGGCACTCGAATTCCCGCTGGCGCTCTGGATCGATCTCGTCCTGCCCAAGTCGCGGATCCTGGAGATTTACCTCAACATCGCCGAGCTCGGCCCGCAGGGCCAGTTCGGGGTGGGGGCGGCCAGCGCCTATGCCTTCGGCAAATCGGCCGCCGGCCTCTCCCCCCGGGAGGCGGCCCTTCTGGCCTCGATCCTGCCGAATCCGGTCAAACGCAGCGCCAAAACCCCCGGTCCGGGCGTCCGGCGGCTGGCCGGGACCTATGTGGCAAGGGCGCAGGCCTCTTCGCTTGCGACCTGCTGGCGGGAAAATCGCTGATTTTGGGCCCTTTCCGAGCGTATTTTCCGGCCCAAGAGCCTAGCTTTGCGGCCAGCCTTCCTCTATAAGCGCGGCCTTGATCGGCATTCAGCTCGCCTCGGATTGCGGGTGCTGAGCCGTCCCTCGCGGACGATGCCCTGATAACACCAATCCCTAGAGGATATTGAAATGGCCGTTCCGAGAAGAAAAACCTCGCCGTCGCGCCGTGGCATGCGCCGCTCGGCAGACGCCATCAAGAAGCCGACCTATGTGGAAGACAAGGACTCTGGCGAGCTCCGTCGTCCGCACCATCTCGACCTCAAGACCGGCATGTACAAGGGCCGTCAGGTCCTGAAGAAGAAAGAGTCCTGAGTTAAGGACCTTTCTCCAGGCAGGATAATCGGGCCTGCCTGATTTCGGCCAACCCATGAGATATGACAGTGACGGCGGCGGAGCTAATGCTTCGCCGCCGCATTGTCCTGTCTGGATATCTTGATCGAGAAGGCATTTCGCCGATGGTCGGTTTCCCGCTGCTTCTGATTCCGCTCGCGGTCTACAACATCATCGCCTTCCTGATGCCGAGCGTGTCCTTCACGGATGTGCTGTTCAAGGTGCCGATGGTGTCAGGCGAGACCTGGCCGGTCACGCTCGCCGACGTGATGCTGGCGCTCGGTATCGTGCTGCTGCTGCTCGAAGTGGTTAAGGGCGCGCGGCCCGGCTCGAAATTCCTGATGGATCATCTGCTGTCACTGATCCTGTTCGGCGCGGCCGCTGCCGAATTCGTGATGTGGCCCAAATTCGGCAACTCGATCTTTTTCCTGCTGGTGCTGCTCGCGATGGCGGATTTCCTCGGCGGCATTGCCCAGCGCACGCGCCGCCGCGTCACCTATGTCGCCGAGACAACGGTGCCGGCGCCACGCAAGGCCAAGCGTCAGGTGGAAGCTCCGGCGGGAGATACCGTGGCCGAGCCCAAGTTCGAGCCGGTGTCCTCGCCGCTCGCAGCACCGCCCGCGCCCTCGGCACAGTCGGTCGCCGAATCCGTGCTGATGGATCCTCCCGCGCCGAAGCCGGTGCAGAGCACGCCCTCGCCGGAAGTCCCCTCGCCGCATTTGCAGCCGGGCGACGGCACGTCTCCGTCCCCCGACACGCCGCCGCGCTGATCGATCTCAAGCCACCTGCCGCGTGCGCGCGCTGACGCTCTGCAGCGGGCGCTTGCCGCCATAGGCCGTCTGCGCATCTTCGGAAGAGGCGCGACGCAGCCGGCTCGCCTGGGGCAGATGTTCGGCATTCGCGATCAGCTGGGCGACGAAGCTCGGATCGGGGCGCGGCAACGGCGTCTTGTGGACCCATTGCAAAATCGGAAGCACCGGCACCAGGGCCGTGCCCGTGCCGTTGTCCGCCGCGTCCGATCGATCGGTACTCAACATCGCCATCACCGTTGATCCGGCAGAGCCTGTCGCGTTTCGGGACGCTGGTGCCGGGTGCGTGTCAGTACTCGCAAGGCCTATGCCGGATGGGCCGGTTTGGTTCCCCCGGCCTGTAGAAACGTGGTTTCCAAATTGTTTATCAACTTTGCCTAGGGTTGGGGACGAATCTGGCTCTATCCTGTGTCAGCTCAGGACTTTCCCGCTGTCCCGAAACGAGGCGATTTTGACCCCCGCATTGCCGCAAGCCTCCGACATCCTGGCCGCCCTCGGCCAGGCCGTATTTGCCTGGGATATCGGCAGTGATGCGATCGTCTGGGGCGACCAGGTCGCCAGCGTCTTTCCCGGCATTCCCGCCGAGCGGCTGGCGACGGGCGCCGAATTTGCCAAGCTGATCGAGCCCGCGCCATCGCTGCGGACCGCCGCGCTGGCGCAAGCCTACGCCGTGCATGGTGCCGACGGCACGCCCTACCGGGTCGAGTACGGCGTGCGCATGAGCGCCGCCGATCCCGTGATCTGGATCGAGGAGACCGGCCGCTGGTTCGCTGGCCCCGACGGCCGCCCGGTGCGCGCGATCGGCTCGGTCCGAATCAACAATGAGCGCCACGCCCGCGACGAGGAGCTGACCAAGCTGGCCCGGCTCGATCCGCTGACCGGCGAGCTCAATCGCTCTCATCTGATTGCCGCGCTGGCCGAGGCGATCGAGGAGACGACCCGCTTCCGCTCGACCGCGGCCTTCATGCTGGTCGGCATCGACCATCTCGCCCGCGTCAACGACGCCTTCGGCTTCGACGTTGCCGACGCCGTGATCCTCGACGTCGCCAAGCGCATCCGCTCGCGCCTACGCGGCGGCGACGTGCTCGGCCGCTTTTCCGGCAACAAGTTCGGCCTGATCCTGAAGAACTGCACCGTCGACGACATGAATGTCGCCGCCGAGCGCTTCCTCGCCGGCATCCGCGACGAGGTGGTGCCGACCAAATCCGGTCCGGTCTCGGTCACCGCCTCGATCGGCGCGGTCAGCGTACCGCGCTATGCCCGCAACACCGACGAGGCCGTCAACCGCGCCCATGAGACGCTGGATGCCGCCAAGCGCCGCCGCGTCGGCTCGTTCGCGGCATGGCGTCCGGATGCCACACGCGATGCGCAGCGCCGCGTCAACATCCGCGTCACCGACGAGATCGTCACCGCACTGAACGAGCGCCGCATCAAGCTCGCCTATGAGCCGGTGGTGTCGGCCGGCTCGCGCGAGCGCGCATTCCATGAATGCCTGGTGCGGATGGACCAGGGCGACGGTCAGGTGCTGCTCGCGCCCGACATCGTGCCAGTCGCCGAGCGGCTCGGCCTGATCCGCCTGGTCGATCACCGCGTGCTCGAGCTCGTGGTCGCCGAGCTCGCCGCCGCGCCCGACATCTGCCTCAGCCTCAACATCTCGCCCGATACCACCATGGATCCGGACTGGTGGGCGGGAATCGAATCGCTGATGCAGGCCCATCCGGGCGTCGCCGAGCGGCTGATCGTCGAGATCACCGAGACGGTCGCGATCCAGGACATCGACGACGTCCGCGCCTTCGTCGGCCGCCTCAAGCATTTCGGCAGCCGCATCGCCATCGACGATTTCGGCGCCGGCTATACCTCGTTCCGAAACTTGCGCAAGCTCGGCGTCGACATCGTCAAGATCGACGGTGCGTTCGTGCAGAACATCACACATTCCGCCGACGATCGCGCCTTCGTGCACACCCTGATCGATCTCGCCCGCCGCCTCGACATCAAGACGGTGGCCGAATGGGTGCAGGACGAGGAGGCCGCCAACATGCTGCGCGACTGGGGCTGCGACTACATCCAGGGCAGGTTGATCGGGCTGGCATCAGCGGAACGCCCGTGGGGCGCCCCGCCGGATAACGCGCTGCCTGCAGCGAGCTGAGATCTCGTGGGGTGGGCAAAGGCGCACTTGCGCCGTGCCCACCATCTCTCCAACAATTCGGCGCGAATGGTGGGCACGCTTCGCTTTGCCCATCCTACGAAGCCTTCACGCTCCCTCATCCAGCGCCACCAGCTCGCGCTTCTTGCGTAGCGACGGCAATAGCGGCGCGATCAGCAGCACCATTGCGAATGCCAGGCACACCGCGGAGATCGGCCGCTGCAAAAAGGTCCAGAGGTCGCCCTGCGACAGGATCAGCGACTTGCGCAGATTGTTCTCCATCATCGGTCCCAGCACGAAGGCCAGCACCAGCGGTGCCGGCTCGTAGCCGAGCTTGCGCATGAAATAGCCGATGATGCCGAACGCGATCATCACATAGACATCGAACACGTTGTTGCTGGAGCAGTAGACGCCCAGGATCGTGAACAGGATGATCAGGGGGAACAGGATGTTGTAGGGCAGCTTGAGCAGTTGCACCCACATGCCGATCATCGGCAGGTTCAGGATCAGCAGCATGACGTTGCCGATATACATGCTGGCGACGATGCCCCAGAACAGGCCGGGGTTTTGCGTGATCAGCAGCGGCCCCGGCTGCAGACCGTGAATGACGAACGCGCCGAGCAGCAGCGCCATCACCACATTCGGCGGAATGCCGAGCGTCATCAGCGGAATGAATGCACCGCCCGCCGCGGCGTTGTTCGCCGATTCCGGCCCCGCAACGCCTTCGATCGCGCCATGGCCGAAACGCTCGGGCGTCTTCGATAGCCGCTTCTCCAGCGCGTAGGAGGCAAAGGACGCCACGACCGCGCCGCCGCCCGGCAGAATGCCGAGGAAGAAGCCGAGGATGGTGCCGCGGCCGACCGGACCTGCACTCGCCTTCCAGTCCTCCCTGGTGGGCAAGAGATGGGTGATCCTGGTGTTGATGATGTCGCGCTTGATCGCCTGCTCGGTGTTGAGCAGTACCTCGGCAACGCCGAACAGGCCCATCACGACAGGCACGAGCCCGATGCCGTCGATCAGCTCCATGCGGCCGAAGGTCAGACGCGGCTGTGCCGTGATGCTGTCGAGCCCGATCAGTCCGAGCACGACGCCGATGCACGCCATCAGCAATGCCTTCGGCATCGAACCCTGGGTGAGGAAGGTGAGCACCACGAGGCCGAGCGCCATCAGGCTGAAATATTCGGCCGGGCCGAACGCGATGGCGACGCTGGCAAGCTTCGGCGCGACCAGCATCAAGGCGATCAGCGCGAACGTGCCGGCAATGAAGGAGCCGAAGGCGGAAATGCCGAGTGCAGGTCCAGCGCGTCCCTGCTTCGCCATCTGGTGGCCGTCGATACAGGTGACGACGGAAGCTGCCTCGCCGGGAATGTTGACCAGGATCGAGGTGGTCGAGCCGCCATACATCGAGCCGTAATAGATGCCGGCCATCATGATGATGCCGGATTCCGGCGTGCCCGACAGCGTCACGGGCAGCAGCAGCGACATCGCCGAGATCGGCCCGATGCCCGGCAGCACACCGACCAGCGTGCCGATGAAGACGCCGATGAAGCAATAGAGCAGGTTGATCGGCAGCAGCGCGACGCCGAAGCCATGGGCGACATTGACAAGCGTATCCATGCGATCAACCGATCCCGAACAGGCCCGAGGGCAGCTGGATCAACAGCAACCGCTTGAGCACCCACCACATGCCCGATGGCACCAGCACGGCGATCGGGATCGCCAGCGTCCAGCGAACGGGATCGATCAGCCGCAACAGCAGCAGCACCAAGGGGATCGACGACAGCAGGAAGCCGAGTGGTTCCAGTGCAATGGAGAATGCCACGAGACAGGCGATCAGCAGGAGCGGCTTGCTCCAGCGCACGTTCTCCCAGCGCGAGGCCAGCGTCGGGGCGCCCTCGGTGACGGCCGAAACGATGATGGCGCCTGCGAACACGCACATCAGGATGCCCGTGTAGAATAGCACATAGCCGGAGCCGGGATCGTTGATGGTGCCGAGCTTGAGCTTCATGCCGGACCAGATCACGAAGCCGCCGAGCGCGAGCCCGATCAGCCCGCCCCAGAGCTCGGAATTGCTGAGGCGGAGCTTGACGTTGGTTTGATTGTTCATCGGCGCTCTCTCGGCCGTTCCCCGGACGCTGCGCAGCGCGAAGCGGTGCGCTGCAGAGCCGGGGCCCATAGGTTCGTGGCAAAAGGTGGGTCCCGGCTCTGCGGTGCACCGCTGAAGAAGCGCTGCACCGCGTCCGGGACACGGAACTGGCTCAGCCCTACTTCTTCGCGAGCCCGAGGGTCTCGATCACCTTGCGCTCGGACTCCGTGACCTCGACGACGAACTTCTTGTAGTCCTCGGTATTCTTGTAGTTCGGCACCATGTCGTATTTGGCGAGCGTCGCGACGACCGCCGGGTCCTCGACCGCCTTCTTGAAGGCATCGTGCAGCTTGGCGACGATCTTTGGATCCATGCCTTTCGGGCCGGCGATGCCGAACGGGGAATCATAGACCATGGGATAGCCGAGCTCCTTCAGCGTCGGCGCGTCGGGATAGTTCGGCGAGCGTGCACCGGTCCACACCATCAGCAGCCGCAGCTTGCCGGCGTCGACCAGCGGCCGCCATCCCGTGGAATCAGCCTGAAGCATGGTGTGCTGTCCCAGCACCGCGGCGTTGGTCTCCGCGCCGCCCTTGAAAGGGACTTGCGTCAGCTTGATGCCGGACATCGCGGCGATCTGCTCCATGCCGATATGCAGCGAGGTGCCGGCGCCCGGCGTGGCATAGGTCACCTTGCCCGGGTTCGCCTTTGCGAACTCCACCACGTCCTTCCAGCTCTTGAACTGCGACTCCGCGCTGGTGGTCACGCCGAAGGTGTAGCCGGTGAGATGGATGATGTAGCTGAAATCCTTGGCCGGATCCCACGACACTTCCTGCATCAGGGGCAGGCGGAAGACGGTGATCGGGATCTGTGCGATGGTGTAGCCGTCCGGCTTTGCGGCCGCCGCCATGGTCGCAGGTCCCACCGTGCCGCCGCCGCCGGCCTTGTTGTCGATCACGATCGGCTGCCCCAGCACCTTCGAGGCGCTGTCGGCGATGGCGCGCATCGAGATATCGGTCGATCCGCCGGCCGGCCACGGCACGATCAGCGTGATCGGCTTGCTGGGATAGTCCTGCGCACTGGCGGCCGTCGAGAGCAATGCGCCCATGACAGCATGCATCGCGGCAAATGCGATCGTCTTCAGCCCGTATCGCGGCATCGAAACTCCTCCCTCGCGGCGGCCTCTTCGCGGGCCGCCGTCTTTCGTTCTTGCGAGGCGATTGTTCCTGAAAT
Source organism: Bradyrhizobium sp. TM239 (assembly GCF_036247985.1). Taxonomy (NCBI): domain Bacteria; kingdom Pseudomonadati; phylum Pseudomonadota; class Alphaproteobacteria; order Hyphomicrobiales; family Nitrobacteraceae; genus Bradyrhizobium; species Bradyrhizobium sp. TM239. Next base: position 178,788 of record NZ_BTIR01000011.1, on the reverse strand, counting down.
TGAGGGAGAAGAAAAGCGCGTTGCGCGGACTGCGGGCGCCGGGCGGTGCGGCAATCCCTCTTGAGGCGGCACATGCGACAATTCGTCGTTTGGTCGTGTGCCGAGAGGCGGAATTTTGAGGGAGCCGAAGCCGTTATGCCACGCGCCGGACCGTGCTCAGCGTTTCGATGGTGCGGCCGACCTCCGATGCGGGGCACGGCCTGCCGAAATAATAGCCCTGCACAGCGGTGCAGCCGCATTCGCGGACGAAGTCGAGTTGCTCCTCGGTCTCCACACCCTCCGCGGTCGTTTCGACGCCGAGCACGGAGCCGAGGCTCGCGATGGTGCGGACGATGGCAACGCTCTCCGGGCTTTCGCCGAGCGTGCCGACGAAAGAGCGATCGATCTTGATGCGGTCGAATGGAAATTTGCGCAAATAGCTCAGCGAGGAATAGCCGACGCCGAAATCGTCGAGGCTGACGCGTACCCCTAGCGCGCGAAGCTGGTGCAGGATCTCGATCGTCGCCTCGCTGTCGTCGAGCAGCGCCGTTTCGGTGACCTCGAGCTCGAGCCGTTGCGGCGGCAGGCCGGCTTCGGCAAGTGCGCTCGTGACCATCGCCACCAGCCCGCGCGAGCGGAACTGCACCGGCGACAGGTTTACCGCGACGGTGACATTTGGCCAGGACACGGCGGTCGCACAGGCGCTGCGCAGCACCCATTCGCCGATCGGAACGATCAACCCGGTCTCTTCGGCGATCGGAATGAACTCGGCCGGCGAGACGAAGCCGCGCGAGGGATGTTTCCAGCGCAGCAGCGCCTCGAACCCGGTGAGCTCGGACGAATCGAGCCGCACCTGCGGCTGGAACACCAGATGGAATTCACGCGCCTCGAGCGCGCCGCGCAGATCGTGCTCCAGCGCGTGCCGGCTGCGCGCCTCTTCCTCCATCTCGGGCTCGAACAGCTGAAAGGCGCCGCGCCCCTTGGCCTTGGCCTGGTACAGCGCAAGATCGGCGCATTTCATCAACTCGTCGGCATCGAGCCCGTGGTCGGGCGCGATCGCGATACCAACGGAGACGCCGACATGGATCGACTGGCTTTCCAGCGGCGGCGGATGACCGATGACCTCGACCAGGCGCCGGGCCAGCTTTTCCGCCGATTGCGGCTGCGGGCCGCGCTGGAGGACGGCGAACTCGTCGCCGCCGAGGCGCGCGACGGTGTCGTGCTCGCCGACATTCTCCTTCAGTCGCGCGGCGACCCAGCGCAGCAGCCGGTCGCCGGCGGCGTGGCCGAGGCGGTCATTGACGGTCTTGAAATTGTCGAGGTCGAAGCACAGCACGGCCATGGCGCCGCCGGCGATCGCGACCTGGTTCAGTCCCTCGCCCATTTTCTCGCGGAACAGCGTGCGGTTGGGCAGGTCGGTCAACGAATCGTGCCGGGCCATGTGCGCGACGCGCGCCTGGGCCTTGTGGCGCTCGGTGACGTCCTCGTAGGTGACGACCCAGCCGCCATGCTCCATCCGCTTGTGATTGAGCTTGATGATGCGGCCGTCGCTCAAATGGCGGTGCAGCGTATGCTCGCCCTCGCGCAGCCGCTCGACGTAGTCGGCATAGAGCCGCGCGGCTGTGGTGTTCTGATGGATGCCGAGCTCGCAGCTATGCTCCATGATCTCGCGCATCGAGACGCCGGGCTTCACGACATCCGGCGACAGGCCGTACATCTCGATGTAGCGGCGATTGCACACGATGACGCGCAGGCTCGCATCGAGCATGCACAGGCCCTGGCTCATGTTGTTCAGCGCCGCGTCGAAGCGGCGATACTGCTCGCTCAGCTCCTCGATCGCATGCTCGCGTTCGGTGATGTCCTCGTAAGTGGCGACGAAGCCGCCCTGGGCCAGAGCGCAGTACCTGACCGAAATCACGGTGTCGTTCGACATCCGTCGGCGCATTGGGGAGGCGTCGTGATTGGCGATCCTCGCGCTGGCGGCTTCCAGCAGCTGTTGCGGGCTGTATTCGGAAGAGAACGCGCCGTTCGTCATCGAGCGCTCGATCAGCTCGGCGAGATGCGTGCCGGGCCTGGTCTCCTCCGGGGACAGCCGGTAGATCTTGCGGTAGGTGGTGTTGCAGACGCGAAGGCGCATGTCGCTGTCGTAGAAGGCAAGCCCATGCGCCATATTCTCCAGCGCCGCATCGAGGATGAAGTTCTGCTGCCTCAGCGTTTCCTCGTATTGCAGCCGCTCCGTGACGTCCTCATGCACGGTCACCCAGCCGCCGTCGGGCAGGAAGCGGGAGACCGCCTGCACCATGCGTCCGTCATAACGCATCACCAGCAGGGATTTCGCCTTTCTGGCCCGCACGTCCTCCAACCTGGAGTTCTGGAATTCGTCGGCCGCCATGCCCGGCAAATTGCCGCGTGACACCCAATGGTCGATCACCGTGCAATGCGAGACCCCAGGCTTCACGATCTCGGGGTCGAGATTGTAGAGGTTCAGGAACCGTTCGTTGCAGACGACGACACGGCTGTCGGCATCGTACATGATGAGGCCGTGCGACATGTTGGAGAGCGCGTGCTGGCTGCGCTCGGTCTGCACGCGCAATTCCGCCTCGAGTCGGGCGAGGCGGCTGACATCGTCGCAGATCGTCATCCAGCCGCCGCCGGGAAGCGGCTTCAGCTCGAGCGACATGACGAGGCCGGTCGCAAGCTGCTGCTCGGTCCGGAACGGCTTTCCCCCTGCGATCTGCTCCACGCGCCTGGTGTAGAGCGTCTCGATCTCGCTCACCGGGAAGTTGCCGAGCGAGGCGCTGTGAGCGAGCACGTCGCGATAGCTCGTGCCGATCCGCACGATCTCGGCCGACATGTTGAACAGGCTCAAATAACGCTGGTTGACCAGCACGATCCGGTTGTCGGCATCGTAGACGCAGACACCCTGTTCCATGTGGTCGAGCGCAAGCTGGCTCAGCGCGACCAGGGCCTCCGGGCCTTGCTCGCGGCGTGCACCAAGCTCGTTGTCGCGGGTCGAAATCATGGGGTTGGCGGGGTCTCGGCGGGCAATAGACTTAACGCAACCTAATTCAGCCACCGAGGGTAGCGAAGAGGCCGGAAAATTCCCTTAAGCGCAGTAGTTTACGGAGGATGACTGGCGATGGAGAGATGTGTGTGTCGCGATCGGCACGGTGGGGCCCAATCCCAGGCCCCGACCTTTCACCGTCATCCTGGGGTGCCGGAGCGAGGCGAAGGCCTCGAAGGACGACGGCCCGGCTGCATCCCGGCCGTTCATCCTTCGAGGCTCACCACGCTGCGCGTGGCGAGCACCTCAGGATGACGGTGCTGGAATGCTGGCTGCGGGTCCTATTAGGGTCCGTACAACACCAGTTCCGTATCGGTGAGATCGCCGAGCTGCGGCCGGTGCGGGCCCTTGAAGTATTTGCGACCGCGCCGCTCGGTATAAATACCGACCAAGCCGGGAATCGGCCCATTGGAATCGATCGCCACCGCGACCTTGCCGAGCCGAAGCAGCAGCCGGCCGATGCGGCCTGCGCAGGCGGCGTATTCCGCGGCGCTGCGGCAATAGATCAGCTTCATCGCCGGGGGAGCAAGGAAGCCGCGGCGGATGCGGACCGGTTGCAGGATGAAGGGGAATGTTCCCTTCGGTGTGCGGCAGACGAGGCTGAGGCAATTGTAGCGCGCATGCCGCGTCAGCAGCTCGGTTTCGGCTTCGGAAAGCCCCTCGATCGTCTTGGCGTGAGGCGAGATGACTTCGATCTCGCTCCAGCGCGGGGGCCGCGCCAGGGCAGGCACCGAGAAGAATATGCCGCGGCAATAGGCGCGAAAGCCCTGCGTCTCGATGATCGGCCAAGTCCACGGCGCCGGGCTGATGTTGAAATAGGTCACGTCCTTGTGCCGCTGCGCGATCTTGGTCAGCAGTGGGGCATAGTTGCGGTAGGCCGGATCGACATACCAGCTCGACAGATTGCACTGGATGGCGGTCTCCGCGCCGTCCTTCCGCGCCGTGTAGATCAGCAGCAGCACGCCGACCGGCGTGCCGTCACTCTCGAGCATGTAGCCGAAGCGCGGATAGCCCTCCGGGACAGACCGGAAGGCCTGCCGGCGCAGACCCTGAATCCAATAGTTCCGCGAGCGGCCGACGAAGCCGCGCGTCAGCAGGTCCGCGACCGCTTCGGCGTCGGACTCGGTGATCTCGCGGCATCGCACCTTGGTGTGAATCACGCTCGTCTTACCCGTGGAAATGACAGGCCTCGTTTGGTCTATTGCTTCAGCATGTTTTCGGAAGACCGCTTCGCACTTTTCGCTGACGCGGTCCTTCGGATCGGGATCATGCTGCTAGCGCCAGCCTTCGACATGGGCGTCGGCCGTGACCTGCGGCTGCAGGCCCAGGACGTCCCGCACCCTGGCGGGCCAGGCTGAAAGATCGGTGCCGTGGGTGTGGAACATGGCGACAGCCAGCCGGTCCATGCCGAAGGCGACGCAGCCGGTGTGGGCCGGCTCGCCGCCGGCATCCTGAATTCCCCAGGTCGTGCCGAAATGCTCGCGGTGATAGTTGAAGCTCATGCAGGCGGTCGGCTGCTCTTCCGAGCGCAGCGGAATGAGCAGCTCGAACTTGAGCTGCTGCTGCTTCTGGCTCACCGCCTTCATCTGGCCGACGCGGCCGAAGAAGGGATCGCTGGCATAGTCGACGCGGAAGGTCAGGCCAAGGTCGGTCGCGATCTTCTGCGCGCGCACCATCCAGCGCTCGCGGAAATCGGCGACGTCGTCGGGGCTGCCGATGCAGACATATTCGCGCATCCGGAACGATTGCAGCCGGTCGAGATGCTTCGACGGCTCGCGGCGGAAGCAGTCGGCGGCAACGTCGAAGCGCAGGCCGCCCTTCGGCAAAGGTCCGCGGCTCGCCGCAATCGGATAGACCGGATAGCAGGCGGCGGGCGACAGCACGAGGTCGGCGGGAGACAGCGAGGTGGTCCAGTCGCCGCCGGCATCGAAGCGGCTCACCGCGGCGTTGATCTCGCGCTCGGTCCCGTGCAGGCCGCAAACGCAGCCGAGCAGGTTCGGAAAGCTCTTGAGGTAGCCGGATTTCTCCAGCTGAGCCCGGCTCATCACTGGCGGGAAGCGCATCACCTCGGTGCCGCTCTCGCGATGGCTCGTGATCAGCGCGGCGAGCTTCTCGACGACGCCTTCATACAGCCCGGTGCGGGCGTAGACGCCGTCGGCGCCCATGCGGTGGAACAGCTTGTCGGCGAGATGATCGAGCGGATCGATCATCTGCGGCGCGGTCGCGGGCGAGTCGGGAAGGATGGCAATATTCATGGCGCGATGTCCTGCTATCTCAAAATTGTTATTGTTGATTCAGTCGTGAAGGCTTGTCGGCACGCCGCTCATCAGCGTCGATGTCGCGGCATTGGCCAGAATACGGTCGTTGTTGATCATGATCGGGGACGACAGCACGTCGCGGAGGTGCCGGCCCATGGTGAACTCGCCGTCGTTGCGGTAGCCGGAGAGGCCGGCCGTGCGCATCGCATGCATCACGGTCTCGACCGCGAGCTCGGAAGCCTGCACCTTCAGCAGCGTGATCGAGGACTGGAAGTCGAGTGAGCCGAGCGCACGCTCGTCATGCTCGGCGCGGGCAAAGGCGTCGATATTGGCCGACAGCAGCGCGCGCAGCTTCGCCAGCGACATCTTGGCGGCGGTGAAATGCGCCGCGGCCGGCGGCATCTGGCCGCCGGAGGTGCGGGCCGCCTTGCGGATGAAGGCCTGCGCGCGGGTCACGGAGGCGGCGGCGATGCCGGCCCAGGCCGACGACCAGCACAGATGCGCGAACGGCGTCATGGTCTGGGCGTGGATCTTGTCATAGGATTCCGGGAAGACGCGGTCGGCGGGGCAATCGACCTTCAGCTCGAAACCGGTCGAGCAGGTGCCGCGCATGCCGAGCGTTTCCCAGCCCAGCGTCCGCTTCAGCGAATAATCGTCCTTGGCGAGCGCCAGCAGAACCTGGTCGGAGGCGGCGGCCTCGGTGGCGCGGCGGGCGATGGTGACGAGGCCGTCGGCTTCCGCGCCGTAGGAGATCACGGTGGCGTCGCGCACCAGCGAAACGGTATCGCCAGCGTGGTCGACGGCAGCGGCGCTGGCCCGTATGTTGCCGCCGTTCTGACCTTCGGTGGTAGAGGAGGCGAGCAGCCACTGGTCGCGGGCGACCCGGCGCATCATGGTTTCCATCCAGGGGATGCCGTGGCCGTGCCTGATGATGCAGGCAACCTTGGTCTGGTGCATCGCGTAAATCATTGCGGTCGAGGCGCAGGCGCGCCCGAGCGTGTAGCAGATGTCGGTAACGTCGTAGATGGAGGCACCGAAGCCGCCGAACTCGACCGGGATCATGACGCCGAGCAGCTTCTGCTCGCGTGCGACCTCGAATGCCTTGTGCGGGAAACGAGCGTCGCGATCGACCCCGTCTGCGTCGGCCGCGGCAGCTGCGGCGGTTCGGGCGGCGCGCTCGATCAGGGAAGGACCCTGCTCGAGGAGGCCCGTCTGCGTTTCATCGACAGTGAGGACTGCTTCACGCACGTTCATACTCGTCCGCCTCCGGTTTGCCGTTCGAGATCGCCCGCATCATTCGCGATGCGCGTAAGCGATCCTCCGGCCATCTTTGCTTGTGAGACGAGGCTACGGATTTAATTCAAATTCGTCGATGAAATAGAGGGTAAACAAAGCCCAATTCCGAACGAACAGTTAAGGTCCGGTTGTTTGCATCACCCGCTTTTCCGGCGTCGCGTTAGGAATCTGGAAGAAGCGCGAATTCCAGACAATCTGAGTCATCGTTTACTAAGAAACGCGAAGTATTGGTGCCGCCCATTGCGGGACCGGCAGGCCGTGCCCATCGTAGCGGCAAGCCGGTCCGACCTTTGACAGACAGACGGGAATTTGCCGATGCAAGCCTTTGATACCGACGTACGCAATCGCATCATCAAGCTGGTGAAGGGCATCCTCGAGCAGAATTCGCTCGTCGCTGACGTCACGCCGTCCGCCAAGCTCGTCGATGTCGGTCTGACCTCGATGGACATGGTCAATCTGATGCTCGGCGTCGAAGCCGAGTTCGACTTCACTATCCCGCAAGCCGAGATCACGCCGGAGAACTTCCAGTCCGTCGAGACGCTGGAGCGGATGGTGGCGACCCAGCTGCAGCTGGCGACCGCGGCTTAGTCAGGCGCACCAAATTTTCCCCGGGTCGCCCCTGCGAATGCAGGGGCCATAACCCCAGGCCGCAGTTGTGCGAAGACTGGTCGTTCGGGATTGCGACCGACCACCTAGATAGATTCCGCGGTATGGGTCCCGGCGTTCGCCGGGACGACGTCGAGTGTGAGTTGAGCATTTTGCGCTCCTCACAGCACCGGCATCACCGCGCACCCCGTTCCAAAACCGCCGTAAAACTGGCATAGCTTAACCATGTCGCACGTGGCGAACAGGGTGGAGCAGGCATGACGCAGGCGGTATTGGGCATCATCGGTGGCTCGGGCATCTACGACTTGCCGGGCCTCGAGGGTGCGCGCGAAGAGGTGATCGAGAGCCCCTGGGGCGAGCCGTCGGCACCCGTGCGCCGCGGAACCATCGCTGGGCTGCCGATCGTATTCCTGCCGCGTCACGACAAGGGGCACCGGCTGTCGCCCTCCGACATCAATTACCGCGCCAATATCGACGTCTTGAAGCGGGCCGGCGTTACCGACCTGATCTCGCTGTCGGCCTGCGGCTCCTTCAGGGAGGAACTGCCGCCGGGCACCTTCGTTCTCGTCGGTCAGTTCGTCGACCGCACCCACAAGCGCGAAAGCTCGTTCTTCGGGCGGGGCTGTGTCGCGCATGTGTCGATGGCGCATCCGGTCTCTCCACGCTTGCGCATTCATCTTGCCGCGGCCGCTGAAGCCGAAGGCATCGCGATCGCGCGCGGCGGCACCTATGTCTGCATGGAGGGGCCGCAATTCTCCACCTATGCGGAGAGCATGACCTACAAGACGCAGGGCTATTCCGTGATCGGCATGACCAACATGCCCGAGGCGAAGCTCGCGCGCGAGGCGGAGATCTGTTACGCGACCGTGGCGATGGTGACGGATTTCGATTGCTGGCATCCCGACCACGATGCCGTCACCGTGCAGGACATCATCCGCGTGCTGACCTCGAACGCCGACAAGGCGAAGGCGCTGGTGGCGCGGCTGGCAAAGGACTTTCCGCGCGAGCATGAGCCCTGTCCGATCGGCTCGGATCGCGCGCTCGACACCGCGCTCATCACGGCCCCCGAGGCGCGCGATCCCGAGCTTCTGAAGAAGCTCGACGCGGTGGCCGGGCGCATCCTGCGCGCGTGAAGTGAAAGGCAGAATGCCATGAAGGTCAACGGCAAGCATTTTCGCAGCATCTGGCGCGAGCATGACGGCTGGTCCATCGGTGCGATCGACCAGCGCCGCCTGCCGCATGAGTTCGTCGTCGCGAAGCTGATATCGTCCGAAGACGCAGCCGTCGCCATCCGCGACATGCTGGTGCGGGGCGCGCCGCTGATCGGTGCCACCGCGGCCTATGGCATGGCGCTCGCCATGCGCGAGGACGCCTCCGACGCCGGCCTGAAGCGCGCTTACGACACGCTCATAGTGGCGCGGCCGACCGCGATCAATCTGAAATGGGCGCTGGACGAGATGCGCATGGCGCTCGCGCCGATCGATCCGATCGAACGAGCGGAAGCGGCCTATGCGCGTGCCGACGAGATCGTCGAGCAGGATGTCGAGATCAACCGCGGCATCGCCGGCAACGGCTTGAAGCTGATCGAGGCAATCGCATCGAAGAAGCGGGGCGAGGTCGTCAACGTGTTGACCCATTGCAACGCCGGTTGGCTCGCGACCGTCGACTGGGGCACGGCGACGGCGCCGATCTATCTTGCGCACGAACGCGGTATCAAGATCCATGTCTGGGTCGACGAGACCCGTCCGCGCAACCAGGGCGCCTCGCTCACCGCCTGGGAGCTCGGCCATCACGGCGTGCCGCACACGGTGATCCCCGACAACACCGGCGGGCATCTGATGCAGCACGGCATGGTCGATCTTGCCATCGTCGGCACCGACCGCGTCGCCGCCAATGGCGATGTCTGCAACAAGATCGGCACCTACCTGAAGGCGCTCGCCGCCCACGACAACGGCGTGCCGTTCTATGTCGCGCTGCCGTCGCCGACGATCGATTTTGCCGTCCATGACGGCATCCGCGACATCCCGATCGAGCAGCGCAGCGGCGTTGAGGTCACCGACATGACCGGCCGCACCGCCGATGGAAGGCTGGAGACGGTGCGGATCGTGCCGGAGGGATCGCCGGTCGCGAACTACGCCTTCGATGTCACGCCGGCGCGACTCGTGACCGGCCTCATCACCGAGCGCGGCGTGCTCAAGCCGGATCGCGACGAGCTGGCGGCAGCGTTTCCGGAGCGGATCGCGGCGGCGGCGGAATAGGCTCCGCCGTCATTGCGAGCTCTCGTAGGGTGGGCAAAGGCGCGAAAGCGCCGTGCCCACGGCCTTCATCTCCGTCGCGCCAGTTTTGGTGGGCACGCTTTCGCTTTGCCCACCCTACGGCAGTTGCGAACTATATCAGCTTCAGCCCCGTCGCCGCTTCGAGCTCGGCGATCGCCTGAGTGCCGCTCGTCACCTTGATCGTGCTCATGCCCATCTCGCGCGCGGGTTTCAGATTGACGCCGAGATCGTCGAGATAGACGCAATTGTTCGGATCGACCTTCAACGTCTCGACCATCAGCCGGTAGATGCGTGGATCGGGCTTGCGCAAGCCGATCTTGGCGGATTCGATCACGTGGTCGAACAGCACCATCACCTCGGCGATGTAGAGGGAGCGCCCGGTCATGCTGCCGATGGCGTTGGCAGGCAGATTGTTGGTGATGCAGCCGGTCTTGAATTGCGCCTTGATGCGCTTCAATGCCTCGACCATCTCGGGGCGCAGATCGCCCTGCAGCAGCGGCAGCACGTCGCGGCCGCGCACCTCCGCGCCGATTGCGAGCGATTCCGTGGCGAACAATTCGTCGAATGTGTCGATATCGACCTCGGCCCGCTCGAACTTGGCCCAGGCGTTTTCCAGGTGGTTGGCGGCGTTGGTGCGCCGGATGATGTCGACCGGCAGGCCGCGCTCGGTCTCGAACCGCGCGAAAGCCTCGAACGGCGAACTCGTCAGCACGCCGCCAAAATCAAAGATCACAGCTTCGATCGCCACTATCCTGCCCTCGTCAATTCCTTTCCAAGAGGGCTAGCATGCGCTATCGGCAAGGACCAGTCCGAAGCAAATCAGGCGCTCCCCGAACCGACTGACAAGATATGTTCCCTATGAAGACAATCGCGACATTCGCCGCGGTCACTCTGCTACTCGCCACGCCCGCTCATGCCATCGTTGGCGGCGGCACGCCGCAGGCCGATGGCGTGGCACTTGCCGTCGTCACCATCGTCGGCTCGCGCGGCAATTCCTGCACCGGCACTCTGATCGCGCCCAGGATCGTATTGACCGGCGCTCACTGCGTGCCGCCGGGCGCGGACTACAAGATCGTCGATCGCAGCGGTGGCGCACCGCAATTGCTGAACGTGCGCACCATCGCGATCCATCCGGGCTACAAGGCGCAGGTCCATCGCGCCGGCGCAGACGTGGCGCTGTTGCAACTGGAAATTCCACTCAAGGGAAAATCGACGGTACCGATCGGCGCGCCGAATATTCCAATCCAGGTCGGTAGCCGTTTCGTCATTGCCGGCACCGGTGTCACCGTGCGCGGTGATGGCAGGAGCGGCGGGGCCACGCGCGTCGCGGGCCTCGTCGTCACGGGCCAGCCCGGCACGCTTCAGATCCGCCTGGTCGATCCCGTAACCAACGGTGTTCGCGACGGAATTGGCGCTTGTACCGGCGATTCCGGCGGTCCCGTGTTCGAGGACAAGCCGAACGGCACCGTGCTTGTCGGTGTCATCAGCTGGGCGACGGGACCGAACGCCGGCGATGGCTGCGGCGGTTTGACCGGCGTCACGCCGCTCACGCTCTACCGCGACTGGATCTTGCAGACCGCACGGAGCTGGGGTGCGGCACTGTGATTTGACCGCGACTTGATCTATGTCATTTTGAAGCGGAAGCGCGGCGGGTGATCATGCCTGCCGCGGAGGAAACGCGTCGTCCACCAAGGGCGGCCACAAAAACAAGCAAGGCATAGAAGCAACAATGAATGTCGCTGTTCGCAGTCACGCCACGGCCAAACAGGCTTCGGAACATTTCGACGTGCTGATCGTCGGCGCCGGCATCTCCGGCATCGGCAGCGCCTATCACATCAACAAGCAACTTCCGGGCACGAGTTACGTGATCCTGGAAACGCAGGCGACGTTCGGCGGCACCTGGAGCACGCATCGTTATCCCGGCATCCGCTCCGACAGCGACCTCCACACGTTCGGCTACAGCTTCAAGCCCTGGGTCGGCCCGCCGATCGCGACTGCCGAAGAAATCCTCGCCTACATGAACGAGGTGATCGACGACAACGATATCGCCCGGCACATCCGCTACAAGCACAAGATCAATTCCGCCAGCTGGTCGAGCGAGCAGAATCTCTGGACCATCGAGGCAACGACGACCGATACCGGTGAAGCAAAGACGTTCACCGCGAACTTCCTCTGGATGTGCCAGGGCTATTACCGCCATTCGGAGGGCTACACGCCGGAATGGAAGGGCACCGATCGCTTCGAGGGCCGCATCGTCCATCCGCAGACATGGCCTGGAGATCTCGACCTCACGAACAAGAAGGTCGTCGTGATCGGCTCGGGCGCCACGGCGGCAACGCTGGTCCCGAACATCGCGGACAGTTGCGCGCATGTCACCATGCTGCAGCGTTCGCCGACCTATTTTCGCCTCGGCCGCAACGCCATCGAGATCGCGGAGGAGCTGCGCCGGCTTCAGGTCGATGAGGCCTGGATCCACGAGATCGTTCGGCGCAAGATCCTGTTCGAGCAGGACGCCTTCACAAAACTCTGCCTATCCAAGCCGGAGCAGGTCAAGAAGGACCTGATCGGCCAGATCAGCGCGGTGCTCGGTCCCGACTACGACGTCGAGACGCATTTCACGCCGACATACCGGCCGTGGCGGCAGCGCATCGCCTTCGTGCCCGATGCCGATCTGTTCAAGGGCATCGCCAGCGGCAAGGCCTCCGTCGTCACCGACGAGATCGAATGCTTCGTCGAGAACGGCATTCAGCTCAAATCCGGCAAGCTGCTCGAAGCCGATGTCGTCGTCACCGCGACCGGCTTCAATCTCGCGGCGCTCGGCGACATCGCCTTCGAGATCGACGGCAAGCCGCTCGCCTTCGGCGACACCGTCACCTATCGCGGCATGATGTTCACGGGCGTTCCGAACATGGTCTGGGTGTTCGGCTATTTCCGCGCCAGCTGGACGCTGCGCGTCGATCTCGTCGCCGACTTCGTCTGCCGGCTGCTTGGTCATATGAAGGACAAAGGCGCGAAGAAGGTCGAGGTCAAGCTGCGACCCGAAGACCACAACATGCCGATCCTGCCCTGGATCGATCCGGAAAACTTCAATCCCGGCTACATGATGCGAAACATGAACCTGCTGCCCAAGCGCGGCGACAAGCCGGAATGGCAGCACAGCCAGGATTACTGGACCGAAAAGGACGAGATCCCGAAGACGGATCTGGATGACAAGGCGTTTGTGTACGGGTGAGGAAGTTCGTGGGTGCGGGTTCGTGTGAGGGGGCGGCGACGCTCACACCACACTCCGCCGTCGTCCCGGGGCGCGAAGCGAACCCGGGATCCATAACCACAGGGAGTGGTTATGGAGCGAGCAGGTAACTCCAAGTCTGCGCCAAACATCTTCCTGTGGTTATGGGCCCCGGATCGGCGCTTCGCTTGTCCGGGACGACATCGATTGTTGGATCAACGGCGCGCCAACTCATCCACACCGCAGCTCACGAATTCCTTCGCGTCGCATTCGCCGCAATCGCCGCGGCGGCCGTGCGGTTCTCCACGCCGAGCTTGGCGTAGATCTGCTCGAGATGCTTGTCGACCGTTCGCGGGCTGAGGCCCAGGATTTGCGCGATGTCGCGGTTGGTCTTGCCCTTGCTGAGCCAGGCCAGCACCTCGCCCTCGCGGGTGGTGAGGCCGAGCTCGCTGGTGAATTCCGGAGGCAGCGCGGTGCCGGACTCCCTGGAGAGCCGCAACAAAAACTCGTTCGGCGCGGTTTCGCCCATGTAATAGAGCCGAAGCTGGAGGTTGTCGGGTAAGGAAGCCGCCTGGGACTTCGAGCTGCCCTTGGCTCTGGCCTGCTCCAGCCATTGCAGCAGCGATGGCGGGAGGACGAAGTCGTCGGCCTGTGCGCCGTGATGATCGGACAGCAGCTTCTGCGCCTGCGGCGTCGCCCACAGCACATGGCCCTGGCGATCGACCGCGAACAGGAAGCGGCCGGAGACGTCGAGCGCTGCGCGCGCGCTCTGGGTCAGGCGGGCATTGCCGAGATGGACGCGGATGCGCGCCAGCATCTCCTCGATCACGATCGGCTTTGTCACGTAATCGACGCCGCCGGCCTCAAGCCCGCGAACGATATGCTCGGTTTCAGCGAGCCCCGTCATGAAGATCACAGGGACATTAGCTAGTCCCGCGTCGCGCTTGAGCCGGCGGCAGGTCTCGAAGCCGTCGATGCCGGGCATCACGGCATCGAGCAGAACGATGTCGGGCGTGATCTGGTCGATGATGCGTATTGCCGCCGCGCCGTCGAGCGCCACCATCACCGTCATGCCGGCGCCGTCGAGCGCGTCGGTGAGCAGCCGCAGCGTCTCGGGAGAGTCATCGACAACGAGCGCGACGTCGCGCTTTTTCGACTCAATGTTCATGCGCATGCAACGTCTTCAATGTGGCCATGTACTGTTCGAGATCGAAGCGGTCGACCAGCGACCGCATCTGCGCGACGAAATCGGCATGTTCCGGATGCTCGCTGCCGATCTCGTCCAGCTTCAACTGGATGCCCTTGACGTAGCCGATCCGGCCGAGCCCGATCAGGGCCTCGATGTGCCGCGCCGGCGGCCTCGATCCGCTTTCGGGGCGCCAGAATGACACGGGAATCTCGTCCGAGCCATATTGCCATTCGATCCTGAGGAGCTGGCGGATCGTCTCCAGAATCCGCGGGATGTCGATCGGCTTCATCAAATAGCCGTCGTGGAAGGGTTGCGCCAGCGGCGCGCCGTGGGCCTCGATCGCGCTGGCCGATACCATCAGGATGCGCGCCTGGTGATGGCCGCTCGCGCGCAGGGCCTCCGCGACGGCCCAGCCGTCCATGGCGGGCATCGAGATATCGAGCAGGAACAAATCGGGCCGGCAATGCTGAGCCAGCGCGAGGCAGCCGGGGCCGTCGGGGGCGCTCAGCAGGATGAAGCCGAGCGGCGTCAGCACCTCGCGCAAGAGATCGCGATGGACGGGATCATCGTCGGTGATGAGAATGGTCTTGCGCGCGCCGTGATAGCCGGAGATGGGAGCCTCCACCGGCGCGATGCGCTGGGGATTGGTGACCTCCGAGAGCAGGATCTTGACCTTGAACGTTGAGCCGGTGCCGACCGTGCTCATTACCTTGATATCGCCGCCCATTACGCCGGCGAGCAGCCGGCTGATGGTCAGGCCGAGTCCCGTTCCGGTTTGCGGCTGCGAGACGCCGAGCGCACCGCGCTCGAAGGGCGCGAAGATGCGTTCGAGATCGTCGCCCTGGATGCCGGGACCGGTGTCGATCACCTCGAACTCGGCAACGGGGCTGCGATAGTGCACGACGAACTGCACGCTGCCGGTCTGGGTGAACTTGATGGCGTTGGAGAGCAAATTGATCAACACCTGGCGCAGCCGTTTCTCGTCGGCATAGACCACCAGCGGCAAATACGCCGGCCGCCTGAACACGAAGTCGATGCCCTTGGCAGCGGCCTGAAGGCGGAACATGCCGACAAGCTGGTCGAGGAACTCGCTGAGGCGCACCTCGTCGCGCGACAGATACAGCCGTCCCGCCTCGATCTTGGAGATGTCCAGAATGCCGTCGATCAGGCCGGAGAGGTGGTCGGCGCTGCGGCGGACGACGCGAACCTGGTCGCGCGGCTTCGTGCTCAGCGTCGTATCCTGCTCCAGCAGCTGGGCATAGCCGCTGATCGCGTTCAGCGGTGAGCGCAGCTCGTGGCTCAGGCCGACGACATAACGGCTCTTGGCGAGGTTGGCGGATTCGGCAACCTCCTTGGCGCGCTGCAGCTCGGCGTCGGTACGCTTGTGCGCGTCGATCTCCTGGATCAGCAGCGCGGTCTGCCGCCGCGTCTCCTCCTCGGCGGCGCGGCGGCTCTGCTGCGCCAGCACGAACAGCCACGCCACCACGCCGATGATGATGCTGAGGGAGAAGAACACCTTCCAGAGCACGTCGGAGACGAGCGTGTTCTCGCCGTGCACGCTCGCCGAGGTCTGCAGATAGATCAGGCCCAGCACCAGCGCGACGAGGCCGGCGGAGACCGCGAACACGCCGATATAGTGGCCGAGCTGCGAGTTGATCCGTGCGTAGATCGGCTGCGGCATCAGCTTGCCCAACGTCTCCGACACCTGCGCCTGGATCCGCGCGTGCGGCTTGCAGAGATCGTGGCAGCGGGCATCCAGCGAACAGCACAACGAGCAGATCGGCCCGGCGTAAGCAGGGCAGGAGGCCATGTCCTCCGGCTCGAACGCGTGCTCGCAGATGCAGCACTGGATCGACTCGATGTTCTGCCAGCTCCGCTTCGGCTTGCGTGCGATGTAGTATTTGCCGTCGGTGGCCCACGCGATCAACGGTGCGGTGAGGAAGGCAACGGCCAGCGCTATGAAGGCCGACAGCGCCTTCGCGGTCGGCCCGAACAGGCCGTAAAAGGCACTGATGGAGACAATGGTCGCGATCGTCATCGCACCCACGCCGACCGGATTGACGTCGTAGAGATGCGCGCGCTTGAATTCGATCTGCTGTGGCCGCAATCCAAGCGGCTTGTTGACGACGAGATCGGCGACCAGCGCGCCGACCCAGGCGATCGCGACGTTCGAATACAGAGCCAGCGTCTGCTCCAGGGCCTTGTAGACGCCGATCTCCATCAACAGCAGTGCCACGATGACGTTGAAGACCAGCCAGACGACGCGGCCGGGATGGCTGTGGGTCAGGCGCGAGAAGAAGTTCGACCAGGCGATCGAGCCGGCATAGGCGTTGGTGACGTTGATCTTGACCTGGGACAGGATCACGAACGTGCCGGTCAATGCCAGCGCGAGGTCAGGCTGCGACAGCACATAGCGGAACGCTTCGAGATACATATGCGCGGGCTCGGCCGCCTCCTCGGGCGGCACGCCGTGGCTGAGCGCGAAGAAGGCGAGGAACGAACCCGCCAGGAGCTTCAGGGCGCCAAGCACGATCCAGCCTGGCCCTGCGCTCATCATCGCCACCCACCACGACGCCCTGGAGGCGCGCCGGTCGCGCGGCAAAAATCGCAGGAAGTCGACCTGCTCGCCGATCTGCGCCACCAGCGAGAACACCACCGAGGCCGCAACCCCGAACAGCAGTAGGTCGAAATGCCCGTTGAGGTCGCCGTGCTCGCCTGAGAACTTGCGCCACTCCGTGAAGGAGTGCGGGTTGTGCCAGGCGATCGCCGCGAACGGAATGATGTGGAGCACGATCCACAGCGGCTGCGTCCACAATTGGAAGCGGCTGATCAGCGTGATGCCGTAGGCCACCAGCGGGATGATGACGACGGCGCTGATGAGGTAGCCGATCGGCCGCGGAATCCCGAAGCACATCTCGAGCGCGGAGGCGAGAATCACGGCTTCGATCGCAAAGAAGATGAAGGTGAAGGACGCGTAGATCAGCGAGGTGACGGTGGAGCCGATGTAGCCGAAGCCGGCGCCGCGCGTGAGCAGGTCGATGTCGATGCCGCATTTGGCGGCATAGTAGGCGATTGGCACGCCACAGCAGAAGATGATGGTCGAGACCACGAGGATGGCGGCGGCCGCGTTGGTGACGCCATAGTTCAGGGTGATGGTGCCCCCGATCGCCTCCATCGCCAGGAACGAGATCGCGCCCAGCGCCGTGTTGGCGACCCGGGCGGCGGACCAGCGGCGCGCGCTCTTGGCCGTGAAACGCAGCGCGTAGTCCTCCAGCGTCTGGTTGGCGACCCACTGGTTGTATTGTCGCCTGACGCGGTCTATTCGCTGCCGCCCTGCCACGCTTTACCCCACTCCCGATACGAACCCGGATCCCTCGCAAATTCCGTACCAAAAGCCTACGTCGGCATTTTGCGGTGCAGTATACGCGATCTTGCGTATGCTTCCGCCGCCCAGATCCGAGCCATCCTCACGGCACCAATCGCGTGTCCTCGAACAAAAGTGGGGTGCTCATGTCAGACGAACCAACCAAGGGCCTTTTGTCGCCGCTCCGGCGCAAACTATTGATGGGGATGGCCGCCGTGCCGGCCATCACGATGCTGCCGCGGGCGTCCTTTGCGCAGGCTCCGGCAACCTCGGCGGTCAACACCACGGGCCTTGCGGTCACCGACACCGAGGTCACGGTCGGCATCCTGCATTCGGCGACCGGCACCATGGCCATCTCCGAGACCGGGTCGATCGAGGCCGAAAAGCTTGCCATCGAGCAGATCAATGCCGCCGGCGGCGTGCTCGGGCGCAAGATCAAGTTCATCCAGGAAGACGGCGCCAGCGATTGGCCGACCTTCGCCGAAAAGGCCAAGAAGCTGCTGGTCAACGACAAGGTCGCGGCGATCATGGGTTGCTGGACCTCGGCCTCGCGCAAGGCCGTGCTGCCCGTCATGGAGCAGTATAACGGCATGCTCTATTACCCGACCTTCTACGAAGGCCTCGAGCAGTCCAAGAACGTCATCTACACCGGGCAGGAAGCGACCCAGCAGATTCTCGCGGGCCTGAACTGGATCGCCAAGGAGAAGGGCGCGAAGTCGTTCTTCTTCATCGGCTCCGACTACATCTGGCCGCGCACCTCGAACAAGATCGCGCGCAAGCACGTCGAGAACGTGCTGAAGGGCAAGGTGGTCGGCGAGGAATACTATCCGCTCGGCAACACCCAGTTCAACTCGGTCATCAACAAGATCAAGCTGACCAAGCCCGACGTGATCTTCACCGACGTCGTGGGCGGCTCGAACGTCGCGTTCTACAAGCAGCTCAAGGCCGCCGGCATCGACCTCTCCAAGCAAGCGCTGCTGACGATCTCGGTGACCGAGGACGAGATCGACGGCATCGGCGGCGAGAACATCGCGGGCGCCTATGCCTGCATGAAGTACTTCCAGTCGCTCGACAATCCGAACAACAAGGCATTCGTGCCGGCGTTCAAGAAGGCGTGGGGCGAGAAGACGGTGATTGGAGACGTCACCCAGGCTGCCTATCTCGGCCCGTGGCTGTGGAAGTTGACGGTGGAGAAGGCGGGTTCCTTCGACGTCGACAAGATCGCAGCGGCTTCGCCCGGCGTCGAGTTCAAGGGCGCGCCGGAAGGCTATGTGCGCATCCACGAGAACCATCACCTCTGGTCGAAGACCCGGGTGGGACGCGCCAAGCTAGATGGCCAGTTCGAGCTGATCTACGAGACCGCCGATCTCGTCGAGCCGGATCCGTTCCCGAAGGGCTACCAGTAGGAAGCGCTCGCAGTCGCGCTTTCTTCCAAACACCAAGCCTCTCCCTGGCGTGGACAGCAAATCCACGCCCAAGACCCCCGCGTCGCGAACCTGCTCGCGACGCGGGACCCTTTCCCTGACGGAGAACATCGATGTTCGGCGACTATTCGCTTGGTGACCTTGGCTCCATCTTCGTCATGCAAGGCTTTGCAGGACTGATCCTGTTCTCGGTCTACGTCCTGATGGCGCTCGGGCTTGCCATCATCTTCGGCCAGATGGGCGTCATCAACATGGCCCATGGCGAGTTCATGATCCTGGGGGCCTACGTCACCTGGATGACCTCGAATGTCTTCCAGTCCTATTTGCCTGGCTTGTTCAGCGGATATTTCTTCCTCGCGATGATCCTGGCCTTTGTCGCATCCGGCGCATTGGGGATGCTGGTGGAATGGGTGCTGATACGGCATCTCTACAAGCGCCCGCTCGATACGCTGCTCGCCACCTGGGGCCTCAGCCTGATGCTGCAGCAGGCCTATCGTTCCGTGTTCGGCGCGCGTGAGGTCGGCGTCGAGTTGCCGCAATGGATGCTGGGATCGCTGCACGTCACTGACAGCATCGAAGTGCCGATCAACGGCGTCTTCGTGATGTGTCTCACCGTGCTGATCACGCTCTCGGTCGCTTACGTCATGTACATGTCGCGCTGGGGCCGCCAGGTCCGTGCGGTGGTGCAGAACCGCATCATGGCCGGCGCAGTCGGCATCAACACCGAGAAGGTCGACCGCTACACGTTCGGGCTCGGGTGCGGCATCGCCGGGATCGCCGGAAGCGCCTTCACCATGATCGGCTCGACCGGGCCGACCTCCGGACAGCTCTACATCGTGGACACGTTCCTGGTCGTCGTATTCGGCGGCGCCGCGAGCCTGCTCGGCACCATCGCCTCCGCGTTCTCGATCTCGCAGACGCAATCGACGCTCGAATTCTTCATGTCGGGCTCGATGGCCAAGGTCCTGACGCTGCTCGCTGTCGTGGGCATCCTGATGCTGCGGCCGCAGGGTCTGTTCGCCCTCAAAGTCCGCAAGTAACGAGAAGCAGGCAAGTCATGATCATCAACTCACGCTTCTTCAACCGGTCCGAGCTCATCGGCTTCATCGTTCTGGCCGCCGTGCTGTTCGTGATCCTGCCGCTGTCGCTGGATGTGTTCCGCCTCAACCTGGTCGCGAAATACCTCACCTACGCCTTTGTCGCGCTCGGCCTCGTGCTGTGCTGGGGCTATGGCGGCATCTTGAGCCTCGGCCAGGGCGTGTTTTTCGGTCTCGGCGGCTACTGCATGGCGATGTTCCTGAAGCTGGAGGCTTCCAGCGTCGAGAACACGAAGATCCAGTCGACGCCCGGCATCCCCGATTTCATGGACTGGAATCAGATCACGTCGCTGCCGCTGTTCTGGCAGCCATTTCACAGCCTCACCTTTACCATCCTCGCCATCATCCTGGTCCCCGGCATCTTCGCCCTGATCATCGGCACCGCGATGTTCAAGCGCCGTGTCGGCGGCACCTATTTCGCGATCATCACCCAGGCCGTCGCCGCCATCCTCACCATCCTGATCGTCGGGCAGCAGGGCTATACCGGCGGCATCAACGGCATGACTGATCTGCGCACCCTCAAGGGCTGGGACATCCGGCCCGACCACGCCAAGGTCATCCTGTACTTCGTCGAGGTGGTGCTGCTGTTCGCCTGCATCGGCATCGCGCAGTTCATCCGGCTGACCAAGCTCGGCCGCATCCTGGTGGCGATGCGCGAGCAAGAGGACCGCGTCCGCTTCTCCGGCTACAGCGTTGCCAACTTCAAGATCTTTGCCTTCTGCATGGCGGCGGTGTTCGCCGCGATCGGCGGCGCCATGTTCGCGCTCAATGTCGGTTTCATGTCGCCGTCCTTCGTCGGCATCGTGCCGTCGATCGAGATGGTGATCTACACCGCGGTCGGCGGGCGGATGTCGATCTTCGGCGCGATATGGGGCGCTATCCTGGTGAATTTCGCCAAGACCAGCCTATCGGAATCCTTCCCGCAACTCTGGCTGTTCGGCCTCGGCGCGCTGTTCATCGCGGTCGTGCTCGCCTTCCCGAACGGTCTGTCCGGGCTCTGGGCCGACTACGTCCAGCCGCGCATCGATCGGCTGTTCGTCTCGCGCAAGCGGAAGCCGGGCTGGAACGACAATTCGGTCGCCGACGGCGCACCGGCAGAGTGAGGAGATAGATCATGCTCGTCGGTCATCACGATGCCGATGCCACGCTGGCAGTGAGGAGGTAGATCATGCTCGTCGGTCATCAGCCCAAGGACTTCCTGCTCGCTGTCTCCGGATTGACCGTCTCGTTCGACGGGTTCAAGGCGGTCAACGATCTCTCTTTCTACGTCGAGGAGAACGAGATTCGCGTCATCATCGGTCCCAACGGTGCCGGCAAGACCACCGTGCTCGACCTGATCTGCGGCAAGACCAAGGCGACCTCGGGTTCGATCCAGTTTCGTGGCAAGGAGCTCACGAAGATGAAGGAGAACGAGATCGTGCAAACCGGCGTCGGGCGCAAATTCCAGACGCCGTCGGTGTTCGAGGACCTCACCGTGTTCGAGAACCTCGAGATCTCGTTCCCGCGCGGCCGCACCGTGTTCGGCTCGTTGACCTTTCAGCGCGACCAACCGGTGAAGGATCGGGTCGAGGAGGTCGCGGAGATGATCTTCCTCAAGGACAAGCTCAATACTTACGCCGACGAGCTCAGCCACGGCCAGAAGCAATGGCTCGAGATCGGCATGCTGCTGATCCAGGATCCGGACCTGTTGATGCTCGACGAGCCCGTCGCCGGCATGAGCGTGTCCGAGCGCGCCAAGACCGCCGAATTGCTCAACCGCATCATCAAGAACCGTTCGGTGCTGGTGATCGAGCACGACATGAAGTTCGTCGAAGACATCGCCCACAAGGTCACCGTGCTGCACCAGGGCCAGATCCTCTCCGATGGCACCATGGAGAAGGTGAAGAACGACCCCAAGGTCGTCGAAGTGTACCTCGGTCACTAAGGAGCGCTTCATGCTGGCAATTTCAGATCTTCACGTCGCCTACGGCCAGAGCGAGGTGCTGCACGGGCTCAACGTCAAGGTCGCGCCCAACGAGATCGTGGCGATCATGGGCCGCAACGGCATGGGCAAGACCACGCTGATGAAGTCACTGATGGGCATCCTGCCCGCGAAAAGCGGCTCGGTGACCATGGACGGCGCCGAGCTCGGTAACCTCAAGAGCTACGAGCGCGTCGCCAAGGGCCTCGCCTATGTGCCGCAGGGCCGGATGATCTTCTCCACCATGACAGTGAAGGAGAACATCGAGACCGGCCTCGTGGTCGCGGGCGAATCCGAGGTGCCCGGCGACATCTACGAATTGTTTCCGGTCCTGCTCGAGATGAAGGGCCGCCGCGGCGGCAATCTGTCGGGAGGCCAGCAGCAACAGCTCGCGATCGCGCGTGCGCTCGCGACCAAGCCGAAGGTCCTGCTGCTGGATGAGCCGACCGAAGGCATCCAGCCCTCCATCATCAAGGAGATGGCGCGAACCCTGAAGCGCATTCGCGACGAGAAGGGGCTCTCGATCGTCGTGTCCGAGCAGGTCCTGAGCTTCGCGCTCGACATCGCCGACCGCGTGCTGGTGATCGAGAACGGCGAGATCGTGCGCGACGACCCGCGCCACGCCGTCGATGCCGCGCAGGTCTCGAAATATCTGTCCGTCTAACCAACCGTAGTAAAAGGGGAGCATCTCGATGCCAGAGACACTGATCAAGGTCGATCTCACCAAGTCGGCTTACGAAAATGACATGGTGCATAATCGCTGGCACCCCGACATCCCGATCGTGGCCTGGGTCAATCCCGGCGACGATTTCATCATCGAGACCTATGACTGGACCGGCGGCTTCATCAAGAACAACGATTCCGCCGACGACGTGCGCGACATCGATCTGTCGATCGTGCATTTTCTGTCGGGCCCGATCGGCGTCAAGGGCGCGGAGCCCGGCGATCTCCTCGTCGTCGACCTGCTCGACGTCGGCCCGATGAAGGAAAGCCTGTGGGGCTTCAACGGCTTCTTCTCCAAGCAGAATGGCGGCGGCTTCCTCACCGACCACTTCCCGCTGGCGCAGAAGTCGATCTGGGACATCAAGGGTCTCTACACCTCTTCGCGCCACGTGCCTGGCGTCAACTTCGCCGGCCTGATCCATCCCGGCCTGATCGGCTGTCTTCCGGATCCGAAGATGCTGGAGACCTGGAACAAGCGCGAGGCCGAGCTGATCTCGACCAATCCGACCCGCGTGCCGGGCCTTGCCAATCCGCCCTTCGCGGCGACCGCCCATGGCGGCCGTGCCAAGGGCGACGTCAAGGACAAGATCGGCGCGGAAGGCGCGCGCACCGTGCCGCCGCGCGAGCATGGCGGCAATTGCGACATCAAGGACCTCTCGCGTGGCTCGAAGATCTATTTCCCGGTCTATGTGCCCGGCGCGGGTCTCTCGATGGGCGATCTGCACTTCAGCCAGGGTGATGGCGAGATCACCTTCTGCGGCGCCATCGAAATGGCCGGCTGGCTGCATCTGAAGGTCGAGGTGATCAAGGACGGCATGGCGAAATACGGCATCAAGAATCCGATCTTCAAGCCATCGCCGATCACGCCGAACTACAAGGACTATCTGATCTTCGAGGGCATCTCGGTCGACGAGGCCGGCAAGCAGCATTATCTCGACGTCCACATCGCCTATCGCCAGGCCTGCCTCAACGCCATCGAGTACCTGAAGAAGTTCGGCTATTCCGGCGCCCAGGCCTATTCGATCCTCGGCACCGCGCCGTGCCAGGGCCACATCTCGGGTGTTGTCGACGTGCCCAATGCCTGCGCCACGCTGTGGCTGCCGACGGAGATCTTCGACTTCGACGTGATGCCGTCGGCGGCAGGTCCCATCAAGCACATCACCGGCGATATCCAGATGCCGATCTCGCCCGACAAGTAGTCCCTGCGCGACAGGATGCGGGGCGGCGTCTTTCTGCCGCCCCGCACCCGCCGCCGGATCATTTCTGAACAGCCAAGAGCGTGGGGATCATGCGATGCCGGTCTACGAATATCTCTGTGACGACTGCGGACCTTTTACGGATCTGCGCCCGATGGCCGAGTGCGACGATCCGCAAAGCTGTCCGCACTGCGAGACCTCGGCGCCGCGCGTGATCCTGACCGCGCCGAAATTCTTCTGCATGCCGTCGGACAAGCGCAAGGCGCATGCCGTCAACGAGCGCAGCACCCACGCGCCGCAGACGCTCGCGCAATACAAGGCCTCGCACGGCCCAGGCTGCGGTTGCTGCTCGTCGGGCAAGACCGCGAAAGACAAGAGCGCCCCGGACAGCAAGAAGCCGGCGCGACTGGTGACCAAGACCAAAAGCGGCGCCAAGGGTTTCCCCACGGCGCGGCCCTGGATGATCAGCCACTAACGCCCGCGATGACCTCGAACGAATAGAAGGCAGGAGCGCTCAAATGCTTCACGGCGACATTTCCAGCAGCAACGACACCGTCGGCGTCGCGGTGGTGAACTACAAGATGCCCCGCCTGCACACCAAGGCGGAGGTGCTCGACAACGCCCGCAAGATCGCCGACATGGTGGTGGGCATGAAGTCCGGCCTGCCCGGCATGGACCTCGTGATCTTCCCCGAATATTCCACGCAAGGGATCATGTACGACTCCAAGGAGATGTACGAGACGGCATGCGCCGTGCCCGGCGAAGAGACCGCGATCTTCGCCGAGGCCTGCCGCAAGGCCAAGGTGTGGGGCGTGTTTTCGCTGACCGGCGAGCGCCATGAGGAGCATCCGCACAAGGCGCCCTACAACACCCTGATCCTGATGAACGACAAGGGCGAGATCGTGCAGAAGTACCGCAAGATCATGCCATGGGTGCCGATCGAGGGTTGGTATCCCGGCAATTGTACCTATGTCTCCGAGGGTCCGAAGGGGATGAAGGTCAGCCTGATCATCTGCGACGACGGCAATTTTCCGGAGATCTGGCGCGACTGCGCCATGAAGGGTGCCGAGCTGATCGTGCGTTGCCAAGGCTATATGTATCCGGCCAAGGAGCAGCAGGTCCTGATCTCGAAGGCCATGGCATGGGCCAACAATGTCTATGTGGCGGTCGCCAATGCCGCCGGCTTCGACGGCGTCTATTCCTATTTCGGCCACTCCGCGATCATCGGCTTCGACGGCCGCACGCTCGGCGAATGCGGCGAGGAGGATTACGGCATCCAATACGCGCAGCTGTCGAAACATCTGATCCGCGACGCGCGCCGCAACGGCCAGTCGCAGAACCATCTCTACAAGCTGGTTCACCGCGGCTACACCGGCATGATCAATTCCGGCGAAAGCCCGCGCGGCGTCGCAGCCTGCCCGTATGATTTCTACAAGAATTGGATCAAAGACCCCGAGGGCACGCGCGACATGGTCGAGGCCATGACCCGCGCGACGCCGGGGACCGATGAGTGTCCGATCGACGGCATCCCGAATGGGTCCTCTCCGAGCAACTATTGAGCCCCTGCCGGTGCCACGCGTGGGACGACAAGCCAGGGATGTGAATGGCCGTCCATAATGGCGAACGTTCTGGCGCGTCCGCCTATGGGCGGGACGGGGTCGCTCTCGGTAAAATCGTGGCGCGGCTGCAACATGGGCTGTTGAATCTGCCCGAGTTGCGGTCGCGTTGGCGGATTCTCATGCCTCCGTAGTTCTACCGCCCGCCTTCATCGCCTAAGTTCCCGCGGCGCCATTGGGGAGCGCCGCAGGTTGGGGGACGAGCTTTGGGGGCTTGGTTGCGAGCAGGCGGGCGGGGTTGCCTGCTTCGGAGTGCCGCGGTCATGCGCGCGGCATCCGGGGCGGGCCTCGTCTTGAGCGCGATCGCTCTGATCGATCCCGTCCAGGCACAACAGGTCTTCAACGGATCTCAGACTACGCCGAACGGCACCGTCAACGGCGGAGGCGGCGTTTGGGACGACACCACGACCAACTGGACCGACTTCTTCGGCGCGGTCAGCACCGCCTATAATCCCGCGTCAGTCGGCACGCTATTCGGCAGCAGCGGTCCTTCGACACCGGCCACAGGCGGCACGGTGACGGTCACACCGGGAGGTGTTCAGCTCACCGGTCTCGTGGGTTTCGACCTCACTGCCGATGGTTCGATCTACACCATCCAGGGCGGCGATCTCAGGCTGGCCTCGGGGGGCACCATATTCGTCACCAATGACGTGACCGGCACCAGCGATCCGTCGGCCATCATCGCTTCGCGCATCGTCGGCAGCGACGGGATCAATGTTCAGGGCTCAGGTATCCTGGCGCTGCTCGGCGCCAATACCTATGCCGGTGGCACCTTCATCTGCAATTGCGGATCCCTGCAGCTCGGCGACGCGACCCATACCGCGAGCATTGTCGGCGCCGTCACCAACGAAGGCCTCTTCACTATCGTCAATGCCGACACGTCGGGGATCACGTCGATCCTGAACGACTTCTCCGGCACGACGATCTTTCTCAACGCCAGCTCCGCCAGTTCGATCGTGATCACCAACAACGGCCAGGTGTATTTCGGCGATCCGCTCGGGGGTGGAGCCGACACCGCGACGGCCGGTCGGGCCACCATCATCAATGACAGCGGCCTGATCGGCTTCTTCGGACGGACTAATGCAGGCACGGCCAACATCACCAACCAGAATGGCGGCGGCACGATATTCATCGAGCAATCTTCGGCGGGCTCGGCGACGATCGTGAACAAGGATTTTGGCGGGACCGTGTTCGGGACGTTCGCCGGCTCCGACACGGCGACCGCCGGCAATGCAACCATCATCAATGAAGCGGATGGTCTCACCGACTTCGGCGCGTTCACCACGGCCGGCAATGCCACGATCATCACCAAGGACGGCGGCAGGACCGAATTCTTCGACAACTCCACCGGCGGCAACGCACGCTTCATCACCACCGGGACCGGCGTCGTCGATTTCGGTGGAGGCACCGGTCCGGCCGGCGATGGTCGCATCACCGCAGGATCGATCGAAGGCAGCGGCTTCTACTACATCGGCGGCGGCAATACCCTCGTCGTCGGCGGTAACAACCTCTCGACCGAGGTCAGCGGCGTCATCGGTGATACCTGCGGTTGCGGTCCCGCCGGCCCCGGCTCGCTGGAAAAGGTCGGCAGCGGCACGCTGATCCTCTCGGGGACGAATACCTACACCGGCACCACGACGGTGAACGGCGGCATCCTGCGGGTCGATGGCAATATCTCGCAGTCGAGCCTGACCACCGTGAATGCAGGCGGTGCGTTGTTCGGCGCCGGAATCGTCGGCAATACCCTCATCGCCAACGGCGGCATCTATGCGCCCGGCGACGGCGGCCCGGGCTCGAGCATGCAGGTTCAGGGCGATCTCACCCTTCAGTCCGGCTCGGTCTATGCGGTGCAGGTCGGCAGCGGATCCAGTACGAGCCATGCTCTCGTCACGGGCAATGTCGCGCTGGGCGGCATTGTCGGCGTCGCGCTGTATCCTGGCGCTGCGGTGATGAAGCACTATTCGATCATGGAATTTTTCGGCACCGCCGCTGGCAATTTTTCCGGCGTTGCCGCGCCGGGTGGCCTCATCGGCACGACGACCGTTGGGTCGAACGAGGTCTTCCTTGATTTCACGCTGAACTACGGTGCGAAATACGCGCTCAACGTCAACCAGCAGAACGTCGCCACGACGCTTCAGAATTTCTTCAACACCAACGGCTTCCTGCGGGCCGAACTCGCGGGCCTTGGTCCCGGGGGCCTGACGCAGGCCTCGGGTGAATCCGTAACGGGATCGCAGGAGACGACGTTCAATGCGATGAACCTGTTCATGAGCTTGTTGACCGACGTCTTCAGCTCCGGACGCAGCGGCACGCCCGGCGCGTCGCCATTTGCCGCGGACGCGAATGCGCGCGACAAGAGCGCGCGCGACGCCTTCGCCTCGATCTACCGCAAGGCACCGGCGGTAACGTTCGAGCAGCGCTGGGATGTGTGGGCGGCCGGCTATGGCGGCTCGCAGACCACCGACGGCAATGCCGGCCTCGGCTCGAACAACACGAGCAGCAGCGTCTACGGCACTGCCGTGGGCCTCGATTACCGCTTCTCGCCGTCGACGATTGCGGGCTTTGCGCTCGCGGGCGGCGGAACCGGCTTCAATGTAAGCGGACTCGGTTGGGGGCGCTCCGATCTCTTCCAGGCCGGCGCGTTCGTGCGTCATACGGCCGGGCCGGCCTACATCACGGCGGCGCTCGCCTATGGCTGGCAGGACGTCACGACCAACCGCGTCGTGACCGCGGCCGGCTACGACCAGTTGCGGGCGCAGTTCAACGCCAATGCGCTCTCGGGCCGCATCGAGGGCGGCTATCGCTATGCCATGCAGTGGGCCGGCGTCACGCCCTATGCCGCGCTCCAGGCCACCTTGTTCAGCCTTCCGAGCTATGCAGAGGCAGCCGTGGTCGGCAGCAACGTCTTCGCACTCAACTATGCCGCCAAGGACGTGACCAGCACCCGCACCGAACTCGGCCTGCGCGCGGACAGGTCGTTTGCCGCGGCCGGCGGCCTGCTGACCCTGCGCGGCCGCCTCGCCTGGGCGCATGACTACAACCCGGACCGCACCGTCGGCGCTGTTTTCCAGACGCTGCCGGGATCGGCTTTCGTCGTGAACGGTGCCGCCCAGGCGCGCGATTCGGCTCTGACCACCGCATCTGCGCAGATGAACTGGATGAACGGCTGGTCTGCGTCGGCGACCTTCGAGGGAGAGTTCTCGAACCTCACCCGCTCCTACGCCGGCAAGGGCGTCGTGCGCTACGCCTGGTGAGGGGTGGTCACCGCCTCCCGCGGGCGGGGAAGGCAGAGCGTCACCGCTTCTGCTGTGCAGGCTTGCGCGGCGGGCGCGGGGCGGCGGCAGGGGGCGGCGTCCCGCTCATCTTGTTGGCGGCCTCGCTGACGTCGAGCAGCGAGCGGCGGATGTCCTCGAGGTAGCCGGCCGATTTCTTTCTCATGGTGTCGGCGAGCTCGTGCAGCCCCTGTATCTTCTCGAACAGCTCGTCGGCTTTGCCGTCGACGAAGCCCGGCACCACGCCCTCGATCTTCGTGACCGCCTTGTCGAAGCCCGCGAAGGCGCTGTCGACCTTGGCCATGACGGAGTCGATTTCGCCACCCTTGCTCCGGAGGTCGGCGGTGTAGTCTTCGAACGTGCGCAGGCCTTCCTTGATCGCGGGGGCGTTGCTGACGATGGTGCGGTCGACGCCGTGCAGGGTGTCGACGATGGACTCGGCGTCGCTGAGATCGGCGGTCAGCACGGGGACGCCGTCCGAGTCCAGCGGCACCGGCGGCGCGGAGGGCGCGCCCCCGATCAGCGAGATCGCGGCAACGCCGGTCAAGCCCTGGAACTCGATGCCCGCCACGGTGTCCTTGCGGATCGGCGCGGTGTTGTCGAGCATCACCAGCGCCACGATCCTGCGCGGATTGTCCAGCTTGATCGACAGGATCTGGCCCGCGGGCACGCCGTCGAAATTGACCGGCCCGCCGCGGCGCAGTCCACTGGCCGAGCCGCCTTCGAATACCACACGCAACTGGCTGCGGCTCTGGATGGTGCGCCATTTCTGCACGCCGAGCAGGCCGCCGAACGCCACGGCGATCACCGCCAGCGTTGCCGTTCCGATCACCAGATTGCTCGCGCGTGCCATGCGGGGAAGGTTTTACGGCCAAAGCAGTAAAGTTGGAAGGAGCCCGGATGGTACGTAGGGCGGGTTAGCGAAGCGTAACCCGCCGTTTTCGCCTCAGCACTGGTGCAAATTGGCGGATTACGCTGGCGCTGATCCGCCCGACGGCCTCAATGCCCGGACGCGCGTTTCGCCGCGGCGTTGTTGAGGACGATGAGGGCATCGACCGCTACGCCCGTCCTGGTGTTGATCAGGAACGGGTTGATGTCGATCGAGGCGATCCGGTCGCCGGCATCCGCGATCAGATTGGACAGGCCGACCAGCGCCTTCACCGCGGAGGCCTCGTGCAGGGTTGGCTTGCCGCGATAGCCGCGCAGCTTGATGCCAGCCTTGGTGCGGCCGATCAGGAGCCGCGCCTCAGCCTCGTCCAGCGGCGCGCCGGCGAGCGCGACGTCTTTCATCAACTCGATGTCGATGCCGCCGGTACCGAACAGCACGACAGGCCCCATCTCGGCATCGAGCGAGGCGCCGACCACGAGCTCGAGCTCGGCCTTGACCTGCTGCGCGATCAGGATGCCGTCCAGCCTCGGCTTGCCTTTCAACTTGCTCACCCGGGCCGTGATATCGGCGAACGCCTTCTTCACCTCGGCGGCGCTGTTGAGGTTCAACACCACGCCGCCGATGTCGGACTTGTGCAGGATCTCGGCGCTGACGAGTTTTGCCACGACCGGAAAGCCGATCTGCTTGGCGATCTTCACTGCTTCGGCCGCCGTCTGTGCGATCGCCTCCTTCGAGATCGGAATGCCATAGGCTTTCAGGAGCTTCTTCGAGGCAACTTCGTCGAGCGCGGCGCCGCTCGCCAATCTCAGCGCCTTCTCCAGCACGGCGCGCGCGGCAGGTTTCGAGCTCGAGACGATATCGGGCACCTCCTTGCGCAGCTTGGCGTAGTCGAGCAGCGACTTGATCGCGGTCACCGCCCGGTCCATGCCCTGCATGACCGCCAGGTGCGGCAGCGATTTGCGCAAGGCCTTGGTGAACTCGGTGAAGCCGATCGACATCGCGCTGATATAGATCACGGGCTTGCCGGCGCGGCCCGCCATGTCGTTGACGATGCGCAAGTTGCGCTCGCGCAGCTCGTGCGGCGTCTTCGGCAGTTCGGCATCGACGATGACGATGTCGATATCGGGATCGTCGATCATGAGCTTGATCGACTTCATGTAGACGGAGGGATCGACCACCGCGGCAAAGCCGGCGTCGAGCGGGTTGCCGACGATAGACCCCGGCCCGAGCATCTTCGCAAGTTCGGAGCCGACGTGCGGGCTGAGCGGCGCAAAGTTCAGGCCCTCGGCATAGAAAGCATCCAGCAGCATGCCGCGCTTGCCGCCGGACAGCGTGACGGCGGCAAGCCGGTCGCCCCCGGGAACGGCGGAATGAACGAAGCATTCGGTCGTCTCGATCAGCTCGTCGAGGCCACCCACGCGGATCACGCCTTCGCGCGTCGCGACGGCGTCGAACGTCTCGATCGAGCCCGCAAGCGCGCCGGTATGCGCCATCGCCGCGGCGCGGCCGCCCTCGGACGCGCCGAGCTTAAGTGCGATCACGGGCTTGCTGGCAGCGCGCGCCGCCTTGCAGGCATCGCGAAACGCCTTGGTGTTGCGCACGCCTTCGAGGTAGACGACGATGACCTTGATGCTCGGATCCTCGGCGAAATAGCGCATCAAATCCGGCGTCTCGAGCCCGGCCTCATTGCCGGTCGTCACCATGTAGCCGACGCCGACACCCCGATCCTCCAGCGCCTGGCGGATCGCCATGACGATGGCGCCGGACTGCCCGGCGATCGCCACCGCGCCCTGTTCCATGGTGACGACGCGATCGTCGATGTTGGTGAAGAGCTTTTCGCCGGCGCTTAAGTTGCCGAGGCAATTCGGGCCGGTGACGGCAAGTCCGGTCTCACGTATCGCCGCTTGCAATTCGGCCGCGAGCTTCTGGCTTTCCTCGTCCTGCAATTCGCTGAAGCCCGAGGTGACGATGGTGGCCGATCGTGCGCCGGCTGCGGCGGCATCGCGGATCACCTGGACCGCAAAGCGCGCCGGCACCAGCACTAGAACGTGATCCGGCTTTTCGGGGAGGCTCGCAAAGTCCTTGTAGCAGGGGACGCCCCAGATCGTCTCCCGCTTGGCGTTGACCGGATAGAGGCCGCCCTCGTAACGGTACTTGATCAGATTATTCCAGATGCGTTCGGCATAATTGCCGGGCTTGTCGGTCGCGCCCACCAGCACGATGTTGTGCGGGTGCAGCATGGCGTGGATGCCCTTGACGATGTCTCCGGCGTCGGGCGAAGGAGACCATGGGCGCGGAGAAACCGATGCGGCGGGCACTTGAGCTTCCATGCGCTTCCCTCACTTCTTGTTCTTGTTGCAACGCGCCGTCGCGCGCCTGCTTCGGGGGCTGATCGTGGCCGCTCCATGCCGCGAGACGGAATGGGCAGAGTTTGACGATAAGGCTAGCATCACGCGACTTTTGGCGAAAGTGCGAACGGTCCGGCAAGATGCTAGGAAACCCTGACCCTCATTCTCTCAAATGGTGATCATGCCGCTGCTGTCCATCGTGGTGCCGACCCTCGATCGTCCCGACACGCTTCGCCACGCGCTCGCGACCATGGCGTGCCAGCCTGCGCATGCGGATTGCGAGTTCATCGTTCAGAACAATGGCGGCAATCCCGAGATTGCTAGAATCGTCGCGGGTCTCCAGGACGAGCGCTTCAGGCATTTTGCCAGCGAGACCGTTCTGACCATGACCGATAATTGGGAGGCGGCGCTCGGCCACGCCTCAGGCGAGTACGTCGCCTTCATCGGCGACGACGACGGGCTGATGCCCTATGCATGTGCCACGGCATCGGAGATGCTCTCCGGCCGAAACATCGATCTCCTGAGCTGGAGCGCCTACACCTATCACTGGCCGAGCTACTACCATCCAGCCTTCCGCAACCGGCTGCTCGCCGAGATCGATCTGACCTCGTCCGTGAAGCGAGTGTCGTCACGCGACGAGCTGGCGCGCATCTTCGGCTTCCAGGCGCATTATGCGCGTCTGCCGATGATCTACAATTCGTTCGTCCGCCGCAGCGTCATCGATCGGATGCGTGCGATCTGTGGCCGCTATTTCATCGGCCTGTCGCCCGACGTGGCATCCGGTATCGCCAACGCTGCGCTGACCGACAATTTCATCCGACTGTCGCGGCCGCTGAGCATGGCCGGGATCTCGCAGCACAGCACCGGTCACGCGCTGTTCTTCGAGACCACTGATCTGCTCGAGACGCCGCGAGGGGCGCGCGATTTCGGAACCATTGACGACGAGCCCTGGCTCCCCGATCTCAACGCCCTCCAGCTCTTCATCGCCAAGGACATGCTCGTCCTCAAACGTCTGCTGCTGGCGGATGACGACGATGTGCGGCTCGACTTCAAGGCGCTGGCACAGGCGCTCGCGACCGATATCAACGATCGGCCGTCCCTGTATGATCGAACCGTGCAGACCATCGGCGAACTCGCCCGCACGCATGGGTTCGACGTCGCCGACATCATCATTCCTGCCCGCCTTGCGGATCGGCCGCCACCCGGCCGGGGTGTTCGCGTGACCGGACCGAACCGTGTGGTTTACGAGCTGGATGGTTCTGCGCTTGGGCTCAATTCGATTGCGGATGCAGTACGCGTGATCGCGCAGTTCATTCCGGGTCAGGGGCCGCTCGATCCGGCCGCTCTGAAAGCTCCCTCCTCCGCGCCGGTCCTCGGCGCAGAGGAGCTCGAATTCGCACACGGCGGAGCGGGCGTCGCCGCGTTGATCGAGGGGTGGAGCGAGCCGGAGCAATGGGGCACCTGGTCCATTGCCAGGAACTGCGTGCTCCGATTCGAGGTCCACCCCATTCCGTCACGACCGGTCGAGCTTGTGCTGGCGTGCCGGGCTTTCGTTTCCGATAGAAATCCGCAATTGCTGGCGGCATGCCGCGTCGGCAACGGAGCGCTGCAGCAACTGACATTTTCGAGAGAAGCGTTCGCGGGCTTGCGCAGGTTGATGCTCGATCCTGCCGCGATTGCCCCCGACGGGACGTTGACCATCAGCCTGTCGCTCTCCGATCCACGCTCGCCCGCCGATCTCGGACTGAGCTCCGACGCGCGACCCCTCGGCATCGGCCTCGAGCGGATCTGGCTCGATCACGATGTCCGTGCGTCTCGGGGCCGGTGATCGCCGCCTGCTCAGTACCGTAGCAGGCTCAGCTTGTGGGCGTAGTGAAAGACGGCCTGCCTCGCGAGATAGGGGGCTATGGCGCGGCGGATCTGCATCTGTGTCGGATCGAAGCCGAGAGCGCGGCGCCGCAAGATGCCCATCTCCCGGACGCCGATCGCGTAGGTCGATGCGGTCTTCTGGGCATCGTGGATTCGAAAGCAGGCGAGAAATCGCGGCAGGCGCACGAATTTGAATCCTGCGGCCTGCGCCCGCAGGATGAAGTCCCAATCCATCGCGTAGTGAAAGCTCTCGTCGATCGGACCGATCCTGTCCCACACGCGCTTGCGCCAGAACATCGTCTCCTGCGGGATATAGTCGGCATATTGCAGCGCGCGTCCGTCATGGGGCGGCAGCACGGCGCGGCCGACCTCGAGCCCCTCGCGGTCGACGAAGACGCGATGGCCATAGACGACGTCGACATGCGGATGCGACGTGAAGTAGTTGGCGACATAAGCCAGCGTCCCCGGCAGCAGCATGTCGTCGCTGTTGAGATAGGCCATGATCTCGCTGTCGACGCCGGCGAAGCCGAGATTGATGGCGTGCGACTGCCCGCTGTCAGGTTCGCTCTTCCAGCTGATGCTCTCGCCGCGGCCCTTCAGGAGGTCAGCGGTGCCGTCGATCGAGGCGCCGTCCTGCACGTGATAATACAGGTTCGGATAGTTCTGGCTCACGATGCTGTCGATCGTGGCGCCGAGATATTGCGCCTGGTTGTAGCTCGGCGTCACCATCGCGATCCGCGGTGCATTCTGGTGGATCGAGGGTGCTGGCGGGAAAGCCGTCAGGTTGAGCAGGCGCGGCGGATATTGCTCGAAGGTCCACATCGGCGGACGCCGCCAGAGGCTCCGGAGCGAAGATCGCCTTTGCCCGGCGGCGATGAGATCCTGATTCCTTTCCAGCAGCGCGACGCGATTTTCGAGCTGCTCCAACCGCTGTTCGAGGCGCTGCCTGAACTCGTCGTCCATCTATCGATCTTCCGCAAATCACAACGTACAAAAATCAATGGACCATTCTTGCAGGTCCTGGCCGGTAGCGCCAGTTCACGGTCGCGTCAAACCCGATGGTCCGGCGCGTCCGGCGCGATTCGGGAGGGCTCGATTGTTCCCGGACGGGCCGATTGCGAACCGCTATTCACGCGATTCGATCAAGGTGGCATGCAGCACATAGCGCTCCGGGCCGGACGTAACGGCGTCGAACGGCCAGCAGGTCGTGAGCACGAGTTCCACACCCTGCGTCGAGGGATCGATGCCCGACGCGTCGAAACGGACGACCGCCGAAGAATCTGCCCGATAGCGAAAATGCTTGCCGTCGCGGCGGGTGACTTCAAGGACGTCTCCGACGGAAACGTTCCGCAAGAAGCGGAAATGTGTGTCGCGATGCGCTGCATATACGGCAACACCGCGCTCGCCCGCATCAGCCGTTCGGATGATATGGCCGGGCCCGAAGGCAAGCGCTTGGCCGCTCGTGCCTTCCAGCACGATCGCGCTGGCGCCAATCCGCTTCACCTCGATTCGCGCGACCGGCCAGGTGTCGGCCCATGACCACGGTTTGATCATCTCGCCCGTCGCAAGGCTCTTGTCGAAGGCGCGCTCCAGCAGCACCTGCGCCAGCCACGCCTTGGCATGGATGTAGGCGCCGTCGCCGAACAGGATGAGGCCGATCAGTGTCAGAACCAGGGGCGATATGAGGCGGGGCATTTGTCTCTACACTCGCAGTGACCCAAAAAGGCGCGCGCGGCCGTTGCTGTGGGACGGGCGACCGCGCGCGCTAACAGAGGAGTTCGGGGAGGCTCCTCTCTCAAGCGGCGTCGGTGAGCAAGAGCCGACGCCGGTTGAACACGAACAGGATCAGGGCAAGCACGATCAGGACCAGGCCTGCGATCATCTTCAGCTCGGCCGAAGTTGCTGTCTTGGGCAGGCGGATCGCGTCGGGCGCTGCAGGTGTCGGGCGCCGTGTAGCTGGCGAGGTACGCGCATCGGCATGGCGTTCACGCAACTGCGCGGGGATCTGCGGCCGTTCGCCGAACACCTTCTCGAAATCCCAGCCGGCGGGCAGGTTGATCGGCAATTCGCTGAGCTTGAGTGGCGCGCCTTCGGGTCGGCTCGGCGTGTTGTCGACGGCGACAAGGCTGGTCAGGCGTGTGACGATCTGATGGTCGAGCGCCAGCGCCAGGATCGCCTTGTCGGCCTCCTCGGGCGCGAGTTCCCGCATGGCGCGCGCCACCTCGGCGTCACCGATCTTGCGCTTGGCCCAGAGTTTCGACAGGCCGTTGCCTTCGGCGGCATTTTGCAGCGGCAGCGTCACCGACCATGGACGATCGCCGATGCGCCCTTTGATCTCGAGCGAGCCTGCGAGCTTGTCGAGCTTTGCTGCCAGCACCAGCGGCTCGTCGCGATAGACGTCGGGGATGATCGCCGGGGTCACGTCGGCCTTGGCCTCGGAGAACTTCGCGGTGAGCCCGGTGACGGCCGGATTTTCGAGCTTGGCGAACAAGCCGCGCATGCGCTCCTCCACCTGCTCGACGGAACCGATATGGGTGAAGGCACCACGGCCGAGCTCGGCGGCGCGTGTCATCAGATGGGTGTTTGGCGCCGATCCGATGCCGACCATGAAGACGCGCGAGCGGCCGCGCATCGCCGTGATCGTTTCGAACAATTGCTGCTCATTGCCGATTGCGCCGTCGGTCAGGAAGACGACCTGGCGAATCATGCCGATGTCGCCGAGCTTGTCGGCCAGCGCGGCGCGCATCGCCGGCACCATCTCGGTGCCGCCGCGCGCCTGCAGCGCGCTCACGAACGAGGTCGCCTCGCCGACATGGGTAGCGTCTGCCGGCACGGAGGCGGGAAACAGCATGTCCATGGTATCGTCGAAGCGAATGACGTTGAAACGGTCGGTCGGCTGGAGCCGGGACAGAGCGTAGGCGAGGCTCGCCTTGGCCTGGACGATCGACGTGCCGCCCATCGACCCCGAATTGTCGATCACGAACACGACCTCACGCGGCAGCGGCTTTTGCGTCGTCTGCTCGGCGCTGGGCGGAGTGACGAAGGCGAGCAGGTAATCGGCATCGCCGACATGTTCGCGGAACAGACCGACCGACGGCGCCTTCTCGGCGGCGGGCTTCCAGGTCAGATCGAAGTCGCGGTCAGCGGGGACGACGCCGTCGGCGAGCGTGATGACACGCGCCATGTTGTCCGGGCTTTCGATCTTGACATTATGGTGGTGGCTCTTGACCTCGCCGAGCGCAAAGCCGGCCTTCAGGCGCACCGTGATGCTGGTCGGATTGACCGGTGCATTCCTGGCGGGATCCATGACTTCCGGCGAGATGCGGTCGCGGTCCGGTACCGGATCCGACGTCGCCGCGCCCCAGCCCGATCCGTCCTTGCGGAAGTCGACGCTCTGGACGATTGGCGCCGGATTGTAACGCGGTCCGACCACCAGCGGCAGGCGGAGCGAATATTCATTGCCGGATTGATGCACCGGCTCCTGATATTCGATCTGCACCAGCACGGTCTCGCCGGGGCCGATATTGGCGACCGAGTTGGTGAAGATGTTCGGCCGCTCCTGCTCCGTGAGCGCCGCCCTTTGGCCTGTGCGGCGCGCCTCTTCATAGATCACGCGGGCCTGCTGCCGCTCCTTGATATTGCCGACGATGACGCGGTCGCCGACCACCATCTTCAGCGTATCGACGGCGCCGCCGGTCGCGAGCGGATAGACATAGGTTGCTTCGACCCAGTCCTTGGTCGGATTGCGGAAGATCTGGGTGACCCGCGCGCGCAGCGTCGGGCCCGATACCGTGATGTCGACATCGATGCCGAGGCGGACCGCTTCGGTATAGGCGCCGTCCTCCTTCAGGAGGAGGGAGCCCGATTTGGCATCGCCGGGCTGGAGCAGGCTGGCCTGCTCGCTCGTTGCCGACCAGCTCGTCCCGAAGCTGACGAGCAGGGCCACGAAGGCCATCAGCATCACGGCGACGCCCTGCGCGAGAAGAAACAATCCGAGCTTGATCAGCCCCTTTAACATGGGGTGCTCGTCGCTATCGGCTGTGTCGTAGGTGTTCATTTGGCCTGCTCCCGGAGGACGTT
The DNA here is from genome assembly GCF_036247985.1 of Bradyrhizobium sp. TM239. Taxonomy (NCBI): domain Bacteria; kingdom Pseudomonadati; phylum Pseudomonadota; class Alphaproteobacteria; order Hyphomicrobiales; family Nitrobacteraceae; genus Bradyrhizobium; species Bradyrhizobium sp. TM239. The sequence continues at coordinate 141,053 of NZ_BTIR01000011.1, read as the reverse complement.
TGCTGGCTCTGAGCATTCGCCGGGAGGGGCCGATTTCGCGAGCAGAATGATCGGTCATGTTCCGCCGCGGCCGGCCCGGGCAGGCCGCCGTGGGGCGCTCATGTGCGGTTTTGTGCTGGTTTGTCCGCCCTGCTAGAATGACGCTCCCAGGGCAGGGTCGACAATGCAGACGCAGGATAAACTCACCGACAAGCAGCTTTCGGACGAGCAGAGCCGCGAGATCGCCGAGACGATTCGCGAGGAACTCGCCAGGCGCAGGATTTCCCGGCAGGCCCTGGCTGAGCAGGCCAAGCTCAGCCTGTCGACGCTGGAGAAGGTGCTCGGCGGCCGGCGGCCGTTTACGCTGGCGACGACGGTGCGGCTGGAGCAGGCGCTGGGCGTCTCCTTGCGCAAAAGCCCGGTCGTGGCGGCGCCTCAGGCCGCCAACGATGTCGCTCCCGACAGTCTTGGCTCCTATGCGCATCGCGCCGTGACCTGGCTCGAGGACGTCTACATCACGCTGCGGCCGTCGTTCGGCGACAAGGACGCGATTTTCGCGTACCGCACCGAGATCGTCTGGGAGCCGAAGGTGTCTTCGCTGGTCTTCCGGGAGGGCGATCGGACCGATGCCGCCTACGAGCACACCGGCGAGGTCGCCGTCCCGCATCAGTCAGGCTTCATCTACCTCGTCATCATCAAGCACGGCCAGCATCGCGTGATCACGGTGTCGCGGCCGACGGTTGCCGGCGAGATGTACGGCATCATCTCGACGCTCCGGGCCGGTCCTGGCTCGCAACTCACACCCATCGCGGCGCCGATCGCCTATGTGCCGCTCCGGAACGTCCCGAAGCCATCGCTGGGACGGGTCGGGCCCGGCGACATCAATCATACGTTGTACGGAAAGCATCTGCGCCGCACGGTGGAAGAATCGTTCGCACAGTTTCTGTCGGTATAGTCCGCGAGAAAGAATCCGGAATGGCGTTGCCTGCGTCTATAAGGGGGCATGCAGGACGCGCCCGCGCCATGCAGCGGCGAATCTCCGCTGTTTTCCATCATCATCCCGCTCGAATATCACCGCGGGCAATGGGAGCAGTCCTGGCTCGGTTGGACGTCGCAGACCGCAGATAGATCGCTTTACGAAATAATCCTGGTGGTGCCGCCGGGCTTCGCCGCGCGCGAGGGGCTGAAGGTGCTGGCTGGCGACGAGGCGCGCCTGGAATTCACCGCTTCGGATCACGACATCGGGCTCTGCGCATTTGGCGCCGCCAAGGCCCGCGGTAGTTATCTGTTCTTCACGGAGTCGCATTGCTGGCCCGAACCCGACGTAATCGAGCTGTGCATCCGCGCGATCGACGCGCATCCCGACTGGGCCGCCTTCTCCTGCCGCTCGGTGCCGATCTGCCATAACAGGCTCTCGGAAGCCGAGGCCACAATGTACCAGGCCGACATCGAATTCGGCATGAAGCAGCATCCCTGGCGCAAGGTGCTCGATCAGTGCTTCGTGACGCGGCGTGACGTCTATTGGGAATGCGGAGGCCTGCGCGAGGAGCTCGGCCATTTCGCCGAATGGGTGCTGGCCGCGGCCTACCACGCGAGAGGCCACGCCATCGGTTATCTGGAGGAGGCGCGCTTCCATCATTATTACATCGGCGAAATCGGCGAGCTCAAGACGTTCACGCTCGATTTCGTCGAGGGCGAGATCCGCTATCTCGGCGAGGCTCGCCGCGAACCCGGCAGCGAGCTGCTCGAAGTTCCAGTCGAATGGGTCGAATGGGCCGGATTCGACGTATCGCTCGCCCGCGCGGCGTTGAATGCGCTCGTGCATTACTGCTTTGCAGGCCGCGGCTGGAGGCAGCCTGGGGAAAAACTGCGCGCCTTCTGGCATTGGGGGGCACTGGCTCTGTGCGGCGATCTTCCGGCGCGCTTCGCCGCGCGCCTGGCCGTCCTGCAATCTCATCTCGGTCTGAGAGCGCTGACGATGATCGGGTCGAGCGAGGCGATCGCGCGATGGATGAGACGCTACATCGCCTCGCTGATCCATCTGCAGCGGCTCGAATGCATTCGTCGCATTCGCGGTCATGCCGGGCCGGCGGTGAAATTCCTGGGAGATCGCGTTCTCGGGCAAGCCGGATTCCATGCGCTCGAATCGTCAGCGGGGCACACCTTCCGCTGGAGCGAGCCCCAGGCCGCCGTTCGCATCCAGGGGGGCGCGGGCCGCAACACCGTTCGGATCCGAAGTCCCGCCTTGCGCGCGCCGCTGCGCGAGATCGGTGCGCATTTCTATCTCGACGGCGTGCGCGTTGATGCCTCCGCGATCGCAATCGGCCCCGATAGCTATACGATGGACCTCGATCTGCCGCCCTCGGGCATCGCCATCCTGGCATGGTCCTGCCCCGTGTTGACGGGGATTGGCGATTCCCGCCGTCTTGGCCTTTCCGTGGCATCCATCGAGGTGAGCCAGGATGCCGGAGCTTCAATCTCAGCCTAGAGCCTGATCCGGAGAAGTGCCTGGCGGTTTTCCGAGAAGATTATGCTCAGACAACGACCTAAAGCGCGATGACGATCCATCCTGATCTCATCGCGCTTCAGTCCCGCAAGGTTGGTGGGCGTGGAGCTAGCCTCCGGTTTCGGCGCTGATGATATCGCCAAACAGTTCCCACTGGCCCTTCTTGAAGCGCCACATCTTGAGCTGCTCGATCGGCGCGAAGTCCGTGGCGGAGGTGTTGATCCTGATCCCCGGGATCAAGGTGTCGGGGACGAAGTCCTTGAGACTGGCGGCCTGCTTCATCACGTTCTCTCGGGTCAGGTTGTCGCCCGACTGCTTCAGCACCTGCACCATCGTCTGGGCCGCGGCGTAGGCGTAAACCAGATTGGCGTCCGAAATGTTCGCGCCGGGCATGTACTTGTCGATGAAGGCCATGAACTTCTTCATGCCCTCGTCGTCCTTCCACTGCGGATCGGACGCGTCCTTCAGATAACCGGCCGACAGCACGCCTTCGGATGCCTCGAGGCCGGCCGGCTTCATCACTGCGCCGATCGACACCGAAACGTCGGTCATCAAATGCATCGGCTTCCATTCCAGCTCAGCGATCTTCTTGATGGCCTGCGCCGCGAATTTGGGGGTGGCGATGTTCACGAAAACATCGGCGCCGGTGCCCTTGAGCTTGACGATATGGGCGTCGATCGACGGCTCCGACGTCTCGTAGCTCTCTTCGGCCACGATCAGCTTCGATGCCTTGTCACCGAACACGTCCTTGATGCCGGCCAGGTAGTCCTTGCCGAAATCGTCGTTGGCATAGAAGATCGCGACCTTCGCGTCCGGCTTCTCCTTCAGAATGTACTTGGCGAAGATCTGGGCCTCGACCCGGTAGCTGGGCTGGAAGCCCATCGTCCAGGGAAAATTCTTCGGATCGTTCCACTTGCTGGCGCCGGTGGCGAGGAACAGCTGCGGTACCTTCTTGGCATTGTGATACTTCTGCACAGCGGTCTGGGTCGGGGTGCCGAGCGCGTTGAAGATCAGGAACACTTCGTCGCTCTCGATCAGCTTGCGGACCTGCTCCACGGTCTTCGGCGGCGAATAGCCATCATCATAAGAGATCCAGTTGATCTTGCGGCCGTTGATGCCGCCCTGATCGTTGATCATCTTGAAGTAGGCTTCCTCGGTCTTGCCGATGATGCCGTAGGCGGAAGCGGGACCGGAATAGGCCTCGACATTGCCGATCCTGATCTCGGTGTCGCTGGCGCCGGTGTCGTATTTCTGCGCGAAAGCACCCTGAGTGGAGAGCAATGTCAGGGCAGTTGCCGCGGCGAGCAGGACGAGTTTCTTGTTCTTCATGGAAATTCCTTGGGGTTTCTTGTTGGGTAGGGCAGGCACTTCAAAAGAAAAAGCGCCCGCGAGGGGCGCTTGGGTCAGGCGTTGGCGACTTTCCTGTCGACTTCGGAGGCCACCGAGAACTCCTTGCGCAAGGTTGGCTTGTGGATCTTGCCCGTGGCGTTGCGGGGCAGCGCGTCGACGAAGCGGATCTGGCGTGGACATTTGAAGCGCGCCAGATTGGCCGCGCAATGCGCGAAGACGTCGGCCTCGGTCAGCTTTTGGCCCGGCTTGGCCGCGACGATGGCCAGGCCCACTTCGCCCCATTGCGGATCGGGAAGGCCGATCACGGCGGCTTCGGCGACGGCCGCGAGCTGGTGCAGGACGTTCTCGACCTCGGCCGGATAGACGTTCTCGCCGCCCGAGATGTACATGTCCTTCCAGCGGTCGACGATGTAGTAGAAGCCCTCCTCGTCGACGCGCGTCGCGTCACCGGTGTGCAGCCAGCCGTCGGTAAAGGAAGACTTGTTCGCCTCCGGCCTGTTCCAATAGCCCGGCGTGATGTTCGGCCCCTTGACCCAGAGCTCACCGAGTTCACCGACATCTGCATCGCTGCCGTCGGGCCGCACGATGCGCACTTCCGTGTGCAGCACGGGCTTGCCGGCGGAGCCGGCCTTGCGCGCCGCATCCTCGCGGTCGAGCACCAGCACGGCCGGCGAGGTCTCGGTCATGCCGTAACCCTGCTGGAGCGCGACGCCGCGCGCTTCCCAGACTTTCAAGAGCGGTACCGGCATCGGCGCGCCGCCGACACCGCCGACGATCAGCCGGCCGAGATCGGTCGTTGGGAAAGCGGGGTGTTGCGCCATGAACTGGTAGATCGCGGGCACGCCGAAGAACACGTTGATGCCCTGCGCGGGATCGTTGATCAGGCCGAGCGCGGTACCGGGATCGAACGCGCGCATGATCATCACGGTGCCGCCGGCATGCAGCACCGGATTGGTGTAGCAATTCAGCCCGCCGGTGTGGAACAGCGGCAGCACGGTGAGCAGCACCGAGGACGGTCCGATACAGGCGGGACCGCCGAGATTGACGCAATTCCAGAAGGTCATGCCATGGGTAATGGTCGCGCCCTTCGGATGTCCTGTCGTGCCCGACGTGTACATGATGGTCGAGACGTCATCGAGCGTGACCTGCTCGATCGCCGCGAGCGGTTTTGCGCTCGCGATGCCGGCCTCATAGGACCCGCCGGGGCCGAGCAGCAGGCAGGTCGCGATGCCGCACAGCTTTGCGACGGCAAGCGCGGTCTCGGCGAGATCGGTGTCGTGGATCATCACCTTCGGCGCGCAATCGCCGGTGATGAACTGAAGCTCGGGAACGGTGAGCCGGGTGTTCAGCGGCACGAAGATGGCACCGAGGCGGCCGCAGGCGAACTGCACCTCCAGCGTATCGGTCGTGTTCAGCGCCAGCACCGCGACACGGTCGCCGCGTGAGACGTTCAGCGTGTGGCGCAGGAAAGAGGCGAGGCGCGAGACTCGGGCGTCAAGCTGCGCATAGGTGAAGCGGCGCTCGCTCGCGAGGTCGATCACCGCAACCTTGTCAGGCGTGCGGCGGCCATGATGAACGATCCAGTCGTAGTAACGAACGGCCAAGAATTCCTCCCTCGGCGGTCTTGTGCCGCCTGCATCCTTATTGCCGTGCACCATGCCCGGCATGGCCTTGGGCCAGCCGGAGTTGGTGCATCGACGTCTTTTTTATTTGGAGTTGGCGCGCGAGGGGGCAAAATCGTCTTGCGTTGAGTTGCTAGGCGAGAGCCTGCGTCGAAGCGGTTCGCCGGTCAGCCACTCTGCGCAAGTGAGCCGCCGATGTTCCGGCCATGGTGGGAGAGACGAATCCGTCCGCGAGGCGAGAGTGCGATGAAAAGCCCGTTCTATACCGCCGAGCATGACGCCTTCCGCGACGTGATGCGCCGCTTCGTCGAGAAGGAGATCACTCCGTTTGCCCATGAATGGGACGAGGCCGGCGAATTCCCGCGCGCGCTGTACCGCAAGGCGGCCGAGATCGGCCTGTTGGGGCTGGGATTTCCCGCGGAATATGGCGGCATCGCCGCCGACCAGTTCATGAAGATCGTGGCAAGCCAGGAGCTGGCGCAGGCCGGCGCGGGCGGCGTCAGCGCCAGCTTGATGAGCCACACCATCGGCTCGCCGCCGATCGCGCGGGCTGCGCGACCCGAGGTGAGGGCACGCGTGCTGCCGCAGGTGCTGTCAGGCGAGAAGATCTCCGCGCTAGCGATCACCGAGCCGGGCGGCGGTTCCGATGTCGCGGGGCTCCGCACCAAGGCGGGTCGTGATGGCGATCACTACGTCGTGAGCGGCGAGAAGACCTTCATCACCTCAGGGATGCGGGCCGACTATCTGACCGTTGCGGTACGCACGGGCGGCGAAGGTGCCGGCGGTGTCAGCCTGCTCCTGATCGAGGGCACCACGCCCGGCCTGTCCCGGACGAAGCTGAAGAAGATGGGCTGGTGGGCCTCCGATACCGCGACGCTGCATTTCGACGAATGCCGCGTGCCGGCGGAAAACCTGATCGGCGAGGAGGGGCAGGGCTTCAAGATCATCATGCAGAACTTCAACAGCGAGCGCATGGGCATGGCGGCGGGCTGCACGGCTTTCGCCCGCGTCTGTCTCGACGAGGCGGTCGCCTATGCCAGAGAGCGCAAGACGTTCGGCAAGCCGCTGGCGCAGCATCAGGTCATCCGCCACAAGATCGTCGACATGGCGCAGAAGGTCGCCGCGTCACAGTCCATGCTGGAGATGCTGGCGTGGCGGCTGGAGCAGGGCGAAAGTCCGGTCGCCGAAATCTGCATGATGAAGAACCAGTCGACGCAGACCATGGCGTTCTGCGCCTCGGAAGCGGTGCAGATCTTTGGCGGCGCCGGCTTCATGCGCGGCATCAAGGCCGAACGCATCTACCGCGAGGTCAAGGTCAACGCGATCGGCGGCGGCACCGAGGAGATCATGAAGGATCTGGCGTCGCGGCAGATGGGGTTGTGACCCTCACCGTCATTCCGGGGCGCGCGCAGCGCGAGCCCGGAATCCATCGTGCCGCAGATGCCGTAGAGAAATGGATTCCGGGCTCTTCGCTTCGCGATGCCCCGGAATGACGAGAGGACAAAAATGCTATTCACCGCCGACCACGACGACATCCGCCGCAGCTTGCAAAAGTTCATCGCCAACGAGATCAACCCTCATGTCGATGATTGGGAGAAGGCCGACATCTTCCCCGCCCACGAGCTGTTCAAGAAGATGGGCAGCCTCGGCTTTCTCGGCCTGAACAAGCCGGTGGAGTTCGGCGGCTCCGGCCTCGACTATTCCTACGCGCTGATGATGGCCGAGGAGCTCGGCGCCATCACCTGCGGCGGCGTGCCGATGGCGATCGGGGTGCAGACCGACATGGCGACGCCGGCGCTGGCGCGATTCGGCTCCGACGAGGTGCGGCGCGAGTTTCTGGCCCCCTCGATCTCGGGCGATTTCGTCGCCTGCATCGGCGTCTCCGAGCCCGGCGCGGGCTCCGACGTCGCCTCGATCAAGACCCAGGCGCGCACCGATGGCGACGATTACGTGATCGACGGCGGCAAGATGTGGATCACCAACGGCACCCAGGCCGACTGGATCTGCCTGCTCGCCAACACCGGCGATGGGCCGGTTCACCGCAACAAGTCGCTGATCTGCGTGCCCATGAAGAGCAAGGGCGTCACCGTTGCGCGCAAGCTCGACAAGATGGGGATGCGCTCCTCCGACACCGCGCAGATCTTCTTCGACAATGTCCGGGTGCCCAAGCGCAACCGGATCGGCGATGAAGGCAAGGGTTTCACCTACCAGATGATCCAGTTTCAGGAGGAGCGGCTCTGGGGCGCCGCCGCCTGCCTGAAGTCGCATGAATACATCATCGACCAGACCATCGCGTACACCCGCAACCGCAAGGCGTTCGGCCAGAGCATCCTCGACAACCAGGTCGTGCACTTCAAGCTGGCTGAGATGCAGACCGAGGTCGAGCTGCTGCGCGCGCTGATCTATCGCGCGGCCGAGCAGCTGGTCGCCGGGGAGGATGTGACGAAGCTTGCGACCATGGCCAAGCTGAAGGCCGGCCGTCTCGGCCGCGAGCTCACCGATGCCTGCTTGCAATATTGGGGCGGAATGGGCTTTACCAACGAAACGCCGGTCAGCCGCGCCTATCGCGACAGCCGCCTGACCTCCATCGGCGGCGGCGCCGACGAGGTCATGCTGATGGTCCTGTGCAAGATGATGGGCACGCTGCCCGGCAGCAAGGGAAGTTCCTGATGATCACGCTCTATCATTGCGACGCCGCGCGCTCGTTCCGTCCGCTCTGGATGCTGGAGGAGATGGGGCTGCCCTATGAGCTGAAGATGCTGCCGTTTCCACCGCGGGTCTTCGCCAAGGAATATCTCGCGATCAATCCGCTCGGCACGATTCCCTTCATGGTCGACGGCGAGACCAAGATGACCGAATCCTCCGGCATCTGCCACTATCTCGGCATCAAGCACGGCCCGACGCCGCTGATGGTCGGACCCGAAGATCCCGCCTATGGCGCGTTCCTGAACTGGATGTATTTCAGCGACGCCACGTTAACCTTTCCGCAGACGCTGGTGCTCCGATACACCCAGCTCGAGCCGGAAGAGCGCCGCAACCCGCAGGTCGCCGGCGACTATGCGAAATGGTTCCTAGGGAGACTGCGCGCCGTCGAGGCAGCGACCGCCAATGCCGAAACCTTGTGCGCGGGCCGCTTCACCGCGGCTGACATTGTCATCGGTTATGCGCTTCGGCTGGCCGACAATATCGGGCTAGCCAAGGATTTCGGGCCAAATGTCGCAGCATATTGGGCGCGCCTGCAGCAGCGCGACGGTTTCAAGCGCGCAGTTGCTGCGGAACAGAAGGCTGGCGCCGAGCAGAATGTTGCACCGCGCGTGAGGGCATGAACCTCCGCAGGTCAGGACTATAAGCCTCACCATGGTTCCGGACTGACACAGCGCGGTCCTGGGATGCCAACGCTTTGCGCCATGACAGCGCTATCCCGTCGTGACAGCGCCCAAATTTCCGCTAAGGTGACCCCGTCCGCAGCGGCCAGAGAGCCGCGCGAGGAGGACCCCAATGGAAGATATAGGTCGCGAATCCGACCATCTGATGCTGATCACGCCGGAGCGGGTATTCTATGCCGGCCTGCTCGGCCGCCCTCGCAAGCGGACCCCCGGCTGCTGCCATATCTACGTCGCGGTGAAAGGCAGCCTGCATCTGACGATCGACGACGTCCACACGTCGGACGAATTGATCGTGACCCTGCCGAACCAGCGGCACACCATTACCAGCGACTATCGCACCGTGATCAGCGTGACGCTTGAACCGGAAAGCATGCCGGATGGCGTGATCGAGGCCTTGGCCGAGCGGCTGCGCGGGCCCGACAAGGCCGCCTATGCCCGCAAGATCCTCGCCGCCTACGCGCTGCTGCGCCAGCGTCGTTATGGCGACATCACCACCGCCGAGTTCGACGAGATGTGCTTCGGCGAGGCGCTCGCCCGCCGCGTGCTCGATCCGCGTGTGACCCGGGCGGTCGCCCGCATCGGGCGGTTCTCCGGCGAGCCGGTGACGGCCGACACCTGCGCGGCGGAAGCAGGGCTCTCGGCCTCGCGCTTCCTGCATCTGTTCAAGGAGGAGACCGGCATCTCGTTCCGCTCCTTCCGCGCCTGGAAGCGCGCGCGGCATCTGCTGCACTTCGCCAATCAGGACCTCAACCTCGCCCATCTCGCGCAGGATATCGGCTATCCCGATTCCACGCATTTCAGCCATTCGATCCGACGCTTCTACGGATTGAAGCCGCGCGCGATCTTCGTTGGCTCGCGCGACCTTGCGATTTATCGCAGCACCGAGACGGTGCGATTGGCGGAGGCGAGCTAGCTCCGCTGCCGTAGGGTGGGCAAAACGGAGCGTGCCCACCATCTTCGCCAACTATCGAGACGTGGTGGGCACGGCGCAAGGCGCCTTTGCCCACCCTACGAAAGCTCGTCCTTCTTCAGCTTCTCCGCGCAAGAAGCCGCATGCCGCCCATCCCATGATCGCAAGCGTTGAATTCTCAACGTGCGAGACATTTTTGGCATGAGCGACAAGGCCGTCATCACCTGCGCGCTGAACGGCGTGCTCACCGACCCGAAGCAGCACAATGTGCCCGTGACGCCCGAGCAGATGGCGCGCGAGGCCAAGGCTGCGTTCGATGCCGGCGCGTCCGTCATGCACATCCACCTGCGCCAGCAGGCGCCGGGCAAGGGACATCTGCCGTCCTGGGAAGTCGCCGTCAGCAGGGAGATCCAGCAGGCGATCCGCGAAGCCTGTCCCGGCGTGATCATCAACCACACCTCGGGGGTGTCGGGGCCGAATTACTCCGGCGCGCTCGACTGCATCCGTGAGACCAGGCCGGAGATCGCCGCCTGCAACGCCGGCTCGCTGAATTACCTGAAGGTGAAGGCCGACAATACCTGGGCCTGGCCGCCGATGATGTTCGACAACGCGGTCGAGAAGGTGAAGGACTATCTCGACGTCATGAACGCGGTCGGTACCATCCCCGAGTTCGAATGCTTCGACGTCGGCATCGTCCGCTGCGTCGGCATGTACACCCAGGTCGGCATGTACAAGGGACCGCTCGAATATAACTTTGTGATGGGCGTCGCTTCGGGAATGCCTTCGGACCCGGAGCTGCTGCCGATCCTGATCAAGCTGAAGCGTCCCGAGGCGCATTTTCAAGTCACCGCGATCGGCCGCGAGGAGATCTGGCCGCTGCATCAGCGCTGCGCCGAGCTCGGCGGCCACCTGCGCACCGGTCTCGAAGACACCTTCTATCTCGCCGACGGCAAGAAGGTGACGTCGAACGGCCAGCTGATCGAGGCCATCGCCACCTGCGCAAGGCGTGCGGGCCGCGAGATCGCGTCTCCGGCCGAAGCGCGGAAGATCTTTGGGACGAACAGGTAATTGTCGTTCCGGGGCGCGCATGGCGCGAACCCGGAACCTCGAGATTCCGGGTTCGATGCTGCGCATCGCCCCGGAATGACGGAGTAAACGTGTCCATTCTCGAAAACACCATCTCCCCCGGCAGCGCCGCCTACCACGCCAACCGCGACGGCATGCTCGGCCTGATCGACCGCATGCGCGCGCTGGAGGAGCGCACGCGCGCGGCATCGGCGGCGGCGAAGGACCGCTTCCACAAGCGCGGGCAGCTGCTGCCGCGCGAACGCGTCGCGCTGGTGCTCGATCCCGGCGCGCCCTTCATCGAGCTGTCGACGCTCGCCGGCTACATGTTCGATGTGCCGGATGCGGCCAAGAGCGTGCCCGGCGGCGGCGTCATCGCCGGCATCGGCTCCGTCTCGGGCATCCGCTGCATGGTCAGCGCCAATGACGCCGGCATCGACGCCGGCGCGCTGCAGCCTTACGGCCTCGACAAGACGCTGCGGGTGCAGGAGCTCGCGCTGGAGAACAAGCTGCCTTACGTGCAGCTGGTCGAAAGCGCAGGCGCCAACCTGTTGCGCTACCGCGTCGAGGATTTTGTCCGCGGCGGCAACATCTTTCGCAATCTCGCGCGGCTCTCGGCGGCGGGCCTGCCCGTGGTCACCGTGACGCACGGCTCCTCGACCGCCGGCGGCGCCTATCAGACCGGCCTGTCCGATTACATCGTCATGGTGCGCGGCCGTACCCGCGCCTTCCTCGCCGGGCCGCCGCTGCTGAAGGCCGCGACCGGCGAGATCGCGACCGAGGAAGAGCTCGGCGGTGCCGAGATGCACACGCAGGTGTCTGGCCTCGGCGACTATCTCGCCGAGGACGATCGCGACGCGTTGCGTATCGCGCGCGAGATCATGGCGGCGCTGCAATGGGAACGCCCGGGCAGGACAGCGTCGGAATTCAAGCCGCCGCGCTACGACCAGGACGAACTGCTCGGCATCATGCCGATGGACCATAAGCGCTCCGTCGACATGAAGCAGGTGATCGCACGCATCGTCGACGATTCCGATTTCACCGAGATGGCGCCGAATTACGGTCCGGCCACCGTCTGCGGCCACGCCCGCATCGAAGGACAGGCGATCGGCATCATCACCAACAACGGGCCGCTCGATCCCGCCGGCGCCAACAAGGCGACGCATTTCATCCAGGCCTGCTGTCAGACCCGCACGCCGATCCTCTATCTCAACAACACCACCGGCTACATGGTCGGCAAAGCCTACGAAGAAGCCGGCATGATCAAGCACGGCTCGAAGATGATCCAGGCGGTGACCTCGGCGACGGTGCCGCAGATCACGATCTATTGCGGCGCCTCGTTCGGCGCCGGCAATTACGGCATGTGCGGCCGCGGCTTCCATCCGCGTTTCTGCTTCTCCTGGCCGAACGCGAAGACCGCCGTGATGGGAGGCGAGCAGGCGGCTGAAACCATGGCTATTGTGACGGAGGCCGCCGCCGCGAGGCGCGGCAAGCCGGTCGAAAAGGAAAAACTCGATGCCATGAAGGCGCAGATCGTCGGTGTGTTCGACGGCCAGATGGACGTGTTCTCGACCAGCGCCCGCGTGCTCGACGATGGCGTGATCGACCCGCGCGACACCCGCGCGGTCCTCTCCGAAGTGCTCGCGATTTGCCGCGAGGGTGACGCACGGACGCCCCAGCGCATGCAGTTTTCGGTGGCCCGCCCATGAGGAACGGATCAGTGCAGCACCGGCCGTTCTTCAAGGTCCTGGTCGCCAATCGTGGCGAGATCGCGCTTCGCGTGATGCGCAGCGCGCGACAGCTGGGCCTCGGCGTCGTCGCGGTCTATTCGGACGCGGATCGCGACGCACTCCACGTGCAACAGGCCGACCAGGCCGTGCGCATCGGCGATGCCTTGCCGGCGCAATCCTATCTCAACATCCCCGCGATCATCGCCGCGGCGAAAGCGAGCGGCGCAGATGCCGTTCATCCAGGCTACGGCTTCCTTGCCGAGAACGAGGATTTTGCCCAAGCCTGCAAGGATGCCGGCCTGATCTTCATCGGTCCCTCGCCGCAGGCGATCGAGGCGATGGGCAACAAGGCCGGCGCCAAGGAGATCATGAAGAAGGCCGGCGTGCCCGTCGTGCCCGGCTATCAAGGCGCCGATCAGGGTGACGAAGTCATGCTGGCGGAGGCCGGGAAGATCGGCTTTCCCGTGATGATCAAGGCGGTCGCCGGCGGCGGCGGTCGTGGCATGCGGCTCGTGATCGACGCCGCCTCGTTCCCTGATGCCCTGCGCAGCGCGCGGTCGGAGGCGAAGGCGGCGTTCGGCGATCCCACCGTCATCCTCGAGCGCGCGATCCAGAACCCGCGCCACATCGAGATCCAGGTGTTCGGCGACAGCCACGGCAATGCCATCCATCTCGGCGAGCGCGACTGCTCGGTGCAGCGACGCCACCAGAAGCTGATCGAGGAGGCACCGTCGCCCGCCGTGACGCCGGAGTTGCGCGCGAAAATGGGCGAGGTCGCGGTATCGGCGGTGAAGGCGCTGCGTTACGAGGGCGCCGGCACGCTGGAATTCCTGCTCGATGCGAGCGGCGCGTTCTACTTCATGGAGATGAACACGCGTCTCCAGGTCGAGCATCCCGTGACGGAGGCGATCACCGGGCTCGATCTGGTCGAGCTGCAGCTGCGCGTCGCGCGCGGCGAGCCGTTGCCGGTGAAGCAGCAGGACATCAAGTTCTCCGGCCATGCCATCGAGGTGCGGCTCTGCTCGGAAGATGCCGGGCACGACTTCATGCCGCAGTCGGGCCGCATGGCGCGCTGGCAGGTGCCCGACGGCCTCCGCGTCGAGCACGCGTTGCAATCGGGCTCGGAGATCCCGCCGTTCTACGATTCCATGATCGCCAAGGTGATCAGCCATGGCGCCACGCGCGAGGAGGCGAGGGGGCGGCTGGTCGTCGGCCTGGAGCAGCTCACGGCTTTCGGCGTGACCACCAATCAGGCGTTCCTGATGTCGTGCCTGCGCCATCCCGGCTTTGCCAAGGGCGAGGCGACGACGGCCTTCATCGGCACGCATCGCGACGAGCTATTGGCGCCGCGTGCGAACGCGGCATTCGACATGACGCTCGCGGGCCTGCTGCTCTATGTCACCAACCCGCGCACACCGTCATGGCAGGGCGGGCGGAGCCTCGCCGCCACCTTTCCGTTGCCAGCGAAAATCGAGATCGCCGGTCAGACATACGAACTCGAAGTCACGCGCGAGCGCGACGGCAGCTACATCGTCGCCACCGACGGCCGGCAAGACAAGTTCGAGATCGACCAACTCGACGCCGATGCCGTCCGCTTCCGCCACGATGGTGTGATGGACAGCGCAAAGTTCCTGCGCGACGGTGACCGGCTCTACCTCCAGCACCGCGGCATTCCGCTCGCGGTCACCGATCTCACCCTCGCCGCGCCGAAGGCCGCCGCAAGTAACGGCGGTGACGGCAAGGTGCGCGCCGCCATGAACGGGCGTGTCGTCGCCGTGCTGGTCAAGCCGGGCGACCGTGTCAAAGCCGGCCAACCCGTGATGACACTGGAAGCGATGAAGATGGAGCACGTCCACAAGGCCGGCGTCGACGGCGTGGTGGCGGCGATCGATGTTGCCGAGGGCGAGCAGGTGACGACGGGGCGGATCGTCGCGGAGATCGGGGCAAGTTAGCGCGACGAACGCGATATCGTAGGGCGGGCAAAGGCGCAAAGCGCCGTGCCCACCATCGACGTCAAATGTGGAGAGGCGTGGTCGGCACGCTCCGCTTACCCACCCTACGAGAGCGTGTTGCTCCGCCCCGTCCCCTCATTGAGCAGACACGCGACCTGATGCCCGTTGCCCGCATCCAGCAGTGCGGGCCGCTCAACCCCGCATCGCTCCATCGCATATCGGCAGCGGGTGTGAAACGCGCATCCGGGCGGCGGATTGACCGGGCTCGGCACATCCCCGTCGACCAGCGGCGCGAGCTTCTTCGCCAGCGGGTTGGCAACCGGCACCGAGGCGAGCAGCGCTTGCGTGTAGGGATGCCTGGGATTGCGAAACAGCTCGTCCTTGCCTGCGATCTCGACGATGCGGCCGAGATACATCACGGCGACGCGATGGCTGATATGAGCGACCACGGCGAGGTCGTGGGCGATGAAGAGATAGGAGAAGCCGTGCTGGCGTTGCAGGTCGATCAGGAGGTTGATGACCTGCGCCTGGATCGAGACATCGAGCGCCGAGACCGGCTCGTCGCAGACGATCAGCCGCGGCTCCAGCGCGAGCGCCCGCGCAATGCAGATGCGCTGACGCTGGCCGCCGGAGAATTGATGCGGGAAATTGCGCATCTGGTCAGGGCGCAGGCCAACCTGTTCGAAAAGCTTCGCGACCCGGGCCTCCAGCTCCTTGCCGCTGGCGAGCCCGTGCACCATAAGCGGCTCGCCGACGATGTCGCCGGCCGTCATGCGCGGATTGAGCGAGGCAAACGGATCCTGGAACACGATCTGCATCGAGCGCCGGTGCGGCCGCAGCTCCGCCTTGGACAGATGGGTAATGTCCTCGCCGTCGAGCCGGATCTGGCCCGAGGTCGGCTCGACCAGCCGCAGCACGCTGCGTGCCACCGTCGACTTGCCGCAGCCGGATTCACCGACGAGGCCGAGGGTCTCGCCGGTCCCAACCGAGAACGAGACACCGTCGACCGCATGCACGGTGCCGACCTGCCGCCGCAGCACGCCGGCGCGCACCGGGTAATGCTTCTTGAGGTCGGTGACCTCGAGCAGTGCCTCGCTCATGCCACCTCCGCGACTTCTGCCGCGCGCCAGCAGGCGGCGAGATGGCCGCCGCCCCAATCCTCCAGCGGCGGATATTCGGCCTCGCAGCGCTTGATCGCGAGCTTGCAGCGCGGCGCGAAGGCGCACCCCTTCGGCAGCCGCACCAGCGACGGCACGGTGCCGGGAATTTCGTTCAGTCGCGCCTGTGCCGGGACGCCGGCGGCCGGCACCGCCGGGATCGAGGCCATCAGCCCGCGCGTATAGGGATGCTTTGGCGCGGCGAACAGCGCCTCGACACTGGCCTCCTCGACCTTGCGGCCCGCATACATCACGATCACGCGCTGCGCCGTCTGCGCGACGACGCCGAGATCGTGCGTGATCAGCACGAGCCCGGTGCCGAGCTCCGTCTGAAGGTCGAGGATCAGCGCTAGGATCTGCGCCTGAATGGTGACGTCGAGCGCGGTGGTCGGCTCGTCCGCAATCAGCAGCACCGGCCGGCAGGCCAGCGCCATCGCGATCATCGCGCGCTGGCGCATGCCGCCGGAGAGTTGATGCGGATACTCTCTCGCGCGTCGCGCCGGTTCGGGAATGCGGACCAGGCGCAGCATCTCGACGGCGATATTCCGGGCCTCCTTGGCCGGGATGTTCCGGTGTAGCCGCACCGCCTCGACGATCTGGTCGCCGATCCGCATCACCGGATTGAGCGAGGTCATCGGCTCCTGGAAGATCATGGAGATGCGGTTGCCCCTGACGGCGCGCATCTGCGTTTCATCCAGTGTCAGCAGGTCGGTGCCCTCGAGCGAGACGGAGCCGCCGACGATGCGGCCGGGCGGATCGGGCACGAGCCGCATCAGCGACAGCGCGGTGACGCTCTTGCCGCAGCCGGATTCGCCGACGATCGCCAGCGTCTCGCCGCGCTTCACGGTAAAGGAGAGGTCGTCGACGGCTTTGAACAGACCGGAATTGGTGAAGAACACCGTTTTCAGGTTCTTCACTTCAAGCACGAGATCGGATTTTTGTGCCATCAGCCGCGCTGCCGGGGATCGAGGATGTCGCGCAGGGCGTCGCCGAACAGGTTGGCGCCGAACACGGCGAGGCTGATCGCAATGCCCGGGAAGATCACCAGCCACGGCGCGGTGCGGACATACTCGGCGGCGGACTCGGAGAGCATGCGGCCCCAGGACGGATAAGGCTCGGGAATGCCGAGGCCGAGGAAGGAGAGGGAAGCTTCCGTCAGGATGGTCGAGCCGAGCTGCGCGGTCGCGAGCACGATCAGCGGCGCCAGCGTGTTCGGCAGCACGTGGCGGAGCGCGATGCGCACTTCGCTCATGCCGATCGACTTGGCGGCTTCGATAAAGGGGAGTTCGCGCAGTGCCAGCGTGTTGGCGCGGATGACACGCGCGACCGTCGGGATCAGCGGAATGGCAATCGCAATGATCACGTTCGGCAGCGACGGGCCGAGTGCCGCCGTCATCACCAGCGCCAGCACCAGCAGCGGCAGCGCCTGGAGGACGTCGGAGACGCGCTGGAACACGAGATCGACCCAGCCGGAGAGATAGCCGGAGGTCAGCCCGACGATGACGCCGATCGTGCCCCCGAGCGCGGTCGAGCCGATCCCGACCGCAAGCGAGATCCGCGCGCCGTGGATGATGCGGCTGAACACGTCGCGGCCGAAGGAGTCCGTTCCCATCCAGTGCGCCAGGCTCGGGCGGGCCAGAGCGCGGGCCGAATCGATCGACAGGGGATCATAGCGCGCGATGAAATCGGCGAAGATGGCCGTGAACACGAACACGGTCATGATGACGAGGCCAGCCGCGCCCAGCACATGCCGCTGTGCCAGAAACAGCACGCGCCGCCAGCCTCCCGTCGCGTACGCGCCGGCCCGCCGCAGTTCGAGATCATAGTCAATCGCAGCCAAGCTGATCTCCTAATCCGTGTACCTGATGCGCGGATCGAACACGGCATAGAGCATGTCGACGATAAAATTCGCGCTCACCACCACGACGGCGATCAGCATCACGAGGTTCTGCACGATCGGATAGTCGCGCCAGCGGATCGCCTCGACCAGGAAGCGGGCGACGCCGGGGATGTTGAACACCGTCTCGGTGACGATCAGGCCGCCGATCAGGAACGCCGCCTCGATGCCGATCACAGTGATGACGGGCAGCATCGCGTTCTTCAGCGCGTGCTGATAGTTCACTGCGGCATCGGAGGCGCCCTTGGCGCGGGCGGTGCGGATGTAGTCCTGCCGCAGCACCTCCAGCATCGAGGATCGGGTGATGCGCATGGTCAGCGCCGCGCTGCGGAAGCCGACGGCGGCAGCGGGCACGGCATAGGTTGCGAACGCCTCGAGCCAGGTCTGCGGATTCGGATTGAAGATCGGCATCTGGCCGAACATCGCCACCGACGCGGTGAGGATGAGCAGGCCGAGCCAGAACGAGGGCAGCGACAAGCCGCTCAAGCTGACGACACGCAACGCGTAATCCAGCCGTGTGCCTTGCTTCACGGCGCTGATGACGCCGAGCGGAATGCCGATCGAGGTCGAGAACAACAGCGCGAGGCCGGCGAGCCGCGCCGTGATCGGGATCCGCGGCAATATCTCCTGCAGCGCGGGCTTCTCGGAGACGTAGGAATAACCAAAATCGCCGCGCAGAAAACCGCTGATCCAATGCCAATATTGCACGATCAGCGGCTGGTCGATGCCGAGCTCCTTCTCCAGGTTGGCCTTGTCGGCGGGATCGACATAGCCGGCCGCGGCGAACAGGATGTCGACGATATTGCCGGGCACGATGCGCAGCAGCAGGAAGATGACGATCGAGATCCCGAACAGGGTCACGAGCATCAGGAACAGGCGTCGCACCAGATAGGCAAACATCCTTCGCCCTCCGCGAGCCGCTAGAGCATGATCCGGACCCGAAGGGCCGCGCTAGCGCAAAGTGCGCAGCGGTTTTCCGACAAGATCATGCTCAAGACCAAAATCCCAAAGGCTTCAGCCTGCCGCGCTACTTGTCGAGCCACGCGTCCTCGTAGCGAAAGCCGTTATAGGAGCTGTTCGACATGATCGTGATGCCCTTGACGTAGGGCTGCCAGCAGGTGCCGGCCCGTGCATGGAAGATGATCGGGCGGGCGACGTCCTCCTGCAGCTTCTTGTCGATATCCCAGACCAGCGGCTTGCGCTTGCTGGTGTCGGTCTCCTGCGATTGCACGTCGAACAGCTTCTCGATCTCCTTGTTGCAGTAATTGGTGTAGTTCCGCTCCGAGCCGCAGGAATAGTTTTCGTAGAAGGACTGGTCGGGATCGTCGACGGAATTGCCGGTCAGGTTGAGGCCGAGCATGTAGTCCTTGCGCGCGACTTTCGGGAACCAGTTCGCGGTTTCGACGACGTCGAGCTCGCCGTCGATATAGATGCTCTTGAGCTGGTCGATCAGGATCACGGCGGGGTCGCGATATTCCGCGAGATTGCGTGTCGAGACCTTCACCGCGAGGTGCTTGTCGGGGCCGTAGCCCGCCTTCTGCATCAGCTTCTTCGCGTCTTCCCGGTTCGCGTTCACGTCGCGGCCATAGCCGGGAATGGTCTCGAGCCTGTCCTTTGGCATGCCCCAGACGCCTTGAGGCAGTGGCAGCATGGTGCCGCCGATATCGGCCTGGCCTTCGAACAGGATATCGACGAACGCCTTGCGGTCGAGCGCAAGCGCCACCGCCCGGCGAATATCGAGGTTGTCGAACGGCGCCGAGGTCGAATTGACGATGATGTTGGTCGAAACGTTGGTCGGCTCGACGACGCAAGTCGCGTTCGGCGCCTGAGACTTGATATCCTTCAGGAGCGGGATCGTGATGTGCGTGGGGAAGGTCATGTCGAACTTGCCGGCGACGAAGGCGAGGATCGCGGTCGAGCGGTTCGTGATGATCGTGTACTCGATGCCGTCGAGATAGGGCAGGCCCTCCTTCCAATAGTCCGGATTTCGCGTCAGCTTGATCGATTCATTGGCCTTGAACTCGACGAACTTGAACGGTCCGGTTCCGACCGGATGAGTGCGCATGTCCGCGGGCGAGACGTGGCAGGGATAGATCGGCGTATAGCCGGAGGCGAGCATCGCCAGCAGCGAGGGTTGCGGCCGCTTCAGGTCGAAGGAGACCTCGAAATCGCCGCTCGTCGTGATCTCGTTGACTTCATTGTACCAGGCCTTGCGCGGATTTTGCCGAAGCTTCTGCTGCGATTTGCCCATCAGGAGATCGAAGGTGCATTTGACGTCGGCCGATGTGAACGGCTTGCCGTCATGCCATTTGACGCCCTGGCGCAGCTTGAACGTCAGCTTCTTGTTGTCGTTGCCCCAGGACCAGCTTTCGGCCAGCTCCGGCCGCAGGGTGTCAGGGCTGTTCTGCGCGATGTGCTGGTCGTAAATGACGAGGTTATTGAAGACGCCCATGAACGGCACGTTGACCGAATAGGTCGCGCCTTCGAGGATGGACGCGTTGGCCGGACTGTCGCGGTGATACATCCGCAGGACACCGCCCTGCTTGGGCTCGCCGGCGAGCGTGGTGGTTGAGGCCGTCAGCACAGATAGCGTCGCCATTGCGGCGAGCGCCCACACGCTCCGCATGCTCATCCTCCCTGGACACCAGTCTTTTGGGCCTTTTGCGGCCTGTTTGTGCTGACGATAGCACGCAAGTCGAGGGAGGCAACCCGTAAGGCCGCATGCCGCCTCGACAATTCGGATGACGCAAGGCCGCAGGGCTTTCATCGTCTCACAATGTGACAGTGCAGTGCGAAGAGATGGTTCCTGTGCGGATGTTGCGCGATGCAGGATCAACAATCTCGCTGTCGTCCCGGACGAGCGCAGCGAAGATCCGGGACCCATAGCCACAGGGAGACGTTTGGCGAAGACTCGGGGTGACCTGCTCGCGCCACAACTATTCCCTGTGGTTGTGGATCCCGGGTTCGCGACTTCGTCGCGCCCCGGGACGACACCATTTGTTTGGTCACGTCTCGCGCATGATGCCCACGAGCGGACAGACGCTCTCACACGATCCGCGACACCTTGTTCCCCCAATACCGGTCCCGCAGCAGGCGCTTGTACAACTTCCCCGTCGGCAGCCGCGGCAATTCCTTCTCGAAATCGACCGAGCGCGGCACCTTCTGTCGCGACAGCGATCTTGCGCAGAATGCGATCAGCTCTTCGGCGAGCGCCTCGCCCGGCACGACATCAGGCATCGGCTGTACCACCGCCTTCACCTCTTCGCCGAGATCGGGATTGGGCACGCCGAACACTGCGGCGTCGGCGACCTTCGGATGGGTGATCAGCAAATTCTCGCATTCCTGCGGATAGATGTTCACGCCGCCGGAGATGATCATGAAGGTCGCGCGGTCGGTCAGGTACAGGAAGCGGTCGGCATCGACATAGCCGACATCGCCGACCGTGCTCATGCTGCCGTCCGCCGAGCGCGCTTCCTTGGTCTTTTCCGGATCGTTGAAATATTCGAACGGCGAGGCGGTCTTGAACCACACCTGGCCGGGGGTGCCGGTCGGACATTCCCGCATGTTCTCGTCGAGGATGTGCAGGTCGCCGAGCAGCACCTTGCCGACGGTGCCGCGATGGCTAAGCCATTCCTCGCTGTTGCAGGCGGTGAAGCCGAGGCCCTCCGTCGCGCCGTAATATTCGTGAATGATGGGTCCCCACCATTTGATGATGTCGTCCTTGACCAGCGCCGGGCAGGGCGCGGCGGCGTGGATGGCGATCTCCAGCGAGGACAGGTCGTAACGGCCGCGCACCTCCGCCGGCAACTTCAGCATGCGCGAGAACATGGTCGGCACCAGCTGGGTGTGGGTGATGCCCCACCGCTGGACGAGCTCGAGGTAACGCTCGGGATCGAAACTCTCCATGATGATCACGGTGCCGCCCATGCGGATCGTGAGGTTCACGGCCGCCTGCGGCGCCGAGTGATAGAGCGGCGCCGGCGAGAGGTAGACCATGCCCTCCCGATAGTGCCAGAGCTTGGTGAGGAAATCGAACAGCGGCAGATTGTGCTTCGGCGGCTCATCCGGCAGCGGCCGCAAAATGCCTTTCGGCCGTCCCGTCGTGCCGGACGAATAGAGCATGGCCGTGCCGAGCCGTTCATCCGCGATCGGTGTCGCCGGCATGTCAGCGGTCACGTCCGCAAGCCCGACGATGCGCTCGCTCTCGCCCGGGCCGTCGGCGACGATGCAGAGCTTGATGTCGGGGCAGGCCTTTATCGCCTCGCGGGCGATGTCGAGCTTCGCCGCCGACGTGACCAGGATCCGGGATTGGCTGTTGACGAGCAGATAGGCGAGCTCGCCCGGCGTCAGGAAGGAGTTGATGCAGGTGTAGTACAGCCCGGAGCGTTCACCGGCGCCGCAGGCCTCCAGATAGCGCGAATTGTTCTCCATGAAGATCGAGTAGTGGTCGAGCCGCTTCAAGCCGTGCTTGCGGAACAGGTGGGCCAGCCGGTTGCTGCGCGCATCGAGCTCGCGATAGGTGACGGCCTCGCCTGTGGCCGCCATGATGAAGGCGGGCTGCAGCGGGCGTAGGCGGGCATGCTGACCTGGGTACATCTATCCTCCGGCTTTGGTTATGCGGCGAGAAGCAGGATTTCGCGCACCTGCGCCGGGTCTTCGATCTTGCGCGGATTGCGCGGGATCCAGTTCGTGCGCATCGCCTGCTCGGCGATGGCGTCGAAATGCTGCGGCGACACCTGCACCTCAGTGAGGCTGCGCGGCATGCCCAGCGAGCGGATGAAGGCATCGAGCACGTCGGCAGCGTTGTGGCCGGGAAAGCCCATGGCGGCCGCGACGATCATCTGCCGCTCGGCATTGGCGCTCGCATTCCAGCGCATCACCGCCGGCAGCATGATGCAGGAGGTGTAGCCGTGCGGCACGTCGAAGGCTGCGCCGAGCACGTAGCCGATGCCGTGGCTCGCGCCCATGGGAACGCCGGCGGCGAGCGCGCCCATCGACAGCCACGTCCCGATCTGCGCGTCCATCCGCGCGTCGAGATCGGCGGGATCGGCTTTCACCCGCGGCAGCGCGTCGGCGAGCATGGCAAGTCCCTTCACCGATTGCGCATCGGCGTAGGGATGCGTCTCGCGCGAGCAGATCGCCTCGACGCAATGATCGACGGCGCGGATGCCGGTCGACAGGAACAGCCATTCCGGGGTGTGGACGGTGATCGCGGGATCGAGGATGGTCGCGCGCGGCACGGCGAGCGGATGCCGTAGCATCTGCTTCACATGCGCGCTGCGGTTGGTCACGCCCGCAATGGATGAGAACTCGCCGCCGGCGATCGTGGTCGGCACGCTGACTTGGCGCACCGTCGGCGCCGTCATCTCCGGTGCGACGCCCTTGTGCACGCGGATCCGCTCGATGCCGTCGATATCGTCGATGCCGTTGGCGAGGCAAAGCTGCACCGCCTTGGCGCCGTCGGTGATCGAGCCGCCGCCCACCGTGACGATCAGGTCGGCGCCGGCCTCGCGCGCCGCGTTGGTTGCCGCGATCACCGCCTCGCGCGGCGTGTGCGCCGGCATGGCATCGAACAGGCCGGCGCAGCGGGAGGCCAAAGCCTGCTTGATCTTCTCGATTTCGTCGGTCTGCCGGTTCAGCGTGCCCGAAACCATCAGGAAGGCGCGGCGCGTTCCCAGCCGGTCCATCTGCGCGACGATGGCCTCAGTTGCAGGATGGCCGAACACGACCTCCTCGATCGCGCCGAAAACGACACGTCCCTGGTGCACGCCTGTCCTCCCCGGACAATTCGTCTTGTTCTTGTGGGAGCAATCTAGCCGAGCCCATCGCGCCCGTCATGTGTGAAGGCGCTGGCGCTTCTTACCTCCCCTCCAGGGAGGGTGAGCAGAACGCTCGCATCGCATCTCCCCAATTCATGAGCACGGCGAATAACGCCATTCGCAATCCGCCCACTAATCACCTTGCGCCAAGCCCGCTATCTGGCTGTCAACCCGCCATCCGGCCAGGGCGTCCGTCCGAGCATTGCACACCCTGCGGTCTTGAAGAGTTCATCATTGAAACCCATCTTGTGTCCCCCGCGGGTAGGCGAGTACCCTGCTGTTTCTGCGGCTTTTAGGCGAGGACCTGAGATGAGCGGACCGGACGGAAGCGAGCAGTTTGTCAAAAAGCACGATTTCGTTCTGGCTCGACTGGGCGCAATCGCCGCGTTTGTCGGCGCGACATTCGCGCTCGCCGGTTGCGGGCAGCCTGCCTCGCAAGGCGCTGCCCCGCCGCCCGCGCCCGTGACGGTCGCCCAGCCGGTCAAGCGCACCGTCACCGATTGGGACGAGTTCACCGGCCGCTTCGAAGCGGTGGAGGAGGTGCAGGTGCGTCCGCGCGTCGGCGGCTTCGTCAACTCGGTCGAATTTCAGGACGGCGCCATCGTGCATCAGGGCGATCTGCTTTACGTGATCGACCCGCGTCCGTTCGAGGCAGTGGCCACGCAGGCCGAGGGACAGCTGTCGGATGCCCGCGCCAAGGTGGAGCTGGCCAAGCGCGAGCTCGACCGCGGCCTCAGCCTGGTGCAGACCAGCGCGGTCTCCGAGCAGGTCGTCGATCAGCGCCGTCAGGCCCTGCAAGCTGCGCATGCCGCGGAGGTGCAGGCTGAAGGCGCGCTGAAAGCCGCCAGACTGAACATCGAGTTCACGCATGTGACGGCACCGTTGACCGGCCGCGTCAGCCGCCATTTCGTCAGCCCCGGCAATCTCGTGCAGGGCAGCGACAATGGTTCTTCGACCCTCCTGACCTCGATCGTCACGCTCGACCCGATCTACGTCTATTTCGACATGGATGAGGCGACCTTCATCAAATACAGCAAGCTGTGGTTCGAAGGGCGGCGCCCGAGCTCGCGCGACACGGCGAATCCGGTGCAGGTGACGCTGGCCGGCGAAACCAAGCCGTCGCATGAAGGCACCATCAACTTCCTCGACAACCGGCTCGACGTTTCGACCGGCACGTTGCGCAGCCGCGCCGTGGTCAAGAACACCGATCTGTCGATCCTGCCCGGCCAGTTCAGTCGCGTCCGGCTGATCGGCAGCGCGCCCTATGAGGCCCTGTTGATTCCGGACGTCGCTGTTGCGACCGACCAGTCCCGCAAGATCGTGTTCGTGGTGAAACCGGACGACACCGTCGAGGCGCGTCCCGTGGTGCTCGGCCCGCTCGATGACGGCCTGCGCGTGATCCGCGAAGGATTGAAGGCCGAGGACCGAGTCATCGTCAACGGCATCCAGCGTGCCCGTGTCGGCGCCAAGGTTGCCCCGCAGACTGCGCCAGCCGGTGGCAAGCCCGGTGACAAGTCATGAATCTCGGTCGTCTCTCCATCAACCAGCCCATCCTGGCGATGGTGCTGTCGATCGTGCTCCTGATCGTCGGTGCGCTCGCCTACACCACGCTGCCGGTGTCCGAATATCCGCAAGTGGTGCCGCCAACCGTCGTCGTCACCACGCAATATCCCGGCGCCTCCGCGCAGACCGTGTCCGACACGGTCGCGGCTCCCATCGAGCAGGAGATCAACGGCGTCGAGGACATGCTGTATCTCTACAGCCAGGCGACCTCGAACGGCCAGCTCACCATCACCGTCACCTTCAAGCTCGGCACCGATCTCGACAAGGCCCAGGTGCTGGTGCAGAACCGCGTCGCGATCGCGCAGCCGCGGCTGCCCGAGGAGGTCCAGCGCAACGGCGTCACCACCCGCAAGAACTCGCCCGACATCCTGATGGTCGTGTTCATGCTGTCGCCGGACGACACCTTCGACCAGCTCTACATCTCCAACTACGCGCTGCTCCAGGTCCGCGACCAGCTGCTGCGCCTCGACGGCGTCGGCGACATCCAGATTTTTGGCGCACGCGATTATTCGATGAGGTTGTGGCTTGATCCTGATCGGATTGCCAATCTCGGCCTGACCTCTGCGGAGGTGCTGGCCGCGATCCGTGCCCAGAACGTGCAGATCGCGGGCGGCCAGATCGCCGAGCCGCCGATTGCCGATCGCGCCTTCCAGCCGAACCTCACTTTCACGGGCCGCCTGAAGGACCAGAAGCAGTTCGAGGACATCCTGATCAAGGCCGGCTCCGACGGCCGCACGGTGCGTCTGCGTGACGTCGCCCGCATCGAGCTCGGTGCGCTGGCTTATTCCACCAACAGCTTCCTGCTGCGCAAATCCGCGGTCGCCATGCTGGTGACGCAGCGGCCCGGCTCGAACGCGCTGGCGACCGCCAAGAACATCTCCGATACGATGACGAGGCTCAAACAGAGCTTCCCGAAGGGGCTCGATTACAACATCGGCTACAACCCCACCGAGTTCATCGCGCAGTCCGTCCACGAGCTGATCAAGACCATCTACGAAGCCATGCTGCTCGTGGTCATCGTCGTGCTGGTGTTCCTGCAGGGCTGGCGGCCCGCGATCATTCCGATCATCGCGATCCCGGTGTCGCTGGTCGGCACCTTCGCGGTGATGGCGGCGCTCGGCTTCTCCATCAACAACCTCACTTTGTTCGGCCTCGTCCTCGCGGTCGGCATCGTGGTCGACGACGCCATCGTTGTGGTCGAGAATGTCGAGCGACATCTCGAGCACGGCATGAGCCGGCGCGACGCGGCGCTGAAGACCATGGAGGAGGTCGGCGGCGCGCTGGTCTCGATTGCGCTGGTGCTCTGCGCGGTGTTCGTCCCGACCGCCTTCCTCGGCGGCATCTCCGGGCAGTTCTTCCAGCAATTCGCCGTCACCATTGCGGTTGCGACCGCGATTTCCTGCTTCTGCTCGCTGACGCTGTCCCCGGCGCTGGCCTCGCAGATCCTGGTGCCGCACGAGGAGAAGCGTCCGCCCGCGAGCTGGAATGTCATCGCGCGCGGCTGGAATGCCTTCACCGGCGTATTCAATCGCGTGTTCGACCGTCTCGCGCACGGCTATGCCGGCCTCGCCAATTTCGTGATTCGGCACTCGGTGGTGATGATCCTGATCTATGTCGTGCTGATCGGCAGCGCCGGCTGGCTGATCGTGACCACGCCGCAGGGTTTCATCCCCGCGCAGGATCGCGGCTACGTCATCATATCCGTGCAATTGCCGGGCGCGGCCTCGCTGGCGCGCACCACGGAGGTCGTGCGCGAGATCGAACGCATCTCGCTGGATACGCCGGGCATCATCCGCGTCGCCGCGTTTGCCGGCTTCTCCGGCGCCACCCGCACGCAGGCCGGCAACGCGGCCGCGCTGTTTCCGGTGTTCGACGAGCCCGAGGCGCGGATGAAGAAGGGATTGTCTGCGAACGCCATCACGGTCGAGCTGCGCAAGCGTCTGGCCGCGATCCAGGGCGCCTTCATCATCGTGATTCCGCCGCCGGCCGTGCCCGGCATCGGCACCGGCGGCGGCTTCACCATCCGCATCCAGGACCGCCAGGGCCGCGGGCCCGAAATGCTCGCCGCGGCCACCGACGAGCTCGTCGCCGCAGCGCGCAAATCGTCCTTGCTGCTGGCCCCCTCGGTGTTCTCGCCGTTCTCAGCCAACACGCCGCAGCTCTTCGTCGACATCGACCGCACCAAGGCGCAGAAGCTCGGCGTTCCCATCTCCAATATCAACGACACGATCCAGAGCTATTTCGGATCGACCTATGTCAACGACTTCAACCTGTTCGGCCGCACCTATCACGTCACCGCGCAGGCCGACTTCCCGTTCCGGAAAGAGCCCAGCGACCTCGCACGCCTGCGCACGCGCAACGCCACAGGCGACATGGTGATGCTCGGCAGCGTGGTCGAGTTCAGGGATGTCTCGGGTCCCGACCGCGTCGCGCGCTACAATCTCTATGCCGCGTCCGAGCTCCAGGGCGAGCCGGCGCCGGGCACCAGCTCGACCACGGCGCTCAACACCATCAAGAAGCTGGCGGACGACACCTTGCCGAGCGGCTTCACCTTCGAATGGACCGATCTGTCCTATCAGCAGGTCACCGGCGGCAATGCCGGCCTCTACGTGTTTCCGATCTGCGTGCTGTTCGTCTACCTCGTGCTCGCGGCGCAATATGGCAGCTGGACCCTGCCGTTCGCGGTGATCCTGATCGTGCCGATGTGCCTGCTCGCGGCCACCATCGGCGTGCGCATCATGGGCCAGGACGTCAACATCCTCACCCAGATCGGCTTCGTCGTGCTGGTGGGACTGGCGGCCAAGAACGCGATCCTGATCGTCGAGTTCGCGCGCGACATCGAGAACGAGGGCAAGCCGCGGCTGGAAGCCGTCATCGAGGCCTGCCGGCTGCGCCTGCGGCCGATCCTGATGACGTCCTTCGCCTTCATCCTCGGCGTCTTGCCATTGGTGATATCGAGCGGCTCCGGCTCGGAGATGCGGCAGGCGGTCGGCGTCGCCGTCTTCTTCGGCATGATCGGCGTCACCCTGTTCGGCTTGCTGTTCACGCCGATCTTCTACGTGGTGGTGCGGAACCTGGCGGAAGGGCGGAATGAGGGGAAGAAGCCGGAGGTGGTGGCTCCTTAAGTGCAAGTGGTGGCCACGATCGTGCTACACGCTCCGCCGTCGTCCCCGCGAACGCGGGGACCCATAACCTCAGGGAGGAGTGTGGAGCGAAGGTGGTAACTCCGGGTCTTCGCCAAACTCCTCCCTGTGGCTATGGGTCCCGGATCTACGCGCGCTTGAGGCACGCTTGTCCGGGACGACACCGATTGTTTGGCGCGCAGAATCCCATACTAACGACCAACGTGAAATGGATGGGCAGGGCCGGGGTTCTTCCCTAATATCCGCGCGATTTCAAAACAGAAAACTGCTGGGAGATAACAGATGAAATCAGCACTTTTGGCCGCCGTCGCAACCTCTGCTCTGGTGCTGGCGGCGCCGGCCTCCGCGCAAGGCGTCAAGATCGGCATCCTCAACGACCAGTCTGGCGTCTATGCCGATTACGGCGGCAAATGGTCGGTCGAGGCGGCCAGGATGGCGATCGAGGATTTTGGTGGCGAGGTGCTGGGGCAGAAGGTCGAGCTCGTCACCGCCGACCACCAGAACAAGGCCGACCTCGCGACCTCGATCGCGCGGCGCTGGTACGACGTCGAGAACGTCGACATGATCACGGAGTTGACGACCTCCTCGGTTGCGCTCGCGATCCACGAGCTGTCCAAGGAAAAGAAGAAGATCGACATCGTTGTGGGCGCCGCGACCTCGCGGCTGACCGGCGATGCCTGCCAGCCCTATGGCTTCCACTGGGCCTACGACACCCGCGCGCTCGGCGTCGGCACCGGCGGTGCGCTGACCAAGGCCGGCGGCGACACCTGGTTCTTCCTCACCGCGGACTACGCCTTCGGCTACGCGCTGGAAAAGGACACCAGCGAGATCGTCACCGCCAATGGCGGCAAGGTGGTCGGCTCGGTGCGCGTGCCGCTCAATTCCTCAGACTTCTCCTCCTTCCTGCTGCAGGCGCAGAGCTCCAAGGCGAAGATCGTCGGCCTTGCCAATGCCGGCCTCGACACCACCAACTCGATCAAGCAGGCGTCCGAGTTCGGCATCGTCTCCGGCGGCCAGAAGCTTGCCGGCCTGCTGATGACGCTTGCCGAAGTCAACGGCCTCGGCCTGCAGGCCGCGCAGGGCCTGGTGCTGACCGAAGGCTATTACTGGGATGTCAACGACAAGAGCCGCAATCTCGGCGAACGCTTCCTCAAGCGCACCGGCCGGATGCCGAACATGATTCAGGCCGGCACCTATTCGGCGACGCTGAGCTACCTGAAGGCGGTCAAGGCCGCCGGCACCAAGGATCCGGATGCGGTTGCCAAGAAGCTGAAGGAGCTGCCGGTCGACGACGATTTCGCGCAAGGCGGCAAGGTGCTCGAGAACGGCCGCATGGTCCACGACATGTATCTGTTCGAGGTCAAGAAGCCGTCGGAATCGAAGAAGCCCTGGGACTATTACAAGCTGCTCGCCACGGTCCCCGGCGACAAGGCCTTCTTCGCCGCCAAGGACAGCGGGTGTCCGTTGACGAAGTGAGGCTCTCGTGTCCCGGACGCGCTGCAGCGTGAAACGCTGCTGCGCAGAGCCGGGGCCCACGCTTCTCCGGGCGTGGAGGCCTGACTGGGTCCCGGTTCAGCGGCGCAGCGTTACACGCTGCACCGCGCCCGGGACACGAGCACGCGTGATGTGATTCACTACACCAGCCGCAACACCACCGCTCCCAGCGCCCCCGCCCACAGCGCTATCGCCGCGATGCCCTGGATCGCAAAGCCCGGACCGCGCTTGGCGGCCGCTTGCGAATAACCAATGAAATAGACGACGCGGCCGATGATCCAGACCGCACCGATCCCCGCCGCGATGCCGTCGCTGATGTAGATCGCGAACAGCCATAGCGCAGGCAGGAAAATCGGCATCCATTCCAGCGTGTTCGCCTGGATGCGGAAGGCGCGCTCGAAATCCGGATGGCCCGATATCGCCGGCACCTTGATGCCGGTCTTGGTGCGCGCCCGCGAGACGTTCATGGTGACGAAGAAATAGAACGCAATCGCCAGCAGCGTAACGAGGGCGGTGAAATGATACATCGCGGGATCCCTTCAAACAGACCGCGCTTCAATACCCGGTCAGCTCGAGATAGCCAACGCCGTCATGCGTCCCGGCAAAGCTGATCGGCCCCTCCCAATAGGAGAAGCCGGTCCCCATCCAGGCCCTGGGATTGAGCGGCTTGCAGAGGATCGAGAACGATCGCGACGGGATCGCGATCTGCCATTCCACCGGCAGCTTGCGTCCCGCAACCTCCGCCGTCGCCTTCGGAATCATCTGGATGTCGCCACCTGTGATCATCTGCGTTTCGCCGGCAGCGCTGATCCAGTTGCCGAACGGATAGTCCCGGCCGTCCTTCTGCCGCAGCCGATACAGCATCAGCTTGTCGCCGGACGACAGATGCAGGGACAGCCAGTCCCAGCCGGTCTGGTCGGCGTCAAGCGGCTGGCTGCTCCATTCGCGGTCCATCCAGGCCTGGCCCGTGACGTCCACCGGTCTGTCGTCGATGGTGAGCGTGCCGCGAGCGCGGTAGAACGGCTGGCTGTAATAATAGGACGCCTGGCCGCGCTCCGATTTGCGGCTGTAGCCCCGATCGCCCTGCAACACGACCGGGCGATCGGCCTCCAGCGTCACGGCGTAGCTGAAATCGGTGCTGGACGCCTTCAGTGCCAGCGGCGCCAAAGTGCGATCGTCGGTGCGCTCGAGAGCCTTCATCTCCCAATCGTCGATCCAGGTATCGAACGGCTTGGCCGTGACGCCGGCCTGCCCGACGCCGCCGCGTGAAAAGACTTCGTTGAAGCGGTGGGTGTCGGCGCGCGTCACCGCGGCGTGCGCCATCCACACCTGCTGATTGGCCCAACCTTCGCGTTGCGGGCCCGGCTGCGCCGCCTGACGGAACAGCGTCCATTGCAGGCCGCAGGCCGCACCGTTGCCGTCGACGAGGTTTGCCGTGAGATACCACCATTCGATCCGAAACTCCGGATGCGGCCCGTGATCGGCGGGGAAGGCGAACGTCTTTCCCGGCGTCACCTTCGCAAAGCCGTCCGCGGTCTCACCAAGCCCGGCATAGCCTTGCGCACTGGCACTGCGTGCCAGCGCCAGCGCAGCGATGCCGCTGGCGAAGGCGCGGCGGGAGATCCGATCAGCGCTCATTGGCAAACACCTTGACGAGGCTGGCCGGCTGCATCCGCGCCAGCCGTATCACCGGCAACAGCGCCGCCAGCAGCGATGCCAACAGCGCGACCGCGACCAGCTCGACCAGTTGCAGCGGAAACACGTGGAACGGCAGCCGCCAGCCGAACGCCTTCACGTTCACGATCGCGATCAGGCACCACGCCACCAGGAGGCCGAGCGGCACGGCGAGCAGCGCCGTGAACAGCGCGACCGACAGCGTCTTGGTCAATTCGATCGCGGCAAGGCGCGGCCGCGTGATGCCGATCGCCCACAGCGGTGCGAGGTGCGGCAGGCGGGAATTCGCCAGCGTCAACAGGCTCGTGAACAGCGCGATCCCTGCGACGCCGAGCGTGAAGGCGTTCAGCGCCGAGGTCACCGCAAAGGTGCGGTTGAAGATGCGGATCGATTCCGCCTTCACCGTCGCCTGGTCGGCGACACTGCGGTCGTCGAGCGCAAATTGCTTCTGCAACGCCGCGATCAGGCCGGGGATGTTCTCCTTCGCGACGATCAGGCCGATCCGGGTTTGCGGCGTCTGCGGAAATTGCCGGATCAGCGCGGCGACGTTGACGGTCAGCTGCCCCTTAGGGTTGCCGTAATCGGCATAGACGCCGACGATGTCGAGCTCCCAGGTCCCGCCCGGCGCCGGCACCTCGACGACGTCGCCGATGCGGACGTTGAGGCGGCGGCTCAGTTGTTCGCTGATGAAGGCGGCATTGCCCGGCATGAGCCGGCTCCAGGCACGCGGCGCGGTTTCCAGCAACGGCCAGCGCTCGCGATACAGCGCGTGATCGGGCAGGCCGAACAATTCCACCGGCTGGCCCTGAAGCTGCGTCTCGGCGCGGCCGCCCGACAGGATTGCCTGCACGTCGCTACGCTCGCGCAGCCAGTCGCGGATGGCAACACCTTGCGCATTGTCGGAGGCGCTGATGTAGACGTCGGCCGCCAGCCGTCCGTTGAGCCAGCCGAGGAAGGTGCGGCTGAACGTTTCTACCATGGTGGACACGCCGACATTGACGGCGAGGGCGAGCAGCAGCGCCATCAGCGCCAGCGACAATCCGGAAAGCTGCTGCCGGCTGTCCGCCCAGAACCACAGCGCAAGCGGCTTCCTCGCGGCGCGCTGGCCCGCGAGCAGGATGATCTCGAGCAACGCCGGCAGGATCAATGCCGCACCGAGCATCAGCGCCGCCAGCACGCCAAAGCCCGCGATCAGCGATTCGCCATAACGAAGCAACAGCAGCGCGACCGCGAACACGGCGCAGGCGGCCAGACTTTGCAGGATCAGCCAGCGGCGCTGCCTATGCTGCCAGGCGTGCGGCTGCGCCGTCGCCAGCACCGGCATCCTGATCGCCTTGATCAGGCTGGTCGCCGCCGCAACGAGCGCGCCCGCAATGCTGATGCCGATGCCGGCGAGCCACCATTCAGGCTGTAAGGTCAGCTGCCCCGGGATCTGTGCGCCATAGAGCCCGCGCAATGACGCCGCGACGTCGGGCAGCAGCACGGCCGCGATGAAATAGCCGCAGACGAGCCCGATCAGCCCGGCGATCAGCGCCAGCGCCACGAGCTCGACCACCATCACGGTGTTGACCAGCCGTGCCGAGGCGCCGCAGGCGCGTAGCGTCCGCAGCATCGGCAGCCGCTGCTCGAAGGCAAGGCCGACAGCCGAGTTGACGATGAACAGGCCGACGAAGAACGACAACAGGCCGAACGCCGTGAGGTTGAGGTGAAAGCTGTCGGTCAGGCGCTCCAGCTCGGTCTCCGCGGTCGGCTCGACCAGCTGCAACTGATCGCCGACCACGCTCGCCAGCGGCGCAGGCCTGCTCTTCGGCTTGCCGATCAGAAGCCGCGAGACCTGATCCGGCTTGTTGAGCAGACGCTGCGCCACGCCGATATCGACCACCAGCACGCCGGGCACCAGCTGCGGCAGCACGCGCAGCGGCGGCAATGTTGTGCCGTCACTGATCGGGGGCGCCGCGCCCTCTGTTTCCTGCAGGTCGCTCAGCGTCTCCCGCGCCACCAATGTCTGGCCCGGCGGCGCCACAAAGCTGCTTAGATCCGCAGCACCGAGGCGCGGTGCGTTGCCGATTTCGACCGGCAGCGTGACCGGCTCGATCCCGAGCAGCCGCACCGAGCGGCCGTTGATCTGGACCCGGCCCTCCAGCGCCGGCGACACCGGCCAGCCGGCGCGGCGCAGCTTGACGAACAGCTCTTGCGGAAAAGTCGCCGCATGGGGCGCGACCAGCATGGCCGTGCGCGCGCCCCCGAACGTCGCGGCGGCGCGGTCATAGGCGTTGCGGGCCTGCTGGTTGATGGCCTGCACGCCGCTCCACAACGCGGTCGCCGCGATCAGTCCGACCAGAAGCGTCGCGAACTGCATCTTGTGACGCCGCCAATGGCTGAGCAGCACCGCGAGGACCCAGAGCGCGCGTCTCATGCGATCCGACCCGCATGCAAAGTGAGATGGCGGTCGAGCGTACCGGCCAGATGCAGGCTATGCGTCACCATCAGGAAGCCGCAGCCGGTGCGCGCGACGAGGTCGCGCGTCAGCGCCAGGACGTTCTCGGCGGTGGCCTCGTCGAGATTGCCGGTGGGCTCGTCCGCCAACAGCAGCGACGGCTTTGTTGCCAGCGCCCGGCCGATCGCGACCCGCTGCTGCTGGCCGCCGGACAATTGCTCGGGATAGCGCTTCAGAAGCGCGCCGAGACCGAGCCGTTCGACCAGCTCCTTGGTCCAGGCCGCATCGTGACGGTCGGCGATCCGCGCCTGAAAGGCCAGATTGTCCGCGACCGACAGGCTCGGGATCAGGTTGAATTGCTGAAACACCAGCCCGATCCGGTCGCGCCGCAAACGGGCGCGCCCTGCGTCGGACAGCGCGGTGACCTCGATGTCCTCCAGCCGGATCGTGCCGCCATCGGCGGCGTCTAACCCCGCGATCAGGTGCAGCAACGTGCTCTTGCCGCTGCCGGACTCGCCGGTCAGCGCGACGCGTTCGCCCTCCTTGAGGTCGAGATCGACGCCACGCAGCACCTGGACCGGCTCGCCGGCCGAGGAGAAGGTCTTGGACAGATTCTTGATGCTCAACACGATGAATGGCGCCGGACGGAATTAGCGGAATTGCTGCGTAGCACACCTGCTGCGGAAATGCCGGGTTGCGTTGGTCTCGAAGCCGTTGTTAGCTCCCAAGACAGCCAAATCAAAAAAGTGCCAAAAGACATCGGCGGGGGAGAATAAAATCATGAGCGTTGAGGGAACGACGGAGGTGGCCGGCAAGACGATCGGGGCCAAGGGAACGCCGAAGGGCGCCTGGACCGTGACGTTTCTTCTCTTTCTCTTCATGGTCGTGAACTTCGCCGACAAGATCGTCGTCGGTCTCGCCGGCGTGCCGATCATGACCGATCTGAAGCTCACCCCGGAGCAGTTCGGCCTGCTCGGCTCCTCGTTCTTCTTCCTGTTCTCGATCGCCGCCATCGTGGTCGGCTTCATCGTCAACAAGGTGCCGACGCGCTGGGTGCTGCTCGTGCTCGCAGTGATCTGGGCGCTGGCGCAGTTTCCGATGGTCGGCACCGTCTCCTTCACCACGCTCCTGATCTGCCGCATCGTGCTGGGCGCCGGCGAAGGCCCGGCTTTCTCGGTCGCCGCGCACGCGATCTACAAATGGTTTCCCGACGAGAAGCGCACGCTGCCGACCGCGATCCTGTCGCAGGGCTCGGCCTTCGGCGTGATCCTGGCGGTACCGGCGCTGAACTGGGTCATCGTCAATCATTCCTGGCACTATGCCTTCGGCGCACTCGGAATCGTCGGTCTGATCTGGGTTTGTGCCTGGCTCGCGCTCGGCAAGGAAGGCCCGCTGGAGGACACGCAGGTCCTGGCCGCGACCGAGCAGAAGATCCCCTACTTGCAGCTTCTCACCTCGCGCACTTTCATCGGCTGCGTCGCGGCGACGTTCGGTGCCTATTGGGCGCTGTCGCTCGGCCTGACCTGGTTCACGCCGTTCATCGTCAAGGGGCTCGGCTTCTCGCAGAGCCAGGCCGGCTTCATCTCGATCCTGCCCTGGGTGTTCGGTGCTACCACGGTCATTCTCACCGGGTGGATCTCGCAGGTGATGATGGCGCGCGGTTACAACACCCGCGTGGCGCGCGGCGTGCTCGGCTCGGTGCCGCTGGTGATCGGCGGGCTGATCCTGGCGATGATGCCGCATGTTCAGGGTGCGGGCCTGCAGATCGCGCTGCTCGTGGTCGGCTCGGGCCTGTGCGGAGCGATCTACGTCGTCTGCCCGCCGATGCTCGGCGAGTTCACGCCGACGTCGCAGCGCGGCGCGATCCTCGCCATCTACGGCGCGCTCTACACGCTCGCCGGCATCGCCGCGCCGGCCGTGATGGGGGCGATGATCCAGCGTGCCGGCAGCACTCTCGACGGCTACCTGATCGGCTTCACCATCAACGCCGTGATCATGGTCGGCTCCGGCCTGCTCGGCCTGCTGCTGCTGTGGCCGAACACGGAAAAGGCCAGGCTGACGCGTGGTGCGGCGACGCAGGCTGCTGCGCTGAAGGGCGCGGTGTCGCCGACGTAAGGAGTGGGCGACCGAGCGATTGCTCCAAGCACACTGTCGTCCCGGACAAGCGAAGCGCAGATCCGGGACCCATAACCGCAGGGCGTGGTTTGGCGAAGACACGGAGTTGGCAGCTTAGCTCCACAACCACTCCCTGTGGTTATGGGTCCCCGCCCCACGTGCGCAATTGCGCACTAGGCGGGGACGACAGCGAGATTGGTGAGACGCCTTCGTGTCTCACATGGAGCCGCGCTTAATTGATCCCCTGCGCGCCCCGAATCAATTTCCCCGGCCGGCGGCCCGTGGCGGCACCCTGCCGCCGCGTTACCACGCCCGAGACGATCGTGGCCTCATAGCCGTCGACGTCCTGCAACAGCCGCCGCCCGCCGACCGGCAGATCGTAATGCACCTTGGGCGGATGCAGGTGCAGCCGGTCATAGTCGATCACATTGAGGTCGGCCTTGTAGCCGGGCGCAATCAGCCCGCGATCGGTGAGGCCGACCGACAGCGCGGTCTTGCGCGACTGCGCCGCGATCACGAACGGGATCGACAGTTTCTCACCGCGCGTGCGGTCGCGCGTCCAGTGCGTCAGCAGATAGGTCGGGAAGCTGGCATCGCAGATGATGCCGCAATGCGCGCCGCCGTCGGACAGGCCCGGCACCGATTGCGGATCGATCAGCATCTCGCGCGTCGCATCGAGATTGCCGTCGGAATAGTTGAGGAACGGCACGTAGAGCATGCCGCGGCCCTGGTCCGACAGCATCGCATCGTAAGCGAACTCTTCCGGCTGCCGGCCCTGCTTGCGCGCTTGCGGCCCCAATGCGTTTTCCGGCGGCTGCTCGTAATCGGGGGGATCGCCGAGCAGGAACATCTTGTCGTAATTGGGCCGGAAGAACAGCGGATCGTCGGTGGCGGTCGCCGTCTCGCTCAGAATGGCCTTGCGCACATCGCTCTGATGCAGCCGTGCCAGCCGCTCCTTCAACGGAAGATGCGCGATCGCCTTGTAGCTCGGATGGGTCTGGAACGGATTGCGCGACAGCTCGAGCCCGAGCAGCAGGCCGACCGGGCGCGCCGCGATCTGTGCGGTGATGGAGAGTCCGCGTTTGGCCGCCGCGTTGATCTCGTCCAGCGTCTGGCGCCAGCGGTTTGGCGACTTGTCGTTCTGCGTGATCGAGAACGAGATCGGACACTTCGTCGTGTCGGCGACCCGTAGCATCATCGGCAGATCTTCGTGGATGGTAGAGAGATCGAGCACGAATTGCAGCACGCTGCGGCCCTGGCTGTGCATCGCCCCGGCGATCGCGGTGA
Organism: Bradyrhizobium sp. TM239; assembly: GCF_036247985.1. NCBI lineage: Bacteria > Pseudomonadati > Pseudomonadota > Alphaproteobacteria > Hyphomicrobiales > Nitrobacteraceae > Bradyrhizobium > Bradyrhizobium sp. TM239. The sequence continues at coordinate 103,967 of NZ_BTIR01000011.1, read as the reverse complement.
GTTCGTCCTCGCCGGCCTTCAGCGTCGGCGTGAAGTCGCCGGTCGAGGTGCGGTGGTTGAGCGTGCGCGAGGTCGAGAAGCCGAGTGCGCCGGAGCGCACCGCTTCGCCCGCGAGCTTCGCCATCGCGGCATTGTCCTCCGTGGTCGAGGGATCGCGGCGGGCGCCGCGCTCGCCCATGACATAGACCCGCAGCGCCGCGTGCGGCAGCTGCGCGCCGACGTCGATGTCGAAATCGCGCTTGGAGAGCCAGTTCATGTAGTCCGGAAAGCTCTCCCAGGCCCAGGGAATGCCGGCGCTCAGGACCGGCTCGGGAATATCCTCGACGCCTTCCATGAGCTGGATCAGGCGGGTGTGGTCGGCGGGCTTGCACGGCGCAAAGCCGACGCCGCAATTGCCCATGATCGCGGTGGTGACGCCGTTCTGCGACGACGGCGTGATGTCCTGGCTCCAGGTGACCTGGCCGTCGTAATGCGTGTGAACGTCGACGAAACCCGGCGTCACGAGCTTGCCGCGCGCGTCGATTTCTTCTTCGCCCTTGGCCGAAACCTTGCCGACCTCGCTGATCCTGCCGCCGGTAATGGCGACGTCGGCCTCGAACAGCGCGCCGCCGCTTCCATCCGCAACGGTGCCGCCGCGGATGACGAGATCAGGGGTGCTCATGTGTTTCTTCCCGTTTTGTTTTTCTAAGTCTTCTTTCGTCGTCCCGGACAAGCGCAGCGCAGATTTGGGACCCATAGCCACAGGGAGGAGTTTGGCGAAGACTCGTAGTTGGCAGCTTCGCTCCACAACCGCTCCCTGGGGTTATGGGTCCCCGCCCCCCGTGCGCAATTGCGCACTAGGCGGGGACGACGATTGAATTTGTGGCAGCCGCTCTCGCTCCTCAAGAACCGGCTTGTCGCTTCCGCTCCGTGAACGGCGACAGCACCACCGTCGCGACCATGAAGATCACGGACGCGCCGAACACCCAGTGTGGCGCGCTCTGGTCCATGATCCAGCCGAACAGCAGCGGTGAGACGATGCCGCCGAGATTGAAGCCGGTCGAGACGATGCCGAAGGCGCGCCCCGCAGCGCCGGGAGGTGCCGCATTGCGCACCAGCATGTCGCGCGAGGGGGCGATCACGCCGGACAGAAAGCCTGCGAGCGTCATCGCCGCGGTCAGGGCCCAGCCGGGCAGCGTCACCAGCGCGATCAGCAGCACGATGGCCGCGTTCACGGCAAAGCAGGCCGCTGCGACATAGCCGTGGCGTTCGGTGTGATCGGCGAGGAAACCGCCGGCAAGCACGCCGGCGGCGCTGGCGCCAAGGAAGGCCGTCAGCATGACGTTGGCTGCCGAGTAGGACGTGCCATAGCCGCTCATCAGCGCGACGACGCCGAAATTGTTGATACCGGCGACCGACAGGCTGAGCAGCATGAACAGCGCCGTCAGCACGATCAGCGCGGGTGTGATGACAGCCTGCTTCGGCGCGTTCTCCGCGCCCGGCTTCTTCCTGCTGGCGCCGGCGTCGGGAATGTTCATGACGAGCAGCAGCAACGCCACCGCGATGCCGATCGCACCCGATGCGATCAGCGCGCCGGTGCCGCCGGACAGGGTGACGAGTGCCGCCACGATCGCCGGTGCCACCGCGCCGCCGAGAAATCCGGCAAAGGTGTGAATCGAGAAGGCGCGGCCCATCCGTGCCTCGTCCATGTGCTCGGCCAGGATCGCGTAGTCGGCGGGGTGATAGACGCTATTGGCGAGACCCAGCAGCACGGCGCAGGCGATCAGCGAGGCGTAGCTGAGGTGCAGGCCAAGCAGAATCAGCGCGAAGCCGCCGAGCGTGAGGCCGATCAGCAGGATTCTGCGCGCGCCAAAATGGTCGACGAGATAACCGGTCGGCGCCTGCGTCAGTCCGGACACCACCGCGAACACGGTGAGCGCGAAGCCGAGCTCGATATAGCCGACGCCGAGTTGTGCCTTGAGGAATGGGAACAGCATCGGCAGGACCAGCAGATGGAAATGGCTGACCCAATGCGCGATCGAGATTCCGGTCAGCGTCCGTAGCGCGCTGTCCGCCTTGCTTTGCTGCGGTGCGGCGAGAACGTCGACCATTGCAGTTTCGGTTTCACTCCCTGGGAGGCGCGCAAACTATCGGGGAGAGCGGTTATTTGTCCATGAACGCAGGCGCATGGCAGGTAGTGCGGGTGGGGACGCGCCGTCCTCGATAAGCGCCCGGGGGTGCAGCGAGGCGCACTGTGTTCCCTCTCCCGCAAGGGGGGGAACGCAGCGTGCGCGGAGCACGATCGCACTCTCACAACGGCTCGTCGTCCACACCGTAGCGGTCGCGTTTGGGCGTTGCGATGTCGCCGTCCTCGTAGTCATCGTCATCGAGAGGAGGCGGGGGTGTCTTCGCCTTGCCTTCCGCCGGCTTCTTGTTGGCGATCTTGGGCGGCTCGGCTGGTTTGATCTTGGTCATGGCTGGTCCCGGATGGTGATGCTGCACCCGATCCTACCCCGGAAATATGAGCCGTCCCTGACTTAGCGCAACAATCGCACTTGGGGATGGCCTGCGGCCGTCAGTGCACGAGCGGCCCGCCTGCCTTCTTCCAGGCATCCACGCCGCCGGCGATATGGGCGGTGTTGGAAAGGCCGGCCGCCTTGGCGGCGGCCACCGCCATCGCCGAGCGCTCGCCGAAGGCGCAGAAGAACACGATACGGCGGCCGGTGGCGGCCGCGACCTCGCGCAGCATGCCGCCGGGCTTGAGGCTCTCCTCGATGGAGGGATAGGGCGTGTGCAGCGCGCCTTCGAGCATGCCGTGCTTCATCCGCTCGTTGGTCTCACGCAGATCGACCAGCAGCATGTCGGGCCGGCCGAGGATGCGGATCGCCTCGACCGCGCTGAGCGCGCGGCCTTCCTTCTCCAGTTCCTCCTGATGCAGGCCGACATGCATGTTGGCGGGCACCGCGACGTCCATCATCTTCGGATTGGGCAGCTTCAGGTTCGCCATCAGCTCGATATATTCGTCGACCGAACGCACCTGGAGCCTGGGATTGTAGCGCTTCTCCTCACCGATGGTGGAGACGGTGTCGCCCTTGTAGTCGTGCGCCGGAAACACCATCGTCTCGTCCGGCAGCTTCAGCAGCCGGTTGAAGATCGAATCGTACTGTGCGCGCGAAGAACCGTTCTGGAAATCGGTGCGGCCGGTGCCGCGGATCAGCAGCGTGTCGCCGGTGAAGACGCGATCGCCCATCAGATAGGAATAGGAATCGTCGGTGTGGCCGGGCGTATACATCACGTCGAGCGACAGGCCCTCGATCGTCACCTTGTCGCCGTCGGCGACGCGCATCGCCACCACGTCCGCCTTGGTCTGGTCGCCCATCACGGTCATGCAATGGGTGCGGTCGCGCAGCTCGCCGAGGCCGGTGACGTGGTCGGCATGCAGATGGGTGTCGACCGCCTTGACGAGCTTGAGGTCGAGCTCGCGCAGCAATTGGCAGTAGCGGTCGACTTTCTCCAGCACGGGATCGAGGATCAGAGCCTCGCCGCCGGGGCGGCTGGCCAGGACGTAGCTGTAGGTGCCCGAAACGCTGTCGAAGAGCTGGCGAAAGATCATGGCAGGTCGTCCGGCAATGGAACTGACTTTTGAAGATTCTACTACGCCGGAGGTCAGTAGGAGAAGTATTTTGCTGGATAGGTAACAATATTTGGAAGATTGTCCTCCGCGGGAAGAGCGGCGGGCTGGACCCGATGGCCGATCCCACAGGCTCGATGACGCGAGAGCGCGCTTAAGCCCCCTCAGGGCCTCACCACCGTATAACCATTCTCGGCCAGGAACAGGATCTGCCCGACGCCGACCTGCACCGGCGTCGCCGCGGCAATGAACTCCGGCCGCTTGCCGGTCTCGCGCTCGAGCGTATCCACCGTGTTGAGGCAGATGTCGAAGCGCACGCCCTGCGCGATCAGGCTTTCGACCTGCTTGCGACGCTCGCTGCCTGACAGCAAAAGATCGATGCCGGCGCCGAACGTGACTACCTCGATCGCGATCTTGTCGGGGGCGTAGGCTTTCAGAAGATTGTTGGCGACGCTCAGCACCAGCGCCTGCTTCTTCGCATCGCCATCGGAGAGCTGCAGCACGATCTTGTGCTCGGCGAACGGCTTGTCCTGAAGTGGCACCTGCTGCGCCGAAGCCGGCAGGATCGCAGCCCGGACGACCAGCGCCAGCATCAGCGCAAATAAGGTCTGCGCTCGCATCATCCCTGTCCCGCAATGCCCGGATTGTCCTCGACGCCCCTCAGCGTCACGCCGGAGCCGAGCCGCTCCTGAAACATCCGGCCCGCGCGCAGATATCTGCCGACGACATCCCACACCGGCGCGCCTTGCTGGCCGTTGACCGAAGCCCAGCCTGCGACCTTGTAGCGGTGGCTGGCGCTGAGCGCCTTACCGCCAATGAGCTTCACTTCCGAGATGCGGCCGCCGATCGCGGCGGTCGGCGTGCAGGTGTAGCTGAGCCCGCCGGCGCGCACCATGTCGCCGCCCTGCTGGTAATAGGGATCGGCGTTGAAGAGGTTGTCGCAGACGTCTTCCAGCACGTCCTTGATCTGGGCTCCCGTCATCTCCTGCACATAGGTCTCGGGATAGGTGATCGCAGTCTCCGCGAGCAGATCCTCCATGGTCAACGCCTGGCCCGACAGCGCGGTGACGCCCCAGCGGAAGCCCGGCGACAGCGCGATCTCGGCATCGAGCTCGGTGCGCAACGCGGTGCAGATCAGCTCGTCGACGGGCCCGGAGAAATTGCCGCGCCGATAAAGCAGGCGGTCGGGCGTTGCGATCTTCGCCGACCAGTCGGTCACGTGCGGCGCGCGCAGCCGGCCGATCAGCTCGGCCATGGCGGGATCTGGCTTCAGCAGCTCGGAATAAACCGGCAGCAGATGATAATGAATGTCGCCGACCTTGCCCTTGTCGATCGCGAGATCGAGCACGGCGAGGAATTTCCCGTTGGAGCCGGCATTGGTGACGAGCGTGGTGCCGCCCGCGTTCTTCACTGGCATAGGCTGCGGCACGGCGTCATGGGTATGGCCGCCGAGAATGACGTCGATGCCGGTGACGCGGCTCGCGAGCTTGAGGTCGACGTCCATGCCGTTGTGCGACAGCAGGACGACCGCATCGACCTTGTCGGTGCCGCGCAAGGCATCGACATGCTTCTGCAACTCCTCCTCGCGAATGCCGAAGGTCCAGTCCGGCGTGAACCGCTTGGGATGCGCGATCGGCACGTAAGGGAAGGCCTGGCCGACGATCGCGATCCGATGACCGCCGATCTCCTTGATCATCGAAGGCTTGAACACGCGCCCGGTGGCCTTGTCGAAGGCGGGCGCGTCGTTGAACGCGGCTTCCTCGGTCAGGAACACGTTCTGCGCCAGGAACTCGCCCTTGAAGCGCTCGAGATTGTCGCGCAGCACCTGCTCGCCATAGGTGAATTCCCAATGCCCGGTCATCGCTTCGATGCCGAGCAGATTGGCGACCTCGACCATGTCGCGGCCCTGCATGACGTTGGCGAGCCCGGTGCCTTGCCAGAGATCGCCGCCGTCGACGAGCAGCGAGCGCTTTTCGCCGACCTCGCCACGCAAGCGGTCGACCAGCGTCTTCAGATGGGCAAAGCCGCCGAGCTTGCCGAAGCGGCCTGCCGACTTCTCGAACTCGACGCAGGTGAAGGCATAAGCATCGGCGCTGTCGGGACGGATGCCGAACCGGTCGAGAAAGGCGCGGCCGACCAGATGCGGCGGCCGCCCGGCCATCTCACCGATGCCGATATTGATGCTGGGCTCGCGAAAATAAACCGGGTTGAGCTGCGCATGCGTATCGGTGATGTGCAGGATCCGCGCGTTGCCGAAGCGCTCGAGGTCGTAAATGCCCGCGGACTCAGTGCCCCGCGCAAGCCGCGGCAGACTGAGCGATGCAGCGGCAAGGCCTGCGCTCTTCAGGAAATCGCGGCGGCGGATCGCCATATCAAAATTCTCCGCGCCCTCAATGTCGCAAGACTGTTTCAGTTGATGCCAGTCTAGCGGATTTCCATCGCCTTCCAGGCTTCTTTTTCAGAGGTCGCCTGGAAGATCGACGCCTTTGCCAGCGCCTCGGCCTCCCTGGCTGCGGCCGTGGCGCGGTCGAAATCGCCGCCATCCGCCGCTTTCCTGGCCGCGGCCAGCGCCGAGACGGTCACGGTCCACTGATTGCGCAAGCCGGCAGCCTCCTTCGATGCGGCTTCGGCGGTGGCGTAGGCCGCCTTGTAATCCGCTTCATTTGCCGCGCGCGCCGCTGGCGCGAGGCTCAGCGCCAGCAGCATGGCGAGGGGAAGTGACCGCTTCATGGCCGCGCTCCCGGTCCCGATATCGGCAGGCCGTTGGCAACGTAGGACAGGAAATACTCGACGTCGCGATATTCGTCGGACTGCGGCTCCAGCGGAACCGCGCGGGTCTGGCTGTTGCAGGTGACGAAGCGGCGGCTGGTCGTGCCCATGCCGCTCCATTCGGAGCGGTAGATCGGCATCGCGTTGAGGATGCCGAGCGCCGGCGCCAGGATCTCGGCGCGGATGCGCTCGCCCGGGCTCTGCACATGGCAGCTGGCGCAGGAGAAGTTCATCTGGCCGCGCCGCGTGTAGAAATAGCGCTTGCCGTTCTCGAATGCCGCGAGCGCCCGGGGATCATCGGGAATCTTGATGTCCATCGGCTTGCCGCGCGAGGTGAAGGCCATGTAGGCGGTGAGCGAGGCCATCTCGTCCTTGACGTAGGAATAGGGCGCCTCTCCATTCGCCTCGCGGCAGCGGTTGAGCGCGAGCTCCAGCGTGACGACCTTGCCCTCCTTCTCGTCGAAGTAAGGATAGTTCTGGCGGATGCCGATGCCGCCGTTGGGGAAGCAATCGGCGTAGGTCTTGCCGTTCTTGAACGGGGTGGCGAACATCTCCTTGCCGGCGTCGAGCGCGAACTCGTAAGGAGGGAATTCCTCCTTCTCCTGCCACTGCCGCTTCATGTCCGCGTTCATGGAATACGGACCGTTGACGAAGTCCTCGTGCTTCACATCGGGAAATTTCTGGAAGAAGAAGTGCTGGAACGCCTTGGCATCGGCGACCGGATCGACCTTGTCCGCCGCGATGACGCGCGGAGAGGTGAGGGCGAACGCAACGAGCGCGGCGCCGAGCGAGCCAAGCAGCAGGGCGGATCGGGTCTTCATCACGAAATCTTCGCGGTGGTCGTATCCGACGCACCCTTGTTGTCGGTCCAGGAGATCTTGAGGTCGTCGCCCTTCTTGGCCCCCTTGAAGCTGAACTTGACGTAGGGATCCTTGGAGACCGCAGTGCCCCAATCGGCGACGAAGACGTCCTTGCCGTTACATTCGAATTTCAGCTGCTGGATGAAGTGCGCAGGGATCAGCTCACCCTTGGGATCCTTGACCAGGCCGGTATCCATGGGGTGCTGGATCAGCGCCTGCACCTCGGTGATGTCGCCATTGGATGTTGCGCGCACGCGAATGCTTGATGCCATCGGACCGATCCTCCTAGCCGCCGCAGCCGCCGACGGTGACCTTCACTTCCTTGGTCGCGCTGTAGAGCTTGCCGTCAGCCTCGACGATGGCGACCAATTTGGTGGTCTTGGCCATTTTCAGCCGGTTGGCGACGCCCGGAATCGTGCCGTCGGCGATCTTGTAGGACGCGGCGAGCGCGTAAGGGTTCTCGGTCACGAAGAACGAGATCGAGGTCACTTTCTCGAGCGTGGTCGTCACCGACACCGGCACGACGCCACCGTTCTCGGCGATCTCGGGCGCATCCAGCTTGACCTTGTCGGAGGGCTCGGCGGTCTTGCCATAGAGCGCCTTGATCGCGTCGGCCTCGTTCTTCTGCTTGAAGGCCTCTTCCGGATATTTGTCGTTGGCCGCAGCACGCGCGGGCGTCGCCGCGAACGGCAGATTGCCGAGGCCGAGCAGGGCGACCGAGGCCGCGCCCTGAAGGATCAGGCGCCTTGTCGCAAGCGGGCCGGTGGTCGTGGTCATCGGGGGTCTCCTGGGCAGCCGGCCGTTACAGGGTCTGCAGGAAATCAACGATCGCGCTGATCTCCTGTTCGGTCAAAATCCGGTTCCGGCCGAACGGCGGCATCATGGTCTGCGGATTGCGCTTGGTCTCGTCGAAGATGATCGCGGTGAGTTCGTTGCGATCGGGGTACCTGGCCCTGAGGTCCTTCAGTTCCGGCCCGATTGTTCCCGGCAGGTCGCCGCCTTTGATGACGTGGCAGGTCAGGCAATTGCCCTTGCCGCGATCGAAAGCGAGCTTCTGGCCGTCGGCGACAGCGGATTGTGCCCGTGCCGGAGCCGCAGCCGCGCCGGCGGCGAGGACCAGCGCCACCACGACGGCAAGCTTGCAAGGAAAGGCGGTCAAGGCATCGTCCCAAGCGTTATGTCGATGATCTCGTTTGCGGAAATATAAGCGTTCCAAAGCACAAAGGGCATCGCCTGACAATCAAGACTATGCACGCGGCAAAATGGAGTTAATATCCTCCGCATTGCAACCGATGAGATAGTTTGTTCATCTAACAGGTCGGCACTAGCAAATTATTCTAGGGCGTTTGGCCCTTACCGTCGTCTTTGCTGTTTCACATTCATTGGGGACTCATTTGGCTGAATATGTCGTCGAATTTGGCAGAGATGGCGGACGGGTCGAGCCGGATGGGCGGCTCGATGCACCGGCGTTCCATCGCAACCATGTGCCGATCTGGTCAGCGCTGGAAAAGCACCTCACAGGGCTGACCGGCAACGTGGTCGAGCTCGGCAGCGGAACCGGCCAGCATGTGGTCCATTTCGCCCGTCACACGCCCGGCCTGATCTGGTGGCCGAGCGACCTCAACCAGCGCCACCTCAAGAGCATCGAAGCCTGGCGCGTTCACGCGGGCCTCGCGAACATACGAAGCCCCTTGCGGATCGATCTCACCGATCCCGACTGGTGTCCGGAGATGAAAAGCGGGCAGGCGCCGACGAGCCTTGCGGCTGTGTTCTGCGCCAATGTCATCCACATCGCGCCCTGGGTCGTGGCCGAGGGCCTGTTCGCCGGCGCCGGCCGCTACTTACGCCCCGACGGCAAGCTGTTCCTCTACGGCCCGTTCAAGCGCGACGGCAAGCACACCGCGCTCAGCAATGCGGTGTTCGACACCTCCCTGCGTGAAGGCAATCCCGAATGGGGCGTGCGTGACATCAGCGATGTCGAGATGCTCGCGCGCGGTGCGGGTCTTCGCCTCGTCGATACGCTCGACATGCCCGCGAACAATCTGACGCTGGTGTTCGAGCGGTAGCTGAGGCGTTGCCGACTTAAGTCCGGGCGGCGCGCCACAACGGCGATGCGCTCCCTCCCCCCTTGCGGGGGAGGGCGGGGGAGAGGGGTAGCCCGGCAAACGGTCTATCCATCTGTGCTCGTGACGCGCGTGCAAGTCGAGAGAGTCCCCGTGTGGTACCCCCCTCCCTGCCCCTCCCCCGCAAGGGGGGAGGGAATGAGAGAGCCGCGCCTCCCTCACATCGTGCTACGATCCAAGCCTCGACGCGACGTCACGGCTACGCCTCGCCATCCCCCCACCCGATCTTCTCCTTCAAGAACCGGAAACCGAGCACCTCGAAGCCGGCGCGCTCCCTGTTGTCCTTGCCGTAGCCGTGACCGCCGGCTTCCGGCTCGTAGAACCAGGCCTCGTAGCCCATGGCCTGCAGCTTGGCCGCCATCTTGCGGGCGTGGCCGGGATGGACGCGGTCGTCGCGCCTTGTGGTGGCGATCAGGATCGGCGGATAGGATTGGCCGGCTTTCACGTTGTGATAGGCCGAGTAGGTCTTCAGCCACTCCCACTCCTCGGCCTTGTCGGGGTCGCCATATTCCGCGATCCAGCTCGCGCCCGCGAGCAGTTTGGTGTAGCGGCGCATGTCAATCAGCGGGATGGTGCAGAACAGCGCGCCGAAGCGCTCGGGGTAGCGCACCAGCATGTTGGTGATGAGGATACCGCCGTTCGACCCGCCCTGGGCCGCGATGCGCTTCGGCTGCGTTACCCCGCGGCGGACGAGATCGGCCGCGACCGCGGCGAAATCGTCGTGCGAGAGTTTCTTGCCGGCGAGCCGGCCGGCATCGTGCCAGCGCGTGCCGAACTCGCCGCCGCCGCGCAGATTGGCCTGCACGATGGTGCCGCCACGCTCCAGCCAGAGCTTGCCGAGCGAGGAGTTGTAATACGGCTTCACCGAATGTCCGAAGCCGCCATAGGCGCTCATATAGACCGGCGCATCGCCGGTCTCGCCTCCCGGGCCGGTTTGGACATAGGGAATGCGCTCGCCGTCAACAGAGACCGCCTCGTGCTGCGTCACCACGAGCCCGTCCGCGGTGAACGTCTTCGGTGCCTGCTTCAGCACCACCGGGCTTGCGACGCCGCGCGCGATCAACAGCAGCGACGGCGGGGTGAGCGGATCCTGCACATTGGCGAGCAGATCGCCATTGCTCTCGCTGGGATGACGATCAAGCGGCCAGACGTCGACCACGCCGATCTCAGGCAGGCCGCCAAGCGTCTCGCGGCTCCAGCCCGCAGCCGACGGCGTGCAGATCTCAAAGCGCGGACGCAGCTCGTCGAGGATCGACAGCACGAGCTTGCCCGCGGCCCAGAACAGGCCCTGCAAAGCGCGCCGCGGCGCCGGCCCGAACAGCACCGCAAAATCGCGGCTGCCGTTCAGGAACGCCGACAGCGAGATGCCGAGCACGGTGTCGGTAGCGTAGGTCCGCCCCTGCACGGCCCAGTCCTTGCGCAGCTTCATCGCGAACCAGTCGCCATGGGCCTGCAGCCAGATCCCGGTCGGCAGATCGAGCTTCGTCAGCGTGCCTGCCGTGTCGCGCAGCCAGACCGCGTGATTGAAGAAGTCGATCTGGTCGACGATCCAGACCCGCGGCCGAGGTCCGGTGTCGTCGGCCAAGCCATAGATGACCATGTGCTCGGCGGTGGTCTCGGTGATCACTTCGGCCTGATCGACCGGCTGGCCGCGCCGCCACAGGCGAACTGTCCGCGAGTATCCGGAGTCCGTCACCATGCCCTCGCCATGGGCGCTCGACAGCAGCAGCGTATCGGCATCGAGCCAGTCCGCGCCGCCCTTGGCTTCCGGCAGAGTAAAGCCGTCCGCGACGAAGCTCTTCGTAACGAGGTCGAATTCCCGCAACGTCACGGCGTCGCTGCCACCGCGCGACAGGCTCAAAATGGCGCGCGAGCTTCCCGGCGTCGTGGCGATCCCGCTCAGCAGCCAATCCTCGCCTTCGCGCGCTGCGAGCTTGTCGATATCCAGCATGGTCTCCCACGCGGGAGCAGCTTTGCGAAACTCCGTCAGCGTGGTCCGCCGCCACAGGCCGCGCGGGTTGGCGGCGTCCTTCCAGAGATTGTGCAGATCGGTGCCGCGCCGGCTGACATAGGGGATGTTGTCCGGGCGATCGTAGATCGCCGCGAGGATGTCGCGGTCGTGCTCGAAGGCCTTGCCACCGAACGCCTGGAGCGTCAGCTGGTTCTGCCGCCCGACGAAATCGAGCGCTTGCGTGCCCTCGATCTCCTCCAGCCAGAGCCAGGGATCGTCGTCGGGAGCGCTGAGCGTGGGCCTGTCGTCGACGGACATGAACGAGACTCCGAAAAGGTGCGGCGGATAGGATTTGATCGAGCGCAAGCCGTCAAGCGCGCGGCCCGCTATCATCGCAGCGATTGCGTCAGAGGCATGGCCTGCGCCCGTTTGCGCCGGTTGCCCGTCTCCCTGCGTCCCTCCATAGTGCCGGGAATCAACAACGCCCTTGAGCCCGTTGGGGCGGAAATGCCGATGCTTGACGTGACTTCTGCCCATGAGATCGCCGACGACGCCCGCGTGCGTGCCAATGTGGTGCGCCTGGCCGCAGCCCAGGCGCTGACCGGTGCCAACTCGGCCGTGATCTTCGCCACCGGCGCCATCGTCGGCGCCACGCTCGCGCCCGACATGTCGTTCGCGACCGTGCCGATCTCGATGTATGTGGTCGGACTTGCTGCCGGCACGCTGCCGACCGGCGCGATCTCGCGCCGTTTCGGCCGCCGCGTGGCCTTCGTCATCGGCACCGGCCTCGGCACGCTCACGGGCCTGCTCGGCTCGTTCGCGATCCTGCACGGCTCGTTCGCGCTGTTCTGCATCGCGACCTTCCTCGGCGGCCTCTACGGCTCCGTCGCGCAATCCTATCGCTTCGCCGCCGCCGACGGCGCCAGCGCGGCCTACCGGCCCAAGGCGGTGTCCTGGGTGATGGCGGGCGGCGTGTTCGCCGGCGTGCTCGGTCCGCAGCTCGTGCAATGGACCATGGACGTCTGGCAGCCCTATCTGTTTGCCTTCAGCTTCCTGGTGCAGGCCGCCGTGGCCCTGATCGCGATGGGCATCGTCGCCGGCGTCGATATGCCAAAGCCCGCGCCGGCCGATCTGCATGGCGGCCGGCCGCTGCTCACGATCGTGACGCAGCCGCGCTTCGTCGCGGCGGCGCTGTGCGGCATCATCTCCTATCCCATGATGAATCTGGTGATGACCTCGGCGCCGCTCGCCATGAAGATGTGCGGCCTGTCCGTGTCCGATTCCAATTTCGGCATTCAATGGCACATCGTCGCGATGTACGGGCCGAGCTTCTTCACGGGCGCGCTGATCGCCCGCTTCGGTGCGCCGAAGATCGTGGCCGCCGGCCTGCTGCTGGAGGCCGGCGCCGCCGGCATCGGTCTCTCCGGTCTCACCGCGATGCATTTCTGGGCCACGCTGATCGTGCTCGGCGTCGGCTGGAATTTCTCCTTCATCGGCGCCTCCGCGCTGGTGCTGGAGACGCACCGGCCGCAGGAGCGCAACAAGGTGCAGGCCTTCAACGATTTCCTGGTGTTCGGCATGATGGCGATCGGCTCGTTCTCCTCCGGGCAATTGCTCGCCAATTACGGCTGGTCGGCGGTGAACCTGGTGGTGTTCCCGCCGGTGGTTCTCGGTCTCGTCGTGCTCTCGCTGGTCTCCTGGGCCCGCCGCCGCAAGGCGCGGTTGGAAGCGGCGATGGGCGAGTTCCCGGACGCGATCTGACTGGCAAGAGATTGTCAGCAGCGTTGATACTTCGATCCAGGTCGAAGTGATTTCCGGGACCGGCGTTGTTACATGATGCTCGTCATGAACAGACGAGCGTGAAGCAAGGCGCTCGCGGGGGATGCGAAGGACAAGCGCGAATGCTCGACAACCCCCATCAGATGTCTCCGATCGACGAATCCTCCCTGCGTTACGAAGGCTGGCGTATCGTCGCGGTCTGCTTCCTGCTCGCCACCTTCGGCTGGGGGCTCGGCTTTTACGGCCAGAGCGTCTATGTCGCCGAGCTGCAGCGCGCGCGGGGCTGGCCGGCCTCGCTGATCTCATCCGGCACCACGTTCTTCTATCTGTTCGGCGCGCTGCTCGTCGTGTTCGTCGGCGAAGCCGTCAGAAGATACGGCGCGCGCCTCTGCCTGATCGCCGGCACGCTGGCGATGGCGGCAGCTAGCGTTGCGATCGGTGCGGTGCGCGAGCCCTGGCAGCTTTATCTCGCCAATGCCGTGCTCGCCTTCGGCTGGGCCGGCACCAGCCTCGCCATGATCACCAACACGATCAGCCTGTGGTTCGACCACAAGCGCGGCATGGCGATCAGTCTGGCGCTCAACGGCGCCAGCTTCGGCGGCATCGTCGGTGTGCCGCTGCTGGTGACCCTGATCGGCCATGTCGGCTTCGCCGGCGCGATGTATGCCGCTGCCGGCGCCATGCTGGTGCTGCTGCTGCCGGTGATCCTTCTTGTCGTCGGCCGGCCGCCCGATCACCATGGCTGGCACGCCGCGACCAGGGCGAAGCCGCAATCATCGACGCAAATTCGCGCCTGGGCGCTGCGCGACGTCGGCTTCCTCACGGTGACGATTGCGTTTGCGCTGGTGCTATTCGCGCAGGTCGGCTTCATCGTGCACCTGATCTCGTTCCTCGATCCCGTGATCGGCCGCGAGCGCGCCGCGGTCGCCGTCGCGGTGCTGACCGCGATGGCGGTGGTCGGCCGCGTGCTGTTCTCGCTGGTGATCGATCGTCTCAACCAGCGGCTGGCTTCCGCGCTGTCCTTCCTCAGCCAGGCCGCGGCGCTTCTCGTCGTCATCAATTTGCACAATGACTACGGGCTGATCGCGGCCTGCGCATTGTTCGGCTTCTCCGTCGGCAACCTCATCACGCTGCCGTCGCTGATCGTGCAGCGGGAGTTCGATTCGGCGTCATTCGGCGTGCTGATCAGCCTCAACACCGCGATCAACCAGGTCACCTATGCGTTCGGGCCCGGTGTCGTCGGCTTTCTGCGCGATTGGTCCGGCGGCTATGCGCTGCCGTTCTATCTCTGCATCGCGCTGGAGGTGGCGGCCGCAGCGCTGATCATGGTGCGGGGCAAGCCAAAAGCAAAGCTCTCGTAGGGTGGGCAAAGGCGCGACGCGCGACGAGCGGAGGGAGCGGAGTTCACCCCTCGCGATCCCTGAGCAGCGCCTCCAGATCCAGCCGCTTCGTCACCATCGCAAGCTTGCCATCCGGCCCGAACGGCCATTGCTCTTTTGGCCTGTCGCGATAGAGCTCGACGCCATTCTGGTCGGGATCGCGCAAATACAGCGCCTCGCTGACGCCGTGATCGCTGGCGCCATCCAGCGCAATGCCGGCCGAGAGCACACGATGCAGCGCGTCCGCCAGCGCCGCGCGCGTCGGATAGAGGATCGCGGTGTGATAGAGCCCAGTGGTGCCCGGCGGCGGCGGCGAGCCGCCCTTGCTTTCCCAGGTGTTGAGCCCGATGTGATGATGATAGCCGCCAGCCGAGATGAAGGCCGCGCCCGAGCCCATCCGCTGCATCAGCTCGAAGCCGAGCACGCCGCAATAGAAGCCGAGCGCGCGATCGAGATCGGCGACCTTGAGATGGACGTGGCCGATCCTGGTTCCGGCATCGACGGCTGGGCTTTGCGACATGGGACTGCTCCGTTGAAAGCATGCACATAAGGCGGGCTGCGGGGCTGTGCTACGGCCGATCCCGAAACCCAGCGTTTCCTGATGGGCAATTGCGCATCAGGACCGGGAACTAAGCCAGTTCCGGCACCTCGCCCTCCGGCAGGCCGAACTCGAACGTGTTCAGCGTCATCGACACCATCGTGTAGTAACCGCACAGCCCGATCACCTCGACCACGCCGCGCGCGCCGAGCAGCTTCACGGCCTCGTCGTAGAGACCCTTCTCGACGCCGCGGCCCTCGTGCAGCGATTTCGCCACGTCGTAGATCATCCTGCCCTTGGGATCGTCGAACTCGGGCGTGCGGCGGTCGCGGATGGCGTCGATGATTTTGGGATCCATGCCCCCCGCCAGCGCCAGCCGCTTATGCGCGTACCATTCGTAATGCGCGGTCCAGTGTCGCGCCGTGACCAGGATCGCGATCTCCGAAAGCTTTGCGGGGAATATCGTGTCGAAGCGCAGCACCTCGCCGAGCCGCGTGGCGTGGCGCGCCATCTCCGGGCTGCTCAGCCAGGCCATCATCGGCGCCGGCGGCCTGCCGCGCTTGCCGGCGATCGACTCGTCATAGGTCTGCCGCTGGCTCTCGTTCATTTCGCCAGGCGAAAGAAGTTTCAGGCGCATCGTCGTTTCCTCTTTGTTTTCAAGCACCGTCTTGGTCGCGACTATAGCGGAATGCGGGTCGCGGAAGTGGTTGAATTCCGCGGGAGCTTGGCCCAGAGTCGTGCCCAACAAGTCGATTTTGATTGATGGAAACGACCATGAGCGATTCTGAGACCGCCGATCTCGAAACATTCCGCGCTGAGACGCGCGCCTGGCTGGAAGCCAATTGCCCGCCGGAGATGCGCAAGCCCGCGACGTCGGATGCCGACGTGTTCTGGGGCGGGCGCAACGCAAAATTCTCCTCCGAGCCGCAGCGCATCTGGTTCGAGCGCATGCGCGACAAGGGCTGGACCGTGCCTGACTGGCCGAAGGAATATGGCGGCGGCGGTCTCAGCGCGGCCGAGCACAAGGTGCTGCGCGCGGAGATGGGAAGAATCGGCGCGCGGCCGCCGCTGTCGAGCTTCGGCATCTGGATGCTCGGACCGGCGCTGCTGAAATACGGCAACGACGCGCAGAAGCAGGAGCACCTGCCGAAGATCGCCGCGGGCGAGATCCGCTGGTGCCAGGGCTATTCCGAGCCGAACGCCGGCTCCGATCTTGCTTCGTTGCAGACCCGCGCCGAAAGCGACGGCGACGATTTCGTCATCACGGGTTCGAAGATCTGGACCTCCTACGCCAATTACGCCGACTGGATC
The DNA here is from genome assembly GCF_036247985.1 of Bradyrhizobium sp. TM239. Lineage (NCBI taxonomy): Bacteria > Pseudomonadati > Pseudomonadota > Alphaproteobacteria > Hyphomicrobiales > Nitrobacteraceae > Bradyrhizobium > Bradyrhizobium sp. TM239. The sequence continues at coordinate 87,647 of NZ_BTIR01000011.1, read as the reverse complement.
TTCTGCCTCGTCCGCACCGATCCTGCCGCGAAGAAGCATGACGGCATCAGCTTCATCCTGTTCGACATGACCTCGAAGGGCGTGACGACCAAGCCGATCCTCTTGATCTCCGGCTATTCGCCGTTCTGCGAGACCTTCTTCGACGGCGTCCGCGTGCCGAAATCGCATGTGGTCGGCACCGTCAACCGCGGCTGGGACGTCGCGAAATACCTGCTGCAGCATGAGCGCGCGATGATCTCGGGCATGGGCGAGCGCGGCGTCGGCCGTCCACTCGGCCAGATCGCGGCCGACTCCGTCGGCACCGATACGCAGGGGCGGCTCGACGATTCCATGCTGCGCGGCAAGATCGCCAGCTTCGACGTCGATGAAGCCGCGCTTGCGGCCTGCGCCGAGCGCGCCGTCGATCTCGCCAAGGCGGGACAGGCGCATCCGGCGTTCTCCTCGGCGATGAAATATTACGGCACCGAGCTCAACAAGCGCCGCTACGAGATCCTGATGTCGGCCGGCGGCGTCGATGCGCTGGAATGGGAGAGCGAGCGCTCCAAGCAGGGCGCCCGCCCGCGCGCCTGGCTGCGCACCAAGGCCAACTCGATCGAGGGCGGCACGAGCGAGGTGATGCTCGGCATCGTCGCCAAGCGCATCCTGGATTTGCCGGGGGCGTGAGGCGCACTCTCACCACCCGTCATTCCGGGGCGCGCATCGCGCGAGCTATGATGCGCAATTGCGCATCTGAGAATCCATACTCCCGATCGTGGTTATGGATTCCGGGCCTGGCCCTTCGGGCCATCCCGGAATGACGAACTAACAATAGATTTCGAATCGGAAACACGCACATGGCCCTCGTCCTCACCGAAGAACAATCGATGCTCCGCGATAGCGCACGCGGGCTGATCAGCGACAAGGCGCCGGTGTCGCACCTGCGGCATCTGCGCGACAGCAAAGACCCCACCGGCTTCTCCAAGGAATTTTGGCATTCCTTCGCCGAGATGGGCTTTGCCGGCCTCCTGGTGCCGGAGGAGTTCGGCGGCAGCGGGCTCGGCTATGTCGAGGCCGGCGTCGTGATGGAGGAGATCGGCCGCACCTTGATGCCGTCGCCGTTCCTTGCCACCAGCGTGATCGCGGCCTCGGCGCTGAACCGCGGCGGCAATGCCGCGCAGAAATCGGAGTATCTGCCGAAGATCGCGAGCGGCTCGCTGCTCGCGACGCTCGCGATCGACGAAGGCGCAAAGCATCGTCCGCTGCAGACCAACTTGCAGGCCGTGCGCGCCGGCAACGGGTTCAAGCTCTCCGGCGCCAAGGCGCTGGTCGTCGATGGCCACGTTGCCGATTTGCTCATCGTCGCCGCGCGCACGGCCGGCTCCGCCGGCGAGCGCGAAGGCTTGACGCTGTTCCTGGTGAACCCTGCGGCCAAGGGCGTTGCGATCGAGCGCACCATCATGGTCGATTCGCACAACGCGGCGCGGATCGAGCTTGCGAATGTCGAGGTCAATGCCGACAGCGTGCTCGGCGAGGTCGATCAGGGCTCTTCCCTGCTCGACGGCGTGCTCGACATCGGCCGTGGCGCGGTCGCTGCCGAAATGGTCGGCCTCAGCGAAGAGGTTTTCAACCGCACCGTCGAGTATCTCAAGAACCGAAAGCAGTTCGGCAAGCTGATTGGCGAATTCCAGGCGCTGCAGCATCGCGCCGCCGAGCTCTATGTCGACATCGAGATCACCCGCGCCGCCACCATGAAGGCGCTTCAGGCGCTGGACGGCGATGTTACGAAGGCGGCGTCAGCCGTCGCAGTCGCCAAGGCGCGCGCCGGCACCACCGCCACGCGCGCGGTCCAGGAAGGCGTGCAGATGCATGGCGGCATGGGCATGACCGACCAGTTCGACATCGGCTTCTTCATGAAGCGCGCGCGGGTGTGCGAGGAATTGTTCGGCGACGCCAACTACCACACCGAGCAGCTGGCGCGGGCGAGGGGGTATTGAGGCGCCACTCGTGCGACACGGCACCCTGCGCTCCCTCCCCCCTTGCGGGGGCGGGCGGGGGAGAGGGGTAGTCCAGGAAAAGGTATATCCGTTGCGAGAGGACAGCTCGCCTCACGTGGAGCGCGAACGATAGAGTGTGCCGTGTGGCACCCCTCTCCCTAGCCCTCCCCCGCAAGGGGGGAGGGAACGCAGCGTACGATTTGGCAACGCTGTCAGCGCAATTACGGCCGTAGACCGCCCTTACCGCATCGGCGGCGCGTACTGCACACCACCCGCGTTCCACAGCTGGTTCATGCCGCGCGGGATCTTCAGCTTCGACTTCTCGCCGATATTGCGCTCGTACATCTCGCCGTAATTGCCGACGTGGCGGATGATGCGGACGGCCCAGTCCTTGGTGAGGCCGAGCTGCTCGCCGTAATTGCCTTCGGTGCCGACGAGGCGCATCACTTCGGGCTTCTTGGACTTCAGGGCCTCGTCGATGTTCTCCGAGGTGACGCCGAGCTCCTCGGCGTTGATCATCGCGTAGAGCGTCCACTTCACGATCATCATCCAGTCGTCGTCGCGCTGGCGCACCACGGGGGCGAGCGGCTCCTTGGAGATCATGTCCGGCAGGATCATGTGATCGGCCGGCTTCGCCAGGTTCAGCCTGAGCGCGTAGAGCTGGGAGACGTCGGCGGAGAACGTGTCGCACTTGCCGGTGTCGTAAGCCTTCACGACGTCGTCGAGCTTGTCGAACTTCACCTCGTCATACTTCATGTTGTTGGCACGGAAGTAGTCGGCGACGTTTAGCGCTGTCGTGGTGCCGGCCTGGACGCAGACCTTGCTGCCGGTCAGGTCCAGCGAGGTCTCCTTGTTGCGCGAACGCGGCAGCATGAAGCCGGCGCCGTCGTAATAGGCGACCGCGGGGAAATAGAGGTCGTAGTCGAGCTCGCGCGCCATGCTCCAGGTCGAGTTGCGCGAGAGGATGTCCACCTTGCGGCTCTGCAATTCCTTGAAGCGCTCGCTGGCATCGAGCGGGATGAACTTCGCCTTGCCCGGGTCGTTGAAGATCGCCGCGGACACCGCACGGCAGAAATCGACGTCGAAGCCGGCCCAGTTCTTGTTGTCTTCCGAGTACGAGAAGCCCGGCAGCCCCTTGTTGACGCCGCACAGCACCTCGCCGCGGCGCACGGTGCGCTTCAGCGTGCGGGTGTCGTAGAATTCATAGATGATGGCCAGAACGGCAACCAGCACGGCGACCGCGAGCCCGATCAGCAGGCCGCCACGAAAAGTGCGCATCATGTTGCTCTCTCGAAAAATCGGGAAAAGGAATTGGGAGGAGGGCGCGGAGCATGATCCCCCCGGGGATCATGCTCCGACGATAGCCTTACAGTTCGGGCTTCTGCCGGATCACGACCTTGGTGCCGACAGGAACGCGGTCGTAGAGATCGGCGACGTCGTTGTTGACGAGGCGGAAGCAGCCCGAGGACACCTTGGTGCCGATCGTGTCAGGACGGTTGGTGCCGTGGATGCGGTAGACCGTGGTGCCGAGATACATGGCGCGGGCGCCGAGCGGGTTGCCGGGGCCGCCGGCCATGAAGCGCGGCAGATAGGGCTGGCGCTGGATCATCTCCGGCGGCGGCGTCCAGTCCGGCCATTCCTTCTTGTTGGTGATGTTCACCAGCCCCTGCCACTGGAAACCGTCGCGACCGACGCCGATGCCGTAGCGGATCGCGCGCCCACCCGGCTGCACCAGGTAAAGGTGGCGCTCGGCGGTGGAGATGATGATGGTGCCCGGCGTCTCGGTGGTGCGGAAGTAGACCACCTGCTTCTGCCATTCCGGCTCGAGCTGGTAGCCGTCGTCGGCGACCAGACCCGGCTCGTCGCCGCGGTCGGGCTGCTGCGCGATGGCCTGTGGTGCGGACAGGATCAGGCCGATCGCGGCCACGAACATCCCGGTCAGGCGACGAAAATCCGTCATTTCAAGCTCTCCTCACTGCCACGGCGCAAATCATTTGGAACCATCAAACCTGAGGGGCATGTTCATGGCAAGTTGATGGCGCGCCGCCCTGATATGTCACGAGAATGCTTTGGTTTTTTGACGGGGCCGGAGCAATGCCACAAACAGGGGATGGCGCGAAAAGCTTAGTCTGTCACCGCTCGGGAGGTGAGCTCCCTCTCCCGCTTGCGGGAGAGGGCTGGGGAGAGGGTTTCGCCTCCAGGGAGACTCCCTCAGAGGAGAGAGCCCTCACCCGCGCCTTCGGCGCGACCTCTCCCGCAAGCGGGAGAGGCTCAGACCGAACTCGCGGAGAAATCGAACTGCGCCAATTGGCACTCGATGCCAGCTAGATCTTGTTGCTCTCCGCAGCGATCCCCAGCCGCCTCACAATCTCTGTCCCGACCGCCCGCGCCTCCAGCCTCGATCCGATCCGGGGGCTACGAAACCGTCGCCCCGAGCGCAGGCGGATCGTGACGATGCAGTGCTCGTCCTCGGACCGCCCGCGGCGGTCGACGGTGATCGTCTTCACCTCGTGCCCCTCGATATGGTCGGCCCGCGCCGTGCCGTCGCCCCACAGGCGTTCGATACGGATATCGCCCTCGCGGACGATCCAGAACGCGCCGGTCACGAGATTGGCATAGCGATGCACGGCAAACGCCGCGAGCACGCCGAGCGGCAGCAGCAGGATGTCGACATGGGTGGGCGGCCATCCGCGCCACAGCTTGTAGGCGTAGGGCACAGCGGACAACGCGACGGCGATCAACGCGACGATGCGGATGTCCCGTGCGGGAAACGCCTCGAGAGGCTCGCCAAGATGCATCTCGGGATTGCTGGCATCGAGCGGATTGCTGGGGGCCTCGACATTGGGAACGTCGAATTGCGTGGCGATCCGGGCCACGGTGTCATGAACATGCGTGACGTCGGAGATCGGCGGCGACGTCAGCCGTTCCCCCGAGGTCAGCGTGAAAACGAGTTGAAAGCGGGCCTTCACCCGCTTGCTGCCGGGAACCTGCAACGCTGCGATGTCGTCTTTCGCGACGATGCGCGTGCGCAGCTTTCCAAACGGGCTTTGCCGCCCGATCAGGATCTCGTTCTCCGTGATGATCCAAACCACCGCCGGCGCCATCATGATGCCGACGACGAACCCGGCGCCCACCAGCAGCGCCGCCACCGATATGATGATCTCCAGCGTGTCGTGCGTGAACAGGCCCGGCGTGAAGCACAGCGCGACGGCGGCCGCAAAAGCGGACATCACCAGCCGCTGTGCGATCGAGGCGCCTTCACGAAGGCGGATGTCGTTGTTGGGAGGCGTGTCGTCCATTGCGGGCGGCTGATTGCGTTGTCGCGAAACTCCACGGACGGGTCCGTGGAGTCAAGCAACAAGGGCGAGACCCTGATCGGGATGAAGGGAGTTCATTGGCGCACCTTCTCCGGGGCGATCGCCAGCCTTCGGCCGATTTCATCGCCGACAGCCCGTGCCTGCGCCTGCGTGCCTATCTCGGGGCTGTAGAGTTTCTTCCCGCCGTGAAGCTCGATCCTGACCAGATAGTTTCCTTCGGGAGGGCACTCGATCGCGATGGCTTCGACATCGGGACCCGAAATGGTGTCGGCAGTGGGTACGGAGCCTCGGGACATCCGTTCGATGCGAAGCTCGCCTTGACGGACGACCCACGAGGTCCCGGCAAAGACGTGCGCATATCGGAAAACCACGAAAGCGACGACAAGACCGACCGGCAGGAGGATCATTTCGCCAATGGAAGGAGGCAGGCCATTCCAGACTTTGGATGCGCAAGGGACGGCGCAAAGACCAGCGATGACCAGCGTGAGAATTCGCGCCCGGGCGCCGACGGCCTTTCGGACCGGTGCGCCGATCCGCATCTCCGCGTTCGTGGCGTCCAGGGGATTGGCTGGAGGATTGCCGCGGGGCTGCCTGAGCAGGTCGGCGATCAGATTGCTCGTCTCGCTGACGCGCGTGATCTCTGCAATCGGTGGCGACAGCAGGTAATCCCCGGACGTGAGCTTGAGCGAGATGCGGAAGTCCGTGGCGTCCGTCTTGTCGTTCTGAACCTCAATGGTTGCGATGTCGTCGCGCCTGATGACCTGCGTTTGAGGCCGGCTGAACGGGCGCATCCTCCCGATCACGATGCCATTGGCAGAGATGCTCCAGAGCAATTCGGTCGCGAGTGCCGCGTAGCCGAGGATCGTCGCGCCAATCGCCATCGACACGAATGCCGAGATGCCTGACTCCGCGACAGCGAAAAGCAGCGCCGCAATCCCGAAGCCCGCGCCGAGCAGGCGCTCCTGGAGCGAGGGGCCGCCGCGAAGATGAATCTTGTTCTCTCGTATTGCCTCGCCCATCGCCTGCACTTCCATTGGCGTGAAACTTCACGGAGCGCCGCGGGAAGTCAAGCGATCGTGGCAAAAAGGGCTTGCCGACAACTTAAGGTGAGGCGAGCCTAGCTGCTGGCGTTCAGCAGCTTCGCCACGGTGCGGTCGATCTCGTCGTAGCGGCCTTCGCCGGCGTGCTGGAACACGATCTTGCCGGTCTGGTCGATGATGTATTGCGCCGGCCAATACTGGTTGCTGTAGGCGTTCCAGGTCTTGGACTCATTGTCCTGCGCCACCGGATACGTGATGCCGTGGCGCTTCAGCGCGGCCTGGACGTTGGAGGCCGAGCGCTCGAACGGGAATTCCGGCGTGTGCACGCCGACCACGACGAGGCCCTTGTCCTTGTACTTGGCGTAGAGATCGGTGACGTGCGGCAGCGTGTTGACGCAGTTGACGCAGCCATAGGTCCAGAAGTCGACCAGCACGACCTTGCCGCGAAGGTCGGCCATGTTCAGCGGTTTCGAGTTGAACCAGTTGGTGACGCCGGCGAAGTCCGGCGCGGTCTGCTGGCTTGCGGCGGCGGTGAGGACAGGCGCGGCGCGCGCGGCCTCCTCGCAGATGCCGGGAATGACGGCGCCGGTGACGGTGAAGCCGATCAGGGCGGCCGAGACGGCGAGCAGCTTGAAAGTCATGGAAGCGTCCTCCGGTGAAGATGAGGGATGATCACAGGCCGATCTGGCCGGTGGGATAGAAGCCGGTGAGCCACGCCACGATCAGCGTGTCGTATTGGAAATAGGCGGCGACCGCGAAGGCGATCACGACGATGCCAAAGCCCTGCTGCAGCCGCGGCGAGATCCGCGCGAGGCTGCGCACGCGCGTGGTCGCGGCCTGCCCGCCATAGGCGATCGCCAGCATCGGGATCGCAGCACCAATGGCGTAGGCGATCAGCAGCGTGCCGGCCCACGCAAGATTCTTCGAGGTCGCGACCAGCGTCAGGATCGAGCCGAGCACCGGGCCGGCGCAGGGCGTCCAGACCAGGCCGAGCGTAGTGCCGAGGATGAGCCCGCCGAGCGCGCCTTCGCGTTGCGTGCCGCCGGCCGCGCCGAGATCGAGCCAGCCATTGAGCCGGCTCGACAGCCATTCGAACGGCGCCGGCCACAGCATCAAGAGGCCGAAGCCGAGCAGCAGGATCGCGGCGGCTTCGCGCAGCACGTTCGGATCGAAGTCGAACAGCCGCGTCAGCGCACCGAGCAGCAGCGCGACCGCGGAGAAGGAGACGACAAAGCCGAGCGCGATCATCGCCGGGCGCAGATGTCCCGCGCGCCCGATCGAGGCGCCGAGCAGGATCGGCAGCATCGGCAGCGTGCAGGGCGCGGCGATGGTGAGGATGCCGGCAAGGACGGCGAAGGTGAGTTCGAGCATGGGGCACTCGTGAAGGAGGTCACGAGGGTGGTTCGGGATGGATGTGCCGGACGTTACGCCCCGTCACGCGGTCGTGACGATGCGACCCTGCGAGGCAACACGGGAAGCGCGCTCCCTCCCCCTTGCGGGGGAGGGCGGGGGAGAGGGGTACCCAGCAAATGGTCTATCCACGTTGTGCGGCGGGCACGATATCGAGAGAGTCCCCGTGCGGACCCCTCTCCCTGCCCCTCCCCCGCAAGGGGGGGAGGGAATGAGAGAGCGGTGCCCGCATCACTCAGCGTGCGGCCAAAGCTCGGGGCACCCCCAAACACAAAACGACCCGGAGGGGGGCATCCCGTCCGGGTCGTGGAAGTCCTTGGGAGGTTTAACGAAACCGTATGTGAGCTTTATAGGGGGGAAGTTTTTCCGCCTGATGTTGTGCTTTGTTTCAATTGTTTCGTCGGCGGTAACACTTCCGTGTCCCGGGAGAGGGCCAGATCGGCGGCCCTATCCCTTTGAATTGATTGAGCTTAGGCAGCGAAGCGCTCGACGCCGCAGCCCTTAAGCAGTTCGGCAAGCTGCTTGCGGGCGTAGAACATCCGCGTCTTCACCGTGCTCTGGGGGATGCCGATGATCTGCCCGACCTCCTCCACCGACTTCTCGTGGTAGTAGACGAGGGTGATGATCTCGCGATGCGCGGGCGACAGCTTCTGCACGCAGGCGCGCAGGATGGCGCTGGTGTCGCTGCGGTCGAGCGAGGTCTCCGGCGTATCGGAATCGTCGGGAATCTGGCGCACGTCTTCCTGGTCGATGTCCTCGAAGCGGCGTTGGCGCATCGCGGTCAGTGCCTTGAAGCGGGCGATCGACAGCAGCCAGGTCGAAACCTGGGAGCGGCCCTGGAATTGGCCGGCGGTCCGCCACACGTCCAGGAACACCTGACTGACGAGGTCTTCCGCTGCGGTTGCGTCACGCACGATGCGCAGGATGAAGCGGTACACCCGCACATTGTGGCGGCAATAAAGGATATGCATCGACGTCCGGTTGCCGTCGGCAATGCTCTCGAGAAGCATGTCGTCCGAAGTCGCCTGAGCGGCGATGATGCTCTGGCTGGCCTGGGCGTTGATGGCGATGACGTTCCGCATTGACTTGGCTCCCCGTAGCGCCGCAACCGAGCGGCGTTTCCTTGGACCAAAGTGTTAATGAGCCAACGTTTCGGGACGTCTGCACGAAAAGCGGAAAATGGTTTCGTGCGCTGCCAAATTGTTTCGTCGGAGGGGCGGCGACGAAACATTCGGGGCAAAAAACCGTGGAATTTCAATGTACGGAAAATACGGGGGTGGGGATTTTGACGCGGACGGCGGCGTCGGGAACGTATTTCCGGCTGTTGCGTTCGGGCGCGCGACGCACACTCCCGTCGTCCCGGATCTGCGCGCGCCTGAGGGCGCGCTTGTCCGGGACGGCGGCGGAGTGTGAGGCTTACGCCTTCTCGCCCGCCGGCGAGAACAGATAGCCGCCGCCGCGGATGGTGCGGATCACGGCGGGCTTGGCCGGATCGGGCTCGATCTTGCGGCGGATGCGCATGATGCGGAGATCAACCGCGCGGTCGAAGGCTTCGGCGTCGCGTGCATTGGCGAGCTCGAGCAGACGCTCGCGCGACAGCACGCGCTTCGGATTGGCCGCGAACACCTTCAGCAATCCGAACTCGGAGGCGGTCAGCGGATGCTCGTTGCCCTCGTCGTCGCGCAAGGCCTGGGCTTCGAGATCGAGCCACTTTGTCCCGAACCGTACCAATTGCTCCTTGTCCGATTTCGCCGCTGCGGCTTCGGGCGCGGCCGCCTTGGCCGGCATGCTCCGCCGCAGCACCGAGCGGATGCGCGCCATCAGCTCGCGCAGCTCGCAGGGCTTTGCGACGTAATCGTCGGCGCCGAGCTCGAGCCCGACGACGCGATCGATCGGGCTCGCGGTCGCCGTCAGCATGATGACCGGCACGTTGATGCGGCTCTTGAGGTCGCGGATGATCGAGAGGCCGTCTTCCTCGGGCATGTTGAGATCGAGCACGACGAGATCGGGCATGCCGCCCTGGATCGCGGCCCGCAACGACTTGCCGCCGTCGCACAGCGTCACGGTGAAGCCGTGCATCTTGAGATAATCGCCGACCATCTCCCGGGCCGGGGCTTCATCGTCGACGATCATGATGTGCTGGCTTTGGGTCATGGTCTCTACGTCACGGCATTTCGGTCGCGGGAAGGGTGATGGTGAAAGTCGAGCCCTTGCCGGGCCCTTCGCTGTCGGCGGTCACCTCGCCGCCATGCATGTCGACGATACGCTTGACGATGGAGAGCCCGAGCCCCGTCGAGCTCTCGCCCGCGGTCGGCTTTGCCGACAGCCGCTGGAACCGGCCGAACAGGCGACCGAGATCTTCCGGGGACAGGCCGGCGCCCTCGTCGCTGACGCGGACGATGGTGTCGCTGCCCTCGTGGCTGACGATCACGCCGATCCTGCCGCCGATCGGCGAGTATTTGATGGCGTTGCTGATGAGATTGTCGATCGCTTCGCGGATGCGGTCGGTGTCGCACATGGTGACGATGTTGGTCGGCGCGGCGACGCTGATGGCCTGCTGCTTGTTGACGGCGAGCGGCTGGTTGGCCTCGGCGACCTCCTTGACCAGGGCGGCGACGTCGACCGGCTCGCGGCGGATGGTGATGTCGAAGGCATCGGCCATCGCATCCGAGATCAGATGGTCGACCATCGTGGTCAGGCGCTTGGTGGCGTCGCGGATGTGGTCGACCTGGGCGACCACGCCGCTTTCCGAGGCGCCCGTCGAGATCAGCTCCTTCAGCATCTCGGTGCGGCCGAGGATGACGCCGAGCGGATTCTTCAGATCGTGCGCGACGGTGCCCAAAATCTCGTTCTTGAAGCCGTTGGCGCGCTGCAGCCGCAGCCATTGCGCCGAGAGGCGGCGGTTGGCCTGCATCAGCGCGCGGGTGCGCTGGGCGACGCGATCCTCCAGCTGGGTGTTGGCGGCCTGAAGCTGCTGGTAGAGGATGACGTTGTCGAAGGCGATCGAGAGCCGGCTCGAGAAGATCTCGACCAGCGAGCGGTCGGTCTCGGACAATTCGCGTTCGGCCTGCAGCAGCACCACGACCTCGCGGCCGGATCCGGTACGCAAATAGATCACGCTGCGGTGGTCGGCGAATTCGTTCTTGCGGCGCTGGAACGCGGCTTCCACCATCTCGCGCAGTTCGGGGTCGAGCGCCTTCGACGTCGTGGTGCCGATGAAGCGGCTGTAGCAGCCGCTGCCGGCGAGCACCGAGAGCTCGGGGTCGATGCCGCCATTGTCGCGCAAGACCAGTATACCGGCGCAATCGACATTGAGAAGCGAGGCGAGCTGGGTCAGCACGCCCTCGGCGAGCCGCTGCATCGACTTGAAGTCGTACAGCGTCGAGGCGGCGTCGATGATGATCTCGAGCCCGCGCCGTGTCTGCACCATGCGCTCGAGCTGCTGATAGGAGCGCAGCGCCGCGGTCAGCGAGGTAAACAGCTTGTCGGCGGTGAGCTCGGTCTTGGCCTTGTAGTCGTTGATGTCGTACTGCACGATCACGCGGCGCTCGGGCGCCTGGCCGGGCTGTCCCGTGCGCAGGATGATGCGCACCGTCTCGTTCCGGATCTCGTTGCGGATGAACTCGACCAGCTCGAGGCCGGCGACGTCGGTCTCCATGATGACGTCGAGCAGCACGGCGGCGATGTCGCTGTGCGCGGCCATCAGCTTGCGGCCTTCGGCGGCGGAATAGGCCGACAGGATCTCCAGGCCCTGGCCGTTCAGGCTGTAATCCGAGAGAGCAAAACGGGTGCCGTCATGCACGGCCGGATCGTCGTCGATGACGGCGATCTTCCATTTCCGGGCGTTGGCATCCTCCGACGCGGTACCGGTATCGTCGATCAGGTGGAGGACATCGTCCTGTTCGGCCATTGAGAAGTCCCGTCACTTTCTGTGCTTTGCGCGCCGCCCTTGGCGACCCGGGGCATGATAATGCGAAAAGTGGTGCCTTGTCCCAGCTTGGATTCCAGCATCATGCGCCCGCCGAGCTGCTGGGTGACGAGGTTATAGACGATATGAAGCCCAAGTCCCGTGCCGCCTTCATTGCGCCGGGTGGTAAAGAAAGGGTCAAAGGCCTGGCGCTGCACGTCGGAGGTCATGCCGGCCCCGTCGTCGGTGAAGATGAGCTCGACGTCGTCGGCCCCGCGCGGCCGCGCCGAGATGATGATCGTGCCGGCGCGCCCGTCGGCGAAGGCGTGGTTGGCGGCGTTGAGGAAGAGGTTGGTTAGGATCTGGCCATAGGAGCCCGGATAGCCGTCGAGCAGCAGCCCCTCGGGCACGTCGACCTGGAGCGTGATCGGCGAGCGCTTCAGCACCGGCCGCAGGCTGGCGATGATCTGGTCGGTGGCCTCGCTGAGCGAGAATTGCCGCCGCTCGGCATGGGAGCGGTCGACCGCGACCTGCTTGAACGACTGGATCAGCTCGCCGGCGCGCTGCAGATTGGCGACCAGCTGCTGCGAGGCGTCGCGCGAGGACTGCACGAACTCCTCCAGCTGCGAGCGGCGCAGTCCGCCGTCGCCCTTGAGCTGGGCCTCGAAGATCTCGCTGCGACGGGCAAAGCTTGAAGCCACCGTCAGGCTGATGCCGATCGGATTGTTGACCTCATGCGCGACGCCGGCAACCAAGCCGCCGAGCGCCGCCAGCCTCTCGGCATCGATCAAATTCTGCTGTGCGGTATTGAGCTCAAGCAGCGCGCTCTCGGCCTTCTCCTTCGACGCGCGCAGCTCGTCCTCGGTCTGCCGCTTCGCGATCGCGTTCTCGCGGAATACCTCCACCGCGCGCGCCATGGCGCCGACCTCGTCGCGGGCCTTGGTGCCCTGCACCTCGCGGTCGAGATCGCCGAGCGTGATGGCGCGCATCGCCGCCATGATCTGCTGCAGCGGCAGGCGGATCGACAGCGCGATCATCACGCCGGCGGTGAGGATGATGCCGAGGAAGATCACCGCGATCGAAAGGACACGGCGAGAAATATCCGCCAGCGTGCGGTCAAATGTCTCCTGCGCCTTCTGCTCGCGCTGGCGCATCTTGGTCGAGAGGTCGTCGATGGCGCCGATCGCCTCGGCCTGGCTGGCGTCGATGGTGTTGCGGAGCAGCTCGGTGCGGCTTGCAAGCTGCTCGGAGAGCTTTGCAAAGCCCTCGCGCAGCGCGGCGGTGCGGGCTCCGAGCCTTCGCAATGCCATCTTCTGCAGGTCGTTGTCGGCGAGATCGATCATCACGGGGATGGTCTTCTCGATCGTCTCGGTGTTGCGGCGCGCGTCGTCGGCCGCGCCCGACGACTGCGACAGATAATAGGAATTGGCCGCCACCAGCATCGCGGTGAAGGCCTCGCGGGATTTGCCGAGCGATGGCCAGATCAGCGCGTCGCGATGGCCGGTGGCGCCTTCGATGATGGAATAGAGGCCCGCCATGTCCCTGGCCGGGCCCTGCACCTGGTCCTCATAGGTCTTGGCGATGGTGGCCTGCACGCTGCGCAGCTCGCCGAAGCCGTTGAGGAAGCGGTCGGTGGTGCGCTCCAGCTCCTCGACCGAGCCCGACAGCATCGGGTCCTTGGCGGCGCGGTTGGTCAGCGTGCCCAGCACCGCCTCGCGCAGCAGCAGGATCTCGGCGAACAGGTCCGGGCTCGGCTGGTTGATATAGCGGTGGATCAGATTGTGCAGGCGCCCGGTCTCGCTTTCGAGCAGCGCCAGGATCCGGTCGGATTCGCGCACCTGGCGCACGTCGTCCCAGGCCGAGCCCAGCACCTGCGCGCCGTTCCAGATCATGGCGACCAGCACCACCACCACGGCGGAGTTCAGCGCGGCGATCGACAGGATGCGCCAGCGGATCGGCACCGCGCGCAGCACGCCGACCAGCCGTGCGCGCAGCCGCCCGATCGGGCCGGACGGCCTGTCTGCGTGCTCGGTATGTCCAAGTGCAGCCAACGCGGCTCACTCCACCTTGCGAATGCGTTCGATCAGTGCTGCCGCGACGGGTTCGCGCCCGGCCTTGGCGTAGATCGGGGCCATCGCGTCCTCGAACGGCTTGCGGTCGATATCCCTGATGATGGTGACGCCGGCTTCCAGCGCCTTGCGCTGCGACTGCTCTTCGAGGTCGCGCCATTTCTCGCGCATGAACCGGCTGGAGCGCTGCGCGGCCTCCCGGAATATCTTCTGGTCGTCCGGCGACAGGCTCTGCCAGGCCTTCAGCGAGATCACCAGCACTTCGGGGCTCATCGTATGCTCGGTGAGCGTATAATGGCCGGCGTGCCTGTAATGGTCCGTCGTCACGAAAGATGGCCAGTTGTTCTCGGCGCCGTCGATCAGATGGTTGGCGAGCCCGGTGAGCACCTGCCCGTAGGGCATCTCGACCGGCTCGGCGCCGAGCGAGCGGATCATCTGGCTCATCAACTCCGACTGCTGCACCCGGATCCGCAATTCCTTGAGATCCGCGATGGTCTTCACCGGCCGGACGCCGTTGTAGATCGACCGCGCCCCGGAATCGTAGAAGGCGAGCCCGACGAAGCCATAGGGCTCGAAGCTATCGAGGATCTCGCTGCCGATCGGTCCGTCCAGCACCTTCTGCATGTGCTCGATGGACCGGAACAGGAACGGCATGGCGAGCACGTTCATCGCCGGAACGAAGTTGCCGATCAGCGCCACGTTGGTCCGGTTGAGGTCGATCGCACCGGCCCGGGTCTGCTCGATGGTCTCCTTTTCCTCGCCGAGCTGGCGGGAGTGGAACACCTTGATCTCGTGGCGGCCGCCGCTGCGCTCGGCGATCAGCGCGCCCATGTAGCGCAGCGCCTGGACGGTCGGGTAATCCTCGGTCTGGGTATCGGCGGCGCGAAATTCGCGTGCAACGGCGCCCGTCGAACAGACGGCAAGCAGAAGCGCGACGACGATCACTCCGGTCCGCGAGAGTTCGGCACGGCTCAACACTGGCACACTCAACCCCTCAGTGGTGGAGTCTATGGCGGGAGCAAAAGGTTCAATGCAATCTAGCAGATGGTCGGGGGAAGGCCATCCCGCCGCGGGGCCAGGACCGATTGTGCGGCGCGGCCGGCGCGCATTCCCGGTTGAAACCGCAAGGGCCGCCCCTTAAGCAGGGGCGGTCGCCGCTTGCCGCGCCAGATGGAAGAGCCGTCGTGATTTCAGCATTGCGCCTTTTGCCGGTCGTTGCCGCCCTCGCGGCCCTCACATTCATCTCGAAGGCGCAGGCGGCAACCGACATCGCCTGGTGGCACGCGATGTCCGGCGAGCTCGGGCGGCAGCTCGAGAAGCTGGCCTCGGACTTCAACGCCTCGCAGTCCGATTACCGCATCGTGCCCGCGTACAAAGGCAACTACACCGAGACGGTGACCGCCGCCATCTTCGCCTTCCGCTCGCGCAGCCAGCCCGCCATCGTTCAGGTCAACGAGGTCGCCACCGCCACCATGACCGCCGCCAGGGGCGCGATCTATCCGGTGTTCAGCCTGATGCGGGACATGCACGAGCCGTTCTCGCTGACCGATTACCTGCCCGCGGTCTCCGGCTATTACACCGACGCGGCCGGCAATCTGTTGTCGTTCCCGTTCAACTCCTCGACGCCGATCCTCTACTACAACAAGACCATGTTCCGTGACGCCGGCCTCGATCCGGAGGCGCCGCCGAAGACCTGGCCGGAATTGGGCGCGGCCGCAAAGCGCCTGCGCGACCGCGGTGCGGCGTGCGGCTTCACCACGTCCTGGCCGTCCTGGATCCATGTCGAGAATTTCTCCGCCTTCCATAATTTGCCGCTGGCGACGCGCGGCAACGGCTTTGCCGGGCTCGATGCCGAGCTGACCATCAACAATCCGGTCGTGGTCAAGCACATCGCCCAGCTCGCCGAATGGCAAAAGACAAAACTGTTCGACTATGGCGGCCGCGGACAAGCGGCCGAGCCGCGCTTCCAGAGCGGCGAATGCGGCATCTTCATCGGCTCCTCGGCGACGCGCGCGGACATCAGAGCGAATTCGAAATTCGAGATCGGCTACGGCATGATGCCGTATTGGCCCGACGTGAAGGGCGCGCCGCAGAACTCGATCATCGGCGGCGCCACGCTGTGGGTGCTGCGCGACCGACCGCGCGAGGAATACAAGGGCGTGGCGCGGTTCTTCGCCTATCTGTCGCAGCCCGGCGTGCAGGCCGCCTGGCACCAGAACACCGGCTACCTGCCGATCACCCGCGCCGCGTCCGAGCTGACGCGCGCGCAGGGTTTTTACGAGCGCAATCCGGGCTCGGCGATCTCGTTCGAGGAGATCACGCTCAATCCACCGACGGAGAACTCGAAGGGCATCCGGCTCGGCTCCTTCGTCCTGATCCGCGGCGCGATCGAAGACGAGCTGGAGCAGGCGTTCGCCGGGCAGAAGAGCGCGCAAGCCGCGCTGGATTCCGCAGTCGAGCGCGGCAACAAGCTGCTCCGCCAGTTCGAGCGCGCAAGTCCGGAGCGGTAGCGTATTGCGAATGAGCCTAGCTGTGCCCGCAACGGAGGTGCGCTCCCTCCCCCGCTTGCGGGGGAGGGTTGGGGAGAGGGTGTCACCGCAACGGGACAATCCCCCAGAGGAGAAAGCCCTCACCCGCGCCTTCGGCGCGACCTCTCCCGCAAGCGGGAGAGGTGCACCGTCTCCTTGGCTTGCATCGAGCCAAGCAAAGCTAATCCTGCCTTCGATACGCGAGTGCAGATGACGACCATGCCGCCGCAACAACTCCCCGGCTTCATCGACGCGGAAAGCTTTCGCGCCTTTCGCGCCAATTCCGCGCATTGGCTCCCCATCGCGCTCGACATCGCACGCAGCCACCGCCTCGATACCAGCGCGCCGCATGTGTTTGCGACCGGCACCAATCTCGTGGTCGGCCTTGGCGAAAATCTGATCCTCAAAATCTTCCCGCCGATGCTGCGTGAACAATTCGTGTCCGAGCGCGGGTCGCTGATGCAGCTCGCCGGCCATCTCGATCTGCCGATCCCCGAGATCGTCGCCGAAGGAACGCGAGACGGCTGGCCCTATCTCGTCATCACCCGCCTTGCCGGCACGCTCGGCTCGGAGGTCTGGCCGCACCTGGCGGAAGCGCAGAAGGAACGCCTGCTGCGCCAGATCGGCGAGACCATCGCGAGCGTCCAGCGCGCCCCGCTCGGACCGCTCGCGCAAATCGAGCCGCGCTGGAACGACTTCATGCGTGCGCAGATGCAGGGCTGCAAGGCGCGGCACACCCGCCTTGGCCTTGCGCCGAAATTCCTCAAAGGCCTCGACGATCTCCTGCGCGATGCGGAAGAGCTCATTCCGATGGATGCGCCGCCGGTCTTTCTGGTCGGCGAATACATTCCGGAGAACTTCCTGCTTGCCTGCGATGACGGCCAGTGGTCGCTCAAAGGCCTGTTCGACTTCGGCGACGTGCTCGCGGGATGGTGCGATTACGACCTGCTCGGTCCCGGCGCGTTCATGGCGGCGGGCCGGCCGGGGAGGGTGAAGAGCCTGCTCGAAGGTTTTGGCTATGCGAAGCTCGATGACACGCTCAAGCGCCGGCTGATGGCCCTGATGCTGCTGCACCGGGCCAGCGACCTCAACAGCCACATCTGCATCGAGGGCTGGCAGGAGCAGGCGGATGACCTGATCGAGCTGCAGGAGCTGATCTGGGCGGGATGAGCGGTCCCCAGCTCCGGCTTTGCTCAACTCCGCGGCGCTTCATTTCATCAGCCTAATTTTAAAGCAATATCTCCGCTTTGTATGCAATAAGCGGGGCTGCTCAGGAAGCGATCACTCGGCCAAAATCAACTAATATCCTTTTAAGTCAGTCGGTTACGGGAATCATAACGCTCCATTAAGCCTTGGCACGAACCTTGCGAATCCGGTTCCAACCAAAAACTTTGAGTTGGAGCATTCCCGATGAAGCGCCGCGATTTCCTCAAATCCGTTTCCGGATTGGCCGCCGGAGCGGCGCTTCCGGCGATGCCGTCCGTGATCTCCACCGCCTATGCCGACGCCCGTTCGGAGAC
Organism: Bradyrhizobium sp. TM239; assembly: GCF_036247985.1. NCBI lineage: Bacteria > Pseudomonadati > Pseudomonadota > Alphaproteobacteria > Hyphomicrobiales > Nitrobacteraceae > Bradyrhizobium > Bradyrhizobium sp. TM239. The sequence goes on along the minus strand of NZ_BTIR01000011.1, from coordinate 69,883 downwards.
GTTGCTGATCGTCTCGGAAGGCGGCCCCAACAATCTCGACATTCACGGCGTCGGCACCAACGTGCCCGGCTATGAAGTGTCCTGGAATTGCTACGACCGGCTGATCAGCCACGAGATGAAGGCTGGCCCCGGCGGCGTGCCCTATTACGACCGCGACAAGTTCAAGGGCGAGCTCGCCGAAGATTTCAAGATCGACGACATGTCGGTCACCTTCAAGCTGAAGAAGAACGCCAAATTCCACGATGGCGCGCCTGTCACCGCCAAGGACGTGAAATGGTCGCTCGACCGCGCCGTCAGCGTCGGCGGTTTTCCGACCTTTCAAATGAGCGCGGGGTCACTGACCAAGCCGGAGCAGTTCGTCGTCGTCGACGACTATACCGTGCGCGTCGACTTCCTGAAGAAAGACAAGCTCACGATTCCCGATCTCGCCGTGATCGTGCCCTGCATCGTCAACTCCGAGCTGGTGAAGAAGAACGCCAGCGAGAAGGACCCCTGGGGCCTCGAATTCACCAAGCAGCAGACCGCGGGCTCCGGCGCCTACAAGGTGACGAAGTGGACCGCGGGCACCGAAGTCATCATGGAGCGCAACGAGGATTGGGTCGGCGGCCCCTTGCCGAAGATCAAGCGCGTGATCTGGCGCATGGTGCCGCAGGCCGGCAACCGCCGCGCGCTCTTGGAGCGCGGCGATGCCGACATCTCCTACGAGCTGCCGAACAAGGACTTCCAGGAGATGAAGGCCAACGGCAAGCTCAACGTGGTGTCGCTGCCGTTCTCCAACGGCATCCAGTATATCGGCATGAACGTCACCAAGCCGCCGTTCGACAATCCAAAAGTCCGTCAGGCGGTCGCCTATGCGCTGCCCTATCAGAAGATCATGGACGCCGTGATGTTCGGCCTCGCCAACCCGATGTTCGGCGCGGCAAAGGACAAGCCGACCGAGGTCGCCTGGCCGCAGCCGCACAAATTCAACACCGATATGGAGAAGGCGAAGGCGCTTCTGGCGGAAGCCGGCTACGCAGGCGGCTTCGAGACCACGATCTCGTTCGACCTGAATTTCGCCGGCGTCAACGAGCCGCTCTGCGTGCTGGTGCAGGAGAGTCTTGCGCAGATCGGCATCAAGACCACCATCAACAAGGTGCCCGGCGCCAACTGGCGCACCGAGTTGAACAAGAAAGAGATGCCGCTCTTCACCAACGTGTTCTCGGGCTGGCTCGATTACCCCGAATACTTCTTCTACTGGTGCTATCACGGCAACAATTCCGTCTTCAACACCATGAGCTACAAGTCGGCAGAGATGGACAAGCTCATCGACGGCGCACGTACCGCCGCCGCGAGCGGCGACACCGCAACCTACGACAAGGACGTGAAGGGTTTTGTCGATCTCGCCTTCACCGACATCCCGCGCATCCCGCTGTACCAGCCCTTCGTCAACGTCGCGATGCAGAAGAACATCAGCGGCTATCAGTACTGGTTCCACCGGAGGCTGGATTATCGCGCGATGGCGAAGGGGTGAGGTGTCATGGGTGAGGTGAGCACGCTCTTCAGGCTCCCTCCCCCCTTGCGGGGGAGGGTTGGGGAGAGGGGTAGCCACAAACTCAGACCTCTCCCGGAGCCACCCCCCTCCCTAGCCCTCCCCCACAAGGGGGGAGGGAACGCAGCCGAACGTGCCGCACGATCTCGTTCCCATACGCAGCGCAGGAGCGCCCCATGCTGACCATGATCGGCAAGCGCCTGGTGTTCGCGATTCCATCGCTGATCGGCGTCGTCATCGTCACCTTCCTGCTGACGCGCGCGCTGCCGGGTGATCCCGCCGCCTACTTCGCCGGTCCCGCCGCGACCAAGGAAGCCGTCGAGCAGATCCGGAAAAAACTCGGCCTCGACAAGCCGCTGATCGAGCAGTTCTTCCGCTACACGGGCGATCTCGCCCATGGCGATTTCGGCAACTCGCTGACGACGGGCCAGCCGGTGGCGGCCGAGATCCGCAACCGCCTGCCGGCCTCTGCCGAGCTGACCTTGCTCGGCCTCATCGTCTCGGTCGTCATCGCCATCCCACTCGGCGTGCTCGCTGCGACGCGGCCAGGGTCATGGGTCGATCACTTATGTCGGGTGACGACGACAGCCGGCGTCTCGCTGCCGGTGTTCTTCACCGGCCTCGTGCTGGTCTACGTCTTCTACTTCCGCCTCGGCTGGTCGCCCGCGCCGCTCGGCCGTCTCGATGTGTTCTACAGCGCGCCGCCGACCGTGACCGGCTTCTATCTGATCGACACCCTGATCGCGCGTGATCTCGAAGCGTTCCGCTCGGCGCTGAGCCAGCTGATCCTGCCGGCGACGACGCTGGCGATCTTCTCGCTGGCGCCGATCGCGCGCATGACACGCGCCTCGATGCTGGCGGTGCTCGCGTCCGAATTCGTCCGCACCGCCCGCGCCAGCGGCCTGTCGCCGGCGACCGTGATCGTCACCTACGCCTTCCGCAACGCGATGCTGCCGGTCATCACCACGCTCAGCATGGTGTTCTCGTTCCTGCTGGGCGCCAACGTGCTGGTGGAGAAAGTGTTCGCCTGGCCCGGCATCGGTTCATACGCGGTGGAAGCGCTGATCTCGTCGGACTTCGCGCCGGTGCAAGGTTTTGTGCTGACCATGGCGGTCATGTACGTGCTGCTCAATCTCGTGATCGACATCTTGTACGGCGTGATCGATCCGCGCGTACGGCTGGAGGGCTGAACCATGATGGGGTCTTGTGCTCTGCAAGCTCCGACGAAGGTGCGCCCCCTCTCCCGCTTGCGGGGGAGGGTTGGGGAGGGGGTATCTCCGCGGGCGAGAGCCCCAATGTGGAGAGAGCCCCCACCCGGCGCGTTGCGCCGACCTCCCCCGCAAGCGGGGGAGGTAAACCGCCGTCGCGGCTTGCTTGTTCGGTCAAACAACGTCCGGGTGATCTCATGAGCTCCGTTGCGCCTGCTGTTGAACCCGTCGGTCCTGCCCGCACCTCCGGGTTGGCCGCGATCCTCGAACAGACCCGTTACGTGCTCGGCGAAAACAAGGTCACGGGCTTTGCCTTCGCCTTGCTGATCCTGATCCTCGCCGCCGCGATCTTCGGCCCCTATGTCGTGCCGTACGATCCGCTCGCCTCCGACACCGCCGCGTCGCTGAAGCCGCCCTCGGCCGCGCACTGGTTCGGCACCGACCAGCTCGGCCGCGACATCTTCAGCCGTGTCGTCGTGGCAACCAGGCTCGACACGTTCATCGCAATCGCCTCCGTCGTGCTGGTGTTCCTGATAGGCGGCCTCGCCGGCATCGCCGCGGGCTATTTCGGCGGTTGGACCGACCGCGTCGTCGGCCGCATCGCCGACACCATCATGGCCTTCCCGCTGTTCGTGCTGGCGATGGGCATCGTCGCCGCGCTCGGCAACACCGTGCAGAACATCATCCTGGCGACCGCCATCGTGAACTTCCCGCTCTACGCCCGCGTCGCGCGCGCCGAGGCCAACGTCCGCCGCAACGCCGGCTTCGTGCAGGCGGCGCGCCTCTCCGGCAACGGCGAATTCCGCATCCTCTTGGTGCACATCCTCCCGAACATCATGCCGATCATGATCGTGCAGATGTCGCTGACCATGGGCTACGCCATCCTCAACGCCGCCGGCCTCTCCTTCATCGGTCTCGGCGTCCGTCCGCCCACCGCGGAGTGGGGCATCATGGTCGCCGAAGGCGCGGGCTTCATGGTCTCAGGCGAATGGTGGATCGCGCTCTTCCCCGGCCTTGCCCTGATGATCGCCGTGTTCTGCTTCAACCTCCTCGGGGACGGCCTGCGCGACATCGTCGACCCCCAGAGGAGGACGTGATGGTGGTCGGGTTCGGGGGCGTGCAGCGAAGCTGTAAGGAGGGCACCATTCTCTCATTCCCTCCCCCCTTGTGGGGGAGGGGCAGGGAGGGGGGTAGCCACGAACTCCGACCTCGCTTGGGGCTACCCCTCTCCCCAACCCTCCCCCACAAGGGGGGAGGGAGTGAGAGGCCGGTGCCTCCCTCACGCGCACAAATCCCGTCGAAATTCCCCAACGATTCCAATGCCATTCTACTGTGCATGGGGTTGTTTTCGCATTTTTTGATTGGGAGGCCCGCATGACCGCCCAGCCGCTGCTCGACGTCCAGGACCTCACCGTCGAATTCACCACCCGTCGCGGCATCGTCAAAGCCGTGCAGCACGTCAACATCTCCGTCGCCAAGGGCGAGACGCTGGCCATCGTCGGCGAGTCCGGCTCGGGCAAGTCGGTGACGTCGTACGCGGTGATGCGCATCCTCGACCGCGCCGGGCGGATCGCCGAAGGCTCGGTGATGTTCTCCGGCATCGACGTGAAGGCCGCCACCGAAGACCAGATGCGCGACCTGCGCGGCCGCGAAGTGTCGATGATCTTCCAGAACCCGCGTGCCGCACTGAATCCGATCCGGAAAGTCGGCGACCAGATCGAGGACGTGCTGCGCACCCATGTGCAGCAGGCGATGGTTTCGGATCACGGCGAGAAGGCGATCGAGGCGCTGGAGCAGGTCAAGATCGCCCGCCCGCGCGAGCGCTATCACGCCTATCCGTTCGAGCTTTCGGGGGGCATGTGCCAGCGCGTCGTCATCGCGCTCGCGCTCGCCTGCAATCCGCAGCTGCTGATCGCGGACGAGCCGACCACCGGTCTCGACGTCACCACGCAGAAGGCGGTGATGGACCTGATCGTCGAGCTGACCAAGCGCCGCGCGATGTCCACCATCCTGATCACCCACGACCTCGGCCTCGCCGCCGCCTACTGCGACCGCGTCGTGGTGATGGAGAAGGGCCGCGTGGTCGAGACCGCCAAGGCCGCCGACATTTTCGCCAACCCGCAGCACCCCTACACCAAGAAGCTGATGCGCGCGACGCCAAGGCTCGGCGTGAGCCTGCGGGATCTGCTGCCGGAGGAGGAGGGCACCGCGCCCGCCGAGCCCGCTGTGCCTGCCACGGCAAGCGCAGAGAGCGCGAAGCCGCTCCTCCTCATCGAAAAGCTCGTCAAGGAATACCCGCGCCAGGGCGCCACCGCCACGCTCGGAAAGCTGTTCGGCCGCAAGCCGCCGCTGGAGCCGGACGTGTTCCGCGCCGTCGACGGCATCAGCTTTTCGATCGGCCATGGCGAGAGCGTCGGCCTTGTCGGCGAGTCCGGCTGCGGCAAATCGACCACGTCGATGATGGTGATGCGCCTCTTGGACCAGACCTCCGGCCTGATCCAGTTTGACGGCGAGGACATCGGCGGCATCGCACCGGCCTCGTTCGCCCGGCTGCCGCAGCGCAGCCGCATCCAGATGGTGTTCCAGGATCCGACCGACAGCCTCAACCCGCGCTTCACCGCCGCGCGCGCGATCGCCGATCCCATTATGCAGCTCGGCGATATCAGGGGGCGCGACGCGCTCCGCGCCCGCTGCGAGGAACTGGCCACCATGGTCGGCCTGCCGCACAATCTGCTCGATCGTTTTCCGCACCAGCTCTCCGGCGGCCAGAAGGCCCGTGTCGGCATCGCCCGTGCCATCGCGCTGCATCCGAAGCTGGTCATCCTGGATGAGCCGACCGCGGCGCTCGACGTCTCGGTGCAGGCCGTCGTGCTCAACCTGCTGCAGCACCTCAAGGCGCGGCTAGGTATGAGCTATCTGTTCGTCTCGCATGATTTGAACGTAGTGCGCTTGCTGTGCGATCGTGTCATTGTGATGCGGACGGGTCGAATCGTCGAAGAGGGCTCTTCCGAGCAGGTCCTCAGCGATCCGCAGGACGACTACACCAAGGAGCTGCTGACGGCGATCCCGCATCCGCCGTTGCCGGTCCACTGAGCATGATCCGGAAAAGTGTGACGCGGTTTTCCGAAAAGATCATGCTCAAATGACAACCTAGAGAGATAGTTTGGGAGCGTGATGGCCGAGCCGCTGGACGATTATATCGACGCCGTATCGAAAGTGCTGGCATTGCCGATCGAGGAGGCCTGGAGGCCTGCGGTGCGCGCCAACCTCGAAGTCTCGCTGCGGCTCGCTCGCCTCGTCGACGAATTCGCGCTGCCGGACGAGACCGAGCCGGCGCCGATTTTCACCGCTTGATGTTGCCATGACCAGCAAGCCAGAGATGACGGCCTCCGAAATCGCAGGTGCGGTTGCGGCCCGCAAGATGTCCGCGCTCGATGCCACCGAGGCGGCGCTGTCGCGCATCAAGCAGCACGACGGCGTCCTCAATTCCTTCACTGATGTCACCGCCGATCGCGCCCGTGCGAAAGCACGCGCAGTCGATGCCGACATCGCCGCCGGCAAGGAAGTCGGCCCGCTCGCCGGCGTTCCCTTCGCGGTGAAGAATCTGTTCGACGTCGCAGGGCTTCCGACGCGCGCCGGCTCGAAGATCAATCGCGATCGCGCGCCCGCAGCGCGCGATGCCACGCTGATCGAGCGCATGGAGGCCGCCGGCGCCGTGCTGGTCGGCGCGCTCAACATGGGCGAATACGCCTATGATTTTACGGGCGAGAACGTCCATGACGGTCCCTCGCGCAATCCGCATGACACCACGCGGATGACCGGCGGCTCCTCCGGCGGCTCGGGCAGCGCGGTCGGCGGCGCGCTGGTGCCGATCGCGCTCGGCTCGGACACCAACGGCTCGATCCGCGTGCCGTCCTCGTTCTGCGGCATTTTCGGTTTGAAGCCGACCTATGGCCGGCTCTCTCGCGCGCGCTCGTTCCCGTTCGTCGCGAGCCTCGATCATCTCGGCCCGTTCGCGCGCTCCGTCGCCGATCTCGCACGCGTCTATGACGTGATGCAGGGCCCTGACGCGGAGGACAGCGCCTGCACGACGCGCGGGCTGGAGCCGACGCTGCCGCTGATCGCCAATCCGGTGTCGGATCTGCGTATCGCCATCGCCGGCGGGTATTTCCAGAACAACGTGTTTCCGGAAGCGGTCGAGGCCGTCAGCCGCGTTGCCAAGGCGCTCGGCGCAACGAAGCTGATCGAGATCCCCGAGGCCGCGCGCGCCCGCGCGGCGGCTTACGTCATCACCACCACCGAAGGCGCTTCGCTGCATCTCGATCGCCTGCGCAAGCGGCCGAACGATTTCGATCCGGCCGTGCGCGACCGGCTGATCGCGGGCGCGATGGTGCCTGCGCCGATGGTCGACCGCGCGCAAAAATTCCGCCGCTGGTACCGCGCGCAGCTCGCCGAGATCTTCAAGACCGTCGACGTGCTGCTCGCGCCGGCAACGCCCTGCACCGCGCCAAAGCTCGGCCAGGTGAATTTCAACCTCGACGGCGTCGAGCTGCCGGTGCGCGCCAATATCGGCATCCACACCCAGCCGATCTCCTTCATCGGCCTGCCCGTGGTGGCCGTTCCGGTGCCGCTCGAGCCGATGCCGATCGGCGTGCAGATCATTGCTGCGCCCTGGCGCGAGGACATCGCGCTCCGCGTCGCGCACGCCCTGGAAAAGATGGGCGTCGTCGCCGCACCCGCGCCGAGAGGAATCTAAAATGGAGATCGATCTCCCCGACGTGATCGCGGACGTCAAAGCCGCGTTCGATCGGTATGAGCAGGCCCTCATCAGTAACGACGTCGCCGTGCTCGGCGAGCTGTTCCGCAACGATCCCCGCACGCTGCGCTACGGCATCGGCGAGAACCTCTATGGCTATGAGGCGATCAGCGGCTTCCGCGCCGGCCGCTCGCCGGTCGGCCTCAACCGCCGCACCGCCAGGACTGTCATCTCCAGCTATGGCCGCGACACGGCGGTGGCCTCCACCCTGTTCTATCGCGATACGGCGCCCGGCAAGGTCGGCCGGCAGATGCAGACCTGGATTCGCTTCCCCGAGGGCTGGCGCGTCGTCGCCGCCCATGTCAGCATCATCGACGAGCCGAAAGAGACCTGACCGCATGACGCTCGACGATCTTCCCCAGGGAGCACTGCCGACTGAGCCGGTGGTGCCCCGCGTCGACCGTGCCTCGCCATCGGTGCAGAAGGTCACACGCGCCGAGGAGCTGCGCCTGCAGCTCGCCGACGAGATCGTGCGCGGCGCCCTGGCCCCCGGCTCGCCCTTGGACGAGACCGACATCGCGCGGCGCTTCAGCGTGTCGCGGACGCCGGTGCGTGAGGCGCTGCGTCAGCTCGTGGCCAGCGGCCTCGTCGAGGCGCGCGCCCATCGCGGCGCGGTGGTGGCGCAGCCCTCGATCGAGCGTCTCAAGAGCATGTTCGAGGCGATGGCGGAGCTCGAGGCGCTCTGCGCAGGCCTTGCCGCCGAGCGCATGTCCGCCGCCGAGCGTCACGGCCTGGAGGCCATCCACGAAGAGCTGCGGGTGCTGAGCTACACCGGCAATCCCGATCGCTTCCACGAGGTCAACGAACGCTTCCACAACGCGATCTATGCCGGTTCGCAGAACGGCTACATCGCCGAGATCACGCTGGCGACGCGGGTGCGCGTGCAGCCGTTCCGCCGCGCCCAGTTCCGCAACCTCGGCCGTCTCGCCAAGTCGCAAGCCGAGCACGACCGCGTCGTCGTCGCCATCATGCGCGGCGACAAGCAGGGCGCCGCCGCCGCGATGCGCGCGCATATCGAGCTGGTGCGCGGGGAGTATGAGATCTACGCGGTGTCGGTGTAAGGCACGTCCGTGTCCCGGACGCGGTGCAGCGCGTAGCGCTGCTCCGCAGAGCCGGGATCCAACTTCCGTCTTGCGAGCTGCTGCATGGGTCCCGGTTCAGCAGCGCACCACTGCGTGATGCGCTGCGCCCGGGACACGAGACCTACGTCTTGGCAGCTTCCGCCATGAATTTCCGCCATCCCCCAAACGCCGTAATATCCCGCGCGTCGCCCAGCACCTCGGGCTCGACGAGAAATCCCTTCACGCTGCGGCCATCGGCAAGGCGCACGGTACCGATCGCCATTGGCGAAGGAATCGCGTTGACGAATTTGCCGAAGGCGGAAGACGACAGCGACCAGAGCTCCAGCTCGATGGCGGCGCCCTTGCCGGCTTCCACGCGCAACATGCCGGGCTTCGGCGGCGTGGTCTTGAGCGCGTAGAGCTTGTAGTCGGGCGCAGTTCTGGTTGCCTCGATCAGGCGCCCGTTCAGTGCCTTCAATTCGCCGTTGAGCACCATGCCGGACAGATGCGCGCCAACCACGGCGATGGGGATCTCGTCGCCGCTGCTTGCCGGCAGCGCCGCCAGCGGAGCTTGCGCCGCGCCCGTCGCGCCGAGACTCAGCCTGGTATCCGCATGAAAGACGCGGCCGATGCTCGCCAGCAGCGCATCATGCCCGGCGGGCGCGAGCAGCGTGATGCCGAACGGAATGCCGTCGCTGCGCATCGAAGCCGGCAGCGCGAGGCCGCAGAGGTCGAGCAGATTGACGAAATTGGTGTAGGTGCCGAGGCGGCTGTTGAGCTCGATCGGATTGGCGAGCACCTGCGTGGTCGTATAGGCGGTCGGCGCCGTCGGCAGCACCAGCGCGTCGATATTGGCAAACGTGCGCTCGGCGATCTTGCGCAGGCCCTGCAGGCGATAGAGCGCGGAGAACGTGTCCGCAGCGGTGAGCCGCGCGCCGGCCGCGGTGATCTCGCGCGTCACCGGATGAATCGAATCCGGCGCGGACGCCAGCAGGTCCTTGATCACGAGATAACGCTCGGCGACCCAGGGGCCCTCATAGAGCAGCCGCGCCGTCTCGTAGAACGGCTCAAGATCGAACTCGACCAGCGTTGCGCCAAGCGCAGTCCAGCGCTTCAGCGCATCGGCGTAGGCGGCTTCCGCCTTCTTGTCGCCGAAGAAGATCAACTGTCCGTTGCGCGGCACGCCGAGGCGCAGGTCTGAGGGGAGCGGCGTGATCGCGCCCAGCGGCCGGTCGCGCGAGAACGGATCGGCCGGGTCCGGCCCCGCCATCACTGACAGCGCGAGCGCGGCGTCGTCCACGGTCAGCGCAAACACCGAGATGCAATCGAGCGTGCGGCAGGCCGGCACGAGCCCCGCGTTCGAGATCATGCCGAGGCTCGGCTTCAGCCCGACGATGTTGTTGAGCATCGCCGGTACGCGCCCGCTGCCGGCGGTATCCGTGCCCAGCGACAGCGGCACGAGCCCCGCGCCGACCGCGACAGCGGAGCCCGAGCTGGAGCCGCCGGGAACGAGATCCTCGCGGATCGAATTCTTGGGAACGCCGTACGGCGAGCGCACGCCGACGAGGCCGGTCGCGAATTGGTCGAGATTGGTCTTGCCGATGATGATGGCGCCGGCGGCGCGCAGCCGCGCCACCGCTGTCGAGTCATGCATCGGCGTAGTGGAGAAGGCCGGGCAGGCCGCGGTGGTCGGAAAGCCCAGCGCGTCGATATTGTCCTTCACCGCAACCGGCACGCCGTAGAGCGGGAGGCCGGCGGCGTCCTTCGCAGCAAGCTTCTCGGCCTCGGCGATCGCGTCCCTTTCGTCGCGCAGGCTGATGAAGATGGCGGGATCATTGTGGTCGCGGATGCGCTGATAGGTCCGCGCGACCGTCTGCACCGGCGTCAACGTGCCCGCGCGATGTGCGGCCACAATCGCGGCGATCGTTTCAGGCTGCTCAGCCCCCATCTCAGCCCCCATGGCGACAAAACTCCGGCAACTGCTTCACCCCCGGAGTGAAGCAAGCGATGTGCCATTGTGTACATTATCCGGGCAGGACGGAAGCTGCGGATATTATCCGTGGGATCAGTGGCTTGCGGGATATTTTGGCAGGCGGGCGGGTCGTAACGTCAGCGCCCTGTGACGGGCATCTGCCCAAATCATGGGCAGTCGAGATCAGGTGAAGCCAGCAAGGATCCGCAGCAGCTGCGCCCGGTTTTCCTTGCCGATCTTCTCTTCGACGTGCCGCTCGTGTTCGGCCGCGAGCCGCTTGAATTTCGCCAGCGCCGTCTCGCCCTGTGTCGTGAGATGCAGCGCATGCGAGCGACGGTCCGCCTTCGATTTGACCCGCTTCACGAGCTTGCGCTGTTCGAGGCTGTCGAGCAGGTGCACCAGCCGGGCGCGCTCGATGCCGAGGCGCTTTGCCACCGCCATCTGCGACAGGCCCGGATTGGCGCCGATCACGGTCAGCACCGAATATTGCGTCGGCCGGATGTCGACATCGCCGAGCGTTCTGATGAAGTCCTGAAAGATCCAGATCTGGAAGCGCCGCACCGCATAGCCGGCGTGCCCGACCAGTGCGTCGAGGCCGATCTCGTCGGCCATGTCCCGAGGCGCCGCGCCGTTGCCGGCGCGCCTGCGTGCGGAAGTCTGGGCTGAGGTGGCTGTCAAATCGCGTCTCCTGCCGGACTATTCTTGTAACGTCATTATTGCGCGGGCGGAAGATTGTTGTTGACGACAACAATTGTCATGCCCAACATTATGGTCAAAGCAGCCCGGAACGAGGCTGCGGCCGATCCGGGATCCGGGCGGAGGAGGAAATCATGACAACCGCCGCACGCGGCGATGCCGCAAGCCTGTTTGCAACGCCACGGACCGTCGCCGAGCATCGCGCCGACGGCAGCATCGTGCTGCGCTCGCCCGAACCGTTGCGCGATGGCGCGCGCTGCGTCGGCGACTGGCTGGAGCAATGGGCGCGGCAAACGCCGGATGCGATCTTCCTTGCCGAGCGCGCCAACGCCGAGGCGGCATGGACCACCGTCAGCTATGCGCAGGCGCTGCGCCAGGTGCGTGCGGCGGCGTCCTGGATCCTGGCGCAGGGTCTGAGCGCCGAACGCCCGCTCGCGATCCTCTCCGACAACAGCATCGACCATGCTCTGCTCGCGCTTGCCGCCCAGCATGTCGGCGTGCCCTCGGCGGCGATCTCGCCGGCCTATTCGTTGATGTCGAAAGATTTCGACAAGCTCAAGAGCATGATCGCGCTGCTCGAGCCGGGCGCGATCTATGTCTCCGCGACCAAGTCATTCGCGGCAGCACTGGCCGCGATCAAACCGCTGCACAAGGCGCAGATCATCAGCGGGAACGCCGACGATGGCGATGCGCTCGCCTTCCGCACCGTCGTGGCAACGCCGGAGAGTCCCGACGTCGCAAAAGCATTCGCTGCGGTGACGCCCGACACGATCGCCAAATTCCTGTTCACTTCGGGGTCAACAGGCACGCCCAAGGCCGTCATCAACACCCAGCGCATGCTGACCTCGAGCCAAGAGGCCAAGGCGCAGACCTGGACATTTCTGGAGCAGGGCGGTCGCGACCTCGTCATTCTCGACTGGCTGCCCTGGAGCCACACCTTCGGCGCCAACCACAATTTCAACCTCGTGCTGCGCAACGGCGGTTCGCTCTATATCGACGGCGGCAAGCCGGCGCCCGGCCTGTTCGCGACGTCACTGGCCAATCTCAAAAGCGTGATGCCGACGGTCTATTTCAACGTGCCGCGCGGCTTCGACATGCTGATCGCGGCGCTGCGCGGCGACGAGGAGCTGTGCCGCCGCTTCTTCAACGAGGTGAAATTCGCCTTCTATGCCGGCGCGGCGCTGCCGCAGAATCTCTGGGATGCGCTCGAAGAGCTCTCGATCAAGACCGTCGGCCGCGCGCTGCCGATGGTTTCGGCCTGGGGTTCGACCGAGACGTCGCCGCTGGCGACCGACTGCCATTTCCTCGCCGAACGCTCTGGCAATATCGGCGTGCCCATTCCCGGCACCGAGCTGAAGCTCGTCACGTCAGGCGACAAGCTCGAGGTGCGGGTACGTGGTCCCAACGTCACGCCGGGCTATTGGAAGGCGCCGGAGCTGACGAAGAAGGCTTTTGATGAAGAGGGCTTTTATCTGATCGGCGATGCCGTGAAGCTTGCCGATCACGCGCGGCCGGAGCGCGGCCTGTTCTTCGACGGCCGCGTCGCTGAAGATTTCAAGCTCAATTCCGGCACTTGGGTCAGCGTCGGCACGCTGCGCGTTGCCGGCATCGCCGCGCTGGCGCCGCTGGCGCAGGACATCGTCGTGTCAGGCCACGGTGGCGACGAGGCGCGCTTCCTGGTGATCCCGAACATCGCGGCTTGCCGCGCCCATGCCGGCTTGGGCGAGACGGCTGATGTCAACGAGGTGCTTGCGCATGACAAGGTCAGGACCGCGATCGCACAGGGCCTGGCGAAACTGAAGCAGCAAGGCCCCAACTCCTCCGGCCACGCCACGCGCGCGCTGCTGCTCGCCGAGCCGCCATCGGTCGATGGCGGCGAGATCACCGACAAAGGCTACATCAACCAGCGCGCCGTGCTGACGCGGCGAGCGGATGCCGTGGCTCGGCTGAACGATGATGCGTCGGCGGAGTGGATTGGGCTGTAAAGGCCGAGTTAGCGAAGCCACATTCCGCTGTCATTCCGGGGCGCGCCTCTTGGCGCGAGCCCGGAATCCATTTCACCGCAGGGGTGTTGCACGATGGATTCCGGGTTCGCGCTACGCGCGCCCCGGAATGACGAGCGGATAGGCCAATCCCACTGCCGCAATATATTGCTGATTCTTTTGTTGCCTAAGCAACTAATCTGTGCGAACCGTTCCAGACCAGGACGACGGCGGGGAAACCGCCGCGTCCGATCTCGGAGGAAACGATGCTCGGCAGGAAGGGTGCCGCGGGCAAGCGCGGGCGCATGCCTGGAGGTGGCGACAGGGCGCGGCCGCGGTGCGGTGCGTCAGGTGTAGCTGCTGTCCGTGACCGCGCCGAGATTTTCGTGCAGCCGGCGCAGCAGATCGATCAGCACCTCGCGCTCGTCCTTGTTCAGGCACGACAGCAGCCGCCGCTCGCGCTCGAGCGCCGCGACGATCACCTTGTCATGGGTGGCGCGGCCCTTCGTCGTCAGCGAAATCGAATGGGTGCGGCCGTCGTTCGGGTCGGTGCGGATCGAGATGAGGCCGCGCTTTTCCAGCCCAGCCAGCGTCCGGCTCACCGGCCCCTTGTCGAAGCCGATGACGTGACAGATGCGCGAGGCCGGAATGCCGGGCTCGATCGCCAGCAGCGACATGATCCGCCATTCCGTGACGTTGACGCCGAACTCCCGCTGATAGAACGCGGTCGCGCTGTTCGAGAGCTTGTTGGCGATGAAGGTGACGAACGCCGGGACGTAACGGTCGAGATCGAGCGTTGGTCCGGCATCGCTGGGCGCGGGCTTTTGGCGGGATCTGGTCGAAGGCGCAGGCATGTCGGGAATCTGACTCGCGGTGGAGCCACCGACCTAAGGGCATGCGCCGCCCTTTCACAAGATCAAAATGAGGGAGGTCTCCCATGACCGCATGCGGCACCCCTGCGTCGACGGGCCTTGCGTCCGTCCCGCATCTCGACATCGATCCCTTTGCGATGAATTTCTTTGCCGACCCTTATCCCACGCATGAGCTGCTGCGGGAGGCCGGTCCGGTCGTCTATCTCGACAAGTGGAACGTCTACGGCGTGGCGCGCTATGCCGAGGTCCATGCGGTCCTGAACGATCCCGCGACGTTCTGCTCCAGCCGCGGTGTCGGCCTGTCCGACTTCAAGAAGGAGACGCCGTGGCGGCCGCCAAGCCTGATCCTGGAGGCCGATCCGCCCGCGCACACCCGCACCCGCGCCGTGCTGTCGAAGGTGCTGTCGCCCACCGTGATGAAGCAGGTCCGCGACCGCTTTGCGGCGGCGGCGGAACAGCGGGTGGACGCGCTGGTCGAGAGGCGCAGCTTCGACGCGATCGCCGATCTCGCGGAAGCCTATCCGCTCTCGATCTTTCCGGATGCGCTGGGCCTGAAGGCGGAGGGACGCGAGCATCTCATTCCCTATGCCAGCGTCGTGTTCAACGCGTTCGGTCCGCCCAATGAGCTGCGCCAGCAGGCGATCGCGCGCTCGGCGCCGCACCAGGCCTATGTCGCCGAGCAATGCCAGCGCGACAACCTTTCGCCCGGCGGCTTCGGGGCCTGCATCCATGCGCAGGTCGACGACGGCGCGATCACCGCGACCGAGGCGCCGCTGCTGGTGCGCTCGCTGCTGTCAGCCGGCCTCGACACCACCGTCAACGGCATCGGTGCGGCCGTCGACTGCCTCGCGCGCTTCCCGGACCAGTGGCAGCGCCTGCGTGATGATCTGACGCTCGCGCGCAATGCCTTCGAGGAGGCCGTGCGGTTCGAAAGTCCGGTGCAGACCTTCTTCCGCACCACCACGCGGGATGTCGAGCTATCAGGCGCGAGGATCGGCGAGGGCGAGAAGGTGCTGATGTTCCTCGCCGCCGCCAACCGCGATCCCAGGCGCTGGGACCAGCCTGATAGCTATGACATCACACGCCGCACCTCCGGCCATGTCGGCTTCGGCTCGGGCATCCACATGTGCGTCGGCCAGCTCGTCGCCCGCCTCGAAGGCGAGGTAATGCTGACCGCGCTGGCCCGGCGCATCGCGAAGATCGAGATCACGGGCGAGCCGAAGCGCCGCTTCAACAACACGCTGCGCGGGCTCGATAGCCTGCCGGTGACCATCACCCCGGCCTGACGAGGAGTTTCATGCCCGCAATCACCTTCGTTCATCCCGACGGCAAGTCGGAGCGTGTCGAGACCGCGGACGGGGAGAGCGCCATGCAGGCCGCGACCCGCCACGGCCTCGACGGCATTCTGGCCGAATGCGGCGGCAACGCGATGTGTGCGACCTGCCATGTCTATGTCGACGAGAGCTGGCTCGCGCGGCTCCCCGCGGTAGCCGACGACGAGGATGCGCTGCTCGACGGCGCCGCCGCCGAGCGGCGGCCGACAAGTCGGCTGTCCTGCCAGATCGCGGTCACGTCCGAGCTCGACGGGCTCGTGCTGAAGCTGCCGGAGCGGCAGGTCTGAGTCTCGACACGCCGGCAACGACCGGCGTGGCAAATCATCAACAGGGGAGGGAACGATGAAACATCTGAAGTGGACGCTCGCGCTGGCCGCGAGCCTGGTGACCGGCGCGGCGAGCGCGGAGATCTCGGACAATGTCGTGCGCGTCGGCGTGCTCAACGACATCTCCGGCATCTTCCAGGACACCAACGGCATGGGCTCGGTCGAGGCCGCGCGCATGGCGGCGGAGGATTTCAACGGCGGCGGCAAAGGCATCAAGGTCGAGATCGTCTATGCCGACCACCAGAACAAGGCCGATGTCGGCAACGCCATCGCGCGCAAATGGCTCGATGTCGAGGGCGTCGATGCCATCGTCGACGTGCCGAACTCGGCCGTCGGCCTCTCCATCAACACGCTGCTGCGCGACAGCCGCATGACGTTCCTGGCGTCTTCGACCGCAAGCTCCGATCTCACCGGCAAGGCCTGCTCGCCCAACACCATCCAATGGGTCAACGACACCTGGGCGACCGGCAACACCACGGCAGCGGCGATGGTCTCGCGTGGCGGCAAGGACTGGTATTTCCTCACAGTCGATTTCGCGCTCGGCAAGGGCATCGAATCGGAGGCGCAGAAATACATCGAGGCGCATGGCGGCAAGGTGCTTGGCTCCTCCAAGCACCCGCTCGGCACCTCCGACTTCGCCTCTTTCCTGTTGCAGGCGCAGAGCTCGAAGGCCCAGGTGATCGGCCTTGCCAATGCCGGCGGTGACACCATCAACGCGGTGAAGCAGGCCGCCGAGTTCGGCATTCAGCAGAACGGGCAGCGGCTCGTCGCCTTCCTGCTCTTCATCAACGACGTCCACGGCATGGGCATCAAGGTCGCGCAGGGCCTCCAGCTCATGGAAGCTTTCTACTGGGACATGAATGACGACACCCGCGCCTTCGCCAAGCGTTTCGCCGCGCGGCCGGGCATGAACGGCAAGATGCCGAGCGGCAACCAGGCCGGCGTCTATGCCTCGACGCTCGCTTATCTCAACGCCGTCGCCGCCACCGGGAGCGACAATGCCAAGGACGCCGTGCCCGAGATGAAGAAGTTCAAGGGCAAGGACAAACTGTTCGGCGACACCGCGATCCGCCAGGACGGCCGCGTCGTGCATCCGATGTACCTGTTCGAGGTGAAGAAGCCGGAGGAGTCGAAATTTCCCTACGACTATTACAAGCTGGTCTCGACGATTCCAGCCGACCAGGCATTCCGCCCGCTGGCGGAAGGCGGGTGCGAGCTGGTGAAGTGAGTCTCGTGCCCCGGACGCAGCGCGCAGCGGTGCACTGCAGAGCCGGGGCCCCTGACTGCTGGGTCCCGGCTCTGCGTCGCGTCATTTCATGCCGCGCCGCGTCCGGGACACCAGAGGAGCCTCCCTACACCACCTTGCTACTCCCCTGCGTGATCAGCCGCGCTGCGCGCTGATCACGCGCGTAGATCCATAGCCAGCTGAGCGCGACGCTGAGGCGGTGGCGCAGGCCGATCAGGAAGTAGATGTGGGCGATGCCCCAGATCCACCAAGCGATGGTGCCGCGCAGCTTGATGCGGCCGAAGTCGATCACCGCGAGCCGCTTGCCGATCTGGGCGAGGCTGCCGGAGTGCTTGTAACGGAACGGGCCTGTCGGCTCTCCGCGCAGCCGCGCCTTGATGGTCTCGGCGACGTGACGGCCCTGTTGCTTGGCGGCCGGTGCGATGCCGGGCACCGGCTTGCCCTCCCAGGCGTTGATCAAGACGGTGTCGCCGATCGCAAAGATCTCGGGATGATCAGGGATGCTCAGATCGTCTTCGACCTGGACGCGGCCAGCACGATCGGCCGGTGCACCCAGCCACTCGGCGGCGGGCGAGGCGCGGACGCCGGCGGCCCAGATTCGCGTCTTGGCCTCGAGCAGCTTGCCGCCGAACACCACGCCCTCGCGATTGATCTCGGTGACGGCCTGTCCCAGCACGACCTCGACGCCGATCTTCTCCAGCGAGGCCTGCGCATAGGCCGAGAGGTCGTCGGCAAAGCCCGCGAGCACGCGCGGCCCTGCCTCGATCAGCACCACGCGCGCCTTGGTCGTGTCGATGTTGCGGAAATCGCCGGGCAAGGTGTGACGCGCCATCTCGGCGATGGTGCCGGCGAGCTCGACGCCGGTCGGGCCGGCGCCGACGATGACGAAGGTCAGCCGCGCTGCGCGCTTGTCCGGATCGGTCTCGCGCTCGGCGCGCTCGAACGCCACCAGGATGTGACGGCGCAGCGTGGTGCCGTCCTCCAGCGTCTTCAGGCCCGGCGCCCATGCCTCCCATTCGTCATGGCCGAAATAGGCGTGACGCGCGCCGGTCGCGAGCACCAGCGTGTCGTAAGGCACCTCGCTGCCGTCGTCGATCAGCACGCGGCGTCTTGCCGCATCGACGCCGCTGACCGTCGCGAACAGCGTCGTCACCTCGGGCCGGTCGCGCATGAGATGACGGATCGGCCAGGCGATCTCGCTGGTCGCGAGCGAGGCGGTCGCGACCTGGTACAGCAGCGGCTGGAACAGATGATGGTTGCGGCGGTCGATCAGCGTGATCTCGACCGGCGCACCCGCAAGCCGATAGGTCGCCTCCAGCCCGCCGAAGCCGGCCCCGACGATGACGACGCGATGCGGTGCCGTGGTCATGGTGTACCCTCGAATCTCGCTGCTCCACACTCCCATTTAAGTGCGGATCGGACGCTGCGGTCCAATAGAGGTCATCAATCGCCGCATAGGCTGGATGTATCGATCAGACGTGAAAAAGCGCCGCAGGGTTGGTCTAAGTAAGTAGAATTATATTTCTTGCCATCCCCGATTGGGGCGAAATATGGTGCAGGGGCAGGCGCTGAGCCATTGGCGGCTCGATGGATTTTGCGTTCAATAGAGACAGACCCGGGGCGGCGATCACCCCGTCTCCGGGCTCAATAATAGGGAGGGGAGTGGTTATGAGAACGGCATTCTGGCTGGCGGGCGCAGCGGCGCTGGTGCTGGCGAGCCCGGCATTCGCCGGCGACACCATCAAGATCGGTTTCGTCTCGACCTTCAGCGGCCCGACCGCCGTGATCGGCAACGACATGCGCAACTCCTTCGAGCTCGCGCTGGATCACATCGGCCGCAAGATGGACGGCAAGCCGGTCGAGGTCATCTACGAGGATGACGGGCAGAAGCCCGATGTCGGCAAGCAGAAGACCGAGAAGCTGGTGCAGTCCGACAAGGTCGATTTCATCGTCGGCTACATCTGGTCGAACGTGCTTTTGGCCTCGCTGAAGACCGCGGTGGATTCGCAGACCTTCCTGATCTCGGCCAATGCCGGCCCGTCGCAGCTCGCCGGCGAGCTGTGCAGCCCTTACGTGTTCTCGACCTCCTGGCAGAACGACCAGACGCCGCAGGCCATGGGCCTCTACATGAACCAGAAGGGCGTCAAGAGCGTGTTCCTGATCGGGCCGAACTACGCGGCCGGCAAGGACATGCTCGCGGGCCTCAAGAACACCTTCAAGGGCGAGATCAAGGGCGAGGAATACACGGTCTGGCCGAGCCAGCTCGATTTCTCCGCCGAGCTCTCCAAGGCCCGCGCCTCGGGCGCGGAGTCGATCTTCGTGTTCTATCCGGGTGCGGCCGGCGTGCAGTTCCTCAATCAATATGCGCAGGCGGGCCTGAAGAGCACGATGCCGCTCTATACGGCGTTCACCGTCGACGAGCTGTCGCTGCCGCTGCAGAAGGAGAACGCGCTCGGAGTGCCCGGCGCGCAGGAATGGGTCAACGACCTCCCCAACGAGCAGAACAAGCGCTTCGTCGCCGACTACCGCAAGAAGTACACCGGGCTGCGTCCGACCTATTACGGCGCGCAAGCCTATGACGCGGCCCAGCTCATCAACAGCGCGGTGGTCGCGGTGAAGGGCGACACCAGCAAGAAGGATGCGATGAAGGCCGAGATGGAGAAGGCCAACTTCAAGTCGCTGCGCGGCGCGTTCAAATACGGCAAGAACCACATCCCGGTGCAGAGCTTCTATCTCCAGGACGTCGTGAAGGACGCAGAAGGCCAGCTCTCGCTGAAGACGGTCGCGACCATCGTCGAGAACGACCAGGATCGTTTCCACGACAAGTGCAAGATGAAGTGAGCTCTCTCTTCTCCCTCTCCTCGCTTGCGGGGAGAGGGTCAGGTCGCTCCTCGCAATGACGGCAAGGCGAGCCTACACCCGCGGCATGCTCGCCGGCCGCACCTCGCGAGCCTGTGCTGCCAGCCGGATGCCGGCATTGGCAGCACCGAACCCCTGATAATCCCTCCGCTCGACGATTTCGAAGAAGAACCGCTCGTCGAAAATGTGGGTGTAGACCTGGAAGAACTCGCCGTCGCCCTCGCGGTCGTAGAGGATGTGATTGGCACGCAGCTGCGCCATCAGCTCGGGCGCAAGGTCGTATTTGGCTTCGATGTCGTCGTAGTAGTTGTCGGGGATATCCAGGAAATCCGCACCTCGCTTGCGCATGTCCGCGACCGTCGCGAAGATGTCTTTGCAGGAAAACGCGACGTGCTGCACCCCTGAGCCGAAGAACTCCGAGATAAAGCGCGCCGGCAGCGTGCGGTTGGCGGAGGAGCCGTTGAGCACGAAGCGCAGGCTCTGGTCGGCATTGACGACGGCCTGGCTTTGCACGAGCCCCCTGGGATCGGCGATCTCCATCTGCGGCAGCCGCTTCAGGTCGAGGATGCCGGTGTAGAACAGCAGCCAGGACAGCATCTCGTCATAGGGCATCGACTGTGCGATGTGGTCGACGGCGAGCAGCGCGTCGCCGTTTGCCTCGCTCGCAACAGGCTCGAAATCCGTGTCCCAGTTCTTGCCGGCCTGGTCGAGGAAATACAGCAGGCTGCCGCCGACGCCGTGGATCGCGGGGATCTCCAATTCTCCCGGCCCGACCGGCTGGTAGAAGGTGCGCGCCTTCAGCATCTCCGCGCGCTGCATGGCAAGGCCGGCATTGTCGACATCGAGCGCAATCGCGCAAACGCCGGGGCCGTGCGTGACGTAGTGCGAATGGGCAAAGCCGTCGGTCTCGCTGTTGATGACGAGCTCGACCTTGCCCTGCGACCAGCGCTCCACAGCCTTGCTGCGATGCGCGCCGGTCTTGCGGAAGCCGAGTTGCGCAAACAGGTGGCCGAGCTCGCCGGCCTTGGTCTCGTTGACGGCAAACTCGATGAACCCGGTGCCGCGGCTCTTCGCCTTCGGTGCCAGCGGCTCGGCGGCGAATTTCGGCCAATCCGGCGCAAGCTGGTCCTCCAGCAGGATCAGCGAGCGCAGGCCGTCGAGCGCGGTCTGCGCGGCAGAGCCGGCGCGGAACTGGTCGTTGAAGATCTCCAGCGACAGTGGTCCGGCATAGCCGGTCGCCGCGACCGCCGCCATGAACTCACCGACCGGCAGATCGCCCTGTCCGGGGAAGGAGCGGAAGTGCCGGCTCCAGGAGAGGATGTCGAGCTCGAGCTTCGGCGCATCGGCAAGCTGCACCAGAAATATCTTGTCGCCGGGAATCGAGGCCATCGCGCGGGTCGGAAAGCCAGGTGCCAGCGCGTGAAAGCTGTCGAGGATGATTCCGATCGCGGGATGATCGGCGCGGCGCACGATCTCCCAGGCATCGCGATAGTCGTGGACATGGCGGCCCCAGGCCAGCGCCTCGTAGCCGACGCGCAAGCCCCGCTTGGCGGCACGCTCGCCAAGCTCGCGAAAATCGTCCGCAGCGCGGTCGATGCCGCCGAGCGAGGCGGGTGAGACGTTGGAGCAGATCAGCAGCAGGTCGGTGCCAAGTTCCTGCATCAAGTCGAACTTGCGTTCCGCACGGGCAAAATTGCGCGCACGCTGCGGCTCGGGCATGCCCTCGAAATCGCGGAACGGCTGGAACGCTGAGATCTTCAGGTTGAGATCGCCGCAGAGCTTTGCGATATCGCGCGGGCCGGCGCCGAACGACAGCAGATCGTTCTCGAAAATCTCGACCTCATCGAAGCCGGCGGCGGCGATGGCGCGGAGCTTCTCGTCCAGCGCGCCTGAGAGGGAGACCGTTGCGATCGAGCGCTTGTTCATGCTGCCTGCTCCATGATCCGCCCCGGTGAGACTTTTTGGCCCGTGCGCGCGGCCTCGCTAACGGCTTCGACGACGGCGAGCGTTCCCATCGCGTCCTCGGCCGGGATCAGCGGCGGCTCGCGGCCGCTGATGACCGCGCAAAAATGACGGAGCTGCTCGACCAGCGGATCGAAAGCGGGCGGCGCAACGGTCTCGCGCGACAGCGGCGCGTACCAGCCGGGCTCTCGCGCATAGGACCACAGCTCCATATTCGGCACGGAGAGCGATCCCTCCGTGCCGGAGAGGATGTAGCAGGGCTGATCCTGCTTGGGATAAGCGGTGCTCTCGCCGGAGGCGAGCTCCCAGCTCCACGGCGCCGGTGTCGCATCCGACACGGTCACCGTCCCCAGCGCGCCATTCGCAAAGCGCAGCAGCAGCGCCGCGGTGTCCTCGACGGCGAAGGCGCGCGCCTTGTTCGAGGTCAGCGCCTGCACCTCATTGATCTCGCCACAGATGAAGCGGAGATTGTCGATGTCGTGAATGAGGTTGATCAGCAGCGGCCCGCCGCCTTGCTCGCGGCGCCAAGCCACTTCGAAATAATCGTCGGGCTTCTTCAGCAGCCAGAGCCCGACCACGGCGGTGAGCTGGCCGAGTTTGCCACTCGTCACCGTCTGACGCGCAGCCTTGATGGCCGGATTGTGCCGGCGGTGATGCCCGACCAGCATCGGCACGCCGGTTCGTTTGACGGCGTCGCACAGACGTTGTGCGGTGGCAACCGTCTCCGTCACCGGCTTCTCGATCAGCGCCGGCACGCCCGCTTCGGCGCAATCGAGCGCCATCGGCAGGTGCAGTGTGTTGGGCGAGGCGATGATCAAGCCGTCGGGCTTTTCCTGCGCCAGCAGCGCCCGATGGTCGGCATAGCAGGCTACGTTGTGGGCTTGCGCATAGTCCCGCGCCGCAGGCGAGGGGTCCGCGATGCCGGCGAGCTCGCAATCCGGTGAGGCCTCGATCAACTCGATATGGCGGCGGCCGATCAGGCCGGCGCCGGCGACGGCGATGCGCATTCGCGCACTCATGCCGCGCTCTCCTCCATGGCTCCCCCGAGAAAGAGCTGGCCGATGCGGGGATCGTTCAGGATGCGCCTGGCGTCGTCGACCATGCGGGTCTGGCCGAGCTCGAGCACGATGCCGATGTCGGAGATCTCCAGCGCCGAGCGCGCGTTTTGCTCGATCATCAGGATGGTGACGCCGCGGTCGCGCAAGGATTTGAGAATGTCGAAGGTCTGCTGCACCATCAGCGGCGACAGGCCGATCGAGGGCTCGTCGATCAGCACGAGTTTCGGCTCCAGCAGCAGCGAGCGGGCGATCTCGAGCTGCTTCTGCTCGCCGCCGGACAGCGTGGACGCCTGCTGCGTCGATTTGCGCCGCAGCGCCGGGAACAGGTCAAGCGCGGCCTCGATTCGCGTCGGCAGGTCGAGGCCCTTGCCGGCGGCAACGCCGCCGAGCTCGATATTGTGGCGCACAGACAGCTCGGGAAAGATGTTGCGGCCCTGCGGCACGTAGCAGATGCCGGCATTGAGCAGCGCGCGCTGGCTCAAATTGGTGACGTCGCGGCCGGCAAAGCCGATCTTGCCATCGCGCAGCTTCAACAGGCCGAAGATCGCCTTGAACACGGTCGACTTGCCGGCGCCGTTCGGGCCGATGATCGTCGTGATCGTGGCCTCCGGCACGGCAAACGTCGTGCCGTTCAAGATCGTCATCTTGCCGTAGCCGCCGACGAGATTGTGAACCGAGAGGATTGGCTCGCTCATGGTCGGCTCCTCAATGTCCGAGATAGGCTTCGATGACAGCAGGGTTCTTGCGGACCTCGTCGGGCCGCCCCATCGCCAGTATCTTGCCCTCCGCCATCACCATCACGCGCGAGCACAGCGACATCACGAACTCCATGTTGTGCTCGATCACGACGAAGGTGGCGTTCTTCTCGCGGTTGATCGCGACCAGGCGGTCCTTCAGATCGGCCAGCATCGACGGGTTGACGCCGCCGGCGGGCTCGTCGAGCAGCACCAGGCGCGGGCCGCCCATGAAGGCCATGGCGGCGTCGAGCAGTTTTTGCTGGCCATAGGAGAGCCCGCCGGCCGGCTCGTCGGCGAGATGGTCGAGCTTGAAGAAGCCGATCATCTGGTTGGCGGTCTCCGTCAATCCGGCATCGGAGCGGCCGACCAGGCGCGAGGCCATGTTGCCCTGGTGCTCCTGGCCCGCGAGGATCAGGTTCTCGCGCACCGAGAGCTTTGGAAACACCTGCAGCAGCTGGAAGGTGCGGCTGACCCCGAGCTTGTTGAGCTCGGCGGGGCGCAGGCCCGTGACGACCTTGCCGTCGAGCTTGACCTCGCCGCCTGACGGGGTGAGCTGGCCGAGGATGCAGTTGAACAGCGTGGACTTGCCGCAGCCGTTCGGACCGATCAGGCCGAGGATCTCGCCCTCGCGGACGTCGAAGGAGACGCCGTCGACGGCGCTGATACCGCCAAAATTCTTCTTGATGTCGGTGACTTCGAGGACCGCACTCATTGCGCCGTCTCCAGGCGGGATTTTGCGACGGCGCGCAGCGCGGAGGCCGCCTTGGTGCGGCGCTCGGCGAGATAGCGGTCGAGGATTCCCAAAATGCCGGTCGGCGACCAGATCAGCAGCAGCATCACCGCCACCGCGTAGAGCATCAGGTAATAGCCTTCGGTGAAGCGCAGCCATTCCGGCAGCAGCACCGCGATCATCGCGCCAAGGAACGGTCCGAGATAGAAGCCCGCGCCGCCGACGATCACCATCATCAGAAGGTCGAGCGAGAGCGACAGGTTGAAGGGAACAGGGTCGATATATTGCGTCAGCGGCGCATACAGCGCGCCGGCGACGCCGCCGAGCGCCGAGCCGATCGCGAACGCCATCAGCGTGTAGCGCCTTGTGTCGATGCCGAGCGACTGCGCGCGCAGCGGGTTTTCGCGCAGCGCCATGAAGGCGCGGCCCCAGGGGGATCGGATCAGCCACCACACCGCCAGCGACACGATCGCGAGCGCGCCGAGGCAGACATAATAGAAAGGCAGCGGCTTGTTGGTCGCGAGACCGAAGATATGCGGACGCGGGATGTTGGAGATGCCGTAGATGCCGCCGGTGAGCCAGCTCTCGTTGCGGAACACCAGGAAGGCGAGGGTGGAGAAGGCGAGCGTGACGAAGGCGAGGTAGTGGTGCTGCACGCGCAGCGCGGGGTAGCCGAGCACCCAGCCGACCGCGAAGCTCAGCACGATGGCGACGACGATCGCCGCCGGCAGCGGCCAGCCATGCGTGGTCATGATCGCGGCGGCATAGGCGCCAATGCCGACGAAGGCGCCCTGCGCCAGCGAGACCTGGCCGGCATAGCCGAGCGTGAGGTTGAGGCCCATCGCAGCGATGGTCATCACCGCCCATTGGCTCAGGATGAACAGGCCGTAGCGGTTGAAGTTCATGGGGACGATGATCAGGCCGGCGATGACGATCAGGCCGAGCGCGATCTTCAGGGGCTTGGCAAAGCTGCTCATACCGTGCGCTCCTCGGCGCGGCCGAGCAGTCCTTGCGGCCGGAACAGGATGACGACGATCAGGAAGATCAGCGGCACTGCAGCGCGGTATTGCGTCGAGACGTAGCTGGCCGCGAGATTGTCGAGCACGCCGATCAGCAGGCCGCCGGCGATCGCGCCGCGCACCTGGTTGAAGCCGCCGACGATCGCCGCGATGAAGGCGGCCTGCCCCAGCACCTCGCCGGACGAGAACTTTGCGAGATAAATCGGCGTGATCAAAAGCGAGGCCAGCGCGACCAGGAAGGCGTTGATCAGGAAGGTCAGCAGGATCATCCGTTCCACGGGCACGCCGATGATGCGGGCCACCGTCGGATTCTGCGCCGCCGCCTGCATCTGGTGACCGAGCGAGGTGCGGTTGAGAAGCGCGGTCAAGCCGAACACGGCAACGATGGCGACGACGAGCACGCCGATGCTCTGCAGCGAGACCGCGTGGCCGAGGATAGAGACGTCGCCGGTCGGCACGATCGAGGGGAAGGGCGAAGCCTCGGCGCTGAAGAACTGCTTGACCGCTTCCTTGAGGCCGATCGCCAGCGCCATGGTCGCAATCGCCAGCGGCAGCACGCCGTGCCGCATCATGGGGTCGACCAGCAGCAGCTTGAAGCCGAGTCCGAGCAGGATCATCGAGAGCAGGATGCCGAGGATGATCGCGAGCCAGAACGGCGCGCCGGCATGCATCGCCGCCAGCATCAAAAATGCCGGCAGCATCACGAACTCGCCTTGCGCGAAATTGATGGTCTGCGAGGTCTGCCACAGCAGCGTGAAGCCGACCGCGACCAGCGCGTAGATCGCGCCGGTGGCGAGCCCTGCGACCAGTAGATCGAATAGGTTGGACATTTTCTCCCCTCGTGTCCCTCGCCCCGTTCTTACGGGGAGAGGCATAGGCGGCCTGTGGCCGCCGTTCTAAAGAAAGCCGATACAGGGCATCGGCTATGGTGAGGGGCTCTTTCCGCAAGCTCATCTCTCACCGTCTTCGCAGAACCACCCCGCACCCCACCCTTTCCCCGCGAAGAGCGGGGTGAGGGAGCGAGAGATCTCTCCCCGCATCCGCCTTCGCTAAAGCTTCGGCGGGACAAGTGCGGGGAGAGGCGAAGAAACCTTCACTTCACCTTGGGCAGCACCTGCTTCACGACCTGCTTGCCTTCGACCACTTCGACCAGAAAACTCTGGCGGTCGATGTCGCCGGTGTCGCTGAAGGTGACGTCCATCAGGATGCCCGGCTCGTCCGCGGCCTTGATGGTGAGGCCGTGCAGCGTCTCGGCAAACTTCTTCGGGTCGACCTTGCCCATCTTCTCGGTGGTGGCCTTCACCATGTAGACGGCGAGATAGCCTTTCAGGCCGTTATGATCAGGGACGTAATTGTACTTCTTGGAAAACTTCTCGCGGAATGCCTTGATCAAATCGACCGGCGCGTCGGTGGTGAGGCCGACGTGGCCGCGCGCGCCGTTGGCGGCGTCGCCGGCGAGCTCGATCACCTTCTGGCCGATCAGCGTGGTCTCGCCCATCAGCGGCGCGGTGACGCCCTGGCGCTTCAGCTCCTTCAGGATGCGTGCGCTCTCTTCCTCATTCAGGTAGACGAACACGGCATCCGGATTGGCGGCCTTGATCTTGCCGACGTCGGCGGCGAAATCGGCCTGGCCCGCCTCGGTCGAGAGATCGGCGACCACCTTGGAGCCGAGCCGGTCGAGCTCCTTGACGACGACGTCGCGGCCGCCGCGGCCGAAGTCATTGTTGACCCACACCACCGCGACCGTCTTCGCCTTCATGTCGTCGTGGATGTATTTTGCGACCTTCGGCATCGAGGATTGCTGGCCGAACGAGGTGCGGAACAGGAATTTGTTGCCAGCCTGCGTCAGCTCGGCGGCTTCGCCACCCATGATCTGCGCGATGCCGGCTTCGGCCGCGAGCGGCGCGGTCACCTTGACCGAGCCGGAATAGCCGGGCCCGAGCAGCACGTAGGGCTCGGCGTCGAGCGCCTTCTGCACCTGGGCGCGGGCGACGCCGGGGTTGGATTGCGAGTCGGCATGGGTCACTTCCAGCTTGCGGCCGAGCACGCCGCCCTTGGCGTTGATCTCCTCGATGGCGAGGTCGATGCCGTTCTTCCAGTTGGTGCCGACGGTGGCGCCGCCGCCCGAGAGCTCGGCGACGTCGGCGAGCTTGATCGCCTGGGCGTGGACGCTGGTTGCAGTCGCGAAGGCAAGCAGAGCGCCTGCCAGGATGGTCGATTTCATGGTTTCTCCTCCCATTTCCTCTGATGTTATTCGCGGCCTTGTGTCGGCCGCTTCGGTTTACGCTGCGTGATAGGCCGAGCTTCGTGCCGCCATCACCTCGTCGAATGCCTCTCCCATGACCTCGGTCGATGGGGCAAGGCCCGTGAACAGTTCGAAAGCGTCGGCCGCCTGATAGATCGCGAGCTCCCGCCCGGTCATGATCCGCGCGCCCTTGGCTTGTGCCGCCGCCAGCAGCGGCGTGATCAACGGCGAGTAGACGGCATCCGCCACCCACAATTTCTCATGCAGCAGCGCGGCCGCAACCGGCATGCCGCGGTCCGGCAGCATGCCGACCGGCGTGCCGTTGACGAGACCGGTTGCGCCGCGCAGCGCATCCTCGACGCTCGCGGCGATCCTCGCGCCACCCCGCGGTGCAAGCAGGGAGACGAGCGCCGCCGCGCGCGCCGGCTCGCTGTCGAAAATGCGGATGTCGGAAACTTTCAGGCTCGCCAGCGCAAACGCGATCGCCTTGCCGACGCCGCCGGCGCCGATCACTGCAACGGCGTTCCCTGCGGCCGCCAGCAGCGGCGCCACCGCGCGCGCAAAGCCCGTGGTGTCGGTGTTGTGGCCGGTCAGGCGGCCGTCTTTGACGACGACGGTGTTGACCGCGCCCATGCTGGCTGCACCCGGCGCCAGCTCGTCGAGCAGCGGAACCACAGCTTCCTTGTAGGGGTAGGTGACATTGACGCCGGCAAAGCCGAGCCGCCGCACGCCCTCGAGCATCATGCGAAGCCCCGCCGCATCGGCGCCGGCGACCTCGATCAGCTGGTAGTGGCCGCGCAGTCCGAGCGCTTCGGCCGCGCGCTCATGCATGGCGGGGGACGCGGAATGCGCGATCGGCGCGCCGATCAGGCCGGTGAGGAGCTTCTTGCTGGCGGCGTATCCGCGCTTGGACATGGTTCGCTATCGTCTCAAAGGGAACGTTCGGTCCCGGCCAATTAGCGGGGAAATCCCCGCAAGTCCAAGGGCAGTTCCTGGCGCGACGATAGCCTTTCCCCCGCCTAACACAATTACCCTTTTATCGGGCAAACCTAACATGATGTTATTTCTTCCGTCCGCGCGTGCCGCCAGCCTTGCCGTTGCCGCGGGACGGCTCGACCGCGCGCATCTCGGTACGCAGCTGCTCGATGAAATACTCGGCATGGAGCGACAGCGGCGCGCCGCGCTTGACCGCGATGTAGGTATCGAACCGCGTCGGCTCGGTGATCTTCAGAAGCTCGATCCCGGGATAGCCGCCATGGGCCACCGTGAACTGGTCGATGATGGCGATGCCGAGGCCCGCCTTCACCAGCGCGCAGACCGTGGTGCCGAACCGCGCGCGGATGGTGATGTCGTAGGCGAGACGGTTGCGCGCAAAGATCTCGGCCATGATCCGCCCGTAGGGATCGTTGGGATCGATGCCGATCAGCGGATAGCGGGTGATCTCGGCGGCCGAGACCTGCTTGCGGCCGGCGAGCTCGTGCCCCGGCGGCACGATGCAGTACAGCTCGCCCGAGGCCAGCGGCATGAAGTCGAGCCCGGAATGCTCCAGCCGGTAGCTCATCGCCACGCACTCGCCGCGGCCGAGCAGGAGATAGTCGATGGCCTCCTCGAGCTTGAGGATGTTGATATCGATGCCGAGATCGGGATAGCGGCGCCGGACGCGCTCGATCGCGCGCGGCACCATCACCTGCGAGATGCTCGGCACCGAGCCGATCCGCAGCTCCGACAGGCCGCCGCGGCCGATCTTGGAGATGATCTCGGAGAGATCGTCGACCTTCTTGTAGACGCCGTTGATCTGCTCGAAGATGCTCTCGGCTTCCGGCGTCGGGAAGTAACGTCCGTTCTGGCGCTGGAAGAAGCGGATGCCGAGCGAGCGCTCGGTGTACTTGACGAGGCGGCTGATGCCCGGCGCCGAGACGTTGAGCAGCTTCGCCGCGCCGCCGATGGTCCCCGTCACCATCACGGCACGGATCACTTCAACCTGGCGCAGCGTCATCATGCTCTTGGCACCCGAAAGAGGATCGTGGCGGCGATCATCTCACGAGAGCCGTGATGGCATCCAGCGGCAAGTGGGTGACGATGTGGACGGAAGCGGCAAGCCGCTCTCGTGTCCCGGACGCGCTGCAACGCGTCTAGCGCTTCGGCGCAGAGCCGGGACCCAGGAAGCCGGAGGATTTGTTGCGGATGGATGGGCCCTGGCTCTGCGGCGCATCGTCGAAGAGAGGCTGCGCTGCGTCCGGGGCGCGAGAGCCGGCTTCATCAACCTTCTTCACGAGAAGGGAGCTGAACTTCGCTGTCAGACGGTTTCGACTAGAATCCGCGCGTTCGGATGAAAGGGCTGCATCGTTGCGCGACCTGTCTCGCCGGCGTCGTCCAGCGCAGCAGCGTTCTAGCTCGCCGGCCCTTCCGGCAATGCGCTCTCAGCCAGGTCCTCGCGCTCGCCTTGCAGCACCTCGCGCGCGAACTCGATGATCTTCTGCTTGTTTGCCGTTTCGCGGACGGCGAAAAACACGCGGTTCAATTCCAGGCCGAGCACGCTGTTGAGGGCGATGTCCTCGTCTTCCATCGTGGTTTTCCCGCTTCGGTCGCCTCAGGTGTATCGTGACGTCAATTCTGCCACAAGTAGTTTAAATCTTCAGGGCGGATGAGCACCGGGAAACTACGGCCGCAGCGAATTGAGGCAGTCCCCGAATACGTGCTATACGAGGGCCGTGTGGGTCAGGAAACGCACCGATGTCCGCCGTCGATTATGGCCGCGAAGCGCTCGACTTCATTGAGGGGCTTGGAGCCTATACCAAGGTTCCGGACGCCATGGACGCGCTTGCAACCGCGTTCGGCCGGTACGGCTTCGAGCATATCATCGTAACAGGATTGCCGAATCCCGATCAGCGCTTTTCCCAGATGGTGCTCGCCAAGAAGTGGCCGGCCGAGTGGTTCAGCCTCTACACCCAAAAGAGCTACGACCGTGTCGATCCCGTGATCCGCAAATGCCGGCAGACGGTGAATCCTTTCGAGTGGTCCGAGGCGCCGTATGATCCGGAGCTGGAGCCGGGCGCGGTGGAGGTGATGCGGCGCGCTGCCGATTTCCGCATGTCGCGCGGCTTCGTCGTGCCGATCCACGGCTTGACGGGCTACGAGGCCGGCGTCTCGCTCGGTGGCGTTCATCTCGATCTCAATGCGCGCAGTAAGCCGGCGCTGCACCTGATCGGGATGTACGGGTTTGACCACATTCGCCGTCTGCTCGATCCGGCGCCGCATCCATCGATGCGCCTTACCCCGCGCGAGCGCGAGGTGCTCGCCTGGGCCTCGCAGGGCAAGTCGGCCTGGGAAATCGGCGAGATCCTGCACATCACGCAGCGCACGGCCGAAGAGCATCTTGCAACCGCTGCGCGCAAGCTTGGTGCCGTCAACCGGACGCATGCGGTCGCGATCGCGATCCGCCACAGAATCATCATTCCCTGAAATCCGCGCCTACTGGGAAATTTCCCAATAGTCGGTTTCGCCGTTTTCCGTGAGGATTCCCCCATTATTTCGAACAATGGGGGAGTAAATGATTCATGTGATTTCTGCCGTTAACCGGCACCTCTACGAGGATGTTCTTGAGCAACATTTCAGGGTGCGCCACGAGATTTTCGTCGAGGAGCGCAAATGGGAGGCGCTGCGCAAGCCCGATGGCCGCGAGATCGACACTTACGACAATGAGGACGCGATCTACCTGCTGGCTCTCGAAAACCGCCGGGTGCTCGGCGGCTCCCGCCTGTATCCGACCACCAAGCCGACGATGATGAGTGAGATCTTCCCGCATCTCGCCGCGGTGCGCGGTTGCCCCTCGGACCCGCTGGTCTGGGAGTGGTCGCGCTTCTTTGTTTCGCGCG
This sequence comes from Bradyrhizobium sp. TM239, assembly GCF_036247985.1. Taxonomy (NCBI): domain Bacteria; kingdom Pseudomonadati; phylum Pseudomonadota; class Alphaproteobacteria; order Hyphomicrobiales; family Nitrobacteraceae; genus Bradyrhizobium; species Bradyrhizobium sp. TM239. Next base: position 38,354 of record NZ_BTIR01000011.1, on the reverse strand, counting down.
AGCGCCGCGACGGCGCGTTCAATCTGCAATTGATGGCGGCGGCGCAGGAGTTCTGTCTGGATCAGGGGATCGAGCGTCTCTGTCTCGTCATGGAGACTTGGTGGTTGCCCCGCTTCCATGACATCGGCTTCGTCGTGACCCCGCTGGGATTGCCGGCATTGATCGAGAACTCCTGGACCATGGCGGCGTCCATCGAGGTCCGCCAGGAATCGCTCGATGTCGTGCGCGAACGTATCGGGATGAAGGATGTCGTGTGCCAGGACGGCCCGCGTCTGGACGCCGTCGCCCGTGCCAACCTCTGCGGCGCTGCTGCCGCACAACGAAAGAGTGCCTGAGATGTCGGACATGATGCGGGACAGCCAGATCATGGCGCAGACCAGGGACGAGAATCTCGGCTACATGTCGGACATGGCGCTCGAGCTGGCGCAGATGGCGGAAGACACCGGATTGGCGACGCTCGCCTATCTGTTCCGGATGGCGGCGCTGGAGGCCTCGACGGCCAACAGCGTGCTCGCCGAACCGGATGAACTTCCCCAGCAGATGACGTCGCACTAGACGCAATCCTTCCTTGCATTCCGACGAAGTCGCGCCCTCTCGCCGGCCCACCGGCGAGAGGGTCATCGTTTGGGTGCGGCAGGTTGCCCCAGCCGGCGCGGCAGCCTTCTTGCAGGATCATTTTGACCGCATGCATCGGCATGCAACAAAGTGCATGTTTGGTGTCGAATCGCTCTTGCCTCGGAACGATACTGCCATTACCCATTTTTCCGCCTTGAACAGGCAGGGGGAGCTCTTTCACTGATGGCGACCGTGTTCGAACATCGGCGCGACACCGCGTGCGCCTGAAAGAGTCTTGATGCTGCTCGTCGTCGAACAGTTCCTGAACGGATTGCAGTTCGGCCTGCTGCTGTTCCTGCTCGCCGCCGGCCTGACGCTGGTGTTCGGGATCATGGATCTCGTCAACCTGGCGCACGGCTCGCTCTACATGATGGGCGCCTATTTCGCCGCGACCTTCGCGGCGTGGACCGGCAGCTTCCTGCTCGGGGCGCTGATGGCGCTGGGGGCCACGCTGGTGCTCGGCATCGTGCTGGAGATGAGCGCGCTGCGGCATCTCTATGGCCGCGACCATCTCGACCATGTGCTGGCGACCTTCGGCCTGATCCTGTTCTTCAACGAAGCCGTGCGGCTGATCTGGGGCCCGGCCGGCCTTGCGCTGCCGCTGCCGGCCTGGCTCACCGTGCCGGTGCCGATCCTGCCCGGCATTCACTATCCCGCCTATCGGCTCGCCATCATCGTGGTGGCGCTGCTGGTGGCGCTGCTGCTCTATCTCGGCGTGATGCGTACCCGTATCGGCATGCTGATCCGCGCCGGCGCCTCCAACCGCGAGATGATCGGGGCGCTCGGCATCAACATCAAGCTGCTCTACACGCTGGTGTTCGGCCTGGGTGCCGCGCTCGCGGGCCTGGCCGGCCTGATGCAGGCGCCGATCCTCACCGTGCAGATCGGCATGGGCGAGAACATCCTGATCCTCGCTTTCGTCATCATCGTGATCGGCGGCATCGGCTCGATCCGCGGCGCGTTCCTCGCCGCGATCTTCGTCGGCATGATCGACACGCTCGGCCGCGCCTTCCTGCCCAATCTGCTGCGGCAGGTGCTGAGCGGCGCCGCTGCCTCCACCGCCGCGCCCGCGCTGTCCTCCATGCTGATCTATCTCCTCATGGCGATCGTGCTGGTGGTTCGGCCGGAGGGGCTGTTTCCGGCCAACCGTCGATGAAGTCTTTCACTGTGAGCAAGGCCGTCACGGCCCTGATGCTGGCGGGCCTCGTGCTGCTGCCGCTCTATTCGCAGCTTTCCGGCAACATCTTCATCCTGACGCTGTTCACCCGCATCATCATCCTGGCGCTGGCGGCCGCCAGCCTCAACCTCATCATGGGTTTTGGCGGCATGATGAGTTTTGGCCACGCCGCCTATCTCGGCATCGGCGGCTATGCCGTCGGCATGCTGGCGCAGGAAGGCGTCGGCAGCGGCTTCATCCAGTTTCCGGTCGCGCTCGCGGCGTCCGCGCTCTATGCGCTCGTGATCGGCGCGCTCTCCTTGCGCACCCGCGGCGTCTATTTCATCATGATCACGCTCGCCTTCGCGCAGATGGCCTATTACGTCGCCTCGGGGCTGGCGCGCTACGGCGGCGATGACGGCCTCACCGTCTACAAGCGCAGCGACTTCTCCGGGCTGGTCAACCTGTCGAACCGCACGCAGTTCTATTATCTCTGCCTCGCCTGCCTCCTCGGCGTCATCTTCCTGATCTGGCGCATCGTCAATTCGCGCTTCGGCCTCGTCCTGCAGGGCCTGCGCTCCAACGAGCAGCGCATGCAGGCGATCGGCTTCCCGGCAAAGCGCTACAAGCTCGTCTGCTTCGTCATTTCAGGGACCATGTGCGGCCTCGCCGGCGCGCTGCTCGCCAACAACACCGATTTCGTCAGCCCGGCCGTGATGTACTGGACCCGCTCAGGCGACCTCATGGTGATGGTGATTCTCGGCGGCATGGGCACGCTGTTCGGCCCGATCATGGGCGCGGTGGTGTTCCTGCTGCTGGAGGAATTTCTGTCGCAGATCACCGAATATTGGGCGCTGATCATGGGACCGCTGCTGCTGCTGATCGTGCTGTTCGGGCGCGGCGGCATCATGGGCATGCTGGGGAGGGCCGGCCGTGGCTGAACCCCTGCTTCGTGTCGAAAAGCTGGTGCGCCGCTTCGGCGGCATCGTTGCGACGGATAACGTCTCGCTCGACGTCGCTAGCGGCGAACTGCACGCCATCATCGGCCCGAACGGCGCCGGCAAGACCACGCTGATCAGCCAGCTCACCGGGCATCTCGAACCGCATTCCGGCAGCGTCTCGTTGGGCGGCCGCGACATCACCTATCTGCCCGCCTATCGCCGCTGCGCGCTGGGCCTCGCGCGTTCGTTCCAGATCACCTCGCTGCTGCTCGACTTCACCGCCGCCGACAATGTCGCGCTGGCGGCGCAGGCCCATGCCGGCACCTCGTTCCGCTTCTTCGCCGATGCCCGCAAGGAGAAGGGTCTGCGCGATACCGCCCACGCCGCGCTCGATCGCGTCGGCCTGTTGCATCGCGCAGATGTCCTGGTGTCGAAACTCAGCCATGGCGAGCGGCGCCAGATCGAGCTCGCGGTCGCGCTCGCCAGCAAGCCGAAGCTGCTGCTGCTCGACGAGCCCATGGCCGGTCTCGGCGTCACCGAATCCCAGGGCATGGTGAAGCTGCTCCAGGAACTGCGGAAGGAAGTCTCGATCGTGCTGGTCGAGCACGACATGCCGGCGGTGTTCGCGCTTGCCGACCGCATCACGGTGCTGGTCTATGGCCGCGTCATCGCCTCGGGCGATCCGGCCGCGATCCGTGCCAACGAGGACGTCAAGCGCGCCTATCTCGGCGACCAGCACGTGGTGACGCATCATGGCTGACACGCTGCTCGAGGTCGACGGCATCGAGACCTGCTACGGCCTCTCCCAGGTGCTGTTCGGCCTGTCGCTGTCGATCAAGCCGGGCGAGATGGTCTCGCTGATGGGCCGCAACGGCATGGGCAAGACCACGACCATCCGCTCGATCATGGGCCTGACGCCGGCGCGATCAGGCAGCATTCGTTTCGCGGGCGCCGAGGTCAGGCAGCTTCCCTCCTACAGGATCGCAAAGCTCGGTGTCGGCCTGGTCCCCGAGGGGCGCCAGATCTTCCCGAACCTCACCGTGCGCGAAAACCTGGTCGCGGCCGCCGCCGACCGCTTCAGCAGCCCCAATCCCTGGACGCTGGCCGCGATCTACGTGATGTTTCCGCGCCTTGCCGAGCGTGCCGCCAACATGGGCAACCAGCTCTCCGGCGGCGAGCAGCAGATGCTCGCGATCGGCCGTGCGCTGATGACCAATCCAAAGCTCCTGATCCTGGACGAAGCGACCGAAGGCCTCGCGCCGCTGATCCGCGAAGAAATCTGGAACTGCCTGTCGCTGCTCAAGAGCCGCGGGCAGTCGATCCTGGTCGTCGACAAGAACGTCGACCACCTCGCCCGTATCTGCGACCGCCACTTCATCATCGAGCGCGGCAAGACGATGTGGAGCGGCACTTCCGATCAGCTGTTGGCGGAACCGGATCTCCAGCACAAATATCTGGGCATCTGAAGCGCGTTCCTGCCGACCGCGCGCAATGCGCGGACTCTCTTCGAGCGAATCCAGTTTCGAATCCCTCCAAACCGCGCGCAGCGCTCTTGAGCGCGCCGCCGCCAGCGGTCAAACAAGCCGCGGCGTAAGCGGATTCGATGCGGGACTTCTACGATCAAATTGTCGGACGGCCTCAAGACGATATCGGTTCCGCACAGCCCGGCGCTTCGACAGCGCAATGGCTGGATTTTCCGGGGTGCGTGTTTGTCAGAGGCGAGTTTCGGGCCGGCGCCGACGGCACCGCGATCGCAGCGCCGGGCCTGTTCATCTCGGTGGCCCTCGATGGTGGCGCAGGCCGCGGCATTCTGACGCGCGCAACTGGCGGCGAAGGGCAAATGACGGCAATTGCCGTGCGCGAGAGCGGCGCGGCGGAACGCGCGGTTCACTCCGGCGAGGGTCCCGCGATCGGCCTGGCGTTTCCGCAAACCTCGATCGATGGCCTCGGACTCGGCGACGAGTTTCGGGCGCTGTTTGCGAACGACGTCGCGGACGCCGCGCTCGTCTCTCTGAGGGCGTCTGCGCGCATACAGGCCGTCGCGGCAGAGATGTTCTCGCCGCCGGTCGCCGGCAACGCGGCGCAATTGTTGCTGTCGGCGCATGCCGCCGAGATCGTGGTCCACGCCTTGTTCGGCGAACGCGGCCGGATTGCGGCCGATTCCGCCACCGATCTCCAATGGACCCGGTTGCAATCGGTGAAGCAGCGGATGGATGCCGATCTCGCCTATCCCTGGAGCATCGACGAACTGGCGCGGAACGCTGGGCTGAGCCGCAGGTCCTTCAACCAGAAATTCCGGATGGCATATGGCCAGAGCGCGATCGACTATCTCAGGGCTCAGCGGCTCGATGCCGCACGGGCCTTCTTGATTCATCAGCGCTTGTCCGTCACCGAAGCGGCCTATCGGGTCGGCTATGCCCATCCGGCAAATTTCGCGACGGCTTTCCGCAGGCGCTTCGGCCATTCGCCGAACAGCTATCAGTAAACTCGAAAGCCTCCACGTGTGATCAAAGGTGATTTGCGCGCGCGCAAAGGCGGCGGCCGCTTTGATCTGGTTACACCCGGGTTGTTGAACACGGAACTCGGGGAAGACGATGCGGCGGAACGACGGGCAGACGCCCGGCTGGGAACGGATGGTGAGAACTGGTCTGGGCGCCGCCGGTTTGGGAATGGTCCTGCACGCGACGCCCTCGGGCGCCCAGGTCTCCGGAACCAATTCGCCTTCAGCGGCGGGCACATTGCCTCCGGTCACGGTGGAGGCACCGAGCCAGGCGCGTCCGCGTGCCCAATCTGCCCAGCGCGCCTCGCAATCGCAGCGTGGCCGCATCGCGACGCCGCGCAATGCCGGGTCCGGACAAGCCAGAAACGCGGATACGCGCGAGGCGGGTAGCGGCCGCGCCAACGCGTCGAGCGAGAACAGCTATGTCGCAAGCAGCAGCTCGGCGGGCACCAAGACGAACACGCCATTGCTCGAGACGCCGCAGTCGATCTCGGTCGTGACACGCAAGGAGCTCAACGATCGCGCCGTGCAGACGCTGACGGAGGCGGTCGGCTATGAACCGGGTGTCCGCATCGATGCCTCCGGCTACGATCCGCGCTTCGACGCCATCTCGATCCGCGGCTTCGACATCACCTATAACGGCGTCTATCTCGACGGCTTACGCCTCGTCGGGGCCGGTCTCAGCGTGTTCAAGACCGAGCCTTATGGCGCCGACAGCATCACCGTGGTGCGCGGGCCGAGCTCGGCCCTCTACGGCCTCGGTTCGCCCGGCGGATTGATCGACCTGCAGAGCAAGCTGCCGACCAGCCAGCCGTTCCACGAGGTGCAGACACTGTTCGGCGACCGCGAGCGCGTGCAGGGCAATTTCGATCTCTCGGGGCCGGTCGATCCCAACGGTCAATTTTCCTATCGGCTGACCGGCGTCGTGCGCGACGCCGACGTGTTCGTGCCCGGCGGCAAGGACAATCGTGTCTATGTCGCTCCCGCCGTCACCTGGAAACCGGACCAATCGACGACCCTCACCATTCTCGGCGCCTACCAGAAATCGAAGACGCCGGGGTCCATGTTCACCTATTCCTCGGGGACCGGCACCACCACGGACATCTCCACCGGCAGCCCGTCCTACAATTCGCTCGACCAGGAGCAGGGACGCGTCGGCTATCTGTTCGAGCACGCGTTCAACAACGCCGTGACCGTTCGCCAGAAATTCCGCTATGTCGACGTCGATGCGGTCACGCGCTATGTCGGCTTTCTCGGCGCTCCCGTCGGCAATGTCGTCTCGCGCTATACCGGCTACGTCCACGACACGCTGCAATCGGCCATCATGGACAACCAGGTCGAGGCGAAACTCTCGACCGGCCCGGTGCAGCACACGCTCCTGGTCGGCACCGACTACACGGCATCGAAATTCAACGACAAGCAGGGATTCGGCTTCGGGGTTTCCCCTCTCAATCTGGCCGCGCCGGTCTACGCGCCGGAATCCATTCCCGATCCGGCGATCTCGTCCTCGACGCAGCAGCGGCAGACTCAATCCGGCGTGTATATCCAGGACCAGGCCAAGCTCGACCACTGGATCCTGACGCTGAGCGGCCGCAGCGATTGGGTTCGCACCACGGGCGAGGATCAGTTCGCACTGACCCGGCAGCAGCAGTCCGATCAGGCCTATAGCGGGCGAGCCGGGCTGACCTATGTATTCGATTCCGGGGTTGCGCCTTACGTTGCCTATTCAACCTCGTTCTTTCCCAATCTCGGCGTCGATCCCACGGGCGCCTTCTTCAAGCCCACCACCGGCAAGCAGACCGAGATCGGCGTCAAGTATCAGCCGCCGGGGACGAGGAGCTTCATTACTGCTGCGGTGTTCGATCTGACCCAGAGCGGCGGCCTGGTCACGACCGGGACCGGCGTGACGGTCCAGCGCGGCGAGATTCAAAGCCGCGGCTTCGAATTGCAGGCGCTCGCGAGCCTCGGCGGCGGTTTCGACATCACCTCGTCCTATACCTATCTCGATATGGTCACCAGGCAGGCCGGCGACAGCGCGCAGATCGGCAAGTTTCCGTCGGGCAATCCTCCGCACACCGCGACGCTGTGGGGCAACTATGCCCCGCCGCTGTCAGGCCCGTTTGCGGGACTGAGCATCGGCGGCGGCGCGCGTTACATGTCCTGGAGCTATGGCGACGATCTGAACACGTTCAAGAACAGCTCGGTGACCCTGGTCGATGCTGCGCTGAAATATGATTTCGGCCAGGCGGCGAAGGAGCTGAAGGGCCTTCAATTCCAGGTCAACGCCAAGAACCTGTTCAATCTGCACTACACGACGTGCCAGGTCGGATATTGCTACCGCGGCGCACCGCTGACCGTCATCGCAACGCTCGGCTACCGTTGGTGAGTATGGCGATGGCGAAGACCGGAGCTGGCTGCCGATCTTACCAATAGATCCCGTGGCGATGCAGCGCGCGGACGATTTGGGCGTCGGTGGACAGCTGACGCCGCTTCGGCTTGGTCGTTCCGGCCGTGCTTGCCGGTGGCGGTGGTGGCGTGGCTGATGCCTTCGTGGCTGGTGCCGTCGTGGCCGCCGGTGCCGTCGCTGAGGTGGTCGCAGTCTGGACGTTTGCCGGCTGCGACGGCGCCTGGGTGGTTTGCGGCGAGACCGTTGCCGCCGTGGCGGGCTGCTCGCTCGCCTGCTGCCTTGAATTGCTCGCTGCGAGACTGAGGCTCCGCGACCCACCCGCATAGGCCTGGCTTGTGAGCAGAGACACCGTTGCGATCAGGATCAGCTTGCGCATGGAAACGCTCCTAATCTGGTCAATCCGTCTTACCTATCTCGCATCCATTGAGTTTCAGCGCGCCAGATGGTGCCGACCGATGTTGATCAAGGTTGCCCGGCACGACAGGCGGTAGATCAGGCTGAATAATTGGTCCCACATGATCGAACTCCACTGTTGATCACATGCAGTAATCCTAGCGCAGGAGTCTTTCCGTGGGTTTTCGCGGGGATGGAAAATGGCTTCGTCCGGCAGCGGTGCGATGTCGTCGGAACCGGCGCGACGAAGCCGCTTCACGCGGGCGTGAGCCGTTAATAATCTCTTGAGGAATCCGCGGGGCAGGGCGTCAAAACACCTCGAAATATTCGCGGTGCTCCCAGTCGGTCACTTCGGACAGGAAGCGGTCGATCTCGGCGTTCTTGATGTGGGTGTAGTAGTCGACGAACTCAGGCCCGAGCTTGTCGCGGAAGAAAGGATCGTCCTTCAAGGCGCTGACCGCATCGCGCAAGCTCTTCGGCAGCAGCGGCGCCTTGGTCTCATAGGGCGTGTCGGCGGACGGGCCGGGATCGAGCTTGCGGTCGACGCCGTCGAGGCCCGAGAGGATCTGCGAGGCCATGTAGAGATAGGGATTGGCGGCGGGCTCGCCGATGCGGTTCTCCAGGCGCGTTGCGGCATCATTGGCGCTGCCGAGCACGCGGATCATCACGCCGCGATTGTCGCGGCCCCAGATCGCGCGGTCGGGTGCCAGCGAATAGGAGCGGTAGCGCTTGTAGCCGTTGATGGTCGGCGTGGTGAACACGGTCGAGGCGCGGGCGTGGTCGAGCAGGCCGCCAAGGTACGCCCGGCCAAACGCACTGAGCGGCTCACTGCCGTCCCTGGCCATGAAGACGTTTTCGCCGCTCGCGCGCGAGACGATCGACTGGTGCAGGTGCCAGCCGCTCGCGAACACATTCGGCAGTTTCGGCCGGCACATGAAGGTGGCGTGATAGCCGTGGCGGCGCGCGATCTGCTTCACGGCGCTCCGAAACAGCACCATGTTGTCGGCGGGCTCCAGGCCCTTCTTCGGCGCGAAGGTGAACTCGCACTGACTCGGCCCGAACTCGACCTCGACCGAGCGCAAGGGCAAGCCGAGCGCGATGATGTCGCGGCGCAAGATCTCCAGCACCGGCTCCATCTGATCGAAGCGTTGCTCGGTGAGATATTGATAGCCGTGGCTGAGCAGGCTCACCGACGGCGGCGTGCCCGGCTGGCCGGCGTCCTCGGGGCGCATATGCGGGTCGTCGAGCTTGAAGATGTGGAATTCGACCTCGAGCCCGGCGACGAAATCGTGGCCGCGGCTCGCGAGCTGGTCGAGCACCTTGCGATACAGCGAGCGCGTCGCGAACGGCACCGGGCGGCCGTCGCCAAAATAGAGGTCGCACAGCACCCAGCCCGTGGCCGGCGCCCACGGCAAGACGCGAAACGTGGTGGTATCAGGCACCATCAGCACGTCGGCCGCGCCCTCCATCTCCTTCATGCCGAAGCCGCCGCCCGCGGTGAACACCGGAAACACCGTGCGGTGCGAGGTGTCCTTGGCCAGCATGGTGGTGGTGATGGAGCAGCCGCTCTCCAGCGAGGCGATCGCCTCGGAGGCGATGAGGGTCTTGCCGCGCAGGATGCCGTGCTGGTCGGGGAAGGCGAGGCGCATGACCTCGAGGTTCTTCTCCTCGACGATGCGCCGCATGCGCGACGCGGCGTCCCTCTGCTCATCCGACCACAGCGCATGATGCGCGACGAAAGTCACTTTGGTTGCTCCTTCTCGCTCGATGAGAGTATGGGGCACACTGTCATCGTCCGCGAAGGCGGACGATCCAGTATTCCAGAGACGGTCGTGTGTCCACGAGAGGCCGCGGCGTACTGGATGCCCCGCCTGCGCGGGGCATGACAGTGGAGAACGTGGGGCCGCCGTCGCGACCCGCCGGCGGCGATTGGCATCCTCACTCCGCCGCCGTCAACCGGTGCACATTGTCCGCGATCTCCTTCGGCACAGGTGCGGTCCACGGCGCGCCGCGGCGGCGCTTGACGTCGACCTCCATCCAGTAGGTCTCCCAGCCCCGGGTCGGCCCGATGCCGTCCATAGTCGCCGGTCCCTGGATCGAACGTGCGTTGCTCTCGTCGAGGTGCAGCATCGGCTTCTCGCCGCCTGCGACCTTCTCGATCTCCTCCCGCAGCAGGCGGCGATACTGCACGATCGCCTTGTCGCTCGATCCGAGATGCTCCTGGGTGCGGTCCTGGATCGCGCCCATCGACTCCACCGCCCACTGGTCGTGGACGTTGATGTCGTTGCCCATGCCGGTATAAGTCGCGGTCTGCTGCTCGTGCGGATCGAAGCCGTAATCGTTAGCTCGGTTCTTGCGCGATTTGTAGTCCGGCAGCTCATAGAGCTCGAGCCGCTGGTCGCGCATCTTCTGCTTGTCGACCGGGTTCGAATAGCTGGTGAAGATCGCGTACCAGTAGCAGTTCTCGTCGTCGACCGGGACGTGCCACTGCGTGATCGTCATCTCCGTGCTCATGGGGATGACGAAGCCGTGGGGGAAGAGCTGATTGGTGACGCGCACATGGGTGCGCTCCTCGTCGATCTCGCGCAGCGCGATCAGCCGCAGGCCGTATTCGGTATGCTCGACATTGATGATCGGGCGGTCGTACTCGCGCAATATCTTCGTCATCGGCAGGTCGGAGCCGGCTGAGGCGCCGCGGAACTGCTTGCCGTAGGCGGTCGAGGTGTCCTCATCCTCGAAGAAGCGGTGCAGATAAGAGGCGTGCGCGGGATCGATGCCGACCTCCAGCGCCTGCAGCCAGTTGCAGGCCATGTGGCCCTTGAATGCAAAGGTGTGGGTGCCGGGCGCGACGAAGCAGTCGATCTCCGGGAATGCGGGCGGGGCGCCCTCGCCGAGATAGGCCCAGAGGATGCCGCTCTTCTCGACCACAGGATAAGAGCGCTGCCTGATGTTCTGGCAGAGTTTCGAGTCCTTCGGTTCGGCCGGCGTTTCGATGCACTGGCCGGTCGCGTCGAACAGCCAGCCATGGAAGGCGCAGCGCAGGCCGCCGTGCTCGAGCCGCCCGAAGGCGAGGTCGGCGCCGCGATGGGCGCAGTGACGGTCGATCAGGCCGTAGCGGCCAGCTTCGTCGCGAAACAGCACCAGATTCTCGCCGAGCAGTTTGACGGGGCGGATGGGACGATCGCCTGCGAGCTCATCCACCAGCGCCGCCGGCTGCCAGTAGCTCCGCATCAGCTTTCCGCAGGGGTCCTTCGGACCGGTGCGGGTGATCAGGTCGTTCTGCTCCTGGCTCATCATGGCGAGGACATCCCTTTGTGGAGTGGCGTTTGTTCGCCTATTGAACGAATGGGCGAATTATGACATGCCTTGAACCAGCAGCAAGCACTATTTTGCAGGATTGTCCCGAGCATGCCCAAGCTGAAGCGAAGCGAGAGCGACGAGCGTGCGACGGATTTCGTCGAGAGCCTCGATCGTGGCCTGCGCCTGCTGCAGTGCTTCGGCACGACGGCCGGCCCGATGACCTTGAGCGATCTCGCGCGAGCCGCGGATTTGCCGCGCGCCACCGCACGGCGCATGCTGTTCACACTCCAGCGCGGCGGTTTTGTCTCTGGCGATGGAAAACTGTTTTCGCTGACGCCGCATGTGCTGACGCTCGCAGCGTCCTATCTGCGATCCAACCAGCTCGTCACGGTGCTGCAGCCGGTGCTCGATCGGGTCGCGACGGCGGCAAACGAAATATCGTCGCTCGCGGTGCTTGATGGTGACAACGTCGTGTTCGTCGCTCGCAGCAGTCCGGCGCGCATGTTCTCGGGCGGATTGGAGATCGGTTACCGTCTGCCTTCCTTCTGCACCTCGGTCGGCCGTGCCATGCTCGGTCAGTTCGACGATGCCGATCTTGTTGCCCGCCTGAAGGCGATGCAGCGCGAGGCGCTGACGCCGCAGACGGTGACCGATCCCAAGGCGCTGCTTGCGCGTATTGTGGCTGATCGCGCGCAGGGCTATTCGCTGGTCGACCGCGAGGCCGAGCCGCATTTCCGCTCGATCTCGGTCCCCGTGTGTCGCTACGATGGCGTCATCGTCGCCGCCATCAACATGGGCGCCCACGTCGATCGCGTGCCGGCGCAGGAACTGATCGACCGTTTCCTGCCGCTGTTGCGGGAAGGCGCGGAGTCGGTGCGTTCGCAGCTGCTGTAAGCGTAGGGTGGGTTAGCCTTGGCGGCTGCGCGAAGCGCAGTCGCTTGGCGTAACCCACCACTTCTCGCGCCCCGAGACCTAAAGAGGTGGGTTACGCTGACGCTAACCCACCCTACAGTCCGCCGTCTGTGCTATAATGCGCTCCACACAACACCAGGGAGCACGCCATGCAACACACCATGGTTCCCAGTGATCGCGTCGAGCACGTCGCCGTCTATGGTGGCGACGGCACGAAGCTCGGCACGATCGAGCGATTGATGCTCGACAAGGTCAGTGGAACGGTCGCTTACGCCGTGATCAAGACCGGCAGGCCGCTCGGGACACATCACCATTACCCCGTGCAATGGAGCGCGCTCAAATATGATCCGGGACGTCAGGCCTTCCAGGTCGAACTGACGCCGGAGCAATTGAGCAGCGGTCCTTGCGAAGTCGATGGCGAGGAGTTCGATTGGGGCGACCGCTCGCGGCCCTACCAGCATCCGAACTACTGGTCGATCTAGCCGCGTCGGAAGTATGGGCTACGCCCCGGTAAGCAGCGTCACGGCCGGTTGCGCATCCAGTCGGCGAGGCCTGATATCGCCTTGTCGAGGTCCTGACGCGCAGCGAGGTCGGCGATCGTCTCTTCCAGCGCGCCGCGCATGCACAGCATCCACGCATTGCGCTCGGCATCGCCGATGGCAAAGCCGATGTGCCGCTGGCGCAGCCGCGGATGGCCCTTCTCGACGGAGTAAAGCCGCGGGCCGCCGGTCCACTCGGTGAGATAGCGCTTCAGCACGTCCCTGATCAGGCCGAGGTCGTCCGCATGCATGGCGCGGATCACTTGCGCCTCCGGCAGCGTGTCCATGCGGTCGTAGAAGCGGTCGACAAGGGCGTCGATCGTGGCACTGCCGCCGATCCGCTCGAACATGGTGGTGACGTCGGTGGAGGTCATGATCTGTCCAAAAAACTCGCTGTGACGCTTTGATATAGTGTTGCCGGAGGTCGTGCAAAATCACCGCTGTCGTCCCGGACAAGCGCGCCTCAAGCGCGCGCAGATCCGGGACCCATAACCACAGGGAGGAGTTTGGCGAAGGCTCGCTGTTCGGTACTTCTACCGATCGCAACTGATAGATCACGCGGTATGGGTCCCGGATCTTCGCTTCGCTCGTCCGGGATGACGGCCGAGGCTGGTCAATTACCTACAGCGCCACGCTGCGCAAGCCAAAACTGCGGGCTTCGTTCTGCAGCACGGGCCGCACCGCATCGATCAGCCGCGCGGCCGCTGCGTCGACGCTGAGACCTGCCGTGTCCACCACCGCCGTCGCGCGCGAATACAGGGGCTCGCGGCTGAGCAGGATGTTGCGCAGCTCCGCCATCGCGGAGCGGTCGTCCGCCATTGGACGCAAATCGCCCTGACGGCGGACGCGGGCCATGTGCTCTTCGGGCTCGGCCTTCAGCCAGATCGTGTAGAACGAGGTTAGGATCTGGTCGAAGGTCAAAGGCTCGGACACGATGCCGCCGCCGGTCGCCAGCACCATCAGCTCGTTGCGCGCGAGCAGCTGTTGCAGTGCCGCCTGCTCCATGCGGCGAAAGCCTTCCTGGCCGTACAGCGCGATGATCTCGGCGACCGAGAGGCCGTTCTGCTGCTCGACCTCCTTGTTGAGCTCCACAAAACTCCAGCCGACCTTCTTCGCCAGCATCCGGCCGAGCGTCGACTTGCCGGCGCCGCGCAGGCCGATCAGCGCGATGCCGCAGAACGGCGCGCGCCGCGGTGCGGTTGCACTGCCGCCGGCGAGCAGATCTTTTGCCTGCGCGATCTGGGCAGGCGTGGCCTTGCGCAGCAGGTCGCGAAACATCTGCCAATCCGGCGTCGGATCGACGCTGGGAAGTAGATCTTCGAGATGCGCGCCCATGGCGTCGGAGACGCGACGCAAGAGCACGATGGAGACGTTGCCCTTGCCGCTTTCGAGCTGCGCGATGTAGCGCTCCGAGATTCCTGATACCTTGGCGAGCACTTTGCGCGACATGCCGCGTAGCGCGCGCATGGTGCGCACGCGCTGGCCGAGCTGTTCGAGAAACCGGGATTCTGCGTCGGGACTGTCGGTCATGAGCCTTCTTTAAGGGATGTCTCTTTGAAGGGTGTCCTGCGGCGCATTTTAATGAAACATAATGCCTGCTAGCATTGACAGCAAGCCAATGCGGTGTCTTTCTATGAATTATAATTCTAAATTCGGGGGAGAAGTCCGTGAGCGAGGGATCCTATAACGCGGTGACCTGGCTGCTCGACCGTAACGTCGAGCAGGGCCGCGGCAACAAGCTCGCCTTCGACGACACCGTCTCGCGGCTGACCTATGGCGAGCTTCAGCGCGAGAGCCGGCGCGCCGCCAACATGCTGCGCCGGCTCGGCGTCCGCCGCGAGGAGCGCGTGGCGATGATCATGCTGGATACGATCGACTTCCCGGTCGTGTTCCTGGGCGCGATCCGCGCCGGCATCGTGCCGGTGCCGCTCAACACGCTGCTGACCGCGGACCAGTACGCCTACATCCTCGCCGACTGCCGCGCGCGCGTGCTGTTCGTCTCCGAGGCACTCTATCCCGTCATCAAGGACGTGGTCGGCCGCATGCCCGATCTCGAGCATGTCGTGGTCTCCGGCGCCAAGCAGAACGGGCACAAGCAGCTTGCCGAGGAGCTCAACGGCGAAAGCGATCAGTTCGCCACCGCCGCGACGCATCCTGACGAGCCGGCGTTCTGGCTCTATTCGTCCGGCTCGACCGGCATGCCCAAGGGCGTGCGCCATATCCATTCCAATCTGCAGGCAACCGCCGACACCTACGCCAAACAGGTGCTCGGCATCCGCGAGAGCGACGTGTGTCTCTCCGCCGCCAAGCTGTTCTTCGCCTATGGGCTCGGCAACGCGCTGACCTTCCCGATGTCGGTCGGCGCCAGCGTGATCCTCAACAGCGAACGGCCGACGCCGGCGCGGATGTTCGACCTGATGAACCGCTACAAGCCGTCGATCTTCTACGGCGTGCCGACCTTGTTCGCGGCGATGCTCAACGACGAGACGATGAAGGCGGAACGTGGCGGCGGTGCCTTGCGCATCTGCACTTCGGCCGGCGAAGCGCTGCCGGAATCCGTCGGCACCAGCTGGAAATCGCGTTTCGGCGTCGACATTCTTGACGGCGTCGGCTCGACCGAGCTGCTGCACATCTTCCTGTCGAATGCGCCCGGCGACATCAAATACGGCTCATCCGGCAAGCCGGTGCCGGGCTATGCGGTGCGGCTGGTCAACGAGGCCGGCCAGGACGTCGCCGACGGCGAGGTCGGTGAGCTCCTGGTCGATGCGCCCTCAGCCGGCGAGGGCTATTGGAATCAACGCCACAAGAGCCGCCGCACTTTTGAGGGTCCCTGGACCCGCACCGGCGACAAATATGTCAGGGACGCGGAAGGGCGCTACACCTTCTGCGGCCGCGCCGACGACATGTTCAAGGTCTCCGGCATCTGGGTCTCGCCGTTCGAGGTCGAGAGCGCGCTGATCACCCATCCCGCCGTGCTGGAAGCCGCCGTCGTGCCCGAGGCCGATCCCGAAGGCCTGTTGAAGCCAAAGGCCTTCGTCGTGCTGCGACCGGGCGCAACGACGACGGGGCTGCAGGAGATGCTCAAGGAGCACGTCAAGCAGAAGATCGGCCCCTGGAAATATCCGCGCTGGATCGACGTGGTGGACTCCCTGCCGAAGACGGCGACGGGCAAGATCCAGCGGTTCAAGCTGCGGGAAGGGGCGAATTGAGCGAGCGCGCATGTTGATGGTGACTGACACCGTCGCGGCAAACTCCACTGCGCTCCCTCCCCCCTTGCGGGGGAGGGCGGGGGAGAGGGGTAGCCCAGCAAAAGGTGTTCGTCGTCGCGCACCAGACGTTCTTCGTCGCATCGGGAGTCCCCGTGTGGCACCCCTCTCCCTAGCCCTCCCCCGCAAGGGGGGAGGGAACGACTGAGCAAGTGGCGCGTGACGGCGTCCCACGTTGAATGCGACGGACGAAGAGTGACAGCATGACCAACCTCACCCCCACCGGCTTCCTCAGCATCGGCGACGCCAGCCTCGAATATAAATGGCTCGCGCCGCCATCCGCCGACGCCCCCACCATCGTCATGCTGCACGAAGGCCTCGGCTCGGTCGGGCTCTGGGGCGATTTTCCCGAGAAGCTGCAACAAGCCACCGGCGCCGGCATCTTCCTCTACTCGCGCGCCGGCTACGGCCAGTCGAGCCCGGTGACATTGCCGCGTCCGCTGGACTACATGCAGCGCGAGGCGCTGGACGTGCTACCGAAGCTGCTCGATGCGATCGGCTTCAAGCGCGGCCTGCTGCTCGGCCATTCCGACGGCGCCTCGATCGCGACGATCTATGCCGGCGCGCATCAGGATCATCGCCTCAGCGGCCTCGTGCTGATCGCGCCGCATTTCATCGTCGAGGACATCTCGGTGAAATCGATCGCCGCGATCAAGGCGAGCTTCGAGACCACGGACCTGAAGGCCAAGCTCGCGCGCTGGCACAAGGACGTCGACAACGCCTTCTACGGCTGGAACGGCGCCTGGCTCGATCCGAAATTCCGCGACTGGGACATCTCGGAATATCTGGCCTATATCCGCGTTCCCATTCTGGTCCTGCAAGGTGCGGGCGACCAATATGGGACACTGCGTCAGGTCGAAATTGCGCAGGAAGAGTGTTACTGTCCGATAGATTTTAAAGTCATTTCAGACGCGGGCCATTCCCCGCATCGTGAAGCGCCGGGGGCGACGCTTGACGCGATTGAGCAATTTGCAAAAGCGGCCCTGCGCGACGATCAGGGACTCGGGGGACGCGCCGCATGACCATGCGGAGGCACATCCATGAATGTGCCTTCACATGCGGCCGGCCCATTGCCATGGCCGCAATGGGCCTATGTGCCGGGCGAGACCGGCGGCATCGAGGCCGATGACGAAACGCTTGGCTTGGCCAAGGCGCTGGTGCCCTCGGCCTTTCGCGGCTTCGTGCCGGCGCGCCATCCGGCGCTGCGCTACGGGCTCGCGCTCAACGACCGCGGCTATTTCTGGGAAGCGCAGGAGGTGCTGGAGACGGTGTGGGCCGCAGCCCCGCAGAGCGGCCGCGAACGCATCCTGCTGCGCGCCTGCATCCATATCGCCAACGCCAATCTGCGCCTGCGCATGCAGAAGGCGCATTCGGCCGCGCGCCTGTTCGGCGACGCGCTGGCGGAGCTGCGAGCGTTGAGCGCGCGCAAGGGAGCCAGCGGCGGCGACGGTTTTGTCGAGAGCTTTCCGGTCGCGGCCCTGGTGGCGCTGCTCCAGGCCAAGATCGGCCGCCCGCAGCTGTCGAAGGCCGACTGGATCGCGCTTGGCGCGATTGTGCGGTCCTGACCGACTGCATGAAACAAAGTGCATGCATGAGCAGTTAAGGGCTAGACGCATTCAAAAAGATGCACTATTGTGCATCTAACGGTAAACCAAAACGAGCTCAAGGGTGGCCCATGGCCGGGGAAGATCGGCGCCTCGCAGGCGGCGCGACATTCATCGATTTCCAGACCGAACCGTCCCGCTACAAGCACTGGAAGCTCGCGGTCGAGGGTGACGTCGCGACGCTGACCATGGACGTCGACGAGAACGGCGGCCTGTTCGAGGGCTATCTGCTCAAGCTCAATTCCTACGATCTCGGCGTCGACATCGAGCTGGCGGACGCGGTCCAGCGCCTGCGCTTCGAGCATCCCGAGGTCAAGGTCGTGCTGTTGCGCTCGGCCAAGAACCGCGTGTTCTGCGCCGGTGCCAACATTCGCATGCTCGCGGGCTCCACCCACGCCCACAAGGTCAACTTCTGCAAGTTCACCAACGAGACCCGCAACGGCATGGAGGATTCGTCGGAGAATTCCGGCCAGCGCTTCATCACCGTGGTGAACGGCTCTGCCGCCGGCGGCGGCTATGAGCTGGCGCTCGCGACCGACTACATCATCCTCGCCGACGATGGCGCTTCCTCGGTGGCGCTGCCCGAAGTGCCGCTGCTCGCGGTGCTGCCGGGCACCGGCGGGCTGACGCGCGTCGTCGACAAGCGCAAGGTGCGCCGCGACCATGCCGATTTCTTCTGCACCATCGAGGAGGGCGTGAAGGGCAAGCGCGCCGTGCAGTGGCGCCTCGTCGACGAGATCGCGCCGAACTCGAAGCTCGAAGGCAAGATCGCCGAGCGTGCCAGGGAATTTGCGGCCGCCTCGAAGCGCAAGGGCAGCGGCAAGGGCATCGCGCTGACACAGCTCAAGCGCGCGATCGACGCGACCAGCATCCGTTACGGCTTCGTCACCGTCGACATCGACCGTGCCGCCCGCATCGCCACGATTGCGATCAAGGCGCCGGAGGCCGCGCCGCCCGCCGACATCGACGGCATGATGGCGCAGGGCGCTTCGTTCTGGCCGCTCCAGGTCGCGCGCGAGCTCGATGACGCCATCCTTCATCTGCGCATCAACGAGCTCGAGATCGCCATGCTGGTGTTCAAGAGCCATGGCGACCGTGCCCATGTGCTCGCGCACGACGCGTTCCTCGAAGCCAACAAGGCGCACTGGCTGGTCAACGAAATCCGCCACTATTGGAAGCGCGTGCTCAAGCGCATCGACGTCACCTCGCGCACGCTGGTGACGTTGGTCGAGCCCGGCTCCTGCTTCGCCGGCACCTTGGCCGAGCTCGTCTTCGCCGCCGATCGCTCCTACATGCTGATCGGCACGCGCCAGGGCGACAACCGTCCGCCGCCCTCGATCGAGCTCTCGGCGATGAATTTCGGCCCCTATCCGATGAGCCACGGCCTGACCCGGCTGGAGTCGCGCTTCCAGGCCGATCCCTCCGATGTGGAACGCGCCGAGGCCACGATGGGCACCGCGCTCGATGCCGAACAGGCCGAAGAGCTCGGCCTCGTCACCTTCGCGCTCGACGACATCGACTGGGACGACGAGGTCCGCGTGTTCCTGGAGGAACGCGCCAGCTTCTCGCCCGACAGCCTCACCGGCATGGAAGCCAGCCTGCGCTTCGTCGGCCCGGAGACGATGGAATCGAAAATCTTCTCGCGCCTGACCGCGTGGCAGAACTGGATCTTCCAGCGCCCCAACGCGGTCGGCGAGGAAGGCGCGCTGCGCCGCTATGGCAGCGGGCAGAAGCCGAAATTCGATATGACGCGGGTTTAGCGACTTTCGTGTCCCGGGCGCGACGCAACGCGAAGCGGTGCGACGCAGAACCGGGACCCAGACGGACCAGACACAGGTCACGGCTCAGCAGTGCAGCACATCGCGCCGCACTGCGTCCGGGACACGACAGGGAGCAAGGAGCACGGCCATGAACATGAACATCATGAACGTCGACTACTCGACCAAGATTCCCAACAACGTCAATCTCGCCGAAGACCGCCAGGTGCTCAAAGCGCTGGAAGGCTGGCATCCCGGCTACATGGACTGGTGGAGCGACATGGGGCCTGAAGGCTTCCAGGAATCGCTGGTCTATTTGCGCACCGCCTATTCGGTCGATCCGCGCGGCTGGGCGAAGTTCGACTATGTCCGCATGCCCGACTATCGCTGGGGCATCCTGCTTGCGCCGCAGGAAGAGAACCGCGTCGTGCCGTTCGGCGAGCATTATGGCGAGCCGGCCTGGCAGGAAGTCCCGGGCGAGCATCGCGCCATGCTGCGCCGCCTGATCGTGATTCAGGGCGACACCGAGCCTGCCTCGGTCGAGCAGCAGCGCCATCTCGGCAAGACCGCGCCCTCGCTCTACGACATGCGCAACCTGTTCCAGGTCAATGTCGAGGAAGGCCGCCATCTCTGGGCGATGGTCTACCTGCTGCAGAAATATTTCGGCCGCGACGGCCGCGAAGAAGCCGATGATTTGCTGCGCCGCCGCTCCGGCGATGCCGACGCGCCGCGCATGCTCGGCGCCTTCAACGAGGCAACGCCGGACTGGCTGTCGTTCTTCATGTTCACCTATTTCACCGACCGCGACGGCAAGATGCAGCTGCACAGCCTCGCGCAGTCCGGCTTCGATCCGCTGTCGCGCACCTGCCGCTTCATGCTGACCGAGGAAGCGCACCACATGTTCGTCGGCGAGACCGGCATCACCCGCGTCGTGCAGCGCACCTGCGATGCGATGCGCGAGGCCGGCATCACCGATCCCACCGACATCGCGAAAGTCCGCGCGCTCGGGGTGATCGACCTGCCGACCATCCAGAAGAAGCTGAACCTGCACTACACGCTGTCGCTCGATCTGTTCGGCTCGGAAGTCTCGACCAACGCGGCGAACGCCTTCAACGCCGGCATCAAGGGCCGCTATCACGAGACCCAGATCGAGGACGACCACCAGCTCAAGAACGCCACCTATCCGGTGCTGAAGTTCATCAACGGCGAGATCAAGCTGGTCGACGAGCCGGCGCTGACCGCGCTCAACATGCGCCTGCGCGACGATTACAGCCAGGATTGCGTCAAGGGCATGCTGCGCTGGAACAAGGTGATCTCGACCGCCGGCTATGACTTCCAGCTCAAGCTGCCGAACGTCGCCTTCCACCGCCACATCGGCGAGTTCAAGGACGTGCACGCCACGCCCGACGGCCTCCTGATCGACGATGCCACCTGGGCCAAGCGCAAGGACGAATGGCTGCCCTCGACCGCCGACGGCGACTTCATCACCTCCCTGATGCAGCCCGTCACGGAGAGCGGCAAGTTCGCCTCCTGGATTTCGCCGCCGAAGGTCGGCATCGACAACAAGCCCGGCGATTTCGAGTATGTGAAGATCGAGTCGTAGGGGCGCCTGCGAGACGCGACGACCGCGCCACGCACTCATTGTCATCGCCCGGCTTGACCGGGCGGATCCAGTGTTCCAGAGACGGTTGTGATAGAGCCGAGAAGCCGCGGCGTACTGGATGCCCCGGTCAAGCCGGGGCATGGCAGCGAGTATGAGGCGCGCTCTATGCTAGCTCGCGACGCCTACCCCGCGATCTCCAGCCCGGCATTCGCATACACCACGCCGCCATCGACGGCGATGGTGTTGCCGACCACGTAATCACCCGCACGCGAGGCGAGATAGATCGCCAGCCCTGCCATGTCCTCGTCGGTCCCGATCCGCCGCGCCGGAATGCGCTTTGCGACTTCGTCCGAATGGTCGCGCGCGGCGCGGTTCATGTCGGATTTGAACGCGCCCGGCGCGATCGCGGTGACGTTGATGTTGTCCTTGATCAATTTCGTCGCCATGCGCCGCGTCAGGTGGATCACGGCAGCCTTGCTGGCGGCGTAGGAATAGGTCTCGCCCGGATTGACGAAGATGCCGTCGACCGAGGCGATGTTGATCACCTTCGCCGGCCGCTCGTGCGACGCCGCCGCGCGTAGCGGCTTGGCCAGCGCCTTGGTCAGGAAGAACAGCGACTTGACGTTGAGATCCATCACCTTGTCCCAGCCGCTTTCGGGGAACTCGTCGAACTCCGCGCCCCAGGCAGCTCCGGCATTGTTGACGAGGATGTCGAGCTTCGGCTCCAGCTTGATGATTTCGCCGGCGAGCCTGTCGCAGCCTTCGACGGTCGAGATGTCGATCGGGAGCGCGATGCACTCGCCGTCATATTGCGCAGTGAGCTCCTTGGCGGTGGCCTCGCACGGCCCCGCCTTGCGCGCGGTGATGTAGACCTTCGCAGCGCCGGCGCTGAGAAATCCCGCCGCGATCATCTTGCCGATGCCGCGCGAGCCGCCGGTCACCAGCGCGACGCGGCCTTTGAGCGAGAACAGATCGTTGAACATATGGTGCCTCCCTGGGTTGGCGATCTTTTGAGCGGGGAGGGGTGGGGAGTCAAGGAAGGCCGCGCGTGGAATGCATGAGCCGTTCAACCAGCTCAGTGTCGTCCCTGCGAACGCAGGGACCCATAACCACAGGGAGAAGTTTGGCGAAGGCTAGTCGTTCGGTCCGCCCACCGATCACAAACCGATAGATCACGCGGTATGGGTCCCTGCGTTCGCAGGGACGACGGCGGTGATCGGAGCGCCTACGCCGCCGCGATCCGGCGAAAACCGTTCCACATCGCGGTTGCGGCGCCCGAGGTCAGCACCGGCAGGATTCGCGCGTCCTGGTAGTTGCCGTTGAGCGAAACGCGCGGCAGCGCCGTCATGTGGGCGGCATTGTCGGCGAACAGCATGCCGGGCCGCGTCGTCACCGCGGTCTTGAAGCCCGCCGTTGCAGCAAGGCCGAATTCGCGCATCCCCGCGGCCTCGCGGTCGCCATAGGGATAGGCGAGATGCAGCACGGGGCGGTCCAGCGCCTGCTCGATCCGCGCGCGGCTCGTGGCGATCTCCTGCGCGGCGATGTCTTCCGCCAGCTTGGCGAGGTTGCAATGGCTGACGCTGTGCGCGCCGATCGTGACCAGCGGATCGGCGGCAAAGGTCTTCAGCTCGGCCCAGGACAGGCAGAGGCTGCGGCACAGCGCTGCCATGTCGACATCGTATGTCGCGCAGAGCGCCTCGATCTCCCGTTTGAGATCGTGCTCGCCCGGCAGTGCGCGCAGCCAATCGTGCAGCCGGTCGAACGTTGCCTGCTTGGCGGCTGGCGTCGTCGCATCGAGCCGCAGCACGGAATGGCCTACTCTGACGTCGATCTGCTCGACCTTGGCTATCACGGCCTCCAGCGCCGCCCACCACAGCCGTCCAGTGCCCTCGGCAAAATCGCTCGCGACATAGACCGCCAGAGGCGCGTCAAATTCGCGCAGCACGGGCAGCGCGTAGTCCAGATTGTCGCGATAGCCGTCGTCGAAGGTGAAGGCGGCGAAGCGGCGGTCGAACCGGCCCTGCACCAGCCGCTCATGCAGCTCGTCCATGCTGATGATGTCGATGTCGCGCGAGCGCAGATGGCACAGCGTCGCACGCAGGAATTCGGGGGTGACTTCGAGATGCCGGTTCGGCTGGAACGCGGCCTCACGGGCCGGCCGCACGTGGTGCAGCATGAAAATGGCGCCGACGCCCGACAAAAGCGGGCGCAGCAGGTGGTGCGCCCCGCTGAAATAGAGTGCTCCCAGCCCGGCGCGGATGACGTTGTTACGCAGTTGTTTCATGACCCGCTGGCGGACTCTGGCATTCCACTTTCAACTTACGGAAGAACCCTTGAAGAAAAAGTTATTCCGATTGTCCAGGCGGGGCCTTCGCAAGGGCACCATTTCCGGTTTGACAGCCTGCCAAGGGTTTGTTTTGTCTCCGGTTCCAGAGTTCGGGTCGTCGAATGCAGAAGCTTTTCAAGTGGGCCAGCAAATGGTGGCCGGGGCTGATCCCCTTGGCCGTCATGTGGGGATTTGCGGCCTGGAATAACACCTTACCGGTCGAAGCCGACCTGTCGGCCCGCAGCTCGGCGGCGCTGAAGGACACCGTTCTGGACAAGACCCGGATCGCGGTCGACGGCCGCGACGTCAGCCTGGCCGCGGACGCCTTCTCCGAGGAGGGGCGCCGCGATGCCGTGGTGGCGGTCGAGACCGTCCCCGGCGTGCGCCTGGTCGACGACCGGACCCGCCTTGTTCCCGAGGCCAAACCCTTCGTCTGGAACGCCGAGCGCGACGTGGTGCGGGTGACGCTGTCCGGCTCCGCGCCCTTGCCGTCGATGAAGGGCCGGCTGACCGAGGCGGCCCGCAAGGAGGTCGGCGGCGTCGAGGTGGCCGACCAGATGGGGCTGGCGCGCGGTGCGCCGCCGCGGTTCGAGGCCGCCGCGATGCTCCTGCTGGACCAGATCGGCAAGCTGAAGGACGGCAAGATCACGATCACGGACACCAAGGTCAATCTGTCGGGCATGGCGCGCGATCTCGGCGGCCGCGAGGCGATCGTGGCTGCGTTGAAGAACCTGCCCGAGGGCTTCTCGGTCGCCGCCAACGACGTCAAGGCGCCGCCCTATATCTTCCAGGCCTACAAGGATCCGGTCGCCGCGACCGTGACGCTGACCGGCTACGTTCCCGACAACACCATCCACGCCGCGATCGCCACCAGCGCCGCGCGAAAATTCTTCACCGAGAAGGTCGTCGACAATCTCAAGGCCAGCGTCGGCGCGCCCGGCTCCTTCAACACCGCCGTGGTCGCAGCGCTCGGCGCGCTGTCGCGGCTGTCGACCGGCACGCTCGTCGTCTCCGACCGCGAGGTGAAGCTGTCGGGCGACGCGCTCTACGAGGCGGCCGCCAACGACATCCGCGCCGGCCTCGGCAAGGACTTCCCGAAGAATTGGCAGTACAAGCCGGAGATCACCGTGAAGCCCGCGGCGGGCCCGGTCGACGGCACCGTGTGCCAGCAATTGTTCACGGACCTTCTCGCCAAGGGCAAGATTCGCTTCGCGGCCAAGCGCGCCGACATCGATCCGGATTCCGCCGCCATCCTCGATCATCTGATCGAGACGGCGCTGCGCTGCCCTACCACCAATGTCGAGGTTGCCGGGCATACCGACGCCGACGGCGAGGACGGCTTCAACCGGGCTCTCTCGGAGAAGCGCGCACAGGCGGTGATCGACTATCTGGTCAAGGCCGGCCTGCCCGCCAGCCGCTTCACCGCGGTCGGCCATGGCAGCACGCAGCCGCTCGCCGGCAACGACACCGACGAAGGCAAGGCGCAGAACCGCCGCATCGAATTTCTGGTGAGGTGACGATGCCCTATCTCGTCTCGTTCCATCTGGGCTGGCTGATCGGCTCGCTGCTGCTGGGCTTTTGCATGGGCTGGATCTCGGTGGTCCAGCGCGGCAACGGCACCTCGAAGGTGACGGCGCGCTGGCTCGCCGCGCTTGCTGCCGCCCTGGTCGCGGCCTCGTTCGCACACGTCGTTCCCGGCCGCTTCGGCTACTGGCTCGATCTCGGCCTGATCATGTTCGCCTGCTACCTCGTCGGCTGCACCATCGGCGCCTGGCTGCGCGACCGGGTGGTTGCGCGCACCGCACCGCCCGCCGCTCTGTGACGTTGCTACGCACCCGACCCCTTCGGTCGGAGTGAGGCGCTGGAGCGGGGCCGCCGCGGCCTTACGGCGCGCCGGAAATCCGTGAACGGCAGCGTCGACCGCCCTCTTTCAACAGGCGGGCGCGGTCCATAGATTGACGTCGGCTTAAGGCGTGAAGGAACATTATGCGGCCGAAATCATCAAAACTTCATGGCGCCTGCGCAGGATCGCCATGGAGATTCGCCTCAAGTCCTGCCGCCGAAGGCGCCAAACCGTGCATCAGGAGCCCGCAACCCTGCCTAAAATATTGAATGCACGTGTTTTTGTTCGAATTGGCGAATTCCACTCCGCCCCAAAACGCGCTAGTGGAGGGGCGGGGGGCATGCGCGATGCCGGAGCCGGCGGCAAGGGATCGTCGAGTGCCGTTCGTTGAGTGCCTGTGCGTCGTCCGCCTGTTCGCCGGCCACCCTGGCCGCTGAAGCGTTGTTCGAGGTCTAGATGCTGGAAGCCATACGCAGGGCGGTGTCGTTTCTGCGCCAGAAGCAAATCCTGCATAAGCTTGGCGTTGTGATCAGCGTCGCGGTTATCGGCATCGCTTGCTATGTGCTCTACCACATGCTGCGAGGCATCGATTTCAACGAAGTCCTCGAGGCGATCAAGAGCACCGAGCCGACCCAGATTGCGATGGCGGCGCTGTTCGTCACCGCGGGCTATTTCACCCTGACCTTCTACGATTTGTTCGCCGTGCGCGCGATCGGCCATGCCCATGTGCCCTATCGCATCAACGCGCTGGCGGCCTTCACCAGCTATTCGATCGGCCACAATGTCGGCGCCAGCGTCTTCACCGGCGGTGCGGTGCGCTATCGCATCTATTCGGCCTACGGGCTGAACGCGATCGACGTCGCAAAGATCTGCTTCCTTGCCGGCCTGACCTTCTGGCTCGGCAATGCCGCCGTGCTCGGCCTCGGCATCTCCTATCATCCGGAGGCCGCCGCCTCGATCGACCTGCTTCCGCCCTGGCTGAACCGGGTGATGGCGCTGATGATCATCGTCGGGCTGGTCGGCTACGTGGTCTGGGTCTGGACCCAGCCGCGCGTGGTCGGCCGCGGGCCCTGGACCGTGGTGTTGCCCGGCGGCCCGCTGACGCTGCTCCAGATCGCGATCGGCATCGTCGATCTCGGCTTCTGCGCGCTCGCGATGTACGTGCTGGTCCCGGACGAGCCCAATCTCGGCTTTGTCGTGGTCGCGGTGATCTTCGTCTCGGCCACCCTGCTCGGCTTCGCCAGCCACTCGCCCGGCGGGCTCGGGGTGTTCGACGCCGCCATGCTGGTCGGTCTCTGGCAGATGGATCGCGAGGAACTTCTGGGCGGCATGCTGCTGTTCCGCGTCCTCTATTATCTGTCCCCTTTCGTCATATCTGTAATCTTGCTGACGTTTCGCGAAGTTATCATCGGCGCACGATCGAAGCGCTTGCAGCAGGCGGCGCTCAAGCTCGACCCCGGCCCGGCGCGTGAAGCCGCTTACGTGAGAGAGCGCAGCGACGGCGCCAAGCCTTAGGAGTAAGGCCTTAGGAGTCAGGCCTTAGGAGTGAAGTCTTAAGGACAAACCACCAGGAGAAGTCCGCCCCGATGGCGATCGACGCCCCATCTTCTTCTCCCTCCGCCCAGCCCTGGTCCGACCGGCTGCGGCATTCGACCGTGATCCTGATCGCCGCGGCGCTGGCGCTGTCCGTCGTGGTCTCGCTCGGCGAATTGTCGGCGTTGCACGCCGCGATCGTGTTCCTCTGTATCGCGGCGGCGGCGCTGATCCCGTGGCGCTTGCATGATCCCGCCGCCTCGCGCGACGACGTCAGGCGGATCACCCCGGTCGAGAGCGCGGCGGTGGCCGCGGTCGTCGCCGGCATGCCGGATCCGGCGGTGCTGCTCGACCGCGCCGGCCGCGTCATCCACCTCAACGCCGCAGCCGCCCAGCTCGCGCCGGCGCTGCGCAGGAACGAGCTCGCCCAGTTCGCGCTGCGCTCGCCGGAGATCATCACGGCGCTGCGCGAGGCGATCGCGACCACCGAGCCACGGCGCGCGACCTATCTCGACCACGTCCCGGTCGACCGCTGGATGGAGCTCATGATCACGCCGGTGCCGGTGCCGACCAGCTTCGGCGGCGCCGACAAATGCATGCTGATGACCTTCCACGACCAGACGCCGCTGCGCCGGGTCGAGGAGATGCGCGCCGACTTCGTCGCCAATGCCAGCCACGAGCTGCGCACGCCGCTGGCCGCACTGTCGGGCTTCATCGACACGCTGCAGGGCCAGGCCAAGGACGATCCCAAGGCGCGCGAGCGCTTCCTCGGCATCATGCACAACCAGGCCACCCGCATGGCGCGCCTGATCGACGATCTCTTGTCGCTGTCGCGGGTCGAGCTGTCGGCCCATGTCCGGCCCGACACGCTGGTCGACCTGCTGCCGATCATCCGCCAGGTCGCCGACGGGCTCGAGCCGCTGGCGCGCGAGCGCCAGGTCGAGGTCGAGATCGATCTGCCCGATGGCCCGGTGATGATCGCGGGCGACCGCGAGGAGCTGCTCCGACTGTTCGAGAATTTGATCGAGAACGCGCTCAAATACGGCGCCTCCGGCGGACGCGTCATCGTGACGCTGACATCTGGCGCGGCCACTGATGGAACTCAGGAAATCCGGATCATGGTCCGCGATTTCGGCCCCGGCATCTCGCCCGAGCACCTGCCGCGGCTGACCGAGCGGTTCTACCGGGTCGACGTCGGCGACAGTCGCTCGCAGGGCGGCACCGGGCTCGGATTATCGCTGGTGAAACATATTCTTAACCGTCATCGCGGCCGGCTTTTGATCGAGAGCGTGCCCAAGCAGGGCGCCACTTTCACCGCCTGTTTTCCCCAGGGCAAGCCTGCGGCTCTGAGCTGAATTTATAACGATTTCAGTCGCTTAAGATAGTCATCCAGCTGTCACGAAACCTTCGTAAAAGCACAGCCGACCGCTCCTAAAGGGGCGGCACGGGGAGCGCGATCGGGCGCTGATGGCGCTTCGCTCCCCTGTATGGAGACCAGCATGAATTTCCTCAAGACGATCGTCGCTGCCGGCTTGGTCGCCGCATCGGCGACAGCGGCCTTTGCTGCCGACATCACCGGCGCCGGCGCCACGTTCCCGTTCCCGATCTATTCCAAATGGGCTGACGCCTACAAGAAGGAGACCGGCAACGGTCTGAACTACCAGTCGATCGGTTCCGGCGGCGGCATCAAGCAGATCCAGGCCAAGACCGTGACCTTCGGCGCCAGCGACGCGCCGCTCAAGGCCGAGCAGCTCGAGAAGGACGGCCTCGTGCAGTGGCCGATGGTGATGGGTGCCATCGTCCCCGTCGTTAACCTCGAGGGCGTGAAGCCCGGCGAGATGGTGTTCGACGGCGAGACGCTCGCCAGCATCTATCTCGGCAAGATCACCAAGTGGGACGACGCCGCGATCAAGAAGCTCAATCCGAACGTGAAGCTGCCTTCGGAAGCCATCACCGTGGTCCGCCGCTCGGACGGTTCGGGCACCACCTTCAACTTCACCAACTATCTCGCCAAGGCCAGCGCGGACTGGAAGAGCAAGGTCGGTGAGGGCACCGCGGTCGAGTGGCCGGTCGGCGTCGGCGCCAAGGGCAACGAAGGCGTGTCGGGCAACATCAGCCAGACCAAGAACTCGATCGGTTACGTCGAGTACGCCTATGCCAAGCAGAACAAGCTGACCTACACCGGTCTCGTCAACAAGGCCGGCAAGCCGGTGCAGCCGACCGTCGAAGCCTTCCAGGCGGCCGCCTCCAACGCCGACTGGGCCAAGGCGCCCGGCTACTACGTCATCCTGACCGACCAGCCCGGCGAGAAGTCCTGGCCGATCACGGCGGCGACCTTCATCCTCATGCACAAGGACGCCACCGACAAGGCGGCCTCGCAGGAAGCCATCAAGTTCTTCCGCTGGGCCTTCAAGAGCGGCGGCAAGGCGGCTGAAGAGCTCGACTACATCCCGATGCCCGAGGGCGTCGTGACCCTGATCGAGAAGACCTGGGCTGCCGAGATCAAGAGCTAAGGTGCTCCTGTCCCGGACGCCGCGCCGGGACCCGCAAGACTTCCGCTCCGGATCGGCGTGCGCCGCGTCCGGAGCGCGAGACCGACAAAAAGACTGACAACAAGCGTATATAACGGGCACAGGGGATCGGCGTGGCAGAGATGGCCGTTCAGAGCGATGTAATCGACGACGCCGGACCGTATGACCGCGCCAAGGCCTTGAGCGCGTTCAAGCTCGGCGACGTCACCTTCTACTGGATCACGCGGCTGTCCGCGATCTCGGTGCTGCTCATCCTCGGCGGCATCATCGTCTCGCTGATCGTCGGCGCGTTCCCGGCGATGAAGGAATACGGCTTCTCCTTCCTGTGGACGCAGCGCTGGGCGCCGTCGGCCGATCCGCCCGTGCTCGGCGCGCTCGGGCCGATGTACGGCACGCTCGTCACCTCCTTCATCGCGATGCTGATCGCCATTCCCGTCGGTCTCGGCATTGCGATCTTCCTCACCGAGCTCTGCCCGCAATGGCTGCGCCGCCCGATCGGCATGGCGATCGAGCTGCTCGCCGGCATTCCCTCGATCATCTACGGCATGTGGGGCTTCTTCGTGCTGGGCCCGTTCCTGGCCAACACCTTCCAGCCCTTCATGATCAGGATCTTCGACGGCGTCCCGGTGCTGGGCGCGATCTTCGCCGGTCCGCCGTCCTATCTCAGCACGTTCAACGCCGCGCTGATCCTCGCCATCATGGTGCTGCCCTTCATCACCTCGATCTCGGTCGACGTGTTCAAGACGGTGCCGCCGGTTCTGAAGGAGGCCGCCTACGGCGTCGGCTGCACCACCTGGGAAGTCGTCCGCAGCGTGGTGATCCCCTACACCCGCGTCGGCATCATCGGCGGCGTCATGCTGGCGCTGGGCCGCGCGCTCGGCGAGACCATGGCGGTGACCTTCATCATCGGCAACTCGTTCCGCATCTCCTCATCGATCTTCGCGCCGGGCACCACGATCTCGGCGGCGATCGCATCCGAGTTCGCCGAGAGCGACGGCCTGCACCAGTCCGGCCTGATCCTGCTCGGCCTCTTGCTGTTCGTGCTGACGTTCTTTGTGCTGGCCGCCGCGCGGCTGATGCTGATGCGGCTGGACAAGAAGGCGGGGAAGTAACGTCATGGCGCTCAATCCGATCTATTCGCGTCGCCGCCGCAAGGACATCGTCATCCGCGGACTCTGCTTCGCCGCGGCCGCCTTCGGCGTCACCTGGCTCGCGCTGATCCTGATCACGCTGCTCTTCAACGGCCTGGCCGGCCTCAATCTCGAGCTCTTCGTCGCGGATACGCCACCTCCGGGC
Organism: Bradyrhizobium sp. TM239; assembly: GCF_036247985.1. Classification (NCBI taxonomy): domain Bacteria; kingdom Pseudomonadati; phylum Pseudomonadota; class Alphaproteobacteria; order Hyphomicrobiales; family Nitrobacteraceae; genus Bradyrhizobium; species Bradyrhizobium sp. TM239. The sequence goes on along the minus strand of NZ_BTIR01000011.1, from coordinate 7,832 downwards.
TCGACCGAAGGCGGCCTGCGCAACGCGATCGTCGGTTCGATCATCATGACGGTGATCGGCGTCGGCATCGGCGCGCCGCTCGGCCTGTTCGCCGGCACCTATCTCGCCGAATACGGCCGCAACGACAAGCTGACCTCGGTGATCCGCTTCATCAACGACATCCTGCTCTCGGCGCCCTCGATCATCATCGGCCTGTTCATCTATGGCGCGGTGGTGGTGCCGATGCGTGGCTTCTCCGCGATCGCAGGCGCGCTCGCGCTCGCCGTCATCGTGATCCCGGTCGTGCTGCGCACCACCGAGGATATGCTGCTGCTGGTGCCGAATCCCCTGCGCGAGGCGGCCTCGGCGCTGGGCCTGCCGCGCTCGCTGGTGATCAAGCGGATCGCCTATCGCGCCGCGCGCTCGGGCCTCATCACCGGCGTGCTGCTCGCCACCGCCCGCGTCGCGGGCGAGACCGCGCCGCTGCTGTTCACCGCGCTGTCGAACCAGTTCTTCAGCCTCGGCCTGAACAAGACGATGGCCAACCTGCCTGTCACCATCAACAACTTCGTCCAGAGCCCCTACGCCTATTGGAAGCAGCTCGCCTGGAGCGGCGCGCTGCTGATCACGCTCACCGTGCTTGCCCTGAACATTGGCGCGCGCATCCTCGGCGCCGAGAGGACTGCAAAATGACCGACCTGTCCGTATCCATGAGTTCCAGCGCCCATCTGGCCTCGCAGCCGCTGCCGGAAGCCCCGGCCAAGGTGACGGTGCGCAATCTCAATTTCTATTACGGCGAGCACCACGCGCTGAAGAACATCAACCTGACGCTCGGCGCCAACCGCGTCACGGCGTTCATCGGCCCGTCGGGCTGCGGCAAGTCGACCCTGCTGCGCATCTTCAACCGGATGTATGACCTCTATCCGGGCCAGCGCGCCACCGGCCAGCTCATGCTGGACCAGACCAACATCCTCGACCCCAGGCTCGACCTCAACCTGCTGCGCGCCCGGGTCGGCATGGTGTTCCAGAAGCCGACGCCGTTCCCGATGACGATCTACGAGAACATCGCTTTCGGCATCCGCCTCTACGAGAAGATCTCGAAGTCCGAGATGGATGACCGGGTCGAGAAGGCGCTGCGCGGCGGTGCGCTGTGGAACGAGGTCAAGGACAAGCTCAACGCCTCCGGCCTGTCGCTCTCCGGCGGCCAGCAGCAGCGCCTGTGCATCGCCCGCACCGTCGCGGTGCGCCCTGAAGTGATCCTGTTCGACGAGCCCTGCTCGGCGCTCGATCCGATCTCGACCGCCAAGGTCGAGGAGCTGATCCAGGAACTGTCCGAGAACTACACGATCGCGATCGTCACGCACAACATGCAGCAGGCGGCGCGCGTGTCCGACAAGACCGCCTTCATGTATCTCGGCGAACTGATCGAGTTCGACGACACCAGCAAGATCTTCACGTCGCCGACCGACCGGCGCACGCAGGATTACATCACCGGCCGGTTCGGCTGAGGAGACGCAATATGGGTACCGAACATACCGCAAAGGCTTTCGACACCGACCTCCAGGAGCTCACCCGCCTGGTCGCCGAGATGGGCGGCATCGCCGAGCGCATGATCGTCGATTCCGTCGACGCGCTGATCCGCCGCGACGTCGCGCTCGGCCAGCGCGTCGTCACCATCGACGCCGAGCTCGACGCGTTGCAGAAGCGCATCGAGGAACGCGCCGTGCTCACCATCGCTCGCCGCCAGCCGATGGCGGTGGACCTGCGCGAGATCGTCGGCGCGATGCGTGTCGCGACCGACCTCGAGCGCATCGGCGACCTCGCCAAGAACATGGGCAAGCGCGTCGCCGCGCTGGAGACCGACTTCCATCCGCTGAAGCTGTTCCGCGGCCTGGAACACATGACCGACCTCGTGCAGCAGCAGGTCAAGTCGGTGCTGGACGCGTATGCCGCACACGATCTGCCGGCGGCGATGGCGGTGTGGAAGGGCGACGAGGAAGTCGACGCGATCTGCACCTCGCTGTTCCGCGAGCTCCTCACCTACATGATGGAGGATCCGCGCAACATCTCGTTCTGCATCCATCTGATGTTCTGCGCCAAGAACATCGAGCGGATCGGCGACCACGCCACCAACATCGCCGAGACCGTGTTCTACATGATCGAGGGCCAGGCGATGACCGACAAGCGGCCGAAGGGCGACATGACCACCTTCGCCACCACGATCCCGAATACCTGAAGTCTTAAGGAGCGACGACACCATGGGCGCACGCATTATGGTGGTTGAGGACGAGGAAGCTCTCACCGAGCTTCTCCGCTACAACCTCGAAGGCGACGGCTATGACGTCGAGACGGTGATGCGCGGCGACGACGCCGACACCCGCCTCAAGGAACACATCCCGGACCTGATCGTGCTCGACTGGATGCTGCCGGGCCTGTCGGGCATCGAGCTGTGCCGCCGGCTGCGGACCCGGCCCGACACCAAGCAGCTCCCGATCATCATGCTCACCGCGCGCGGCGAGGAGAGCGAGCGGGTGCGGGGACTTGCGACCGGCGCCGACGACTACATCGTCAAGCCGTTCTCGGTGCCGGAGCTGCTCGCCCGCGTGAAGGGCCTGCTGCGCCGCGCCAGTCCTGAGCGGCTCGCGACAGTGCTGGCCTATGGCGACATCGAGCTCGATCGCGACAAGCGCCGCGTGGCGCGCTCGGGCCGGCCGATCGATCTCGGTCCGACCGAATATCGCCTGCTGGAGTTCTTCCTGGAGCATCCCGGCCGCGTGTTCTCGCGCGAGCAGCTGCTCGACAGCGTCTGGGGCCGCGACATCTACATCGACGAGCGCACCGTCGACGTCCATATCGGCCGCCTGCGCAAGCTGCTCAATCTCGGCCGCGAGCAGGACCCGATCCGCACCGTCCGCGGTGCCGGCTACGCGCTGGACGACCGCTTCGCGAAGGCGGAGCAGGCGTAGGGTTTGCAAGCGCTGGATTTGGTGGGCTGTCGCCTCACACACAGCGTCGTCCCGGACAAGCGCCAGCGCAGATCCGGGACCCATAACCACAGGCAGTGATTTGGCGAAGACTCGGAGTGACCATCTCGCGCGACAACTGCGCCCTGTGGTTATGGATCCCCGCGTTCGCGGGGATGACACCGAGTTGGTTGAGGCGCCGTCGTGTGACGGCTGCCGTCTTTGCGATCAGCTAAATCCGCTCACCGCGGGCCCGGCTTCGCCGGTGCGCGCCGGCGATCCGCCGCCGGCTGATAGGCCACGCGCGAGTGCTGGGCGCAGTAGGGCAGGCCGGACAGCGCCCTGCCGCCGCAGAAGAAGAAATCCGGGCTGGAGGGATCGCCGACCGGCCAATGGCAGGTCGCCTCGTTCAGCTCGAGCAGCGACAGCCGCTGGCTCATCGGCACCACGTTGTCGTAGGTGACGGGTTCAGCCTCCACCTCGACCTCGAAGGCCTGCGCCAGCGCGGTGTTGCCGCGCGCAATGGGGCGGGTCACCCGCATCATGTGCTGCGCGGGACGCGCCTTGCGCGGCCGGGGCGCTGCCGATGAAGGGCTCTTGGCACGGCCGGACAGACCGAGCCTGTGCACTTTGCCGATCACGGCATTGCGGGTCACATTGCCGAGCTCAGCTGCGATCTGGCTGGCCGAAAGTCCGGCCTCCCAGAGCTTTTTCAGCTGCTCGACGCGATCGTCGGACCAGGTCAAAACCGTCATTGCACCCTTTCCCTCGCTACGCGCCAGCCATGCTGGGGCCTCGCAGCGATTGCCTAAGCCTTCAAAAACCCGTGCCGTCAGAATCCCTTAAGGCTCGCCGGGCGCGTGACTGACGCCCGAACGTTTACGCCGGTACATGAGGACTCTTGGGATCAGAACCGCTGCACGAGATGTCGTATCTGACAATCCAAACGCTACAATATGGCGTGACTCCCGCGCAAGAGTCCGCCGACTCGCTTCCACATGTTCCGTGGTGAAAACCCGCAAAATCGGCACCGCAAGACTACGGATTCAGCGTTTCGCGAGGCTTTCCGGGCGGCATTGACACCCGTCTTGCCAGGCATAAGATAGTCGCGCGTGCCGCCCTTAAAAGGCGGCACGTTTCGTTTTCCGGGCCGGTCGATGGTGCGTTGCGCAATGCACGCGTCACACCGTCCGCAACATTCAAGTGACATCATGACTAACAGCGCAGCGCCGCATTTGCTCCCCGTTTTCGCCAGAGCCGACCTCGGCTTCGAGCGCGGCGAAGGCTGCTGGCTGATCGCGACCAATGGCGATCGCTATCTCGATTTCACCTCGGGCGTGGCTGTGAATGCGCTCGGCCATTGCCACCCGCATCTGATCAAGGCGTTGCAGGAGCAGGCGACGAAGCTCTGGCACATGTCGAACCTGTTCCAGAGCCCGGATGGCGAGAAGCTCGCCAACCGGCTTTGCAACGAGAGCTTTGCCGACTTCGTGTTCTTCTGCAATTCGGGCGCCGAAGCGCTGGAGGGTGTGATCAAGCTGGTCCGCCATCATCACTTCTCCAAGGGTCATCCGGAACGTTATCGCATCATCACCTTCGAAGGCGCCTTTCACGGCCGTACGCTGGCAACGCTCGCCGCGACCGGATCTGCAAAATATCTCGAAGGCTTTGGCCCGCCCATGGATGGCTTCGACCAGCTGCCGCACGGCGACATCGAGGCCGTCAAGAAGGCGATCGGTCCGCACACCGCCGGCATCCTGATCGAGCCGATCCAGGGCGAGGGCGGCGTGCGCTCGGCAACGCCGACCTTCCTCAAGGCGTTGCGCCAGCTCTGCGAGGAGAAGGGCCTGCTGCTCGCCTTCGACGAGGTGCAGACCGGCATGGGCCGCAGTGGTGATCTGTTCGCCTATCGGCGCACCGGCGTCACGCCGGACGTGATGTCGCTGGCGAAGGCGCTCGGGGGCGGCTTCCCGATCGGCGCGGTGCTGGCAACCGCGGATGCGGCGGCCGGCATGGGGCCCGGCTCGCACGGCTCGACCTTCGGCGGCAATCCGCTGGCGGTCGCCGCGGCCAATGCCGTGCTCGACGTCATGCTCAAGCCCGGCTTCTTCGACCACGTGCAGAGAATGTCGCTGCTGCTGAAGCAGAAGCTTGCCTCCGTGATCGACCGTCATCCCGATGTCGTCAGCGAAGTGCGCGGCGAAGGACTTCTGATCGGCATCAAGGCCGTGGTGCCCTCCGGCGATCTCGTCGCGGCACTGCGTCACGAAAAGCTGCTCACCGTCGGGGCCGGCGACAATGTCGTGCGTTTCCTGCCGCCGCTGATCGTGACCGAAGCCGAGATCGAGGACAGCGTCGGGCGGCTCGAGCGCGCCTGCGCCGCGATCTCGTCCAGCCAGACCAAGCGGGCGGCAAGCTGATGAGCAAGTCCCCCAATAAAACTCCAAAGCACTTCCTCGATATCAACGAGCTGCCGCTGTCCGAGCTCAAGAACATGCTCGCGGCGTCCTCCGCCATGAAGGCGAAGCAGAAGGCGCAGCAGCCGGTCAGGCCGCTCGAAGGCAAGACGCTGGCGATGATCTTCGAGCGCCCGTCGACCCGGACACGCGTGTCGTTCGACGTCGCGATGCGTCAGCTCGGCGGCGAGCCCATCATGCTCACCGGTGCCGAGATGCAGCTCGGCCGCGGCGAAACCATCGCCGACACCGCGCGCGTGCTGTCGCGCTATGTCGACGCCATCATGATCCGCATCCTCAACCACGACGCGTTGCTGGAGCTCGCGGCCAACGCCACCGTGCCGGTCATCAACGGCCTGACGCGGCGCTCGCATCCCTGCCAGGTGATGGCCGACCTCATGACCTATGAGGAGCATCGCGGCCCGATCGAGGGCAAGACGGTGGCCTGGACCGGCGACGACAACAACGTGCTGGCGTCCTGGGCTCACGCCGCCGAGCGCTTCAAGTTCCAGCTCAATGTCGCAACCCCGCCGGAGCTCGCGCCGAAAAAAGCGATGCGCGACTTCATCAAGGCGACCGGCGCGCCGATCATGCTCGGCACCGATCCGGAGGCCGCCGTGCGCGGCGCCGACTGCGTCGTCACCGACACCTGGGTGTCGATGGGCGACAAGGAAGGCGAGCACCGCCACAACGTGCTCAAGCCCTATCAGGTCAACGGCAAGCTGATGTCGCTGGCCAAGCCCGACGCGCTGTTCATGCACTGCCTGCCCGCCCATCGCGGCGAGGAGGTCACCGATGAAGTGATCGACGGTCCGCAATCGGTCGTGTTCGACGAGGCCGAAAACCGCCTGCATGCGCAGAAGGGCATTCTGGCCTGGTGTTTTGACGCGGTGAAGTAGCTGCGCTGGAGGCTCGGCGATCACCTCACATACGGTGTCGTCCCGGACAAGCGCAGCTTCTGGCAACGCGTAGCGTTGTCCAGAACGGAGCGCCGATCCGGGACCCATAGCCACAGGACTGAGTTTGGCGAGGACTCGGAGTTGTCAGCTCGCGCCATCACGTCATCCTGTGGTTATGGATCCCGGGCTCGCGCTTCGCGCGCCCCGGGACGACACCGAGTTTGAGGTTGCTTCGTTCAGTTCGACTTGTATCCGGAACACACCGCCCGCACCCCCTTCCATTTCCGCCCTCCGACCCCAGATAACGCCCCATGGTTTCCCAATCCCCTGAGATGAAAGCCGGCCCCGAAGGCCCGGTTCGCGCGCCATCAGCGGTTCCGATCGATGACGCCGTGTTGCCCTACGAGGTCGACGCGCTCGACGTGCGCGGGCGCCTGGTGCGGCTTGGCCCGGCGCTCGACGAGATCCTGACCAAGCACGATTATCCGGCGCCGGTCGGCAAGCTGCTCGGCGAGGCCATCGTGCTGACGACGCTGCTCGGCACCGCGCTGAAATTCGAGGGTCGCTTCATCCTGCAGGCCCAGACCGACGGCCCGGTGTCGTTCCTGGTCGTCGACTACATGGCGCCGGATCGCCTGCGCGCCTATGCGCGTTTTGATGCCGCGCGTCTCGGCGATACCAAGGATTCCGGCACGCTGCTCGGCCGCGGTCATCTTGCCATGACCATCGACCAGGGACCCGACATGAGCCGCTACCAGGGCCTGGTCGCGCTCGATGGCGGCAGTCTGGAAGACGCCGCTCACGAATATTTCCTGCGCTCCGAGCAGATCCCGACGCGCGTGCGCCTCGCGGTCGGCGAGGAGTGGCGTTCGAACGACGGCGGCAAGCATCGCTGGCGCGCCGGCGGCATGCTGATGCAATTTCTGCCGAAGGCGCCGGAGCGTGCGCGGCAGGCTGATCTGCATCCCGGCGATGCCCCCGATGGCGTCGAAGTGCACAGCGTTGCCGAAGATGATGCGTGGGTCGAGGCGCGTTCGCTGATCGAGACCGTCGAGGACGTCGAGCTGATCGATCCCGAGCTCTCCGGCGAGCGGCTGTTGTTCCGCCTGTTCCACGAGCGCGGCGTGCGCGTGTTCAATCCGATGGTGCTCAAGGCGCAGTGCTCCTGCTCGCGCGACGCGGTCGCCTCCATGCTCAAGAGCTTCTCGCCCGACGACCGCGCCGCCATGGTTAAGGACGACAAGGTCGTCGTCACCTGCGAGTTCTGCTCCTCGGTGTACGATTTCACGCCGGACGAGGCGGGCGTGGAGGACGCGTGAGCGAGCTCTCGTAGGGTGGGTAAAGGCGCACTTGCGCCGTGCCCACGAGCGCTCGACGGCGGCGAAAGACGTGGGCACGCTTCGCTTTGCCCACCCGACGACAGCTTGGCGGGGAGCCGCTGTGTCGCCCTCTGTCAATCCACCAGCACAAAAATATTCCGCTTTGCCGAAATTCGGTTTTGGCGTATGTGTCGTGCATCCCGGCTCACCAAGAGG
>NZ_BTIR01000010.1:0-208699 GCF_036247985.1 Bradyrhizobium sp. TM239 | reverse complement strand
GAGCACTTGCGAAACCCATCGTGTTCAACGTGGAAGAAGCGTCGATGGGTTTCGCTTCGCTCTACCCATCCGACGAACGATCGCGTTGATCGTCCTCGCGCCTCGATGCTGCTGCTGACGCTGTGGCCCGGTATCGTCACGATTTTACCGCGGGTGCCGTGCGGCTAGCTGCGAACGAGAAGCGGCTGCAGCATCTGTGCGAATCAAAGCTGCGAAACCTGTCAGCGAATGCGTGGACCTTGCGAGACCGACTTCGACCATCAGCGGTTGCGGCGGCTTCGCGGTCTCCCGCGCTGGATGCGTTTTTGCCGAAGACCGTGACTCAAAAGTGATTCCACTGATCAGTTCGCTGCTCCTCATTTAGGCAAATTAAATCCTTCGGCGCTTACCTGAAGTTCACAGGTTCGATTTTTGCGAATGTCATTTGGAGGCCCCCATGCGGACCAACCTTCCGGTCTCGGCCGTCGAATATCCGATTACCGACGAAACCCTCATCGTCTCTCACACAGATACGAAAGGGAAGCTGACATACTTCAACGATCAGTTCGTCGAGGCGTCCGGGTTTTCCAGCGCGGAGTTGACGGGGCAGCCTCACAACATCATCCGCCATCCGGAGATGCCGCCTGCAGCCTTCGAAGACCTGTGGGCGACGCTGCAGCAGGGCAAGCCCTGGTCCGGTGCCGTGAAGAACCGGCGCAAGAACGGCGACTTCTACTGGGTGTTGGCGACCGCCTCTCCCATTCGCCAGGACGGGCAGATCGTCGGCTACAGCTCCGTTCGCACCAAGTTGCCTGCCGATCAGCGCGCCGAGGCGGAGCAGGTGTATGCGAAGATCCGTGAGAACAAGCCGCACGACTACAGGCTTGATGCCGGCGTGCTCCGCCGTCGTTCGTTTCGCGACAGATTGGCCATCTTCACGGGCACCCTGAATGCGCGCCTGGTGACGCTCGTCACGATTCTCTCGCTGTTTCTGCTCGCGATCGGCGCTATGGGTTTGCTGGGAACGCGCCAAAGCAATTCGCGATTGAAGTCGATCTACGAGGATCGTGCGGTGCCGCTCGCCCAGCTCTTCGAGATCAACGACCGGATGAGAGACAATACCGTGCTGCTGTTTGAAGCCGCTGCAAACGGACGCGCCGGAAAGCCGGTCGACGACGTCACGGGCAAGGTGAGCGCCAACCTCGAAAAGGTCGGGAAGGCCTGGGCCGAGTACGTGGCGACCTATCTGACGCCGGAAGAGAAAGCTGTCGCCGACAGTTTCACGCCCAGGCGCGTGAGCTATGTCGAGCAAGGATTGAAGCCGGCGCTATCACTCTCTGCCGCGCGAAAGTACGATGAGCTCGGCACCTTGTTGGCAGGACGGGCGCGAGAATTGTACGACGCGGCGAAGGCCGATCTCGACAGGCTCGTGATGATTCAGGTCAAGGAAGCCAAGGCGGAATATGACGCGGCCGAGCACGAATATGCTTGGCTTGCGGGCGTGGCGATCGCCCTCCTCGTGACGAGCATCGCGATCGGTGGGCTCGTCAGTCGGCAGACCATCCGTGCCATCGTTCGCCCGCTCCAGCGCCTGAACGATGCGATGCTCAGCATCAACCAGGGCAAGCTCGACAACCGCATCGTCGTCGAGCGCGACGACGAACTCGGCGCCGCTCTCCGGAACCTGCAGACGCTGCAGGCGATCGTTCGCTTCGATCGCGACGAATTGAAGGCCAGCGAGAGACGGTCGGCTGCGCAGCGCAAGGCGGAGATGATCAAGCTCGCGGGCAATTTCGAGGGCGCGGTGGGCGAGATCATCGAAACCGTCTCGTCGGCCTCGACCGAGCTGGAGGCCTCGGCAAACACGCTGACCTCGACCGCGGAGCGTGGAGAGAAGCTCGCGACCATGGTGGCGGCGGCTTCCGAAGAGGCCTCCACCAACGTGCAATCCGTCGCGAGCGCGACGGAGGAGCTGTCATCGTCCGTCAACGAGATCGGCAGGCAGGTCCAGGAGTCGGCGCGGATGGCCAATGAGGCCGTCGAGCAGGCCCGCCTCACCGATCAGAAAGTGGGCGAGCTCTCCATCGCGGCGGCGCGGATCGGCGACGTCGTGGAGCTCATCAACACGATCGCCGGCCAGACCAATCTGCTCGCATTGAATGCGACGATCGAGGCCGCGCGGGCTGGCGAAGCCGGCCGCGGCTTTGCCGTCGTGGCCTCTGAAGTGAAGGCCCTGGCCGAGCAGACCGCCAAAGCCACCGGCGAGATTTCCCAGCAGATCGCCGGCATCCAGGGCGCGACGCAAGATTCGGTCGGTGCCATCAAGATGATCAGCACCACGATCAAGTCCTTGTCGGAGATCTCGTCGACCATCGCGGCGGCGGTCGAGGAGCAGGGCGCAGCGACCCAGGAGATCGCGCGCAACGTCCAGCAGGCCGCTCAAGGCACGCACCATGTCTCCTCGAACATCGCCGACGTCCAGCGGGGGGCAACGGAAACCGGCTCGGCTTCCGCGCAGGTCCTCGACGCGGCGCAAGCGCTTTCGAGCGACAGCAACCGGCTGCGAACGGAGGTCGGTCGCTTTCTCGACAGCGTCCGGGCGGCCTGAACGGGCGCGGCTCTCCATGGTTGCAAACAAGACCTTTGATGCGAAGTCGTTGTCCCGCCGCGTGGGGACAACGACTTGATCGTCACGGCGATGCGGCGTTCAAAACCTAGGCCGCCGCCTTCTTGCGCGCGAGCTCGGCCTTGTACAGCTCGAACTCTTCTGCAACCGCCTTCGCGACCGACGGCCGCTGGCGCAGGCGCTCGTAATAGGCCTTCACGTTCGGCCATTTGGCGAGCTCGATCGGCGGCGTCGCCATGGTCCAGTTGATGACCGTGACCAGATAGGCGTCGGCAACGCTGAATTGGTCGAGCAGGAAGTCGCGCCCCTTCAGGTAGTTGTCGAGATAGTCGAGCCGCGACAGGTTCTTCTCGAGAGCATAGGCCTTGGTCTCCTGCGGGGCCTTGCGATCGAGCACCGGGATGAAGAGGCCCTTGTGAAGTTCGGTGCCGATGAAGCACAGCCATTGATGCAGCCGCGTGCGCTCGATGCCTTCTGCGGCGCCGAGCCCGGATTGCGGGAAGCGGTCGGCGACGTATTGCAGGATTGCCGCGTTCTCGGTCAGAATCACGCCCTCGTCGGTGCGCAGCGTCGGCACCAGGCCGATCGGATTGACGGCGCGGAAGTCGGAGCCGTCGCTCAGCACGGTCTTGGTCGGCGGGTCGACCTCGAGATAGTTCGCCTCGGCGCCGGCTTCATACAGCGCGACGCGGGTCGCCATCGAGCAGGCGAGGGGCGAGAAATAGAGATCCATCTGTAGCCTCCTTGGGCAATTCTTGAGGTTTCGCGCAACCTGGCCAGATTGATTTTTGTACCATCTTGCATAATATGAGGCGGGTCAAGGATTAAATTGCGAAATGGTACAAAAATCGAAGCCGCTAGCTGCTGCCGAAGAACCCGAGCGCCGCGGCCAACCCGAGCGCCGCGGCCAACCTAAGCGCCGTGGCCGTCCGCGCGCCTACGAGCCGGATGTCGCGCTCGGCAAGGCGCTGGATCTGTTCCGCACGCAAGGTTTTGCCGCGACCTCGCTCGATGATCTCAGCGAAGCCACCGGGATGAACCGCCCGAGTCTTTACGGCGCCTTCGGCGACAAGCGCGAGCTCTACATCAAGAGCTATCAGCGCTACCGTGAGAACGCGCGGGCTTCGATGGTGGAGATTTTCCGCGAGGAGATGCCGGTGCGCCAGCGGCTGGAGCGCATCTTCGCCTCCGCGCTGAACATCTATCTGTCCGGCGAGACCGGTCCGCGCGGCTGCTTCACGGTGGTGACTGCGGCGTCCGAAGCCGTTGGCGATCCCGAGATCCGCGCCATGGTGCTCGACGGTCTCACCGAGCTCGACAAGGCTTTTGCAAACTGCTTCCGCCGCGCCAAGGAGAACGGCGAGTTGCCGGCAAGCGCCGATCCGGTCGTGCTGGCACAGATCGCATCAGCCACCGTCCACACCATCGCCATCCGCTCGCGTGCGCGCGTGTCGCGCAAGGAGCTGGAGGCGATCGTGAAGGGGGCGATCGATGTGATGGTGGGGGCCGGCGCCAAGGAATAGTTGTCGTCCCCGCGAACGCGGGGACCCATAACCCCAGGGAGAAGTTTGGCGAAGACTCGGGGTTAAAGACTTGGCGTCAATGGCCTTGGGTACGCGTACCGTGCGCTATCGATAAATCACGCGGTATGGGTCCCCGCCTTCGCGGGGACGACAGCGAGTATGTAGCCCGATCCCGCGTCCAGTTACGCCGCGCGGATCTGCGCGAGGAAGCGATCCACCTCGTCCCGCAGCCGCTGCGACTGCTTCGACAGCTCGATCGCCGAACCCAGCACCTCCTCGGCCGCCGTGCCCGTTGCGGCGATGCCGGCAGTGACACCGGAGATGTTCTGCGAGACCTCGCCGGTGCGGGCGGCCGCCTGCTGGACGTTCTGTGCGATCTCCTGCGTCGCCGTGCCCTGCTGGCCGACCGCTGCGGCGATCGCGGCGGAGATTTCGTCGACTTGCTGGATCGTCGCGCAGATCGACTGGATGCCGTCCACAGCGCCTGATGTCTCGCCCTGCACCGCGTTGACCTGGGCGCCGATCTCCTCGGTCGCCTTCGCCGTCTGCGTCGCCAGTGCCTTGACCTCGGAAGCGACCACGGCAAAGCCGCGGCCGGCTTCGCCCGCGCGCGCCGCTTCGATCGTCGCGTTCAGCGCCAGCAGGTTGGTCTGGCCCGCGATGCCGTTGATGAAGGAGACGACGTCGCCGATCTTTTGCGCCGCGTCCGCCAGGCTCTGCACGCGCTCGTTCGAGCGCCGTCCGTCGCTCGCGGCCTTGCCCACCACTTCGGTCGCGTGGGCGAGGCGCCGGCTGATCTCGGTCATCGACGAGGACAATTCCTCGGCTGCTGCCGCGACGGTCTGCACATTTTCCGAGGCCAGCGCCGACGCGGATGATACGGCGCCGGTCTGCTGTCGGGATTGCTCGACGATGGCCGACATCGAGCGCGCCGTATGCTCCATCTCGACTGCAGCCGAGGACACCGTGGTGACGACGTCGCGAATGCTGGCTTCGAAATTGTCGGCAAGCGCGGCGAAGGCACGCCGCTTCTCCGCTTCGGACTGCGCCTTGGCTTCCAGCTGCTCGGCCTGAAGCTTGCCAAAGTTGACGGCGTTGTCGCGGAACACCGCGACCGCCTTCACCATCGCCCCGACTTCGTCATTCGCCTTGCTGGCGGGGATGGTGACGTCGGTCCGGCCGTCTGCGAGCTCGCGCATGACGGACGTGATGGAGAGGATCGGACGCGAGATGCTGCGGGCGATGAGATAGCCGACGATGGCGGCAAGCACCAGTCCGATCGCGGCGATCGCGATCGCGAGCAGCCAGGCGCGGTCGGCCGAGGCCTCGTAATCGGCATTGTCCATCACCAGCTCGACGGCGCCGAGCGGCTTTCCGGAAAAATCCCTGATCGGTCCGAGCAATGCCGCGACCGGCGTGTTGTCGAGCTTGGCCTGCTTCACGGTGAAGCTGCCGGCGGTAGCGCGGCCGTAATCGGCCGCGTCGAAGAAGCTCTTGCCCTTCAGCGTGCCGCCGAACAGCTTGAAGCCGGAGCCATCGGAGAGGTGGAAGGCGACGTCGACGTGGCGATTGGTCTTGAAATCGTCGAGGAAGGACTGGCCGAAAGTCAGGCCGAATTCGACCGAGCCGAGATGCTTAGCCCCTTGCGCGATCGGCACCACGCCGCGGATGCCGAGCCCGGCGACGCCACCTTCAAGGCCGACCACGACCTTGCGATCCTGGTTGGCGACGACGACGGTTTTGCGGAACCCGGAGAGGTCGTCGCCGAACTTGGCGGGCTGGTGCACGCGCAGGAACGAGGTCGCGGGCGCCACATGGAACTGGAATTGATCGACGCCGTATTCCGATTTGGTCGCGGCAAAGACCGGTCCGAACAGACCGACCAGGGCGTTGCGGTCCTGTTTGGCCATCGCATCCTGCGTCGCCGGCATCGCGGCCACGATCGCGCTCATGGCGGCGGCCCGGTGCGATTCCTCGGCGATGCGCGACTGAAGAGCGTCATAATGGCTGTGCAATTCGCGCTGGTCGGCGCGGTCGATGATCCCCGCGATGATCCACATCGCCCCGAGCACGGCAAACAGGGCGGTTGCCGCCGCCGTCACCGCCAGGGCAACCGTGATCCGCATCCTGAGGCCGAGGCTCGCGCGCATGTTCGACTCGTTGTTTGAGCGTTGGTTAATGACGCTTATCAACTTCTCGCTAAGAGAGGGTGAACGGGATACCGGCGGAGCGCGGTGGTTGTGGGGGGCAGAGGGCTGGCGGCTGGCGCAATGTGCGCGGGACTGCCGCTAAAACAACGGTGTCGTCCCCGCGAAGGCGGGGACCCATACCGCGGAATCTATCGATGGTCGTTGGTCGCAGTACCGAACTACGACCTGCCGCAAAACTGCTCCCTGTGGTTATGGGTCCCTGCGTTCGCAGGGACGACAGCGAGTATGAGGCGCGCGCCTGCCACCTCCAGGCTACCGAGCCTCAATAACCCCGCGCCCGGTCCACCACGTTCTCCAACGCACCGCCGGCCTCGAAGCGTGCGATCTGCTCGGCGACATAGGCCGAGATCGCGTCGGCGTCGGTGTCGGCTGCGTTGTGGGGCGTCAGCACCACCTTGGGGTGGGTCCAGAACCGGCTGTCCGCCGGCTGCGGCTCCTGCACGAAGACGTCGAGCGAGGCGGCGCCCAGCGTGCCGTCGTCGAGGCAGGCGAGGATGTCGGCCTCGTTCTGCAAGCCGCCGCGGCCGGCATTGATCAGCACCGGCGCGCCCAGCGGGCTGTTGCGGTTGAGCTTGGCGAAGACGTCGCGGTTGAGGATGCCGTGCGTCTCCGGCGTCAGCGGCAGCAGGCAGACCAGGATGTCGGCCTTGCGCAGGAACGCATCGATCTGGGCCGAGCCGTGGAAGCATTCGACGCCATCGATCGTGCGCGGGCTGCGGCTCCAGCCGGCGACGCGGAAGCCGAGCCGGCGCAGCACGTCGGCCGCATCCGCTCCCAACGTGCCGAGCCCCATGACACCGACCGTGACCGCGCTCGCCGGCCATTGATATTTCGGCTCCCAGCGTTTCGCGCGCTGCGAGTCCCGCAAATAGAGCTCCTGGCGATGGTGCATCAGCACGTGCAGCACGACATATTCGGTCATGCGGCCGGTCAGGTCGGGTACGGCGACGCGGACCAGCGGCACGTCGGGCAGGCTCTTGTCCGCCATCAGCGCATCGACGCCGGCGCCGAGATTGAAGATCGCCCGCAGATTGGGGAAAGCGCCGAGATCGCCGGGCACCGGCTTCCACACCGTGGCATAGTGCACCTCGGCCGGATCGAGCGTGGAATCCGGCAGCAGCACCACACGGCGGCCGCCGCAGACAGCATCAAACCGGGCCTTCCAGCGCTCCGGGAGCCAGTTCTGCTGCGTGCTGTTGATCAGGACGGCCAGTGTGCCCTTGGTCATTCGAAGTGCCTCGTCGGTTCCGCTCAAGAAGGCTCTCCTTGGCACGACCTGCCGGATTTTTCCTGCTATTTTTTTCCGCAGTCCTGTCGGACCGGGGCATAGTGGATCGTCTTCACAACAAGACCCGAGGAAAATGTCGCCCATGCTTTATGCAATCCTTTGCTATCACGATGAGGACTTCGTCGGCTCCTGGAGCAAGGAGCAGGACGAGGCCGTGATGAAGAAGCTCGCCGTGGTGCAGGAGAAGCTCACCCAGCAGGGCCGGCTCGGGCCGGTCGCGCGACTGCTGCCGACCACGGCAGCGGCGACCCTGCGCAAGGAAGATCCGCCGCTGGTGCTCGACGGGCCCTATGCCGAGACCAAGGAGCAGCTGCTCGGCTTCTACATCGTCGACTGCAAGAATCTCGACGAAGCGCTCGACGTCGCCCGCGACCTTGGCGCTGCCAATCCGGGCGGCGCCTATGAGGTGCGTCCTGTCGGCGTGTTCAGGCCCGGAGGGAATCTGACGTGAGCGAAGCCGACACCGCCTGGATCGAGACCGCGCTGACCTCGGCGCGCCCCCAGGCGGTCGGCGCGCTGCTGCGTTACTTCCGCGATCTCGATACCGCCGAGGAGGCGTTCCAGAACGCCTCCCTGCGCGCGCTCAAGACCTGGCCGCAGAACGGGCCGCCGCGCGATCCTGCGGCCTGGCTGATCATGGTCGGCCGCAATGCCGCCATCGACGAGGTGCGCCGGACCCGCAAGCAGCAGCCGCTGCCGGAGGACGACCAGGCGATCTCCGATCTCGATGACGCCGAAGGCGCGCTGGCCGAACGGCTGGACGGCTCGCACTATCGCGACGACATCTTGCGGTTGATGTTCATCTGCTGCCATCCGCAATTGCCGGCGACGCAGCAGATCGCGCTGGCGCTGCGCATCGTCTCGGGCCTTACCGTGAAGCAGATCGCGCGCGCCTTCCTGGTTTCGGACGCGGCGATGGAGCAGCGCATCACCCGCGCCAAGGCGAAGGTCGCGGAAGCCGGGACGCCGTTCGAAACGCCCGGCGCGATCGAGCGCTCCGAGCGGCTCGCCGGTGTCGCGGCGATGATCTATTTGATCTTCAACGAGGGCTACTCGGCGAGCGGCGACACCGCGGAGATCCGCAAGCCGCTCTGCGAGGAGGCGATCCGGCTGGGGCGGCTGCTTCTCAGGTTGTTTCCGAGCGAGCCGGAGATCATGGGGCTCACGGCGCTCATCCTGCTGCAGCATGCACGCAGTGCCGCGCGCTTTGCCGCGGATGGCTCGCTGATCCTGCTGGATGACCAGGACCGCTCGCTGTGGAACGGCACCATGATCGCGGAAGGGCTGGCGCTGATCGACAAGGCGATGCGCCACCGCCGCAGCGGGCCCTATCAGATCCAGGCCGCGATCGCCGCGCTGCATGCCCGCGCGTCGAGGCCGGAGGAGACCGACTGGGCGCAGATCGACCTGCTCTACGGCGCGCTCGAAGTTGCGCAGCCGTCTCCCGTGGTGACGCTCAACCGCGCGGTCGCGGTCTCCAAGGTGCGCGGGCCGCAAGCCGCGCTCGATCTGATCGAGCCGCTGGCCTCGAAGCTCGCCAACTATTTCCATTTCTACGGCGTGCGCGGCGCCTTCCTGATGCAACTCGGCCGCAACGACGAGGCGCGTGTCGCCTTCGACCGCGCCATCGCGCTTGCCAACACTTCCGCAGAAGCCGCCCACATTCGCATGCACATCGATCGCCTGATCCGGGACAGCCAGCCGAAGGGTGGGAACGGGAGCGCCAGGCAGGGTGCGAAGGCGAAATAGGCCCGTCCGCCTCCACGTCTCTTCCGTCCGCGCGAAGAACGTGGATGGCCGGGACAAGTCCGGCCATGACGTGAGGTGAGGGCAGTGCCCAAAAAATCCGTTTCCGGATTGTCGGCCCCCGCCGTTCCCGTTCGTCCTTTGCCCGTATCCAGGGAGCCATCCATGCTGAAAGCCGTTGCCGTCATCGCCATCGTGTTTGCCGTCGGAATTGCGGGCGTCCTCGCCTTTGCTCTGACGAAACCGGACACCTTTCGCGTCGAGCGCAGCCTCGCGGTGAAG
The DNA here is from genome assembly GCF_036247985.1 of Bradyrhizobium sp. TM239. Taxonomy (NCBI): domain Bacteria; kingdom Pseudomonadati; phylum Pseudomonadota; class Alphaproteobacteria; order Hyphomicrobiales; family Nitrobacteraceae; genus Bradyrhizobium; species Bradyrhizobium sp. TM239. The sequence continues at coordinate 199,045 of NZ_BTIR01000010.1, read as the reverse complement.
GCGCCGCCGGGCGCGATCTATCCGCAGGTCGCCGATTTCCGCCGCTGGACCGCTTGGTCGCCCTATGAGGGCCGCGATCCCGCCATGAAGCGCACCTTCGGCGGAACTGCGGAAGGGAAGGGCGCGACCTACGCCTGGGACGGCAACAACAATGTCGGCGCCGGCCGCATGGAGATCCTCGAGGCGAACGCCGCCTCAAAGCTTCGCATCAAGCTCGACTTCGAGCGTCCGTTCGAAGGCCATAACACTGCCGAGTTCACCTTTGCGCCGCAAGGCGATGCCACGCTGGTGACGTGGGGGATGTCCGGTCCGGCCCCGTTCCTGTCCAAGGTCATGCAGGTCTTCATCAACATGGACGATATGATCGGCAAGGATTTCGAGGCCGGCCTCGCCAGCCTGAAGAAGCTCGCCGAGAAGCAATGAACCTCACTGCAAACGAAGAGGAGAGAAACGATGCTCAATCCCTATCTGTTTTACCAGGACAAGTGCGAAGCCGCGTTCAACTTCTACGCCAAGGCACTCGGCGGCAAGATCGATGCGATGATGCGATCGTCGGACGCGCCGCCGGACGTGCCCGCCGCGCCCGGTCGCGAGAAGATGATCATGCATGCGCGGATGTCGCTACCCGACGGCAGCGTGCTGATGGCTTCCGACGTGCCGCCCGAGCATTTCAGCAAGCCGCAGGGCTTCTCGATCTCGTTCACGGTGAAGGACCCCGCGGAAGGCGAACGCAAGTTCAACGCGCTCGCCGATGGCGGATCCGTCACCATGCCGTTCAGCAAGACGTTCTGGGCCAGGGGATTTGGCATGTGTGTCGACAAGTTCGGCATTCCCTGGATGGTGAACTGCCCGGCCGAAGGAATGTGACAGGCGCGACAGCCTGCATCTGTCGAGTCGCGATTCCCTCTCTCCACTGTTGCGGGAGAGGGGACGCCTGAATTTATCGCGTCATACCCGGATCGGTCGTGAGCTCGCTCAACGGATCGATCCGGTGACGTCCTCACCTTGCTGCGGCGACTGAACGCAGCGAGGGCAGATCACGAGCTTGGTGCCGAGCTGCTTGTCGTTCTCCGCTTCGATCTCGTCATGGACCGCCCACCACGCCTCTGAGTATGGCCGCAAGGTGCCGAGCACGCGTTCCCGCTCCTGATTGGGATCACTCGCCGCGGGTGCGGGATTCGTCGCGCCCCGCTTCGCGACATGAGGGCGCCTCGAGCCCTTGTTGGGGTCTTGGCCGAGGCCATCCCATGCGATCGGGCGACGCTCCTGCGCCGGTGCGGCTGCACATCCAAGCAGCGCTGTGCAGAAAGTAAGCAAGATGAAGCCGCGTCGTATCATGCCGGACCCAAAGTTCGATGCGCACTGCGCAAGCTTCCGCACGGGAAACTTGCATCGCGTCGGTCAAATGGAACTTAAGGCAAACGATTGGCCGGCGTGGCCGAGGAATGATCGCACGATTCGCATCACTTTGCGGGAGCAGTGAGGCCGCTTCGTGAAACCATGCGGACTGCATCGCACAACAATTGACGCAATATTGGGCTGTAATCTGCACGTCAGAATCGCTATTGGTGACTCACAAAATCTAAAAAGCTGGGGTGGACGTCACTTGGAAGGGGAGCGACCGATGGCGGCGGCGCTACAGATCAATTTTGCCCTGTGGGGGATGCTTATCTGCGTCAGCATGAAGCTGGGGCCGGTGATCCAGACTCTTTATTGAAGGCAGCCAAAGTGTGATGGTGCAGAGCCCAGTGCGCACATTGCGTGCGAGCACAGGGAACCTGTCGTATGGCCTTGAGCCATCCAAGCAAATGCCTTTCAAACCAAGCGCCCTTCATGTGACGGGGTCACGGAACTCATTCACGTCACAATCGTGTCGGCTGCCAAATTCGTCACCGGCAACGCGGATAGATCGCGGCGAGATCGCGGCCCTTCAACAGCAGCAGCCGTGAGCTCAGGCCGCCGCGGCGGCTGATCCAGTCGCGCACCGGACCGGGATAGGCGGCAAGCACGGCTTCGGACGCCTGGGGTTCGGCATAGAAGCGCCCGCGCCGGTCCACCGAGCGCGCCGCATGGAAGCCGAGCACGGCGCGCTTGGTGACGCAGATACGCTCGCCCGGCACGATGCTCAGCACCAGCGTGCAGGCAGACAGGCAGGGACCGTCGATCACCACGCGCTCGCCGCTCTCGCGCACCTTCTCGAACAAATCGAGGAACGGCCCGACCTGTCCGCCAGGTGACTGGATGATGCGGATTTCAGCTGACGCAGGCGCGGTGGCGAGCAGCGCGGATGCAAGCATCAGGGCTTTGAGCAATGAGATGCGTCGCATGAAGTCTCCACCCTGCGGGACCTACCCGTTTCGGCGCTGGCCGCGCAGGGTCGGCAGGCCGATACCCGCCGCATCGAAGCCGCCATCGACGGCTAAAATTTGTCCGGTGATGTAGCTCGCGCTTGCCGAGCACAGGAAGTAGATCGCTTCCGCAAGCTCTTCCTCCAGGCCGTAGCGATTGAGCGGAATGGCGTCGTGATAATCGGCGCGGATCTCCTTGGTATGCACCTGCTTCGCCATCGCCGTGTCGACCGGTCCCGGCGCGACCGCGTTGACGCGGATGTTGAGAGAGGCGAGCTCGACCGCGAGCTGCTTGGTCAGGTGCGCGAGCCCGGCCTTGCTGGTGCCGTAGGCCGAGCGCAGCGTCGAGGCGCGCACCGCCGAGATCGAGGTGATGTTGACGATGGCGCCGCCATTACCCTCGCGCATCAGGGGCACCGCGGCCTTGGTGCAGAGGAAGGGGCCGGTGAGGTTGACCTCGAGCACGCGGCGCCAATCGGTCTCGGGCGTCTCCATCAGCGGCGCGAACACCGCGATGCCGGCATTGTTGACCAGCGCATCCAACTGGCCGAACCGCCGTTCGATCGTCGTCATCGCGGCGGCGACCGCGGCTGCGTCCGAGACGTCGCAGGTCAGCGCCAGCGTCGCCTCGCTTTGGTCGATGTCGGCGACCGCTCGGCCGAGCAACTCGCCCTCGATGTCGAGCAGCGCCACGCGCCATCCCTCGGCCAGGAACTTCTTCGCGGTCGCGAGCCCGATGCCGCGGGCGGCTCCGGTGACGAGGGCGACTTTTTGCGGGGCTGGCGGCATTGGCTGATCTGTCCTGTGTCCGGGAGGGGCGCGCGAGTGCGGGCTCCTTTTACTGCGCTTTCGGTCCGGCAAGAAAGGCCTCAAGCCGAAGGCGCGATGTCGGGGCGGCCCCGGATGGATCGTCTTCCAGGGACGTCGTTATTAAGGAGACCCGCAATGTCCGACGACCGCGAACGCCTGATCCGAGACCTCTTCGCCGCCTATCTCGCCAATGACCGGCAGCGGGTCGCCGACGCATTGGCCGACGATTTCCGCTTCACCAGCCCGTTTGACGACGAGCTCGACAAGCCGACCTATTTCGAACGCTGCTGGAGCGACAGTGGCTGGATCGCACGCCATGACATCGAGCGCGTCTTCGTCCGGGGCGAGGAGGCCTTCGTCACCTATTTCTGCCTTGCGACCGATGGCAGGAGTTTTCGCAACACGGAGTTCTTCACCTTCGCAGGCGGCAAGGTCCGGCGCATCGACGTCTATTTCGGCGCTGCCCGGCAGGATGGACGTTTCCTGCCGCAGCCGCGCTAGGGCCGGGCCCCCAAGATTATTTCCGCGGGCGTGTCGGTTCCGCGAGAGGTCATTCGTCTTGAAATCGAGCGGGCCTGCGCCTCACGGCGCATCCCGGAACCCCCGCAGAAGCCAGGACACGACCCATGCGATTCATGATGTTGATGATCCCGCTCGGCTACGAGGCCGCGCCGCCGGACGTCCAGCTCGATCCCGAGCGCGTCGCGGCGATGATGCGCTACAACGAGGCGCTGAAGGACGCGGGCGTGCTGATCACGCTCGACGGCCTGCATCCGCCGTCGACGGGCGCGCGGGTTTCGTTTGCGACCGGCGAGCCCATTGTCACCGACGGCCCTTTCATTGAAGCCAAGGAAGTGCTGGGCGGCTACTGGATGATCGAGGTTGCCTCGCGCGCAGAGGCGATTGCCTGGGCCAGGCAGTGCCCGGCCTCGCCGAACGAAATCATCGAGATCCGGCAGGTCCAGGAGATCAGCGACTTTCCGCCTGACGTGCAGGAGGCAGCCGCCGGCTTTGACGGCCTGAAGCTGTAGCGAAGCGGACCCGCGGAAGATCTCGCGGCTTCGTCAATCCATCAACAAGGGAGAGAACCGATGAGCACCGACACCTATCTCGCCGTTTTCCTCGGCAGCAAGACCAGCCCGAAATGGGCCGCGTGGAACGCGATGTCCGAGACGGAGCGCAAGGCAAAGGAGCAGGAGGGCATGGCGGCCTGGAAGGGCTGGGTCGAAAAGCACCAGGGTGCGATCCAGGCCATGGGTGGCCCGCTCGGCAAGACCAAGAAGGTGGACGGCAACGGCGTCGCCGATATCGCCAACGAGATGGGCGCCTTCACCGTGGTCCGGGCCGCGTCCCATGATGCCGCGGCAAAAATGTTCGAGAACCACCCGCATTTCGCGATCTTCCCGGGCGAGCGCGTCGAGATCATGCCGGTGCTGCCGATCCCGGGCGGTTAGTTATGAGCTTCGTCATTCCGGGGTGCGCGCAAGCGCGAACCCGGAATCTCGAGATTCCGGGTTCGGCTCTTCGAGCCGCCCCGGAATGACAGTTAAAATACGGGTTAACCAATCCGGCCGCCGCTAGTGACCTTCACACCCGGCTCATGTAAAGATTGTTCACATGAGCTGGCGCAAGGAGCACCGCCGCGCCGAGCGCGGCTATCACCACGGCAATCTGAAGGAAGCCCTGTTGCAGGCCGCTCTCGGGCTGATCGCCGAGAAGGGCGCGGCCGGCTTCACCTTCGCCGATGCCGCACGCATGGCTGGCGTCAGTGCGGCGGCGCCCTATCGGCATTTCCGCGACCGCGAGGAGCTGTTGTCCTCGATCGCCCAGCGTGGCTTCGAGCAGTTCGAGCAGCGCCTGACCGCGGCCTGGGACGACGGTCGCCCCGACACGGTCACCGCGTTCGAGCGCGTCGGCAAGGCCTATCTCGCCTTTGCCCGCGAGGAGCCTGCCTTTTACAACGCGATGTTCGAGTCCGGTCTGCCGGTCGATGCCAATCCGGCGCTGCAGGCCGCGAGCGAGCGCGCGTTCAACATCATTCGTGCTGCGGCCGAGCGGCTTGCTGCGCTGGCGCCGCCCGGCACGCCGCGGCCGCCGGCGATGATGATGGCGCTGCACATCTGGTCGATGGCGCACGGCGTAGCCTCGCTGTTTTCGCGCGGTGATGCCGCGCGGCGAAAACTGCCGATGTCGCCGGATGAGCTGCTCGAGGCCGAGGTCCTGATCTACCTGCGCGGTCTCGGCTTCCCGACCGATCGCCGACCCGGCAGGAGCGCCGAGCCGCCGCCGGTGCCGCCGGAGGCATCCTCCGGTTCAGGCGTGCCGCCCGGCGGTCCCTGGGGCAAGCCGAAATAAAATTACGCAAATAATCACTCGGCCGTGTCCAGCGGCCAGCTTGACAAAATCGCGGGATGGTCTAGCTATGTAAATGTTATTTACATTCACAACGGCAGATGCCGTCATGGAGAAGGAAATGGCCTACACCGCTGATGTCAATCGATGGCGCGGCCCTTCGGACCAACACCAACAGTACGAGCGCCCCCACATGCTCGATACGCCGTGGCATCCGGGCTGGATCGCCGTGACCATTCTCGGCTTCATCATCTGGTGGCCGATCGGACTCGCCCTTCTCTTTTTCACACTCGGGAGCAGAAGAATGTCGTGCTGGAGCCACCAGGATCGCTGGCAGAACAAGATGGAAAAGATGCAGTACAAGATGGACCGCATGCGCGGCCGCATGGAGCGCCGCGGCTTCGGCTTTGGCTTCGGCCCGCCGTCCTCCGGCAACCGCGCCTTCGACGAGTACCGCACCGAGACGCTGCAGCGGCTCGAGGAGGAGCAGGTCGAGTTCAAGAACTTCCTCGACCGTCTGCGTCACGCCAAGGACAAGGAAGAGTTCGACCAGTTCATGGCGCAGCACAAGACGCGTCCGACCCCGCCGCCGACCGACCAGCAGCAGGGCTGATCTTCAAGGCTGACACCTCTCAAAGCCTTCAGGCGCATGCCCCCAAAGTCCTGATGGCCCCGAGCCGCCCGTCTGCGCAACCCGCAGGCGGGCGGTTTGGTTTTTGGGATCTGCTTCGATCTCTCTCGCGCGCGCGAGATCGAGCACGGGCCGACTTCGGCCGTCATCCTTGTTCGCATTGCTCGTCGTGACTTTAGCCGCGCCAAGCCCTGTCCCGAGCCGCGGGTTGCAGTTGATCGCTGCAGCAACCGACCATCACTGGCCGGACGTTGCCGCGAATACCGCCGAACTGCGGCGATGGAGCCTTGCCCCGAAATCGAATCCCCTCTTGCAACCAGAGGGTGCCACGCGTAATCTCGGTACGTTTTCACTCGATGATATTTTGCTGAATATTAGGGAGTGGTTTCGTGCGGATCGTAACGATCGTTCGGAAGGTGGCCCCGCGCTGCTATCCCAATTATCTCAAGGCTTTTGAAGACGGCGACGAGATCTTCGAGCGCTTCAAGATCAACACACCGCTTCGCATCGCGCATTTCCTCGCTCAGGCGCTATATGAGACCGGCCGCGGTACGGTTCTGTTCGAGAGCCTCAAATACAAGACTGCGGCGCGACTTCTCGAGATTTTCGGCATCGGCAATCACAGCGCGGCCATCAGGCCCGATGAGGTCGATCAATATCTCAACAATGATCGCGCCTTGGCCGAGCGCGTCTACGGATTGGGTAATCCGAAGAAGGCGAAGGAGCTCGGCAACACCAAGCAAGGAGACGGATATAAGTACCGCGGCGGCGGCCTGTTGCAGACGACCGGCGGCGCCAACTACCAGCGCATGGGCAAACTCGCAGGCGTGGACTTCTACAATAACCCGGATCTGATTGTTGCTCCCGAAGCCGCTCTGCTTCCCGCCCTTCACGAGTGGAATGAGGGAGGCCTGAACGCATATGCGGACCGGAACGATATCCGGACGATCACGCGGATCATCAACGGCGGCTACAACGGCCTGAGCGGTCGCACGGAGCTCTTCGAGATCGTGTGGAGCGCAACAGGCAAGAGCGGCGCGAACCAGGTGGCCTGGAAAACCGCGACCGCGTCGGATGAAACCCGCGAGCTTCAGGAGGCCCTGAACGATCTCGGGGCTGAGCCGGCGCTCGTCGTGGATGGACGATATGGTCCCGCCACCGCGCAGGCGGTCGAGTGGTTTCAAAACCACGCCAAGATCCCGGTCGATGGAAATGCCGGCGTGGTGACGCAGGCGGCGTTGAATCTCCGCCTGAATTCCCGGACGGCTTCAGAGCGCTCCTAACAGCGTGCCGCCTTTGACGCGCGAAGTTCGCCGGAGCTTCGCAACTAGATGTCTCGATATTGAGGACCGAATTTTAGCAAGTTTTATCACGCAGAAGGAATTGAGCATGACCGACGGCGAAAAGATGCTGAAGCTGGCCGAGGCCCACATTGGCGAGAAATACGTCAACGTCTGCGTTCCCAAGAACAACAAGAACTGGCACGGTCCATGGGACTGTGCGGAGTTCATGTCCTGGCTGGTGTATCAGGTCGGTGGATTCCTCTACGGATGCGTCGACAACAACGGCAATCCTGCAACGGTCGAGGCCTATACGGGCGCCTGGAAGAGCGATTCACAGAAACTTGGAAAGCGCGTGCCGTGGCGGCAGGCCGCTGCAACGGTAGGAGGCATTCTTCTCCGCTATCCGCCCGGACCGGGCATGATGGGGCACATCGTCGTCTGTGACGGCGAGGGCGGCACTGTCGAGGCGATGGGAACGGCCTATGGCGTTCGTCGCGGCAAGGTGACCGGCCGGAATTGGGATACGGGTGTCCTGCTGCCGAACTTTACGTATGGGGCGGCGGGTGGAGCACTCAATCTGGTCGAGCCGAGCCACCTGTATGCGCTGGGGCAGCCGAATATGAAGGCGTCCGTCGTTCGGGACATCCAACGCGCCTTGAAAGAGCTGGGCTTCAATCCGGGGCCGATCAACGGTGAATACAATGACCTCACGGTGGCGGCGGTCGCAGCCTTCCAGGCGACCAAAGGACTCATTGTCGACGGACAGGTCGGACCGCAGACGGCAAAACGGTTGAAGATCGAACTGTAGGGGGCGGCGGGGGTGGTAAGACCCCTGCGCACTTTTGCGGATCATGCTTCAGGTTCAGCGCGCCGTCGCCAGCTGCGCGTGAACCGAAGCCAGGAAGTGTTCGTAGGCGTGATCCACGATCTCGTTGAGCGATCGCGTTCGTGCGAACATCGCCTTGGCCTCGGCGAGGAACTCCTCGCGGGTCGGGATCTTTGGCAGATGCAGGTGTGTCAGCGCGTCGACGCCGTCATGCGCACGATTGAGGATGTCGTGCAGCGTCGGCAACTGCAGCTGGGTCGGGTCGGCCCGGTGCAGCGCCGAAGAGATCGCATGTGCGAGCTTCGGTGCGTCGAACCGCCCGGCAAGCTCGCGGGCTGCCCGATTGATGACGCGGGCGCCGAGCGGCTGCTCGTTGCGCAGCACCTGTTCGGGCGGCGCCTTCATGTTCCAGACGATTCCGAACCAGGACAGCGCTTTCAGCACGTAGTAGGTGACGTCGATCTCCCACCAGTAAAAGCCCTGTCGCACGCTGCTCTGATAGGCGTGGTGATTGTTGTGCCAGCCCTCGCCCATGGTGAGCAGCGCCAGCAGCCAGTTGTTGCGGGAATCGTCGCCCGTCACGTAGCGCTTGCGTCCGTGCACATGGGCCAGCGAGTTGATGCAGAAGGTCGCGTGATAGACCAGCACCGTGCTCCACAGGAAGCCGACGATCAGACCCGACCACCCCGCTATCAGGAAGCAGAGCGCTGCAAGCACGAAGGCCGGCAGCAGCTCCAGCCGATGCAGCCACATCAGCTCGGGATAGACCGCGAGATCGCCGACTTTCACGAGATCGGTCGCGTCGTGCTCCCGGTAAAAGATCCAGCCGAGATGGCTGTACAGGAAGCCGCGCTGGCGCGGCGAATGCACATCCAGTTCGGTGTCGGAATGTAGGTGATGGTGCCGGTGCTTGGCCGCCCACCACAACACGCTCTTCTGCGCGGTGCTTTGCGCGAGGCATGCCAGGATGAACTGAAACACGCGGCCGGTGGCGAAGGCCCGATGGGAGAAATAGCGGTGGTAGCCGGCACCGATTGCAAACATGCGCACGACATACAGTGAGCCGCAGATCGCGACGGCCTGCCACGTGACGCCTGACCAGATCGCCGCAAAGCAGCCGAGATGGACCAGCACGAACGGTATGGCGGAGGGGTACATGACGTCGTCGTGGTGGTCGTCGGCGGGCGCGTTGGGCAACATGTTTCAGCGTGACCTCAGGGTAACGGGGATCCGGAATTCGCGCCGGCAGCACCGTGGGCTGCCGGGTACGAAAAACCCGCGGATGGCGGACCACCGCGGGGCTCAAGCGAGCTGCTTTGCGTGTTCATCCCGGCCAAAGCAGCATCAGCAATTCAACTGACTATATGGTCGCGGATGGCTGGCATGCAAGCTCGTAGCCTCACGGGGAGCTGCGGCATGGTGCTCGGGTAGTCACGCTGCCGCGGACGCCGCGTGGCGCGCGGGTCGCCCGCGGCCTATAGTCGACACGTGAAGGAAGCACCAAGCCACCGGAGGCGGCGATGACGGCAGCTGCGACCGCGACGAACGATGGCCTCTGGCAGAACATACGCGAGGAGGCGCAGCGCGCCTGCGCATCCGATCCCGTCTTCGGCAAGTCGCTTGTCGATGCGGTGCTGGCGCATGATGATTTTGCCGCGGCTCTGGCCGATCTGATCGGGCGCAGGCTTGGCGGCAACGCCGCCGGACAAGCGCGTTTCACGGCCTTTTCCCGCGACGCTTTTCGTGGCGCGCCGGAATTGATCGACGCGTCCGGGCGCGATCTGCAGGCGATCGTGCATAGCGATCCCGCTATCGCCGGCCTGCTGGCGCCGCTGCTGCATTTCAAGGGCTATGTCGCGCTGCAAGCCTGGCGCGTCTCGAACTGGCTCTGGCGTCATGACCATCGCGATGCGGCGCTGCTGTTTCAGAACGAGGCGTCGAACCTCTTGCAGGTCAGCATTCATCCGGCGGCCAGCATCGGCTCGTCCGTGTATCTCGACCACGCCACCGGGATCGTGATCGGCGCCGATGTGGTGATCGGCGACGACGTCACCATCCTCCAGAATGTCAGCATCGGCCGCGGCAGCGAGCTGCCGACGCGCTCGCCGCGCATCGGCCGCGGCGTCTTCATCGGCGCCGGCGCGACCATTTTGGGCGATATCCGGATCGGCGATTTCGCCAGGATCGGCGCCGACACGGTCGTGACTTCCGACGTTCCCAGCGGCTGCACCGCGGTTGGAAATCCTGCTCGGTTGACCAATTGTCCCGCGCCCGCTTCGGCGGCCTGAGGCGCCGTCACGTCATGAGATGCGGCGGGGGCGCGGCCCGATCAGCCGCAAAGGCAGGGTCGCCGAGGTCTGCCCCCGGCGACATCCCGTTGCCTCAGGCGGCGCGGCGATGGCTTTCGCCGTCATGATGGGGCGTGACCGGTTCCGAGCTGGTCTGGCCCGGCGCATCCAGCACCGCGACGTGATGCCGGTAGACCATCTCCCAGCCCTTCCATCCCGTGAACAGGAGGATGCCGACCACGATCAGGGAGAGCACCACGCCCCACGGCTTGATCGCAGCCTCCGTGCCTTGGGCGTAATGGAGGTAGAAATTGATCAGGGCCAGCACGACTGCCGCGAGATTGCCGACCATATGGTACCAGGCATCGTTGAGGCGGCGGATGCGGGGCTCGCTGAAGAAGTCCGTAAAGCCCGCCGCGGCAGCAACCAGCGCCATGACGATGCCGGCGCCGATCAGCCACATCGCCGCCCGGGCCCAGAAACTGTCGCCGGTTCCGAGAAAGGCCAGATCGGCGAGGGGCGCACCGACCAGGCATGCGACGGGGAAGGGGATCAGCATGGGATGAAGCGGGTGATCGCCGATGGCGGCGGTCGTCTTGGGGTTGATGGTCATGGCAGGACCTCGTGGCAGGACCACGTGATTTTCGGGACAATTTTCTGGGGGAGGGGTGGTTCCTCCGGTCGCACGGACACGGACCAAGCCTGTCCGCCCATCCCCCTGCGCGGGCTACCTTTCCGGCAACCAAATTCACCCCTGGTAACCCCGCATTAACCAACGCCGGGCTCTGGTAAGGGCGGACAATCGCGCCCAAAGCCCGAAGCCAGGGACCGTCAAGGCCCGGGGCCAAAGGCCCATAGTTTTGACATCTTGGCAGGGAATGCAGACGGCCGGCTCTGGACGAGCCCCTGCACCCAGAAAGACAAGGCTTTGAGCGGGCTTGCCGGCCGCGCCGGTGCTAGCGCGGCCATTGGGGAACCGGCAGCCATTTGCTGGCCGGCACATCGGGTAAACGATCGCCTTGAGAGGATACTGCCTATGAATCCGGCCGACGTGGCTCAGTCAGCCCTTCCGGTTGCCGCTTCCGCGGACGTGTCGCTGATCGCGCTGTTCTGGCAGGCTCACTGGATCGTGAAAGCGGTGATGCTGGGACTTTTGTCCTGCTCAGTCTGGGTCTGGGCGATCGCCATCGACAAGATCTTCCTGTTTGCCCGCACCCGTCGCTCGATGGACCGTTTCGAGCAGGCGTTCTGGTCCGGCGAATCGATCGAGGAGCTCTATCGCACGCTCTCGGCCAAGCCGACGCATTCGATGGCGGCCTGTTTCGTCGCGGCGATGCGCGAGTGGAAGCGCTCGTTCGAGAACCAGGCCCGCTCGGTCGCGGGTCTCCAGATGCGCATCGACAAGGTCATGAACGTCTCGATCGCGCGTGAGGTCGAGCGGCTGGAACGCCGGCTGCTGGTGCTCGCGACCGTCGGCTCCGCCGGCCCCTTCGTCGGCCTGTTCGGCACGGTCTGGGGCATCATGTCGAGCTTCCAGTCGATCGCGGCGTCGAAAAATACCTCTCTGGCGGTGGTGGCTCCGGGCATCGCGGAGGCGCTGTTTGCGACCGCGGTCGGCCTTATCGCCGCCATTCCTGCCACTATCTTCTACAATAAGTTCACGTCCGAGGTGAACCGGCAGGCCCAGCGGCTGGAAGGCTTCGCCGATGAATTTTCCGCCATTCTGTCGCGTCAGATCGACGAGCGGGGCTGATGGACGGCATGTATCGAGCGTTTTCGAGCGAAGTGGATACCGGTTCGCGTGAAGAAAACGCGTCAAGACAGGAATCTAGAGCCCCGTTCCGATTTCATCGGAACGGAATTGACTCTACTGTGAAGGGCAATTTGGGCACGCGATCATGGCGATGAACGTTGCGAGTTCGTCCGGAGGCGGCGGCCGCCGTGGCCGGCGCAAGCCCGTCGTGGCCGAGATCAACGTCACGCCGATGGTCGACGTGATGCTGGTGCTGCTCATCATCTTCATGGTGTCGGCACCGATGCTCACGGTCGGCGTGCCGCTCGACCTGCCGCAGACCCAGGCCAAGAGCCTCGAAAACAACGACCAAAAGCCGATCCAGATGTCGATCGACATCAAGGGCAAGGTGTTCATCAACGATTCCGAGATCGCGATCAACGAGCTGATACCCAAGCTGAAGGCGATCACCGACGCGCGCGGCGGGCTCGAGGAGCGCATCTATCTGCGCGCCGACAAGAAGGCGGATTACGGCACGGTGGCCAGGGTGATGGGCCAGTTGTCCGGCGCCGGATTCAAGAAGCTCGCCCTCGTCACGGAAGCGGATCAGGGGTAGGCCGTGAAGGTGAAGGTCGACAAGACACTCGTTGCGTCGATTGCCCTGCATGTCCTCGTGCTGGGATGGGGGCTGGTCACCTTCAGCAGCAAGGCCTACGTCGCGCCGGAAGAGTCGCTCCCGATCGACATCATCTCGACCGATCAGCTCGCGAAGATGATGGCCGGGCAGAAGACCGGCAAGAAGGAAGAGCCCAAGCCCAAGGTCGAGAAGATCGCGGAGCCCAAGCCGGAGGAAGACGCCGTCGGCAAGGTCACCGAGAAGAAAGAGCTGATCAAGACCAATTCGCAGCCAGATCCGCCGCCGAAGCCGGTCGAGAAGCCGGTGGAGAAGAAGCCCGAGCCGCCGAAGCCCGTGGCCGAGGCGAAGCCGAAGGAAGAGCCGAAGCCGCAGGAAAAGAAGCCTGATCCGGCCAAGGAAGATCCGATCGCCGAGCTGCAGAAGAAGCTGGAGACCAAGAAGCCGCCGCCCAAGCCCGTGGAGCAGAAGGTCGCGGCGGTGCAGCCGCAGCAGCAGCCGAAGCCCAAGGAACGCAGCTTCGATCCCGCGCAGATCCAGCGCGACCTCGACAAGCGGGCAGCGACCCGGCACGAACTCACTGGAACAGCGTTGAACGCATCGGCCTCGCTGGGATCGACGACCGGCACTGCCGCCAACAACATTGCGACCTGGCGCGGTGCGTTCCAGGGCGCGGTCAAGCGCTGCTTCACGCCGACCTATAACGGACAGGATGCCGACCAGTACGAAGCCGACATCGACATTCCCATGAAGATCGACGGATCGCTGGCGTCCGAACCCATCGTGGTCGCGGTAAGGGGACCGTCGCGGTCGATCGCCCAGGCGGTGGCGGAGAGCGCCAAGCGCGCCATCGTGCAGTGTCAGGTCTACTCGTTCATGCCGAGGCAGCAGTACGAGAGCTGGAAGCTCATTCCGATGACTTTCGGCCTGAAAGATATGTTGTGACATCCGAACAAAAGAATTTTGCAATGAATGACGTCCGATCGATGAACCGCCGCCGCTTCATGACCCTGACCGGATCGACCCTCGCGATGCTCGGGGGTGGACGTGCCTTCGCTCAGGACCGGCTCCGCATCGATCCCACGGCATTCCAGCCGATCCCGATCGCGATCACCAATTTCGTGCCGGGCTCGCCCGCCGACGGCGACGTCGGCAATGGCGTCACGCAGGTCATCACCAACAATCTGAAGCGCTCGGGCCTGTTCGCGCCGATCGACCAGGCCGCCTTCATCGAGCGCATCAGCAACATCGACGTCGCGCCGCAATTCCAGAACTGGAAGACGCTCAACGCGCAGGCCCTCGTCACCGGCCGCATGACGCGGCAGTCAGATGGACGGCTCAAGGCCGAATTCCGCCTGTGGGACGTGGTCTCCGGCCAGCAGCTCGCCGGCCAGCAATATTTCACCTCGCCGGAATATTGGCGCCGCATCGCCCACATCATCTCCGACCAGATCTATGAGCGGATGACCGGCGAGAAGGGCTATTTCGACAGCCGCGTGGTGTTCGTGGACGAAAGCGGCCCGAAGGAGCGCCGCGTCAAGCGGCTCGCGATGATGGATCAGGACGGCGCCAATGTGCGCTATTTGACCCGCGGCTCCGATCTCGTGCTGACGCCGCGCTTCTCGCCGAACTCGCAAGAGATCACCTACATGGAGTTCGGCCAGGGCGATCCGAAGGTCTATCTGTTCAACATCGAGACCGGCCAGCGCGAGATCGTCGGCAACTTCCCGGGCATGACCTTTGCGCCGCGCTTCTCGCCGGACGGCCAGCGCGTCATCATGAGCCTGCAGCAGGGCGGCAATTCCAACCTGTTCGTGATGGATCTGCGCTCGCGCTCGACCACGCGCCTCACCGACACGCCGGCGATCGACACGTCTCCATCTTACTCGCCGGACGGCACCCGCATCTGCTTCGAGTCCGATCGCGGCGGCAGGTCGCAGATCTATGTGATGGCGGCGGGCGGCGGACAGGCGCAGCGGATCTCCTTCTCCAAGGACGACACCAACGCCAGCTATTCGACGCCGGTGTGGTCGCCGAAGGGCGATTACATCGCCTTCACCAGACAGGGCGGCGGGCAGTTCTCGATCGGCGTCATGAAGCCGGACGGCTCCGGCGAGCGGCTGCTCACCTCCGGCTTCCACAATGAAGGTCCGACCTTCTCGCCGAACGGGCGCGTGCTGATGTTCTTCCGCGATCCCGGCGGCAGTGGCGGGCCGTCGCTGTACAGCGTCGACATCTCGGGCCGCAACGAGCTCAAGGTGCCGACGCCCGGCTTCGCCTCCGACCCTGCATGGTCGCCGCTGCTATCCTCGACGGCGGGCTGACGAGAGAGCGCTAATACATCGCGCGTTCAGAGGCGCGATGTTGTCGAAAAACGCGTCGATTTTTTCGACTTTTCTGCGCAAAGCAAGCCTTCCTTCACCTTGTGCCCGGCAAGGCTTGCCTAGTTGCTTGATATTTAAGCGGAAATCGGTTCGCTGATACCGAAAAACAACTCGACTTTAACGATATTCCCTCAGAAAGGCTTCATCTGGGCTGGGTAAGACTACGCGCCAAACAGGACGCGTAACAAGCCAATGCAACTGGCCGACCAGAAGCAGAGTGATCGAGACGAGCTGGAGCCGATACTCTACGCCGCTCTCATCAACTCCATGGTGCAGAATTTCTGGGCGATCTTCCTAGGCTCGGCCTCCGCGGCCGTGGCCGCGGTGATGACTGCGTTGAAGACGGGCGATGTCTGGTTGTGGCCGCTCGCGTTCCTGCTGATTGCCATCGGCACCGCGCGCGCCTTCCAGATGCGCGGATATGAAAACCGCACCGAGGTGCTGTCATTCGAAGAGGCCAAGCACCTCGAGCCGCGCTACTGGATCGGCGCGCTGAGCTATGCGGCGGTGCTCGGTCTGTGGGCCTTCGTCGTCATCTACAACAACAACGATCCTGTCGCCGACATGCTCTGTGTCGCCATCGGCATCGGCTACACCGCGGGCGGCGCCGCCCGCAATTACGGGCAGCCCCGGGTGATCCAGTGGCACGTCGCGCTGGCCTGCGGTCCGATGTCGCTCGCCTTGCTGCTGCACGGCGGCTTCTACCACATCGGTCTTGCCATCCTGCTGGTGTTCTTCTTCATCGGGCTCAAGAACATCAACCTCAGCCTGCATGCGATCTTCGTCAAGGCGCTGACCTCGAGCTTCCGCGAATCCGCGCTGGCGAGCCAGTTCGACACCGCGCTCAACAACATGCCGCATGGCCTGTGCATGTTCCGCGCCGACGGCCGCCTCGCGGTGATGAACCACCGTTTCGGCGAGCTGATGGCCTTGCCCGAGGATCTCGTCAAGCGCGGCGCCACTGCCGCCGATATCGCGGCGGCCTGCGTTTCCGCCGGGTCGATCTCGGCGGAGAGCGGCAACCACATCCTGGCCGAGATCGAGCATGCGCGGATCTGCGAGATCGTCACCGCCGATCCGGATTCCTCGCGCGGCCGCACCCTGGCCTGGACGTTCCAGCCGATGACCGGCGGCGGCACGGTGCTGCTGCTGGAAGACATCACCGAACGCACCAATGCGGAAGCCCGCATCAGCCATCTCGCCCGTTATGACGAGCTCACGGCGCTGCCCAACCGGGTCAGCTTTCACGACGAGATCGAGCGGCTGCTGAAGAATTCGCATCATGCCGAGCGGCTCTCCGCGCTGCTCTTCGTCGACCTCGACCAGTTCAAGCAGGTCAACGACACGCTCGGTCATCCCTGTGGCGACCAGCTGCTGTGTGCCGTCGCCAACCGTCTGCGCGAGATGTTGCGCCCCGAAGATTTCGTTGCGCGTTTCGGCGGCGACGAATTCGTCGTGTTCCAGCAGAACATCTCCTCGCCCGAGGACGCCGCCGCGCTTGCCCGCCGCATCGTCGAGCGGCTGAGCGAGCGCTACCGCATCGACAATCATTTGGTCGAGATCGGCGCCAGCGTCGGCATCGCGCTGACCTCGCCGGGCGATGCCAGTGCCGACACGCTGCTCAAGAACGCCGACATGGCGCTGTACCGTGCCAAGGCCGACGGCCGCGGCACCTTCTGCTTCTTCCGCGACGAGATGGCGGCGACCGTCGAGGCCCGCCGCATCCTCGAGCTCGACCTGCGCAAGGCGCTCGCCAACGAGGAATTCGAGCTGTTCTACCAGCCGCTGGTCAATCTGAAGTCCGGCAAGATCACCACGTGCGAGGCGCTGCTGCGCTGGAATCATCCGGTGCGCGGCACGGTCTCGCCGATCGACATCATCCCGGTCGCCGAGGACATGGGCCTGATCGTCGATCTCGGCCGCTGGATCCTGCGCCGCGCCTGCATGGAATGCATGAAGTGGCCGGAGAGCGTCAGCGTCGCCGTCAACTTCTCGCCGCAGCAATTCCACCAGCGCGACGTGCTGAGCGAAATCCGTTACGCGCTGGAGGTGTCGGGCCTGCCGGCGCATCGGCTGGAGATCGAGATCACCGAGTCCTCGCTGCTGCGCAACACCCAGCTCACCCACGATATCCTGTCGCAATTGCATGCGCTCGGCGTGCGCATCTCGCTCGACGATTTCGGCACCGGCTATTCCAGCCTCAGCTACCTGCACAATTTCCCGATGCAGAAGGTGAAGATCGACCGCTCCTTCCTCGAAGGCATCGATACCGACCGCCCGCTGACGCTGCTGCGTGGCGTGGCGCGGCTGTCCGCCGATCTCGGCATGGCCGTCGTGGTCGAGGGCATCGAGACCAACGAGCAGCTCGATCTGATCAGCGCCGACGGCACTGTGTCCGAAGCGCAAGGCTATCTGTTCAGCCGTCCGGTGCCCGCCGTGCGGATGCGCCAGCTGCTCAACGCCTCGCATGGGCGGCGCGGCGAAGGCCAGCTCCACGTCGCCAGCTCGCGCTCCTTCGCTTAAGTCCGTTTCTCGGAACGTCCCATCATTTCAGGCTGTTGCAGGGTACCGTAGTGCTACGGAGGTTAACCCTAACCCTTCGATTGCTTTGCATACTTGTTAAGAAGGTGTTAATAAATCATGGCGCGCGCGTAAGTTGTCTTGCAGGAATTGCCTTCGAATGCCGCGACGTGAGTGTGTTTAAGGAGTTGGAATGCAGTCCTCAGCCAGATCTGTCATTTCGGCTGTTGGACGGGGAGCGGAACTCCTGACCGACGTCGACTATCATCTTGCGGAAACCGTCGCGGAGAAGGAGGAGATCTACAATCTCCGCTACCGCGCCTATCTGCGGGAAGGCGCGGTCAAGCCCTCCGCGGATGCGCGGGTGACAGACCGCTACGACGAGCTGCCGAACGCGTGGACCTTCGGCGTCTATCTCCATGGTGAGCTCTGCAGCTCGGTGCGCATCAGCGTGCTGACGTCGGAATGGCGCGAGTCCACCTCGGCCGATGTCTTCCCGGACATCCTGCTGCCGCGGCTCGATCGCGGCGAGGTCATGATCGACCCGACCCGCTTCGTCGCCGATCCCGACCAGGTCAAGCGGGTTCCGGAATTGCCCTATCTGACGACGCGTCTCGCTTACATGGCCTGCGAGCATTTCAATGCCGATCTCGGCCTCGCCATCGTGCGCCCCGAGCATCAGGCCTTCTACCGGCGGGTGTTCCTGCATGAGACCATCGCCGAGCCGCGACTGGTTCCCGGCCTCACCAAGCCGTTCGGACTGATGGCGGCGGACTTCCCGACCTTCCGCAAAAAGGTGTTCGAGCGTTATCCAATCATGCGGTCGACTGCCTTCGAGCGGCGGATGCTGTTCGGGCGCGGCGGCCAGCGCCAGGTGCCGCAGCGGCCGGTGCTCGTGGCGGACGCTGCACACGCGGACGCCGCGCACGCCTGAGTCGGCGATAGTGTGGATGCGGCTCCAGGTTTGAGCCTGGGCTCTGCCCCTTACCCGTCACGCGTCGCCACGCATCTCGCCCTGGGCCCAAAATTCCGGCGAAAGCCGGGTTTTTGCCGGCCGGCGCGGCTTGCCTTCACCCTCGCGCCACATTTACAACCCATTAACCATGACGGGTGCTTTTCGCTGGTTGGGGGCATTTGATCGGCTGAGGCAAGGTTCCGTCAAGGTTGACGGAACGTTCGCTTAACCAACCCCCTGTAGACCGGACAGCAGTGGACTAACGTGAGCGTGGAGGCTCCGGAATGAAACATCCTATGCGTATCCTCCAGGGATTGAAGCTGGTCGCGGTGCTCGCCGTCGCGCTGTCGATGGGCGCCTGCGCCAACAAGAATGCCGCGACGGATGCGATGGCCAATGCGGCAACACCTGGCAGTCAGCAGGATTTCGTCGTCAACGTGGGTGACCGCGTGTTCTTCGAAAGCGACCAGACCGATCTGACCCCGCAGGCGATCGTGACCCTGGAGAAGCAGGCGCAGTGGCTGCAGACCTATCCGCGCTACAGCTTCACCGTCGAAGGCCACGCCGACGAGCGCGGCACCCGCGAATACAACATCGCGCTCGGCGCCCGGCGAGCCCAGTCGGTGCGTTCGTTCCTGGCCTCGCGCGGCATCGATCCGAACCGCATGCGCACGATCTCCTACGGCAAGGAGCGGCCGGTCGCCGTCTGTAACGACATCTCCTGCTGGTCGCAGAACCGTCGTGCCGTCACCGTGCTGAACGCGAGCTCCTGACGCCGAGATACTGACACTCGGTCAGGCGCCGTTCATCTTCCAAAACAGATTATGCCGGCGCCCTCTCGGGCGCCGGTTTCGTTTCAGCAAACCGTGACCTAAAACCCCTTGGTTCAAGTCACGGTTTTGGCGTACTCCCTTCCTCATTGTGTGGCGCGGCGAATGGTCCGCCATGTGCCACGTCGCTTTTGTCGTCAGGGCAAGATGTCATCGAAATTCAAGGCAGTTACCGGCACCGTGGCAACCGTCGCGCTGCTCACTTTGTGCTCGCCCGCAACTGCGCAGTCGGTCTTTGCGCAGTCGGATGATGCCGATCCCGAGATGCGGATCGAGCGGCTGGAGAACCAGCTGCGCCAGCTCACCGGCCAGAACGAAGAGCTGCAATACCGCAACCGCCAGCTCGAAGAGCGGCTGCGGGCGCTCGAGGGCGGCGCGCAAGGCGCGCCCGGACAGGCGCCCAACGTCGCGGCGATGCCGCCCGCCCAGGTCGGACCAGGTCAGGTTGCGCCAGGCTATCGCCAGCAGCCGCAGCAGCAGGCCGTGCAGCCGAATTACGAGCAGCCGCAGAGCGCCGCTTCTGCGCCGATCGTTCAGGAGCAGCCGGCGCCCGGCGCCCCCGGCACGCGTCGTCGCGGCGATGCCTTCGATCCGAACCAGAACCCGAGCGCGCCGGGTGCGCCGCGCGCGCTCGGCGGCGGCCCGCAGCCGATGCCGTCGGGAGCACCCGGCGGCCGCGGCGCCGGCGAGCCGCTCGATCTCGCCAACACCGCCCCCCGTTATCAGCAGCAGGCCGCTCCCCCGGCCGCCCAGCCCGGCTATCCGCCGGCCGGCGGCGCCGGTCTGACCACCCTGCCGCCCTCGGCAACGCCGCGCGACGAGTTCGACCTCGGCATCGGCTACATGCAGCGCAAGGACTACGCGCTCGCCGAGCAGACCATGAAGAACTTCACGCAGAAATATCCGAGCGACCCGCTGCTCGGCGACGCGCAATACTGGCTCGGCGAGAGCTACTTCCAGCGCCAGCAATATCGGGACTCCGCGGAAGCCTTCCTCGCCGTCACCACCAAATACGAGAAATCGGCCAAGGCCCCGGATGCGCTGCTGCGGCTCGGCCAGTCGCTCGCCGCGCTGAAGGAGAAGGAGGCCGCCTGCGCCGCCTTCGGCGAGGTCGGCCGCAAATATCCGCGCGCCTCCGCCGGCGTCAAAGCCGCGGTCGACCGCGAGCAGAAACGGGTGAAGTGCTGACGTCGGGGTCCTGACAATGCGGATGGTGCTGCGCTAGACATCGTAACCATCCGTCTGCGACTGTCAGGGCCGCTTCATGCCAGACGACGACAATTCTCCGATCTCGACACGCGAGGCGAGGCGACTCTTCGCCGGCCTGAAGAGCGCGCCGGCGCTGGTGCTCGCCGTGTCGGGCGGGCCCGACTCGGTCGCGCTGATGTGGCTTGCGGCGCGCTGGCGGCACAGTCTCGCGCGCGGCCCGCGTCTCACCGTCGTCACGATCGATCACGGCCTGCGGCGAGAGGCGGCGCGTGAGGCGCGCGAGGTCAAGCGGCTCGCCACTGAGTTCGGATTGCCGCACCGGACCCTGCGCTGGCGCGGCGCAAAGCCGAAGACCGGACTGCCGGCGGCGGCGCGCGAGGCCCGCTACCGCCTGCTCGCGCAGGCCGCGCGTGCCGTCGGCGCGAGCCACGTGCTGACTGCCCACACCCGCGACGACCAGGCCGAGACCCTGTTGATGCGCCTGTTGCGGGGCAGCGGACTTGCCGGGCTGTCGGCAATGGCCTCCCTCAGCGAGCGCGACGGGATCGTGCTGGCGCGTCCGCTGCTCGACGTCCCGAAGGCGCAGCTGATTGCGACCTTGAAGCGGGCCAGGATCGGCTTTGCCGACGATCCCACCAACCGCGACACCGCCTTCACCCGACCGCGGCTGCGCGCGCTGCTGCCGCTCCTTGCGGCCGAGGGCGGCGATGCCCGCACGTTGGTGCGGCTCGCGGCCCGGCTGGCGCGGGCCAATGCGGCGGTCGAGTTGCTGGCCGACGGCGCCGAGCGCTTCCTCCATTTGAGGGATCGCGGCGATGCGCCGCAGGTCGGCGTTCGAAGCTTCGAGGCCTCCGCCTTTGCCGTCCTGCCGGAGGAGGTCCGGCTGCGCCTCCTGCTGCGGGCCATCAACGCGCTCGGGCATGAAGGGCCGGCGGAACTCGGCAAGGTTGAGACCCTCCTGGCCGCGCTCGACCAGGCCCTCGCCGCAAGCCCTCGCACGGGCGCAAATGGTCGGCAGGCCCTGAGGCAGACCCTTGCGGGAGCCTTGATCAGCGTTGCCGGCGGGCGTATCCACGTCGCACCGGCGCCGGTCCGGCGCCGCAAGGGCGGATAGGCGCGGACGAGGGCGGATCATGACACCGGCCAATTCGGCCCCGCGCCGTCAGGACACCTTAACCAGGCAGGAGAAACCCCGCTTCGGACGCCATTATTTCAGCGGGAATCGCTCTAAGATGGGATAAATAGTCCCACCTCGTTCCCTTGGCAGCGACCGGGACGGCACCTAAATTGTATGCGTCTAACGATGAGGATTCCTTGGGGATTTCCTCGTAGAGCCCAAGGATGAGGCCGCGATCCGCGCGACCACGAAGGAAGATCGATGAACGCCAATCTGCGCAATTTCGCCCTCTGGGTCATCATTGTCTTGCTGCTGTTGGCGTTGTTCACGCTCTTCCAGAATCCGGGTCAGCGGGCCTCCTCGCAGGACATCGCCTTCTCGCAGCTTCTGAGCGAGGTTGACCGCGGCAATGTGCGCGACGTCGTGATCCAGGGGCCGGACATTCACGGCACCTTCACCAACGGCTCCAGCTTCCAGACTTATGCGCCGAGCGACCCGACGCTGGTGAAGCGCCTGTACGACAGCAAGGTGCAGATCACCGCGAAGCCGCCCGGCGACAACGTGCCGTGGTTCGTCTCGCTGCTGGTCTCCTGGCTGCCCTTCATCGCCCTGATCGGCGTGTGGATCTTCCTGTCGCGGCAGATGCAGGGCGGCGCCGGCAAGGCGATGGGCTTTGGCAAGTCGCGCGCCAAGATGCTGACCGAAGCGCATGGCCGCGTCACCTTCGAAGACGTCGCCGGTGTGGACGAAGCCAAGCAGGACCTTCAGGAGATCGTCGAATTCCTGCGCGATCCCGGCAAATTCCAGCGCCTCGGCGGCCGCATTCCACGCGGCGTGCTGCTGGTCGGCCCTCCCGGCACCGGTAAGACCCTGATCGCGCGTGCGGTCGCGGGTGAAGCCAACGTGCCGTTCTTCACCATCTCCGGCTCTGACTTCGTCGAGATGTTCGTCGGCGTCGGCGCGAGCCGCGTCCGCGACATGTTCGAGCAGGCCAAGAAGAACGCACCCTGCATCATCTTCATCGACGAAATCGACGCGGTCGGTCGTCATCGTGGCGCCGGTCTCGGCGGCGGCAATGACGAGCGCGAGCAGACGCTCAACCAGTTGCTGGTCGAGATGGACGGCTTCGAGGCCAACGAGGGCGTGATCCTGATCGCCGCGACCAACCGTCCCGACGTGCTCGATCCCGCGCTGCTGCGTCCGGGCCGCTTCGACCGCCAGGTCGTGGTGCCGAACCCCGACGTCGTCGGCCGCGAGCAGATCCTCAAGGTCCACGTCCGCAAGGTGCCGCTGGCCCCCGATATCAACCTCAAGACCATCGCGCGCGGCACGCCGGGCTTCTCCGGCGCCGACCTGATGAACCTCGTCAACGAGGCTGCGCTGACCGCCGCCCGTCGCAACAAGCGGATGGTGACGCAGGCCGAGTTCGAAGAGGCCAAGGACAAGGTGATGATGGGCGCCGAGCGCAAATCGCTCGTCATGACCGAGGAAGAGAAGCTGCTGACGGCCTATCACGAGGGCGGCCACGCCATCGTCGGCCTCAACGTCGTCGCGACCGACCCGATCCACAAGGCGACCATCATTCCGCGCGGCCGTGCGCTCGGCATGGTCATGCAGCTCCCCGAGCGCGACAAGCTGTCGATGTCGCTGGAGCAGATGACCTCGCGGCTCGCGATCATGATGGGCGGCCGTGTCGCCGAAGAGCTGATCTTCGGCCGCGAGAAGGTGACCTCGGGTGCGTCTTCCGACATCGAGCAGGCGACACGCCTGGCCCGGATGATGGTGACGCGCTGGGGCCTGTCCGAGGCGCTCGGCACCGTGTCCTATGGCGAAAACCAGGACGAGGTTTTCCTGGGCATGTCGGTGTCGCGCACCCAGAACGCATCGGAGGCGACGGTCCAGAAGATCGACACCGAGATCCGGCGTTTCGTGGAAGAGGGCTACAACGAAGCGACGCGTATTCTCACCGAGAAGCGCGCCGATCTCGAAGCGCTCGCCAAGGGCCTGCTCGAGTTCGAGACGCTGAGCGGCGACGAGATCGTCGATCTGCTCAAGGGCAAGAAGCCGAACCGCGAGTCCGTGCTCGAGCCGAGCACGCCGCGCGCCTCCGCGGTGCCCCCGGCCGGCAAGTCGCCGCGCCCGCGGCCCGATGCGGATCCCGGCCTGGAGCCGCAGCCGCAGGCGTAATCGCGAGCGCCAGATGAGATTGCAAAACGCGGCGGAAACGCCGCGTTTTTTGTTGGCCGGCGGTTCGCGGATGCGGGGCGTCGCCGGCGCGAGCGAGATGCGCGGCTTCCGGGGCAAACGCGGGAATCACTAAAGAAGAACTTAACGCTTGCGTCCTATTTTGGCCCGCCATGACTGACCAGGTCGTCCACAGCGCGGTTCAACCGTTTTCGGCACGTGCAGCGCTCCCTTGGGCCGTGGGCCTCGGTGTCTATGCCCTGCTGCTGATCGTTGGGCCGTGGCTGCTCGGTGATCCCGACAGCTATTCCCATATCGAGGTCGGGCGCTGGATCATCGCGCATGGCACCCTGCCGGAGAGCGATCCCTTTTCGTTTTCGAAGCATGGCGCGCGCTGGATCACGTTCGAATGGCTCTCGGAAGTCGTCTACGCCGGAGCCTACGCATTGTCCGGCTGGCCCGGTGTCGTCGTCGTCGCGGCAGCCGCGATAGCGCTCGCCTTTGGCCTGTTCACCTTCTTCCTGCTGCGCGAGCTCTCGCCGGCCCTGACGCTGCTCATGGTGATCGCGGCCGTCATCCTGTTGGCGCCGCATATGCTGGCGCGGCCACATGTCCTCGTGCTGCCGGTGATGGTGACCTGGGCGGCTGCCCTGGTGCGCTGCATGGATCGCGGCGGGCCTCCGCCATATTGGGCGCTGCCGCTGCTGGTCTTGTGGACCAATCTGCATGGCAGCGTCGTGCTGGCGCTCGGGCTGATCGGCCCGGCGGTGCTCGAGGCGCTGCTGCGTGAGGAGCGACGCGAATGGCCGCGCGTGCTGCTGCGCTGGCTGCCATTCTCGGCGCTTGCCCTCGCAGCATCATGCCTGACACCGCACGGGCCGGAACCGCTGCTGATGCCGCTGACGACGCTCGGCCTCGGCTCCGCGCTCGCCTGGATCGGGGAATGGCGGCCGCAGGATTTCAGCCACTTGGGCGGCTTCGAGTTATTGCTGCTGGGGGGCATCTTCGCGCTCGCGCGCGGCGTGACGCTGCCGGTCGTGCGCGCCCTGGTGGTGATCGGCCTGCTTCATTTCGCACTGGCGCAGGTGCGCAATGCGGATCTGCTCGCCATGCTGGCGCCGCTCTATCTGGCGGCCCCGTTGGGCCAGAGGTTCGGCGGGCGGATCACGGACGATGCGGAGGGCGCGTCGCGCGGCCTGAATCTGGCCGCGTTCGGTGTCTTGATCGCAATGAGCGGAGCGGCGCTGGCGCGCGACATTCGGCCGGCTCCCGTCATCACCCCCCAGGCTGCCATCGCGCAAGCCGACCTTGCCAAGGCGGGGCGCGTGCTCAACGATTATTCCTTCGGCGGCTATTTGATCTTTGCCGGCATTCCCACCTTCATCGATGGTCGCGGCGAATTGTACGGGGGACCGTTCATCGACCGCTACAATCGTGCCCTGGCGCTGGTCGACCTCGCAGATCTTCTCAAGCTGCTCGACGAATACAACATCGACGCGACGCTGCTCGCGCCGCGGACGCCGGCAGTCGCGATGCTCGACCGGCTGCCGCAGTGGCAGCGCGTCTACAGCGACGACGTGGCGGTCGTGCACAAGCGGCGGGATACGCCGCAAAGATAGGTCAGGCGGACCCGAAGGCCGCGTATTGGCCGCCGAGCGACACGCCGCTCAGGGCATCTTCGAGGCGACGCGCCGGTTTGGTGTCCCAGGGAAGCAGCAGGAAATGGCGCGCGCCGATCTCGCGCAGGCCGCCCGCAGCCATCAACTTTCGGGTCTTGCCGGCACTGAGCAGGACGGCGTCCCGGTCGAACTCACAGCGCGCAACGGCCAGACGTGTCAGCGGATTGTACGGATTGTGCTCGATCACGCAGACGAGCCCCCCCGGGCGCACCACCCGCCGCATCTCGCTGATGAAATGCGTCCATTCGGCCGGCAGGATGTGGTGCATCACGCAGATGGCCGTAACCAGATCGAAGCTGGCGTCCTCGAAGGGAAAAGTGCGCCCGTCAAACTCGCGGTAGTCGACCTCGCTATTGGCCGCGCGGGCCTGCGCCAGGCTGGCCGACGAGACGTCGATACCGCTCAAGCGGCCGACCATGCCGTGCAGCAGCGGATGAAGGCTGCCCACGCCGCAGCCGACGTCCAGCATGTCGGGCCTCTCCGTATTCAGCCGCTGCGCGATCAGATCGCCCAGCAGATCGGCCTTCGCACGCATGAAGAAATCATGCGGCAAGCCGGAGAAGTCGATCGAGGATTGGACAACGTCACGGTAGTTGGCGTGATAACCGTCGAAGAGCTCAGTCATGCGCCGGGTCACTCGTTGACGGCGTGGATTGCAGGTGCTGCCGCCGCCTCGTTGCGATCGAAGCCGGCGCGCGTCTGCACCACATAGAGCGGGCGGCGTTTCACCTCGGCATGGATGCGGCCGACATAGAGCCCCACGATTCCGGTCATCAGCATGTTGATTCCGCACAGCAGGGACACGACGACGATCGTCGACGACCAGCCGGTCACGAGATGGCTGTCCTTGCTGAGCCACAGCAGGATCACCCAGCCGCCGTAGAGCAGGGCCAGTCCCGACACCGTCAATCCGCACCAGATCGCAAGCCGCAAGGGCAGATCGGAAAAGCCGAGCGCGGCGTTCACCGCGAGCCGCACCATCTTGAACAGCGGGTATTTGGTTTCGCCCGCGGCGCGCTCGAGGCGGTGGAAGGCGACCTCGGCCTGCCGGAAACCGAGCCAGGCGATCATGCCGCGCACGAAGCGGTCCTGCTCCGGCATCTGCCTGAGTGCGTCGAGCACCTTGCGATCGATCAGGCGGAAATCGCCGACATCGGCGGGGATACCGACGGAGGACATCCTGCCGAGAAGCCGGTAGAACACATGCGCGGTCGCACGCTTGAACCGGCTTTCGCCTTCGCGCGACAGGCGGCGGGCGTGGACGACGTCGTTGCCTTCCTGCCATTTTGCGATCAATTGCTCGATCACTTCGGGCGGATCCTGCAAATCGGCGTCCATGACGATGATCGCGTCACCTTGCGCGGCGTCCATGCCGGCGGTGATGGCAACCTGATGTCCGAAGTTTCGCGACAGGCCGATATAGCGAAAGCGCGGATCGCGCTTGGCGAGCGCCTGAAGGACGATCGAGCTGGAATCTTTGCTGCCGTCGTCGACGAAGATTGCTTCTGCCGGCCCGTCGAGCCGGGACAAGACCTGGTCGAGCCGGCGCAGCAGGACCGGCAGCACGGCTTCCTCGTTGAACACGGGGATGACGAGGCTGTAGCGGATCGATCTGGAATTGGCCGCCATGCGAGAGATTCCGGCTGGGTTGCAGGGGCGGGAGTCTAGTTCGGCGGTGGTTAAGGTCGCCTTGCCGCAACCGTTAAGGATCTAGGGCCCTGGGGTGGCTGAGGGCGGGAGGCGGGACGGGATGGTGATCCCCGATTAACCATGCGGTGCAGTCCCAGCTTCGGTCTAGGATCTGCGGCGGATCTTGTAGAGAACAAATCGCTCCGAGGTGTCCAGCGCCTCCAGCAGATCCGGCAGCGGGTTCGCGGCCGGCGGGCCGAGCACATAGAGATAGTCGTAGTCCTGGTACCAGGTGCGGATGAACGGCGGAACATCCGCCGGCGGCTGGCCTGTCGCAATCGCGGTGAGCAGCTCCGACGGCACCGGCCCTCCGTAGGGAATGGCAAGATGGCGCACGGCCTCGCGTGGCCGCACCGGCTGCTTGCCCGCTTCCGTGAATAAATTGGGCACGAACGCGTTGGCATAGTGCACGGCCAGCGTCGGCGCGTAATACATCGGATACGAGGTGAGATCGGCGAAGGGCGGGTCTCCATTGTCGCCGGTGCTACCGACAAGGATGCGGGAGCCGCGATCGATCTTGTGGAACGAGGCGATCATGGCCGCATAGTCGGCGCGGTAAGGCAGCCACACCGCAAGGACGACGGCGAGATTGATCAGTGTGATGCCGCTGATCGCGGCGAGCGCAGCCGATCTCCAGGCACGGCTGGGCAGCGACAGCGAGCAGAAGGCCGGCAGGATCAGAGCTGCAGCGGGAATCACGCGAAGGTCGACAAAGGCGGTCCCGAACAGCTTCGAGGGAATGACCAGGTAGAGCAGCGCAAAGCCGATCGCGAGCCAGAGCCCGGCCGGCTCGAGCTTGAGGACGCCGCGCCTTGCGGCGAAAAGCAACGGGATCATCAGCGCCAGTCCGGTCACTGCCGATGCCGTCAGGCTGTAGCCGTTCAGGATGCGCAACGGCCAGATCGGCTTGAATCCGAGGAACCAGCTCGTCCCTTCGCTTCCGATCGAGCCCGCAGTCATTTGCATGATCCCAAACAACACGAGCGCCGGCAGGGCCAGCGCGCCGAGTCGCGCGGCCGCAACCAGGTACGATGTACGCTGCTGACGAATGCGCGAGAGCTCGTAGAGGCCAAGCGTCGCGCCGTAGATGCCGAGCGAGAAGAAATGCGCCGCATACAGCGCAGCGACGAACAGCAAATTGGCGCCAAAACGCAGCGGCCATGGGCCTTCGGCCAGCATCAGGTAGATTGCGATGCCCCAGAGAGCGAGGCCGAGCCCAAACTCGAAATTCACGAAGCCCCAGCTGAACGGCAGACAGTAGAGGAAAGCGAGCGCAGCGAAGCCGGCAAGATGAACCCGCCCCTTCCGGGCCCATTCCAGCAGCAGCGCGCCCCCGACGATCAGCAATTGGCTCAGCAGCAGAAACAGCCGTGTGGCGTTCTCGACGCTCATCAGCCGCGCCAGCTGCGGGACCAGCAGATCCATTCCAAGGTTGGGATAGAAGGCCCAGGCCACCTCGTAATACGGATTGGCGTCGGCGGTGCCGTTCCGGCTCAGAATGTACATGCGGGCGAGGTGATTGGGATAATCCACCATCGCCGGAATGGGGCTCAGCAGCACCGGCAGAAACGAGACGGCCGCCAGCACCGCAAGAACGGCGATCGCCACCGACCGCTCCGAGCCGTACCGAGCCGGGATTGTCAAACTCGGCCTGTCAAAAGAAGACATGTCGTGGGATCGCTGATGTCTGAGCGCGGTGTGCCAGGTCGAGTCCGCGTCGCATTTGGAAGGACGTCTCACGGTTACGAATACGCGCCCGCAAGTAGGTACTCACTTCGAAGGCGTCGCGGTCGAGCTGTCCGCATGGTCTCGCACATGGATCACGGCGATGTCGTCCGTATAGATCCGCTTCCAGCCCTTGAGCTGGTCGAGGATCTGCGGGCCCGGCGCATCGGCAACCAGCAGCGTCGCGTCGATCTTGTACTCGTCGAGCAGGCGCGGCAGCAATTCGGGCTTCTTGCCCTCCGTCGCCTTGAAGAAGTCCATGACGAATTTCTCGCCATAGAGCTCGGCACGGCCATCGACGAAGACCGGAATATCGCGCGAGATCAGATAACCGCCGAACTGGTAGGCATTGAAGATGCGCTGCACCTTGCGTTGCTCGAGCAGGTCGACGGCCGCAACCGGCGTGTGCGTCGTCGTGAAGGTGAAGCGGTGGTGCGCCATGTAGAGCGACGTCGAGGTCCAGCTCGCCGCCACGATCATCAGCGCGCCGAGCGCGGTGACATAGCGGGCGGGCCAGCGCCCGGCACCGGCGTCAGGCGCCGGGCGCTGGAACAGCTCGCCGAGCGGCTTTGCCAGCACCAGCGGCACCAGGAACGCAAATGCCTCGATGCTCCTGATATGGGTCAGCGCGCTCCAGGTCAGGAACAGGATCAGGAAGATCCGGGGCGCCGACAGCACCAGGCCGCGATAATAGCCGAATGCGATCAAGCCGAGCAGGGCGCCTTCGAATGGGGTGAACGTGGAGAAGTTCGCCGGCATCCATTCGAAGATCAGCGACAGCAGCTCGCCGAGGCCGAGGATGTTGGTCGCGCCCAGCAGCGTCCGCCAGCCATATGGCGTGCAGCAGCTCGCGATCAGCGCGCCGATCCCGAACAACACCCAGCGCAGGAACAGCTGGAGCCGGCGTCCCTTCTCGGCATGCTCGACGGCCTCGAGCGAGATCGGGCCGATCAGCGCGAGGCCCAGCACGAAGCCGCCATGCAAATTCGCCCAGAGCGCCATCAGCGGCAGCCAATACCAGGACGGCGCGCTCTTGCGGTCGGCAGCCGCCATCAGCAGGCCGACCCACGCCACCATGACGGGCAGCGCCAGGATATGCGGACGCGCCAGCACGTGATGGGTCGACAGCAGCAGCGCCAGCATCGCGAACAGGACAGCGCGTGGTGCCTCGATCTGCGCGTCGAGCAGATGGACGAAGATCGCGACCGTGATCGCGACCGCGACCGCGGTGAGGATGACGGGGCCTGCCCAGTCCCATTGGGCATGGGAATAGGCGAACAGCACCTGTGACAGCCACGACGTCGAGATCCATGGCGCGCCCGTTCGCGTGAAGGAATAGAAGTCGGTGGTGGGCATGGTGCGGTGATCCAGAATCCATTGCCCGATCTTCACCTGCCAGAACGAGTCGGAGTCCTGTAGCCGCGTGTCGCCGAGGTAGAGGAAGAACAGATAGACGCCGGCACCGACGCACAGCGGCACCAGGGCCCTCGCGCGGCTCTGCGCCGCGATGCTGTTGGCAAAGGAAAGGGACATGCCGCCTCGTCGTCCTGTTGTTCTTGTCGGTCGGGCACGATCTGGATCCGGAGGGCCGCGTTAAGCGCAAAGTGTGGTGCGGCTTTCCGAGAAGTTCATGCTCGAGCGATCACCTGACGCGCGATGAACGATTCATCTCGTCGCGTGTCAGTCCGAGTGGGCGGCATTGGACCACGGGCGGTCATAACTTCGGGTAAACCGGCAGGCCACGCCGGTTTCATGTCCCGACAAATTTAACGGATTGTTTTAGATTCCAATTTACCATCGGCGAATACACGCAAACCGTTCGGTGTTTACGCAGTCGAATTAACTGCGGCGCAATTCTTTGCCTCTACGTTCGGTTCCATGGTCGGGCGGCGCTGGGAAGCCGAAAAGACCAGATCAGTTGTAGCCTCGTGTACTCATTTGGAGCACTCTATGAAGAACCTCGTTGCGCGTTTCCTGAAGGATGAATCCGGCGCCACCGCCATTGAATACGGCCTGATCGCTGCCGGCATCGCGCTGGCGATCATCACCGTCGTCAACAATCTCGGCACCACGCTGAACACCAAGTTCACCGCGATCTCGACCGGCCTCAAGTAAGACCGGACGAACTGCGAATTTCTGAGAGCCTCGTCCCTGACGGGGCTCTTTTCTTTTGGGCGAGGCCGGCAAGGCCCGTAACGAAGCCGGCGCTGCGGACCCAGACGCCGGATCCGCAAGCTCGCCTTTGACGATCCGGTGGCCATAGGCGGCCGCGAGCAGCGGCGCCCCGCGCATTTGCTTCTTGTCATCCTTCCTGAATAGTTGTTCAGTCCTTGCGGGGCGATTTGCATCTTTTGACGTGACGAAGCGTTTAGCCGCAGGGCGTGCGGCAGGCGTGTGGGACAGGAAGCGCGCCATGGTTTATCGGCGGACGCATCAAGTGGTGAAGCGCCTTGCGGCGCGGCGCAGTGCGATCTTGACGGCGGCACGGGAGACGGCGGCGGAAGGCGGGATGGCGGCGGTGCAGATCGCGCCGGTCGCGGTCCGGGCCAATGTCGCGGCCGGCACGGTCTACCGCTACTTCCCCTCCAAGGCCGAGCTGATTTCCGAACTCATTGCCGAGGTCTCCCGCGACGAGCTCGCGGCGATCCGCCGGGCGGCCGATGCCGCGCCGGGGCCGTCCTCGGCGCTGGCGGCCGCCGTCACCACCGTGGCGGTCCATACCCTGTCGCAGCGGCGGCTGGCCTGGGGCATTCTGGCCGAACCTGTCGATGTCGATGTCAGCGCCTCGCGCCTTGCCAGCCGGCGCGAGATTGCCGGCGAGATTGCCGCCCGGATCGACGCCGCCGTGCGTGCCGGTCACCTGCCGGCGCAGGACACCGCGCTCGCCGCCACCGCCTTGCTCGGCGCGCTGCATGAGGCCCTTGTCGGTCCGCTTGCGCCTGACAATCTCGACGATCCCGTCAAGATGCGCGATGCGGTGCAGACCGTGACGCTGCTGGCGCTGCGTGCGGTCGGCGTCATGGACGCCCGCGCCCGCGGTCTGGTGGTGCAGCAGACGCTGCTGCCGACCGCGAAGGCGCTCGTTGGGGCGTAAAATCGCCGTGCGCACGAAATAGCCGGCCTGACGGCGCTCAGGTCGTTGGCTGAGCGAGCCTTTTCGCAAAACCGCAGCAGGCTCGCCGGACCTTCCGGCTACTTTGCATGGGGTTGTTTTTCGACTTTTTGTTTGGCGCGCTCTGCGGGCCTACATGTTCGCGTCGCCCTCGGGGCCGACCGAGGCGATGCGCACCATGTTGGTGGTGCCGGGGATGCCGAGCGGCACGCCGGCGACGATGATGACGCGCTGGCCGGCGCGGACGAAGCCGTCGCGGAACGCGATCTGGCCGGCGCGGCTCACCATGTCGTCCTGGTCGCGCGCATCTTCCGCCACCACGCAATGCACGCCCCAGACCACCGCGAGCCGGCGGCCGGCGGTGATGTTCGGCGTGATCGCCACGATCGGCGGCTTCGGCCGCTCGCGCGCCACCCGCACTGCGGTCGAGCCCGATGAGGTCCAGCAGATCAGGGCGGGAAGGTCGAGCGTCTCGGCGATCTGCCGCGCGGCGTCGGCGATGGCATCGCCCGCGGTGGATTCCGGCGCGGGGCGCTGCGCGGTGAGCACGGAACGATAAATCGGGTCGCGCTCGACCTCCTCGCCGATGCGGTTCATGGTCGAGACCGCCTCGACCGGGAATTTGCCGGCCGCCGATTCCGCCGACAGCATGATGGCGTCGGCGCCCTCATAGACGGCCGTGGCGACGTCGGAGACCTCGGCGCGGGTCGGCACCGGCGACTGGATCATCGACTCCAGCATCTGGGTTGCGATCACAACCGGCTTGCCGGCGCGGCGCGCCATCCGCGTCATCTGCTTCTGCAGGCTCGGCACGCGCTCGAGCGGCAATTCGACGCCGAGGTCGCCGCGGGCCACCATCAGCGCATCGGAGGCCTCGATGATGTCGGCGAGACGGTCGATCGCCTGCGGCTTCTCGATCTTGGCCATCACCGCGGCGCGGCCGCGGATCATCTTCTTGGCTTCGATCACGTCGTCGGCGCGCTGCACGAAGGATAGCGCGATCCAGTCGATGCCGGTGACGAGCGCCGCCTCGAGGTCGGCGCGGTCCTTCGACGTCATGGCGGAGACCGGCAGGTCGGTGTCGGGCAGGCTGACGCCCTTGCGGTCGCTCATCTTGCCGCCGACCACGACCCGCGTCACCGCGTGCTCCTTCGAGGTCTCCTCCGCGATCAGCCGCACCTTGCCGTCGTCGAGCAGCAGCGCATGGCCGGGACGTAGCGCGGCCAGGATTTCCGGATGCGGCAGGTGGACGCGCGTGGTATCGCCCGGGGCCTTGTCCGAATCCAGCGTGAAGGTCTGGCCGTTCTGCAGCTGCACCGAGCCTTCGGCGAAGGCGCCGAGCCTGAGCTTCGGGCCCTGGAGGTCGACCAGGATGCCGATCGGCCGGCCATAGCTGCTCTCGACGTTGCGGATCGTCGCCACCAGCTCCCGCATCTTGTCATGCGAGGTGTGGCTCATGTTGATGCGAAACAGGTCGGCGCCGGCCTCGAACAGGCGGCGGATCATCGCGAGATCTGAAGAGGCCGGGCCCAGGGTCGCGAGAATCTTGATACGGCGAAGACGCCTCATGGCTTATTTCCAGACGGGGGCGAGGGAGCTGGCGGGAGGCCAGGCGCGGCGGGGGGCGTACCACCGGGCGGGCTATTGGGCAAACCAGGAACCCCGCCCGGGCCAACCGGACCGGGCAGGCCGGGTACGCGTTGCTGCGCCGGCTGTTCGTTGGCATCAGTAAGCTGCACCGTCCACGCCCGCTGCTCACCGGTATCGACCTCGAAATAGCCGGTCCGGTCATAGCCGCGCGCGAGGCAATCCTCGGTGCCGCGGATGGTGAACTCCTTGTCGCGCGAGCACATGAAGGCCTGCCCCGACCACTCGCCGCCGCGGTCATAGTCGATGGCGTAGATGTAATAGTAACGGGCGACCAACGTTCCCCGCAGCAGCGTCTCGCAGGAGCGGGACGAGATGTTCCACCAGCCCTCGGTGGTCCAGCCCTCGGCGTCCTTGTAGCCGAGCGCAATGCCGACCCGGCTCGAGGTGTTGTTGCAGAGACGGAAATCGGCGGAGGCCGGGCTGCTCCACAAGCACAGCAGGCCAACCGCCAGCACCGGGACCAACCGGGCGAGCATGCGAAGGGGGGAGCGGGGAGATTCGGCGATCATTGTCGCGGAAGCTATATCAGATCATTGACGATTTGGCGTAGGGGGCCGGGGAACTGCCCCAAGGCCGGGTTCAGGTCCGTTTGCGCCGGGATATGGCAAAATCTGTGACAGGGCCCACCTGATCCCGTAAGGGTGACCGCCATCGGGGCAGGCCCAAGGGATACAGCCATGGCAATCGACGACAAAACCAGAACGGAGCTCGAGGCGGCGGCGTTCCGCCGTCTGGTCGATCACCTGAAGTCGCGGACGGATGTCCAGAACATCGACATGATGAATCTGGCGGGCTTCTGCCGCAACTGCCTGTCCAACTGGCTCAAGGAAGCCGCCGACGCCCAAGGCGTCGCCTTGAGCAAGGACGAGAGCCGGGAGGCCGTCTACGGCATGCCCTATGAAGCCTGGAAGTCGAAATACCAGGGCACGGCCACGCCCGAGCAGCTCGAGACGATGAAGAAGGTCCATCCCCACGGCCACGGGCACTGAGCGGCCCTGCGAGCCACGTCCTGAGTCGCATCACACAACAGCTTTCTTGGCCTCGCCGCAGGAAGGTGTGGGCGCGCTGTGGACGAGCGCGATGCTGCCTTGAACGCAGTCGGGACCGACCCTAAGGGTCTATCAGCACGCGCGGTGAGGATGCCGGCGTCACCTCGTTTTGCCAGTTCCATTTGGAGTACCAAGATGGCCACCACCGCCGCCGTCCGCGACGACGAGCCCGCGACGAAATTTGCCAAGGACCAGCTCAAGTCCATCATCGAGCGCATCGAGCGGCTGGAGGAAGAGAAGAAGGCGATCTCCGACGATATCCGCGACGTCTATGCCGAGAGCAAGGGCAACGGCTACGACGTCAAGGCACTGCGCACCATCGTGCGCATGCGCAAGCAGGACCCGAACGAGCGCGCCGAGGCCGAGACGATTCTCGAGACCTACATGCAGGCGCTGGGCATGCTCTGAGGCGTTAACGCCTCAAGCACGACTGCCCTAGCCCGGATGGAGCGCAAGCGAAATCCGGGTGTTGCAGCTTGCCTCGTCCCCCCGGATTACGCTTGCGCTCCATCCGGGCTACAAATCGCGCGTGTTGCACTTCGTTTGTGAACGGAGACGCGAATGATTACGCCGAGGCTGCCGCGCGAGGTCGACCGTGCCTTCGCCGCTCTTCCGGCGGCGATCGGCAAGCGGCTGCTTCAGGTGCGCGAGCTGATCTTCGCCACCGCCGCGGCGCATGACGAGGTCGGCAAGCTCACCGAGACTCTGAAGTGGGGCGAGCCGGCTTATCTGACGGATGAGAGCGGCAGTGGCTCCACGATCCGGCTCGGCCGCCTCAAGGACTCCGAGCACGCCGCCATTCTCTTCAACTGCAAGACGACGCTGGTCGACAGCTTTCGCGAGCGCTTTGGCGATCAGTTCGAGTACCGGCAGACCAGGGCCTTATTGTTGCCGGTGGCCGGCAAACTGCCGAGGCAGCCGCTCACCATCTGCCTGTCGCTGGCGCTGACGTATCATCTGGACCGGCGAGCGAGGAAAGCGCGGTAGCGGACTACGAGACGCAAACAATTGGAAGCAGTGAAGGCTACCAGCCTCAACGCAGAGCCGCGGTGCGAACGACGAACGATGTCGTCTGGAGCTTCGCGGTCGCGCTGCCCGAAAAACTGTCGCAGGACAGGCCGTGCATCGGGTCGTCGACAAAGCCCATCGTGATCACGGCCTGCGGCTTGACGAAATAGGCGCGCAGCGCGGCCGTATCGAGCTCGCCCATCAGCGTGACCGACATCGCGCGGCTGGCGCTCGGCGACAGCATCACGATCTTGAGCCAGATGCTCTCGCTCTTGGCGGCGGAGAGGCGGGATGCGGTCGCGACCGCGCCGTCGACGCTCTTGCCGACCACCGTGTTGATTTCGGTCGCCTGAGCGAGGCTGCGCGACGCGGGACGGGCGGAGCGCGGGATCGGCGCGGAGGCGGCGACGACATTGGCGCGATCGACCGGGGAGGCGGCCGGCGCGTAAGCCAGCGCCTGAAGGGCTGCGTTGGGCACGCTCGCGGTTGCCTGCGGATCGGTGGCAGAGGCGAGCGCCTGGCGCGCCTTCAGCGCAGCGATTTGCGCCGGCGTCGCCTGCTGCGGCGTGGCCGGATTATCCCAGAAGCCGCGGGCATTGATGATGTCGGCCGGGGTCTCCGGCTTGCCATCCGCAGATTTGGGTGCCGGCTTGTCAGCCACGGCCGCGGGCTTCGGCTTGGGCGGCGCGACGAGCTGCGCGTCGGCCGAGGCGAGCTGGATCGTGGCGGCAATTTGCGGCTTGGCGCGCGGCGTCGGCACCGGATCGGCGGGCTTGGCTGCGGCTGCGACCACGGTCGGCGCGGCTGCCGGCTTGGCGGCCGGGGCGGGCGCGCCCTCGTCATCCTCGTCGCTGCTGGCGGCCGGGGCCGGTTTGCCCTTGAACAAGGCGGCGAAGAAATTCGGCTTGCTGCCGGAATCGTCGCCATTGCCGCGGCGCTCGATCTCGGCCTTGGCGAGCTCATAGCCCTTCAGCGGCGTGCCGTCGGTCGGCAGATGCACCGTTTTTCCGTCCGGGAACACGCGGGCGAGCTGGTCATGCGTCATGCGCGGCCAGTGCCGGATGCTGCCGGTGTCCAGATGCACGAAGGGCGAGCCTGAGGTCGGATAGAAGCCGACGCCGCCGCGCTGGAGGCGCAGGCCGGCGAAACGGATCTGCTCCAGCGGCACGCCCGGAATGTAGAAGTCCATCGCATGTCCCAGCATGTGCTGGCTGAAGCGCGCCACGCCGGAGGAGCGGCGGCGGAGCATGGCGTTGGTGGCGGGGGAGCGGTAGGAGGAGATGATCTGGATCGGCTGCTTGGCGTCGACGTCGCGATAGACGTCCCAGAGGATGTCGAAGAGGTGACGGTCCATGACCGTCTCGTCCTGGGTCCGCCAGTCGCGCAGGAAGTGGTTGAGCTGCTTCAGCGCCGCTTCGTCGTAGCGGCCCTCGCGCTTGAAGGTGACGGTGAGGTCTTCGCCGGAATGGGTGTGGTGGAAGGAGAGCGTCTTGGTTTCGCTCAGCGCGGCGGCGTTATGGACTGAACCTGCGGCAGCAAGCAGCAACACGGCAGCGAGGCCGATCCGGGATCCGGCCTTCACTCCCGCATGGGACAACGACAGCACAGTAAATTCGCGTGCGAGACCAGTCAGCACGTATGAGCCCACCCAGTCGACGAGCGTTCAAAATGGACTCTCCCGCCAACCCCGTTAGCGCGCGAAAGAGGATGAACGCTTTCTTAAAGCGAGAAGGTTAATTCGAGGTTGACCTTCCCGCCCCCAAACCAAGTCAGAATACAAACCTAACCGGTTGAGTGTGGCAAAAAAACGCCCGCGGCCCGGAGCCGGGTGGACAATGGTTAACGTTAAACGGCCCCATCCATGGGACGGGGCCGTTGATATCGTTGCAGAATTCGAAAAGCCGAGGTCCCGCAGCCTTACCGGGTGAACACCCGCTGCTGCTGGGACCGGCGGCCGACCGGAGCCGGCGGCGGGGTCGGCGCCCCGCCTCCGAACAGCCGTTCGAAGAAGTTCGGGCCCGACGAGCCGAAGCCGCCGCCATTGTTGGCCACCGCCACGCCTGAGGGCAGGGTCGTCGCCGGGCGCGAATAGCTCGGCTGCGAGTGCGCAACGACGGCCTCGAGATCCTTGCCGCGGTTGTTCTTCAGGATGTTGATCATGGTCGCGTCGCGGCCATAGACGTCCTTGCGGAATTGAAGCTTGCCGGCATCGTCCACGAAGGCGGTCTGATAGGTGATGTTGACCGGGACCGGCGTCGGGAATTTCAGGTCGATCTCGCTCTTGCCGTACATGCTGCGCACGCGCTCGGGCGTGTACTTCTCGTTCGGCATGGCGATGTTGAGCAGCACGGACGCGTACTGATCCGGATTCTGCACGCGCATGCAGCCATGGCTGAAGGCGCGATCTTCCCTGGCGAACAGGTTCTTGTCCGGGGTGTCGTGCTGATAGACCAGGAACTTGTTCGGGAAGTTGAAGCGGATGCGGCCGAGCGCGTTGGCTTCACCGGGCGGCTGCGAGATGTGCACCGAGCCATCGCGGTTCTGTTCGAGCTTGAGACCCATGCGCTGCAGCACGGTCGGATCCTGCTGAAGCGCCGGCAGGTACTCGTTGTAGACGATCGAGGGCGGCACGTTCCAGGTCGGATTGACCGTGATGTACTTCATCGTCTCGGTGAGCAGCGGGGTCGCATGCGTGCCCGGCTTGCCGGTGACGACGCGGGTGGTCCAGACCTGCTGGCCGCGCTGCATCACCTTCAGCGTGTAGTCGGGAATGTTGAGGATCACATAGGCATCGCCCAGCGCGGGCGCGCCGAGAT
The DNA here is from genome assembly GCF_036247985.1 of Bradyrhizobium sp. TM239. Classification (NCBI taxonomy): domain Bacteria; kingdom Pseudomonadati; phylum Pseudomonadota; class Alphaproteobacteria; order Hyphomicrobiales; family Nitrobacteraceae; genus Bradyrhizobium; species Bradyrhizobium sp. TM239. The sequence continues at coordinate 160,214 of NZ_BTIR01000010.1, read as the reverse complement.
CGCGCGGCAGCCAGCGCCAGCGCTCCATGTTCACCAGCACCACGTCGATCTGCTTGTCGCGCTTCGGGGTGTTGAGCGCCTTGACCGTCTTGTCGTCGAGGATGCCGGTCGCCTTCATCTCGGCGCCGCTCTGGAATTTTCGCACGGCGTCGGCGAGAGCAGCGTCATAGCGGGTGTCGCCGGCGTTCTCGGCAAGGCCGAGCTTGGCGCGGAGCTGCGGCACGCGCGCATCTTCCACGACGATCTCAGGCTGCTTCTTGCCGGCCGGGGTGTATTTCAGCGCCGGACCGTCGGCGATCTCGATCACCGGGCCGTTGCCTTGACCGCGAAGCTCCGCGAGCTTGGCCTTCAGCTCCTTGTAGAGCTTGTGCGGCGGATTGTAGCTGTCGAGCGCAGTGGAGGCATCCGTCGCGGTCGTGACCTTGGCGAGCACCTCGTTCGGGTCGACCGGATGCTCGGGATAAAGGATGTCGCCGCTGACCTGCGACCAATGCATGCGACCACTCTGGGCCTGGCGCGCATAGTCGAACATGCTGGCGGTGAGCTTGAGCTCGGCATCGGCCAGCGCATCGGGCGTGGTGGCGCTGGCGAAATCCGGCACCGGATAATCGGTGGGATTGAGGCCGTCGGACGCCGCGTCCTTCAGCCGCGCGATGACGCCCTTGGCCGCGGCGGTCAGGCTGCCGCCCTGGGTCCAGACCGGCGCGAAGTCGCGTGCGCCATAAAACTTCTCGATCGCCGCGCGCTCGTTCTTGCGGTCGAAATGGCGCGAAGTCTTGACGCCGATGATGTCCTTGAGCTTGTCGGCGACCGGCTGGTCGGCGGCGGGAACGTTGCTCGCGGCCTTCACCGGCTCGGCGGCCGGAGCCGCTGCCGTGGCGGGTGCCGCGGGCGCAGCCGGCGTGGCGGTCTCGCTCTTCGGCGCCTCGGTGGCGGGCGTGGTGGCGACCTCGGAAGGCTTGGTCTCGACTTTGTCGGGGGCCGGCGCAACGTCAGCCTTCACAGGCTCCTTCGCCGGCTCCTTGGTGGAGTCCTGAACCGTGGCAGTCGTGTCGAGCTTGATGTCGGATGCGGTCGGCGGCGGGACGTTGGCCGGCTCGGGACGCGGGATCGCGGCTTCGATCGCGAGCTCGGCGGCGCTGCTGCGCGCCTGATCCTGCGCCAGGGCTGAGCTGGCCGACACCGTGAGGAAGGTTGCCGCGACCGTCATCAAGACACGGTCGAAGCCCGCACGGTGGTTCAAACAGTCACGCATTGTGTCGCACCCCTCGGGTGAACTGTCCCTCGTGGAACAGCTTCGTTATCGCCTATTGAGCTTCGGCTAAATCGCGCCGGCCTCTCGAAAGTTGCACGCCTGCACGCAACGATTCATACGCAGACGATATACAGGCCCCGGTTTTGCAGCCAGCGCTAACCGGGACAACTCACGTCAAACTGACTTCAAGGGAGCCTCTTGGCAACGGATTGTGCGCCTGCACAGCGCGCTTTTCCCTGTGTCTGTCACTTCCAAGTCACGGTTCAAGCCGCAGTGGAATTCTGTCGTCATGCGAACGGCTTACAGCCGGTCCCGCGTCGTCCCGCGAACCTCCGTTCGCATGAGGCTCAGTGCGTCTCCTCGCCGCTTTTCCCGCCATGTCCGGGAACCCCGGCCTCGTCGAGTTTGCGGTAGAGGGTGGAGCGGCCGATTTTGAGGCGGCGAGCCACCTCGGACATCTGGCCGCGGTAGTGCGAGATCGCGAAGCGGATGATCTCGTTCTCCATGTCCTCCAGCGAGCGGACGTCGCCGGTCGGGGTGAGCAGGGCGAGCGAGCCCACCGCCGGGAGTGGCGCGATCGGTATTTCATTACCCGATACCACAGACGGGGTCGCCGCCGGCTCGAGCATCAGCGGGGCGGTCGGAATCTCCGTTATGGGATGCGGGTGCGAGGCGAGCAGAGGGAAATCGCCGAGGCCGAGCTGGTCGCCGTCGCTCATCACCACCGCACGGTAGACCGCGTTCTCGAGCTGGCGGATGTTGCCGGGCCAGTCGAGCTGGGCAAGATGGGCCATGGCCTCGCCGCTGATGCCGGTGATCGCGCGGTTCTCCTCGGCAGCAAAGCGCGCCAGGAAGTGACGCAGCAGATGCGGGATGTCCTCGCGCCGGCTCCTGAGCGAGGGGATCGTCAGCGGCAGCACGTGCAGGCGATAGAACAGGTCTTCCCGGAAATGTCCCTGTTTCACCCGCTCCAGCAGCCGGCGATTGGTTGCCGAGACGATGCGGACGTCGACCTTGACGGGCTTGCGGCCGCCGACTGCCTCGACTGCGCCTTCCTGGAGCGCGCGCAGCAGCTTGACCTGCGCGGTCAGCGGCAGCTCGCTGACCTCGTCCAGAAACAGCGTGCCGCCATGGGCCTCGACGAACTTGCCCATGTGCCGCTCGGTCGCGCCGGTGAAAGCGCCCTTCTCGTGGCCGAACAGAATGGACTCGACGAGATTGTCGGGGATCGCGCCGCAATTGACGGCGACGAAGGGCTTTGCCTTGCGCTCGCCGCTGCCATGGATGGCGCGCGCGAACATCTCCTTGCCGACGCCGGACTCGCCTTCGATCAGAACGGGAATCGCCGAGTTCGCCGCCTTCTGCGCGGCGCGCATCACGGGTGCCATCGCCTCGGCGCGAGTGATGATGTCGGAGAAGGTCAGCCGGCCCTCGCGGCTGTGCCGGATGCGCTGCAATTCGCCCTTGAGCGCGGAGGCGTTGAGAGCGTTGCGCAGCGAGACCTGGAGCCGCTCCACACCAACCGGCTTGACCACGAAATCGGCCGCGCCGGCGCGCATCGCCGAGATCACGTTGTCGATGCCGCCATGGGCGGTCTGCACGATGACGGGGACGCTGAGACCCGCTTCGCGGATTTTCGCCAGCACGCCCATGCCGTCGAGGCCGGGCATCACGAGATCGAGGATGACGGCGTCGATGGCGGGAGCATCCGGAGCGGTAAGGGCGGCGATCGCGGCGTCACCGGAGTCCACGACGACCGTCTCATAGCCGCATTTCTGCACCATGTTCTCGACCAGCCGGCGGGCTACAGCGTCGTCGTCGGCGATCAAAATACTGGCAGCCATGGTGTTCCCCGCACGCTACTACTATCTGTCTCGAATCGGGGCACTCTGGCCGAAGCCGATTAACGCACTCTTAAACCTTGATGCCCCCGCCCGCCGCCGCGCTTGTTGAACACAGGTTTCCCACACAATGAATTCGCGCTCCAAGACTGCTCTCCGCAAGCCTGCCGCCAAAACATCCGCCGCCAAGAAATCCGCCGCCAAGGCAAAGTCCTCCAAAACGCCGCTCGCAAAGCCTGCGAGCAAGACCGGCAAGCTTCCGGAGTGGAACCTTGCCGATCTCTATTCCGGGATCGATGCGCCGGAAGTGGCGCGCGATCTCGAAAAGATGGATGCCGACTGCGTCGCGTTCGAGACCGACTACAAGGGCAAGCTGGCGACAGGGACAGCAAACGAAGATGGCGGAAAATGGCTCGCGAAAGCCGTGCGACGCTACGAGGCAATCGACGATCTTGCCGGCCGGCTTGGTTCCTATGCCGGCCTCGTCCACGCCGGCGACAGCGTGGACCCTGCGATTTCAAAGTTTTACGGCGATGTCTCCGAGCGGCTGACGGCGGCGTCCACGCATTTGCTGTTCTTCGCGCTCGAGCTCAATCGCGTCGATGACGATATTTTGAACCGCGCCATGCAGGCGCCCGAGCTCGCGCACTACCGTCCCTGGATCGAGGATCTGCGCAAGGAGAAGCCGTATCAGCTCGAGGACAAGCTCGAGCAGCTTTTCCTGGAGAAGGCGCAGACCGGCTATTCCGCCTTCAATCGGCTGTTCGACCAGACCATCTCCGGACTGCGCTTCAAGGTCGGGGCCAAGGAGCTGGCGATCGAGCCGACGCTCAATCTGTTGCAGGACCGCGACGGCGCCAAGCGCAAGAGCGCAGCCGAGGCACTGGCAAAAACCTTCAAGGCCAATGAGCGCACCTTTGCGCTGATCACCAACACGCTCGCCAAGGACAAGGACATCTCCGACCGCTGGCGCGGTTTTCAGGACGTCGCGGATTCCCGCCATCTGAACAACCGTGTCGAGCGCGAAGTGGTGGATGCGCTGGTCGCCTCGGTGCGGGCGGCCTATCCAAAGCTGTCGCATCGCTATTATGCGTTGAAGGCGAAGTGGTTCGGCAAGAAGCGGCTGGCTTATTGGGATCGCAACGCGCCGCTGCCCTTTGCCGCGACCGATACCATCGGCTGGCCCGACGCGCGCAACATGGTGCTGACGGCCTATCGCGGCTTCTCGCCCAAAATGGCCGATATCGCCGAGCGCTTCTTCACCGATCGCTGGATCGACGCGCCGGTGCGGCCGGGCAAGGCGCCGGGCGCGTTCTCGCATCCGACCACCCCGTCGGCGCACCCCTATGTCCTGATGAACTACCAGGGCAAGCCGCGCGACGTGATGACGCTGGCCCACGAGCTCGGCCATGGCGTGCATCAGGTGCTGGCGGCGAAGAACGGTGCGCTGATGGCGCCGACGCCGCTGACGCTGGCCGAGACCGCCAGTGTGTTCGGCGAGATGCTCACTTTCAGGCGGCTCCTTGCCCAGACCAAGAATGCAAAACAGCGCCAGGCGCTGCTCGCCGGCAAGGTCGAGGACATGATCAACACCGTGGTGCGGCAGATCGCGTTCTATTCGTTCGAGCGCGCGGTCCACACCGAGCGCAAGAACGGCGAGCTCACCGCGACGCGGCTCGGCGAGATCTGGCTGTCAGTGCAAGGCGAGAGCCTCGGCCCGGCGATCGAGATCAAGGCGGGCTATGAGAGCTACTGGATGTACATCCCGCATTTCATCCACTCGCCGTTCTACGTTTACGCCTATGCCTTCGGCGATTGCCTCGTGAACTCGCTCTATGCGGTCTATGAGAACGCGGCCGAGGGTTTTGCCGAGCGCTATCTCGACATGCTCGCCGCCGGCGGCACCAAGCATTATTCCGAGCTGCTGCGGCCGTTCGGGCTCGATGCCAAGGACCCAAAATTCTGGGACGGCGGTCTCTCGGTCATCGCCGGGATGATCGACGAGCTCGAGGCGATGGGCTGAGGCGGGGCGCCTTTGTCCACGGAGGCGCATGTAAAACATCCGTTGAACTGTATCTCTGGCAATGTTATACATGTGTATAACGTGCTGGAGCCGAGCCCATGAAGATAGAGATCAAGAAGATCGGCAATTCCGACGGTCTGTTGTTGCCGCGCGAGCTGATGCAGCGGCTCGATCTCAAGCGCGGGCAGCAATTGCACATCGTGGAATTGCCCGGCGGTGGCTTCCAGGCGCTGCCCTACGATCCCGACTTCGAGCGGACGATGGAAATCGCCGACGAGGTGATGGACAAGTATCGCGACACGCTCGCGGCGCTTGCGAAATAGTCGGCCATGCAATGAGCGATCCTCAGGAGCCGCTCTGGATCACTTACGAGCAGGCCGTCGCCACTCACAGTCGGCAACTCCGACGCTTCGGAGGTGCGCCTGGACTGCGTGACGAAGGCACGTTGCGGTCGGCGCTCGATCGCCCGATCAACAAATGGCGCTACGAGCAGGCGCCGCTGGACGAGCTTGCCGCAGCCTATGCATTCGGGCTCGCGAAGAATCGCGCATTTGTCGATGGAAACAAGCGCATTGCCTTCATGGCGGTGATGATTTTTCTGCACAAGAATGGTGTGGCGTTCAATCCAGATCCGGCGGAAGCGACAACCATCATCCTCTCCCTTGCCGCCGGCGAAGTCAGCGAGCAGAGTCTCACGCGCTGGATCCGCGACAATCGGGATTCCAAATGAGCCGATTTGCGGGAAAACCGCTGCCCAGCGCCGTTGCCCTGCCCGAAAGATTAAGGTATCCCAGCCCAAGAATTCGACTTTCGACTGGGGACAATCCATGGCTGATCATAGCGAAGTGGCGTACAGCACCGCCGACGGCAACGACTACGTTGCCCACGAGCAGACCTACGAGGGCTTCATCAAGCTGGTGAAGTACGGCACGGCCTCGGTCGCGCTCATCGTGATCTTGATGGCGATCTTCCTGACCTGACCTGATCTATCGGCGGCTGCACACGCCAGCGGCAGCAGCTGCCTAGAATATTTGCATCCAAGCCGGTGCCAAAACCGGTATCGAACGCCGCGGGAGTAACGCCTAAGTTTGCGCGCGCGCTGTCCCGCGCCGCCGGAGGACCTATGAAGATCGCCGTTGCCAAGGAAATCGATCCGTCGGAGCCGCGTGTCGCCGCTTCGCCTGATACGGTGAAGAAGTTCAAGGCGCTTGGCGCCGAGATCGCCGTCGAGCCGGGCGCCGGCCTCAAATCGGGCCTGCCGGATTCCGAATTCACAGCCGTAGGTGCCACCGTCAGCGCAGACGCGCTGAAGGATGCCGACATCATCATCAAGGTTAAGCGTCCTGAAGCCTCGGAGCTCGCGCAGTACAAGCGCGGCGCGCTCGTCATCGCCATCATGGACCCCTACGGCAACGAGGCCGCGCTGAAGACGATCGCCGATGCCGGCGTTTCCGCCTTCGCGATGGAATTGATGCCGCGCATCACGCGCGCGCAGGTGATGGACGTGCTGTCCTCGCAGGCGAACCTCGCCGGCTACCGCGCCGTGATCGAGGGCGCCGAGGCGTTCGGCCGCGCCTTCCCGATGATGATGACCGCTGCCGGCACCGTGCCTGCGGCGAAAGTGTTCGTGATGGGCGTCGGCGTCGCCGGCCTCCAGGCGATCGCGACCGCGCGCCGTCTCGGCGCCATCGTGACCGCGACCGACGTGCGGCCCGCGACCAAAGAGCAGGTCGAATCGCTCGGCGCGAAATTCCTCGCCGTCGAGGACGAGGAGTTCAAGAACGCGCAGACCGCCGGCGGCTACGCCAAGGAGATGTCCAAGGAATACCAGGCCAAGCAGGCCGCGCTCACCGCCGAGCACATCAAGAAGCAGGACATCGTGATCACCACGGCGCTGATCCCGGGCCGGCCCGCGCCGAAGCTCGTCTCCGGCGAGATGGTCAAGTCGATGAAGCCGGGCTCGGTGCTGGTCGATCTCGCCGTCGAGCGCGGCGGCAATGTCGAAGGCGCCAAGGCCGGCGAGGTCGTCGACCTCGATGGCATCAAGATCGTCGGCTACACCAACGTCGCCGGCCGCGTCGCGGCCTCGGCCTCCAGCCTCTACGCGCGCAACCTGTTCTCCTTCATCGAGACCATGGTCGACAAGAAAGAGAAGAAGCTCGCCGTGAACTGGGACGACGAGCTGGTCAAGGCGACCGCGCTCACGAAAGACGGCGCCGTCATCCACCCGAACTTCCAGCCGAAGGTTTAAGGAGACCCGCCATGGAGCATGCTGCACAGGTCGTCGACCCCTTCATCTTCCGGCTGTCGATCTTCGTCCTCGCCGTCTTCGTCGGCTATTTCGTGGTGTGGTCGGTGACACCGGCCCTGCACACGCCGCTGATGAGCGTGACCAACGCGATCTCCTCGGTGATCGTGGTCGGCGCGCTGCTCGCGGTCGGCGTCGCAAACGTATCGAGCGGCTCGGGCTGGGCGCGCGGCTTCGGCTTCGTCGCGCTCGTCTTCGCCTGCGTGAACATCTTTGGCGGCTTCCTTGTCACCCAGCGCATGCTGGCGATGTACAAGAAGAAGTCGAAGTAAGCGGCCACCTCGGGCTGAAGGATTAATGGGGACCTGAGATGAGCGCCAACCTCTCTGCATTCTTGTATCTCGTGGCGGGGGTGCTGTTCATCCTGTCGCTGCGCGGGCTGTCGAGCCCGGCTTCGTCGCGCCAGGGCAATCTGTTCGGCATGGTCGGCATGGCGATCGCCGTCGCCACCACGCTCGCGAGCCATCCGCCGGCCGACGGCGTGGCCTGGGTGCTGGTCATCCTCGCGGTCGCGATCGGCGGCGGCATCGGCGCGGTGATCGCCCGTCGCGTGCCGATGACCTCGATGCCGGAGCTGGTCGCCGCCTTCCACTCGCTGGTCGGCATGGCCGCGGTGCTGGTCGCCGCCGGCGCGTTCTACGCGCCCGAGGCCTTCGACATCGGCACCCCCGGCAACATCCATCCGCAGAGCCTGGTCGAGATGTCGCTCGGCGTCGCCATCGGCGCGCTGACCTTCACCGGCTCGGTGATCGCGTTCCTGAAGCTGTCCGCGCGCATGAGCGGCGCGCCGATCATCCTGCCGTTCCGCCATATCATCAACATCGCGCTGGCTCTCGCGCTGGTGTTCTTTGTCGTTCGTCTCGTCCTTACCGGCGGCGCGCTCGACTTCTGGCTGATCGTCATCCTGGCGCTGGCGCTCGGCGTGCTCATGATCATCCCGATCGGCGGCGCCGACATGCCGGTCGTGATCTCGATGCTGAACTCCTACTCCGGCTGGGCTGCGGCCGGCATCGGCTTCACGCTCGGCAATTCCGCGCTGATCATCACCGGCGCGCTGGTCGGCTCGTCGGGCGCGATCCTGTCCTACATCATGTGCCACGCGATGAACCGGTCCTTCATCTCGGTCATCCTCGGCGGCTTCGGCGGCGAGACCGCCGCGGCCGGCGGTGGCGGCGGCGAGCAGAAGCCCGCCAAGCTCGGCTCGGCGGATGATGCGGCCTTCATCATGAAGAATGCCCAGAAGGTCATCATCGTGCCCGGCTACGGCATGGCGGTGGCGCAGGCCCAGCACGCGCTGCGCGAGATGGGCGACATCCTGAAGAAGGAAGGCGTCGAGGTGAAGTACGCCATTCACCCGGTCGCCGGCCGCATGCCCGGCCACATGAACGTGCTGCTGGCCGAAGCCAACGTTCCCTACGACGAGGTGTTCGAGCTCGAGGACATCAACTCCGAATTCGCGCAGGCCGACATCGCCTTCGTGATCGGCGCCAACGACGTCACCAACCCGGCGGCCGAAGAGGACAAGACCTCGCCGATCTACGGCATGCCCGTGCTTCAGGTCTGGAAGGCCGGCACCGTGATGTTCATCAAGCGCTCGCTCGCCTCCGGCTATGCCGGCATCGACAATCCGCTGTTCTACCGCGACAACACCATGATGCTGCTCGGCGACGCCAAGAAGGTCACCGAGAACATCGTCAAGGCGATGTAGCACGCGAAGGAAACGGGACCGTGGCCTCAACAGGGAATGGCACCGGTCTCATCGCATGCCGCTCAAGGCGACGCGCGAGCAGCGCGTCGCATGGCACGCCGCCCACAAGTTGGCGTGCGGCTGCCGCGACGTCCCTGCGAGCCTCCGGCCCGACGTCATGAAATTGCTGCGGAGCCGTCGCAAGCCCTGAGCCTGAACCGGGGGCCGGCCGCGCAATGATCACCATCGCCAAATGGACCGTCATCCTGCTCGCGACCGTCTATCTCGCCGGGCTCGTCGCGCTCTATGCCCGGCAGCGCGAGATGCTGTTTCCAATACCGACCGCCAAGCGGACCCCGCCTGAGGCGGCAAATTGTCCCGAGGCGGAGGAGCATGTCCTGGCCACCTCGGATGGCGAGAAGATCATTGTCTGGCATGTGCCGGCGAGGCCGGGTCGTCCCGTGATCCTGTATTTTCCGGGCAATGGCGATTTTCTCGCCGGCCGTGTCAGCCGCTTCAAGGCCATGACGGCTGATGGCACCGGCTTGGTGGCGCTGTCCTACCGCGGCTATGCCGGCTCGAGCGGCGCGCCGAGCGAGGAGGGGTTGCTGCGCGATGCCGCTGCCGCCTACGCCTTCACCACCGCCCGCTACACGGCGGAACGAATCGTCGCCTGGGGCTTCTCGCTCGGGACCGGCGTGGCGGTTGCGCTCGCCTCGGAACAGCGTGTTGGAAAGCTCGTCCTGGAGGCCCCCTATACGTCGACGGCCGACATTGCATCTTCGTCATTCTGGTTCGTGCCGGTGCGCCTCTTGATGCGCGATCCGTTCCCTTCCGACGAGCGGATCGCGCGCGTCACGGTGCCGCTCCTGGTGATGCATGGCACCAATGACCTTGTCATTTCGATCGTGTTCGGAGAGCGTCTGTTCGCGCTCGCGCATGAACCGAAGCAGTTCGTTCGCTTTGCGGGCGGCGGACACGACAATCTCGATGCGTTCGGTGCGATCGAAACGGCAAGGCGCTTCATTGGATCCTGAACGGCTCGTCTCCCGGCTGTGGGGCGTATCCCTCGCCGCCATCCTCGCTTTGTTGCCGCAGCAGGCCTGGGCCGCAACCGGCCTCGATGGTGCGGCGATGCGCTGGCCCTATGCGCTTCCCTTTGCCGGCCTGTTGCTGTCGATCGCGCTCGGACCGCTGCTGTTCGCAAAAGTCTGGCACCATCATTACGGCAAGATCGCTGCTGCCTGGTCGCTGCTGGCGCTGGCCTCGCTCGTCATTTTTGCCGGGAGCATGGCGACGCTGGCGGCGTTCGTCCATGCCATGCTCGCTGAATATCTCGGCTTCATCGTGCTGCTGTTCGCGCTCTATGTCGTGGCCGGAGGCATTCTCATTACCGGCGACATCAAGGCCACGCCGGCGACGAATGCCGGCATCCTCGCGCTCGGCACCTTGATGGCAAGCATCGTCGGCACCACGGGGGCCGCGATGATCCTGGTCCGTCCGCTGATCCGCGCCAACCGGCTGCGGCGCCACAACGCCCATGTCATCATCTTCTTCATCATCCTGGTCGCCAATGTCGGCGGCGCGCTGAGCCCGCTCGGCGATCCCCCGCTGTTCGTCGGTTTCCTGCACGGCGTCGACTTCTTCTGGACCACGCGGAGCATCTGGTTGCAGACCGCGATCGTCGCCGGATTGCTGCTCGCGATCTTCATCGCCATCGATTCCTGGCGCTTCCGCAGCGAGCCTGAGCTCCGCGACGCCGGTCCTGCGGATCCGGTCCGCATCCGCGGTCTGGTCAACCTCGTGCTGATCGCAGCCATCGTCGCGAGCCTGCTGGCCTCGGCGATGTGGAAGCCCGCTATCGCCTTCGACATTCTCGGAACGAAGCTGGAGCTGGAAGACATCGCGCGCAATTTGGCGCTGCTTTCCATTGCGGCGCTGTCGGTGTGGCTGACGCCGGACGAGCACAGGCTGGCCAACGGCTTCACCTGGGAGCCGATCCGCGAGGTCGCAAAACTGTTCGCGGGCATTTTTGTCGCCATCATCCCGGTCATTGCCATGCTCAATGCCGGCCATCACGGTGCCTTTGCCTGGCTGTTGTCGGCCGTGACGGCACCGGACGGCACGCCGCGCGAGGTCGCCTATTTCTGGTTCACCGGCCTGATGTCGGCGTTTCTCGACAATGCGCCGACCTATCTCTTGTTCTTCCAGCTTGCCGGCGGCGATCCGCAAATGCTGATGCATCAGCTGTCGGGCACGCTGGCGTCGATCTCGATGGGCGCGGTCTACATGGGAGCGCTCACCTATATCGGCAATGCGCCGAACTTCATGGTCAGCAGCATTGCCAGCGAGAACGGGATCAAGATGCCGAGCTTCTTTGGCTATCTCGTGCGCGCCGGCGCGGTGCTGATCCCGCTGTTCATGCTGCTGACGCTGCTGCCGGTCGCGCCGATCCTGCGCTGGCATTGAATCCGCCGGCCGATTTGCTCGCGCCCTCGACAAGGAGCTCGAGCCCGGCCTCAACGCCCGGGCGGGCTGCGTGCTCTTGCTCCCGACCTTCGTCCTGAGCATGCCGACCTTCGGCACGGGCAGGACAAACGTCCTGTTCGGGCTGGTCCATGTGATGGTATTTGGCGTCTACGTATTCATGGTTTCGTGCCCTGAACCCACTTTGCGCTCACGCGGCCCTTCGGGGCCGGGATCGCGTCCCAGGAGAGGTCCCAATGCTTGCCGCCAGATCCGAGGTTCAGGTCGACAACGAGGAGGTCCGGGTGACGGAATGGCGGCTCGGTCCGGGCAGCGCCACGGGGCACCACACCCACGGCATGGACTATGTGATTGTTCCCGTCGTCGCGGGCGAAATGACCATCGTGGCGCCGGGCGGCGAGCGGTCCAAGGCGCAGCTGGCAGCCGGGAAATCCTATTTCCGCAAGGCGGGCGTCCAACATGACGTACTTAACGAAACCTCAACCGAGATCGTGTTCCTTGAGATCGAGCTGAAGCCGTAGGTCCGGCCTCACAACTTGCCATCGATCCGTCGCAGTTGATCCCTTACAATGCCCCAAAGTTCCCGCATCAGATCGCGCGGGGAGTGGCCGGAATGCTGAAATACCTCGCTAAAATTTCAATGGATATTTTCCCCTCGGTGCTCGCGACGATCATCGGGGCGTACATCGTTAACCACTACATCAACGCCAAGCCGGCGGCTGACACCCCTGCGGCCGTCGTGGCCCCTGCCGAGGCCGGCAAGAACGGCAAGCCCGCCGATGTGGCCAATCTCCCGGCGCCCGGCGTCAAGGCCAAAGGCATCTCCGAGAAGAGCGTGACGGACAAGCCGGCGGCTGAAAAGGCTGCCGATCAGCCGTCTGCCGAGCACAAGGCTGCGGATGTGGCTCCGGCCGAGGCCAGCCCACGTGGCAAGCCGTCGGCGCGCGAGAAGGCGGTCGCCAAGTCTACCCCGACGTCTACCCCGGCCGCCAGCACGCCCGCTCCCGCCGCTCCGGTGGTTGAGGCCAGTTCGGCGCCGGCCGCCGCGGCTCCGGCCCCCGACGCCAACGACCTCGTGCGTGCCGCGATCGAGCGTCTGCGCAAATCTCCTGAGGGCAAGTCGTCTGAGGGCAAGTCGTCTGAGAGCAAGTCCGCCGAGACCAAGCCTGCCGAGGTCAGGCCGTCCGAGACCAAGTCAGCCGAGAAGCCGACCGAGCCTGCCGTGCGGGAAGCCGCCCGCACGCCGGAGGCCCCGCGGGTCATCAGCATGGAGCCGGCTACGGTCCGTCCGCTGCCGCCGCCGATCACGGTATCGACGCCCTCACCAGAGGCCTATGGCAAGGATGGCTCCGCGCCGGCCAATCCGTCCTATACGGCCTCGGTCGGTAGCGATGATCCGAATCGGATGACGCCGCCGGCTGACATTCCCGTGCCGGTGATCGCGCCACCGCTCGATCTGCGCGCCGACGCCGGCGGCTCCATGCCGCGGCCCAAGAAGACCAATGTCGCCGACGAGATGCTGTCGGGCATGAAGTCGATGTTCCACTCAGTTCTGCCGAAGAGCGCCACCCCCGATTGAGACGGTGCCAGAACCGTCAGCCGCCGACGCGGGCGAGGCCGCTGCGCGCGGCGTCGTCGCGTGGACGAAGGGAGACAGCCCTGGTGTAGGACGCCGCCGCCTTGGCCCTGTCGCCCAGCCGCTCATAGGCCTGTCCCCGCGCGGTCCAGACCTGCGCGTTGTGCGGATCGGCCTCTGAGGCCTCATCCAGATCGGCCGTGGCCTCCTTGACCTTGCCGAGCGCGAGATAGCTGGTGGCGCGGCCGAGCAGCGGCTCGACCTTCTGGGGATTGAGCCCGCTCGCAGCGCTGAAATCTGCGATCGCGAAGTCGTGCTGATTGTTGCTCTGGTAGATCAGGGCACGGCCATACAGCGCCTGCGCATTGTAGGGATCGAGCCCGACCGCGCGATTGAACTCGTCGAGCGCCGCCGCGACCTCGCCTGACTTGGCCAGGGATTGGGCTTTTGCGGTGTGGGCCTGAGCCTCGGTGACGTTGGCGGCGCTCACCGCGCTCTCGGCGGGCGCGGCGGCCTTGGGCGCCTCCTGCGGCTTGTCCTTCTCCGGCATCAGCGATCCCAGATCGAACGAGCAGCCGCACAACGCAATCCCCATGAGCGCCAGCGCGAACGGCGGCTGCCAGATCCGGCGTAGCCACGCCAAGCCGTGCTGGGGGAGGGGGGAGGCCATCTACGGTTCGCTCGCGCTAGAGCATGATCCGGACCCGAAGGGCCGCGTTGGCGAAAGTATGCAGCGGTTTTCCCTCGCGACAAACGCGCAATGCGTTTGCGTAGAGATTGCTCAAACAACAAACTAAAGCGCGACGACCTTCAATCCAAATCTCATCGCGCTTGCGTGCCGCATCCGTGGTGCCCGACCCGGAAAGGCCCCGCGCACAAACAATAACGCGGGCCAGAGGCCCGCGTCATCGAAACTGAAATCTTGCAAAATTCGGTAAATCAGCGCGGTCCGCGCGGACCAGCACCTGCACCCGGGCCACGACCGCCGCGATCACCGCCGGGACCGGCGCCGAACACCGGCTTCGGCTTCATCGGCAGCAGGCCTTCGCGCTGCAGCTTCTTGCGGGCCAGCTTGCGCGCGCGGCGCACAGCTTCGGCCTTTTCGCGGGCCTTCTTCTCGGAGGGCTTCTCGTAATGACCGCGGAGCTTCATCTCGCGGAAAATTCCCTCGCGCTGCATCTTCTTCTTCAGCGCCTTGAGGGCTTGGTCGACATTGTTATCGCGAACGAGAACCTGCACGCGGCATCCTCTTCAGTGGATCGGATTTGAATTCTGGTAAGACGAAGGGGATGGCGAAAACGCGCAAGCCCTTAACCTTGAGGGCGCGGATGTATCAGACAAATCCCGGGATGTCCACCGGACAAGCGGGCTTTCGGGCCAAGTTCAGCCATTAAATGAGGCGAAAATACCTCCGCGCGGCCCTGATTTGGGCGATTCGACGCCAGCGATGGGGCCGTTTCCGGAGCTTGTTCCGGAATCTTTGAAAGCAGGGGACGACATATGGATATCAAGAAATACGCCGCTGAAGCCATCGGCACCTTCTGGCTCACATTCGCAGGCTGCGGAAGCGCGGTGATCGCTGCCGGCTTCCCACAGGTCGGAATCGGTCTGGTCGGTGTCTCCCTCGCATTCGGACTGAGCGTGGTCACCATGGCCTATGCGATCGGTCATATCTCCGGCTGCCATCTCAACCCGGCCGTCACGGTCGGTCTTGCCGCCGGCGGGCGTTTTCCGACCGGGCAGATCCTGCCCTATGTGATCGCGCAGGTGGCCGGCGCGATCGTGGCCGCCTGGCTCCTCTACGTCATCGCGAGCGGAGCTCCCGGATTCGATGTCAGCAAGGGCTTCGCATCCAACGGCTATGATGCGCATTCACCCGGCCAGTACAGCATGATCGTATGCTTCCTCACCGAGGTGGTGATGACCATGATGTTCCTGTTCATCATCATGGGCGCGACCCATGGCCGCGCGCCCGTGGGCTTCGCGCCGCTCGCAATCGGGCTCGCGCTGGTGATGATTCATCTCGTCAGCATCCCCGTCACCAATACCTCGGTGAACCCGGCGCGCAGCACGGGCCCTGCGCTGTTCGTCGGCGGCTGGGCGACGGCGCAGCTCTGGCTGTTCTGGGTCGCACCGCTGATCGGTGGCGCGTTGGGCGGGGTGATCTATCGCTGGCTCAGCGCGGAGCCCACGGGCGTCGTCGCGGGCGCGAAGACGGCCTAAAGCGTTTTCGAGCGAAGCGGGATCGCAGCGATTGCTGCGGTCCCCTCACTTGCCTTTCGTCGGCCTGACTTCGGTGACGTGGCCCATCTTCCGGCCGGGGCGCGGCGCACCCTTGCCGTAGATGTGCACGGTCGCGCCGGGCACGCTCAGCCACTTTTCGTAATCGTTGATCTCGTCGCCGATCAGATTGGTCATGGTGACGACCTCGCCGTGGCGCACGGGCTTGCCGAGCGGCCAGCCGGCGATGGCGCGGATGTGCTGCTCGAACTGCGAGACCGACGCGCCGTCGAGCGTCCAATGCCCGGAATTGTGCACGCGCGGGGCGATCTCATTGACCAGCACCTTCGGGCCTGTGCCATTGGCGAGCACGAACATCTCGACAGCGAGCACGCCGACATAGTCGAGCGCGCTTGCGATCTTTCCGGCGATGCTGCGTGCTTCCTCGGCGAGCGCAGCCGGGATCGGCGCGGGCGCGCGCGATATCTTCAGGATATGGTCGCGGTGCTCGTTCTCGGTGACGTCGAAACACTCCACCTGGCCTGTGACCGAGCGTGCGGCGATCACGGAGATCTCGCGCTCGAACGGCACGAAGGCTTCCAGGATCGCCGATTTGGTGGCGAGGCTGGTCCACACCTTGGCGATGTCGTCGCCCTCGCGGATGATGGCCTGGCCCTTGCCGTCATAACCGAAGCGGCGGGTCTTGAGCACGGCCGGAAGGCCGATCCGGGCGATCGCCTCGCGCAGCGAGGACACGGAGGTGACGTCGGCATAGGCTGCGGTGCCGATGCCGAGCCGCGTCACGAAATCCTTCTCGGCGAGCCGGTCCTGCGTGGTCTCGAGGATCTTGCGGTTGGGCAGCACGGGTCGGCGCGCGTCCAGCACCATCGCGGCGGCCGATGGCACGTTCTCGAATTCGTAGGTGATGACGTCGACGTCGTTGGCGAACAGTTCGAGCGCTTCGACGTCGGCATATTCGGCGCAGGTCGCATTCAATACGACGTCGAAGGCCGGCGAGTCCGGATCGGGCGAGAACACCTGGCAGCGCAGGCCGAGCCGCGCCGCAGCCATGGCCAGCATCCGGCCCAATTGTCCGCCGCCGAGGATTCCGATGGTGTCACCGGGCTTCAGCTTCACCTGCCTGGTGTCGGTCACGCCTTGTCCTCCGGGCGCTCGGCGACCGCCTCGGTCTGTGCCTTGCGCCAGGCGGCGAGGCGATCGGCCAAGGCCGGGTCGGACAACGCCAGGACGGCCGCTGCCAGCAGTGCGGCGTTGGTTGCCCCGGCCTTGCCGATGGCGAGGGTGCCGACCGGGATGCCGGCGGGCATCTGGACGATCGAATAGAGCGAATCGAGGCCCTTGAGCGTCTTGGATTCGACGGGAACGCCGAACACCGGGAGTTCGGTCAGCGCCGCCGCCATGCCGGGCAGGTGTGCAGCGCCACCGGCGCCGGCGATGATGACCTTGTAACCCGCGGCCTTGGCGCCCTTGGCGAAAGCAAACAGACGGTCGGGGGTGCGGTGGGCCGAGACGATGCGGGTATCGGCGGCGACGCCGAGCGCGGCAAGCGTGTCGGCGGCATGCCGCATCGTGTCCCAGTCCGACTGGCTTCCCATGATGATGGCGATCGGCGCGGTCATGACGTTAATTGTGCCCGAAAAACAGAAAGATAGGCCAGATTAACGGTTCCGGCCGGCGGCTCGCAAGGCGGTGGCAAGGAGAAGGGAATCCACTATCCTGTCTTGGTGAATCCCCGCAAGCCTTCATTGAGCAGGATGCCCATGAAGAAACCAAAAAGGGCGGGCGCTGCGAAGGCCAAAAAGGGCCGGAAAACCAGTGCCGGCCGACCCAAAGCCGCCCCAAAACGGCTGACCAGGCGTTCGGCGAGGCCGCCGACGCGCGGCGCGTCGGGCGATGATGGAGCCAAGGATGCCGTCAGGACGACGATCCGGGGCTTGCGGACCAAGCTCAAGGAGGCGCAGCGCCGGGTCGCGGAACTGGAAGCTGCGGCCGACACCGATTTCCTGCTGGATATTCCGAACCGGCGCGGCTTCGAGCGCGAGCTCGCGCGCGCCATCGCCTACATGAAGCGCTACCGCGCCAGTGGGGCGCTGATCGTGCTCGACGTCGATCGGTTGAAGCCGATCAACGATTCGTTCGGTCATGGCGCCGGCGACGAGGTGCTCAAGGCGATTGCCGCCACGCTGACGCGGCAGGTCCGTGCCTCCGACGTGGTCGGCCGGCTCGGGGGCGACGAGTTCGCGCTACTGCTCTGGAATCTCAGCGAGACCGACGCCAAGGCGAAGGCGGTCGCCTTCGAGCAGGCGGTCGACGAATTGTCCTTTGTCTTTCGCGGCCAGCACGTGAACGCGGGCGCCTCCGCCGGTGTCGCGCTGCTGGGGGCGCAGTCCGACGCGGGCCGCGCCCTGGAGGAGGCGGATGCCGCCATGTATGTGCGCAAGGCACAGCGGCGGCACGAGCCGCGGATCAGGCTGTTCGGCAGCTAAAGCGCGCTGAGATCTGGCGGTACGCTGCCGAATTTCCGCAGCAATTTGGCGTCGCCAAACTCGCCGGTCAGGGGATCGCCGCTGCGGCTGAACGCGACGGCGCCGATATGGCCGGCGCCGTGCGCCAGCATTTCCGCACGACGCAGGGCGGCAGCCGATGTCTGACATTCCTCGGCCGCACCCGCCACCGGCGATCCATCCTCGTCGGTCAGGAAGGGCAATGCAACGTAGTAGGTGACGTCGGGCATGGGTCGGCTCCGATAGCTGACGGTTCAGGCGGCGCTGCTCTTGCTCCGCATCTTGCTGCGCGAGGTGTCCGGAATGCAGCCGGCGGAAATCGCCGCCTGCAATTCCTCCAGCTCGGCCTCCAGATATTCGTTGGCCATGATCAGCGCCTTGATGGTGCTGCGCAGATTACCGTCGCACATCGCGATCGCCTGATCGCAGGCCTGTTCATAATGGCTGTTGTCGAGAAGGGCGGCTGTCGACATCTGCATTGTCCTTGTCAGTTGTCCTGGGCGTTTCCTGGGGGCGCGGGGGTGCTCAAATGTTCCTATTTTGTTCTTTTCGAGTCAAGCGGATTCATGCGCGCGAGGAAAAGCCGGCTCGCAGGTCAGGCGATGATGTCGGGGGTGATCTGGTCTTCGATGAACGCGATACGGTCTCGTAACAACAGCTTGCGCTTCTTCAACCGCTGTAACCGCAATAGGTCGGGGGCGGGCGATTGATGCAGTGCATCGATCGCCGCATCAAGATCTCGGTGTTCCTGCTGCAACCGGGTGAGCTCGGCTTCGAGCTCACGCTCGTCTTCATTGGTCATGTCTGCGGTGGCCGAAAACCGATAGGCGTGGAATTAAGGCTGTGGATGCCCTGTGGAAATTATCGTCCTTGCGCGGCGTGATCGCAAGCGATCTGCGACCACCGTTTGCCGATCTCCAGCGACATATTTCCGCTGATCGCCGCGACGCTGCGCAAGCGCATTGATATCATGGATTTTTCCCGCGCGGTTCCTTTACTCACGCTTCGTTACATATGAATTTTCAAAAATGAAGATGCGATGACGGATACCCATCGACAGAACGAATCGGTGATGTAGACTTGCTTGTCCGGATCGAATCCTGAGGTTCAACCCTACCGAGGAGGTTTCGAATGACAATTCAGGCACATCTCGTTGAATTGGAGCGGAAGCACAAACTTCTCGAAAACGAATTGCACGAAGCCCTCGTGCACCTTTCAACAGACGACCTGCAAATTGTTGAGTTGAAGCGCCGGAAGTTGATGGTCAAGGACCAGATCGAGCGTCTGAGGCACGGCGACACGCTCCACTAGTAACCCCCGTAAACAGCGTAGAGTTGATCGTACCCTTATCTGCAGGGGTGAGAGTTCTTGCGCTCATCCCTGCCGCAAGGTCCGCACCGTGCAAAGAAGTTTGCGCGGTGTTTAGTTTTTGTCTGAGCGCGTTGTCTCGACGCGAACCGGTATCCGCTTCGCTCGACAACGCTTCAGACGTCTGCGAGCTCGGCGACGTGATCTGCGATCGCGAGCGACGATGTCAGTCCCGGCGATTCGATGCCGAACAGGTTGATCAGGCCAGCGACGCCGTGATCGCGCGGGCCCTGCATCAGGAAGTCCTGCGTGGCCACAGCGGGCGGTACGATTTTCGGCCGGATGCCCGAATAGCTCGGCATCAACGCGCCGTCAGGCAGCGTCGGCCAGTATTTGCGGATCGCCGGGTAGAACCGCTCGGCGCGTGACGGGTCGACCTCGTAGTCGATCGTCTCGATCCACTCGACGTCAGGGCCGAAGCGCGCTTGGCCTGCCATGTCCAGCGTCAGATGCACCCCTAGCCCGCCGGGTTCGGGCACCGGGTAGATCAGGCGCGAGAACGGCGCCTTGGCATTGCAGCTGAAGTAATTTCCCTTGGCGAGATAGGCGCGCGGAATTCGGTCCAGCGGCATGCCGTCGATGTTGCGCGCCACATTCGTCGCCGAGAGCCCCGCGGCGTTGACGAGGAGGCTGCATTGCAGCGTCATTGGCGCCTCGCCGCCGGCGTCGATCTCGACCAGGCCGTTCGCCGCCTTGGCGCGGATCAGCGGAGTGCGAAACGCGAACGCCGTGCCGGCTTCCTCGGCTTCGCCGCGCAGCGAGAGCATGTAGGCGTGGCTGTCGATGATGCCCGTCGATGGCGACAGCAGCGCGGCGTCGCAGGCCAGCGCGGGCTCCAGCGCGCGTGCCGCCTCGCCCGTGAGCTGCTGCATGTCGAGCACGCCATTGGCCTCGGCATGCGCCTTGATCGATTGCAGCTTCTCGGTCTCTTTTGGATTGGTCGCGACGATCAGCTTGCCGCAATTCTTGTGCGGGATGCCGCGCTCAGCGCAGTAGCGGTAAAGCGCGTGCTTGCCGTCGACGCACATGCGCGCCATCCAGGTCCCGGCGCGGTAGTAGATGCCGGCATGGATCACCTCGCTGTTGCGCGAGGAGGTGACGGTGCCGATCGCCTCGGCCTCCTCGAGCACGATGACTTCGCGTCCGGCCTGCGCAAGCTTTCGAGCCACCGCGAGCCCGACCACGCCGGCTCCGATGACGACGCAATCGACCCTATCCATGGTTGGGCAGGATGTCCGCTGGAAGCGCCGGTGGCATCAGGCCTGGAAAGAATGGCGCGGGGCCGTTTTCCGTTAAGGAAGAATTTATCATGTCAGGGCAATTGCCGTATTTCACGTCACATTTTTCTGTTGCGCGTACAGGCGTTTACCCGATCCAAACGCGTGAAGCCAGACAATCCGACGTTGAAATCGCGGGTGGCTGATGGCTGAGAAGAACTGGCACGAGGGCAGCACGCTTCCGATTGCTGTGCAGGCCGTTGTGTGCCTGGCCGGCACGGTTGCGCCCGCGCGCGCCTTTGCGCTGTCGGACAGCTTTGCCGCGCCGAGCTATCTCGGCCAGCTCGATCCCAACGTGGTCTGGGAGGTCCTGATCGCGGGCATCGTCGTCTGCGCGTTCCTCGCCGCGATCGTGCTGTGGATCCATTCCTCGCTGCGCCGGACCAGGCGTTTGCAGTTGCGGCGCAACGCCTTCGTCTCCTCCGCCATGAACAATCTCAATCAGGGCGTGGTGATGACGGATGCGCAGCGCCGCATCATCTTCTGCAACGACCGATATCTCGAGATCTACGGCCTGATGCGGTCGGAACTCTGGGCCAATATGGACGGCTATGAGCTTCTTAAGCTCCGGCGCAAGCGCGGGGTGCTCGGCGGCATCTCCGACGACGAATTCTACGAGAAGGCGGCAAGCCACAACGGCCTGATCACCGAGCTGCCCGACGGCCGAGCCATCCTGGTGAAGTTTTTCGTGCTGCCGAACGGCGGCTCGGTGGCGACGCATCTGGACGTCAGCGAGCAGCGCAAGCTGTCGCGACAGCTCGCTTCCACCAAGCAATTCCTGGAATCGGTGCTGGACCATGTGCCGGCCTGCGTGGCCGCGAAGAACATCGAGGACGGCTGCTACATCTTCGCCAACAGCGCCTATGAGCGGTTCTGGGGGTTCTCGCGGGATCACGCCGTCGGCAAGAACGCACGCGAGCTGTTTGCGCCGGTCTCGGCAGCCAGTATCGAGGCGACCGACCGGGCGGCGCTCAACTCCCCGGACGGCCAGTTCCGTAACGAGTTCGAGGTCGACCGCGGCGGCGAGCGGCGCATGGTCGCCTCGATTCGGATCGTGGTTCGCAACGAGAGCAACAAGCCCGAGTTTCTGCTGCTGGTGTTCGAGGACATCACCGACCGCCGGTCGCTGTCGCAGGAGCTGGAGAGCACCAAGAAGTTCCTCGAGCTCGTGGTCGACAACATCCCGGTGGCGCTGATCGTCGAGCAGGTCAAGGACGGCCGCTATCTGCTCGCCAATCGCAGCGCGGAGACGATCCTCAACCGCCGGCGCGAGGAGGCCACGGGCCTGACCGCGTCCGACATCTTCAACCCCAAGGAAGCCAAGCTGATCATCGCGCGCGACGAGGCCGCGATCAAGAAACGCGGGATGATCACCGAGGAGCATCCGATCTCCACCAAGGACGGCCTGCGGCTGTTCCTGACCCGCCGCGCCACCGTGCTCGGCGATACCGGCGAGCCGCAATATCTGATCAAGACCCACGAGGACGTCACCGACCGCCGGCAGACCGAGTCGCGCATGGCGCACATGGCCTATCACGACGGCCTCACCGATCTGCCGAACCGCGCCGCCTTCCTTCAGGCGCTGACCCAGATGATCGAGGCCTGCGAAGGCACCGGCGAGGAGTTCGCCGTCCTCTGCGTCGACCTCGACGGCCTCAAGGAGGTCAACGACGTCTTCGGTCATGCGCTCGGCGACAAGCTCCTGATCGAGGTGGCCCAGCGCCTCCAGGACTCCGCCCGTGGCGGCGTGGTGGCGCGCCTGTCCGGCGACGAATTCGGCCTGATCATCGATGGCAAGCAGCCGGACGCGGGTCTTGCGCTGGCGCAGCAGATCGGCGACGCCGTCGCGAAGGACTTCCAGATCGACGGCCGGCCGGTCCGCGCCGCCGTGACCACCGGCATGTCGATCTTCCCGCACAATGGCGCCGATGGCGCTTCGCTGCTCGCCAATGCCGGTGCTGCGCTGTTCCGCGCCAAGCAGAAGTCGCGCGGCACGATCAGCCTCTATCAGCCCGAGATGGACCAGCAGATCCGCGATCGCCGCGTGCTGCACCAGGACCTGTCGATGGCGATCAAGAACGGCGAGCTCTCGCTTGCCTTCCAGCCGCAGGGGGCCGCCGGCCACAGCGTCGCCGAGAGCGAGATCATCGGCTTCGAGGCGCTGGCGCGCTGGCAGCATCCGGTACGCGGCCAGGTCTCGCCGGCCGAATTCATCCCGATCGCCGAGGAGAGCGGCCTGATCGTCGAGATGGGCGAGTGGATCCTGCGCGAGGCCTGCCGCGAGGCGGCGTCCTGGCCGAAGCCGCTCCAGGTCGCGGTCAATCTGTCGCCGGCGCAGTTCATGCACGGCGACGTGGTTGGCCTCGTCCATTCGATCCTGATCGAGACCGGCCTTGCACCCGGCCGGCTCGAGCTGGAGATCACCGAGGGCGTGCTGATCGAGGATTTCGACCGGGGCCTTGCGCTGCTGCGCCGCCTGAAGGCGCTCGGCGTGCGCATCTCCATGGACGATTTCGGCAGCGGTTACTCCTCGCTGAGCTACCTCCAGGCGTTCCCGTTCGACAAGATCAAGATCGACCGGGCCTTCATCATCAATCTCGGCCGCAATCCGCAATCGGCTGCGATCGTTCGCGCGGTGATCGATCTCGGCCACGGCCTCGAAATGTCGATCATCGCCGAGGGCGTCGAGACGGTCGAGCAACTTGCCTTCCTCGCCAAGGAGGGCTGTGACGGCGTGCAAGGCTATCTGCTCGGCAAGCCCCTGCCGATCGGGAAATATGCCGGGCTCGTCGGCCGCGCTGAAGTCATGGAGCTTGCGCTCAAGACGGGCTAGAGCGTTCGAGCGAAGTGGACACCGGTTCGCGTCAAGAAAAAGCGTCAGAATAAGAATCTAGAGCCCCGTTCCGATTTCATCGGAACGGAAATGGCTCTAGTGATGATGGGGCGCTTGGCTCCCATTCGACGGCTTCATGGCGGATTACGATCTCGCGATCATCGGTGGCGGCCTGAACGGTGTCAGCCTCGCGCGCGATGCGGCAGGCCGCGGCCTGCGGGTGATCCTGTTCGAGCAGGGCGATCTCGGCGGCGCGGCATCCTCGGCAACACCGCGGCTGATCCACGGCGATCTGTCGGTGCTGGAACGGCGCGGGTTCCGGCGGGTCCGTCGGGCCTTGTCCGAGCGCCGGACCTGGCTCCGGATCGCGCCGCATCTGGTCCGGCCGATGCGCTTCGTGATCCCCGCGCATTCCGACGAGCGGCCGCCATGGCTGCTGCGTGCCGGCCTGTATGTCTATGACGGTCTCACGAACCGGGGCGGCCTGCCGCCATCGGCCACCATCGACATCACGCATCATCCGGTCGGCAACGCACTGAAGCGCCCGTTCGGCACGGCGTTCGAATATTCGGACTGCGTCGTCGACGACTCTCGCCTGGTGGTGCTGACGGCGCTGGATGCCGCTGAGCATGGCGCGGCGATCCGGACCGGTGCGCGTTGCGTCCGTGCGGACAGAACCGATACCTGGCGGCTCGCGGTGGTCGATCGCGGCCACCGCCGCACCATCACGGCGCGGGCGCTGGCCAACGCCACCGGCGGCTGGACGCCAATGGTCGCTGATACCGTGCTGCGGCAGCCGCAGCCCGCGATGGCGGCCACGCAGATGAGCCAGATCATCGTGCCCAGGCTGTTCGATTCCGAGAACGTCTACGTCTTTCAGAACAATGATGGACGGCTGATCTTCGCCCGACCGTTCGAGCGCGACTTCACGCTGATCGGCACGGTCACGCACGCCTTCACCGGCGATCCCGCAATTGTGGCGATGCCGGGGGCCGACATCGGCTATCTCTGCGAAGCGGCGAGCCGCTATTTTCGTGAGCGCGTCACCCCGACCGACGTGGTCCGGACAGTCTCCGGCGTCAACCTGACGCTGGCGTCCGCGCGCGGACGCGACGGAACGATGCTGTTCCATGCGCGCCGGCGCAAGGCGCCGCTGCTCACGATGTTCGGCGGCGACGTCACCACCTCGCGCCTGCGCGCGGAGTGGGCGGTGACGAAGCTGACACCGTTCTATCCGATGTCGCCGCCCTGGACGGCCGGCGCCGCGCTGCCCGGCGGAGATTTTGCCTGGGACCGTTTCGACACCGAAGTCGACCTCGCGCGCGACCGCTGGCGGTTTCTCTCGGAGCCGGAGGCCCAGCGTCTGGTCGGGGCCTATGGCTCGCGGTTGTCCGCAGTGCTCGGTGACGCCAGGAGCCGCGACGATCTCGGCCCGGGCTTCGGTCCCGAACTGACCGGCGCCGAGGTCCGCTACCTGATGGCTCGCGAATGGGCCCGCTTCCCCGAGGACGTCCTGTGGCGCCGCTCCAAGCTGGGCTTGACCATTCCAGCGGCGGACCGCGACGCGCTGGCGTCGTTCATGGCGAATGTGATGTGAACGATCTCTCCCGGCACGGTTGAGCTAGGGACGATCGGCGGCTAGCGTGCGGCGGAATCGGGGTTGGCAGGATCATGACGGACGAGTTGCCCAGAACAGGCGCCGCGGCTGATGCGGCCGGCGGAGATGCGCTTCCTGCGGCGGGTCAGCCGCTGCTGCGCATCGAGGGCGTCGCCAAGACCTTTGGCACCTTCCGCGCCGTGGATGGCGTCTCGCTCGACATCAAGGCCGGCGAGTTCTTCGCGCTGCTCGGGCCGAGCGGCTGCGGCAAGACCACGCTGCTGCGTATGCTCGCCGGCTTCGAGGCGCCGGATGAAGGGCGCATCCTGCTCGGGGATAAGGACATCGCGCAGGCGCTGCCGCACGAGCGCCCGATCAACATGATGTTCCAGAACTACGCGTTGTTTCCGCATCTGTCGGTGCGCGACAACATTGCCTTCGGCCTGAAGCGGGCCGGCATGGCACGCGCCGACATCGCCGCCCGTGTGGCCGAGATGGTCGCCCTGGTGAAGCTCGAAGGGCTCGAGAAGCGCAAGCCGGATCAGCTCTCCGGCGGCCAGCGCCAGCGCGTGGCGCTCGCCCGCGCACTGGCGCGCCGCCCGCAACTGCTGCTGCTCGACGAGCCGCTCGCAGCGCTCGACAAGAAACTGCGCGAGAATACGCAAGGCGAGCTGATGGAGCTGCAGCGCCGGCTCGGCATGACCTTCATCGTCGTCACCCACGACCAGGAGGAAGCCATGACGATGGCGAGCCGGATCGGCGTGATGAACGCCGGCAGGCTTGCTCAGGTCGCGAGCCCGCGCGAACTTTACGAAGCGCCGCGCTCGCGCTGGATCGCGGAATTCGTCGGCGACGTCAATGTGTTCGACGGCGAGACCAGATTGCGCGACGGTCATCGTCTGGTCGTTGGCACGCGTGATGCGGGTGCGCTGGTGGTGGCCGAACCGCGCGAACCGGTCGGTGCGGGAAAATTCTCGATCGCGATTCGTCCCGAGAAGATCAAGCTGTCGCGCCGCGCCCCGGTGAGCCAAGCCGGTCGTGAAACCACGATCAACAGCCTAGACGGCGTGATCGCGGACATCTGCTATCTCGGCGGCACCACCACCTATAAAGTGAAGCTCGATACCGGCGGAATCGTACGGGCCTCCGTCGCCAACAGCGCGCGTCTGGACGTCGACGCCTACAGCGTGGGCCAGCAAATCGTCGCCTGGTTCACGCCCGATGATTGCGTGGTGCTGCCGTCATGAGCTCCCGCCGCATCTTCGCGCGCCCGGCGCGCTTTGCCGCGATCGCGCCCTATGTCTGGATGGCGCTGTTCTTCCTGGTGCCGTTCGCCTTCGTGCTGAAGATCAGCCTGTCGCAGACGGCGATCGCGCAGCCGCCTTACGAGCCGGTATTCGACCTGATGGCGGGGTGGGACGCGCTCAAGGCGGCCTTTGCCGCATTGTCGACCGACAATTTCAAGCTGCTCGTCTCCGACGACATCTATGTGTTCGCCTACGTGCGCAGCCTCACCGTCGCTGTGACCGCGACCGCGCTGTTGCTGCTGATCGGCTATCCCATCGCCTACGGCATGGCGCGGCTGCCGAAGAGCTGGCAGGCGGTGGCGATGGTGCTGGTGATCGTGCCGTTCTGGACCTCGTTCCTGATCCGCATCTATGCCTGGATCAACATCCTCCAGCACGACGGGTTGCTGAACCAGATCCTGCTGGCGCTACATCTGGTCAGCCAGCCCGTGGTCTGGCTTTCCACCGACAGCGCAATGTATATCGGCATCGTCTATTCCTATCTGCCGTTCATGATCCTGCCGCTCTACGCCACGCTCGCCAAGATGGAGCCAGCGCTGGAGGAGGCGGCTGGCGATCTCGGCGCGCCACCGTGGCAGGTGTTCTGGCTCGTCACCTTCCCGCTGTCGCTGCCCGGCGTCGGTGCCGGCGTGCTGCTGTGCTTCATTCCCATCGTCGGCGAATTCGTGATCCCGGACCTTCTGGCCGGCTCCAATTCGCTGATGATCGGCCAGACCCTGTGGCTCGAATTCTTCACCAACAAGGACTGGCCGGTCGCCTCTGCCGCCGCCATCGTGCTGCTGGTGGTGCTACTGGTGCCGCTGCTGCTGTATGAACGGCTCCAGAAGCGGCAGCTGGAACAGGGGCGGTGAGGCGATGCGGAAGGTCTCACGCCTGTCCCGTTTCAACATCGCCTCGCTCGCGCTCGGGCTGGCGTTCCTTTACTTGCCGATCCTCATCCTCGTCATCTACTCCTTCAATGCCTCGCGGCTGGTGACAGTGTGGGGCGGCTGGTCGCTGCGCTGGTATCACGAGTTCTTCAACGACCGCGCCATGATCGAGGCGGCCTGGATGAGTCTTCGCGTCGCGGTCTCCTCCGCGACCATCGCCACGCTGCTGGGCACGCTCGCTGCGGTCGCATTGTCACGCGGCGAGCGCTTCCGCGGCCGCACGCTGTTCTCCGGCATGCTCTACGCCCCGCTGGTGATGCCCGAGGTGATCACGGGGCTGTCGCTGCTGCTGCTGTTCGTCGCGCTGAACGCCGAGCGCGGCTTCTGGACGGTGACGATCGCCCATACCACGCTGACGATGTGTTTCGTCGCCGTGGTCGTGCAGTCCCGCCTCGGCTCGCTCGACCGTTCGCTGGAGGAGGCGGCGATGGACCTTGGCTGCGACCCGGTCCGCGCCTTTCTTTCGGTGACGCTGCCGTTGATCGCCCCCGCGATCGCCGCCGGCTGGATGCTGGCCTTCACGCTGTCGCTGGACGATCTCGTCATCGCGAGCTTCACGACCGGGCCGGGCTCGGCGACCTTGCCGATCCGGATCTATTCCGAGGTGCGGCTGGGCGTGAAGCCGGAGATCAACGCGATCTGCACGCTGGTGATCGCCCTGATCGCGGTGGTCATCGTGATCGCCTCGCTCGCTTCGAAACTGTCGAGCTCGCAGGGCGAGAGCGCGGCGCCGCTGTAGCCGTTCGTGCAGCGTGCCATCCTCGCGCCGCGCCATGCACCGCCGCGCCGAGCTGCCGCAATGCCAGGGCGTCGAGCGGAAATTCCAGCAGGATATGGATCAGGCTCAGCGCCAGCAGGAAGGTGAAGCCGAACGCGTAGTCGTAGAAATAGAGCGCGGTGGATGCGGTACTGGCGGCGGCCATCGCTGCCAGCCGCGCCTTCGGGACTGCGGTCCAGCGGATGACGTCGGCTTTAATGAACCAGTTGAGGTAGTGATAGGTGTAGACGAAGGCGAGCAGGCTCGTCAGCCTGGTGTCGAGGACGAGACCGGGCACGCCGAACAGCCGGCTGAGCGCCGGGCCGACATTGCCGAAATAATCCTGTCCGACCCGGGCGAAGCTTGCGATCCGGACTTCGGCGGTTGGCGGCAGCAGCAGGATCGTAGCAATCGCGACGAGGTAGACAGCCACCAGCGCAGCCTGTACGCGGCTGCCGGATCGGTGCGCTCCGAGCACCATGAAGATCAGCGTGAACAGCGAGACGTGGATCAGGGTCGGAATCAGGATGCCGATCACGGCGAGCGAGGATCCGCTCGAATACATGAGCGCGGACAGTGCGATCGCCGTCAAGAACAGCAACATGCTCTCGATCGCCGAGGTGGTGGCCGCGAGCATGGCGCAGACGATCAGCGCGCCCCACATTGCAAAGCCGAACCAGGAGGCGTTGTCGATCAGGGCCGCGACCACGGCGATGATTGCGAGGGCTGCCGCAATCCCGCGATGTGGCAGGTAGTAGCTGCGGTCGTGCAGCCACGAAATCTCGGTGAAGTAGTGCGCCGGGCCGAGCACGACATAAGCCAGCAGCAACAGCTCGAACGGCATCAGATAGGCCGCCGCGAGCGCCAGCAGCATCAGGCCGAGATGGATCGCGTCGTTGCTGCGCATGATGCCGTGCCCCGCATTGGGGCACGGAGGTTAGAGCAGGCGTGGACAACCCGCAATTGTCCACGTTGTCGCTCGAACGTCCTGCTTGCGGCGACTCGATGCGTCCTGTCGCGTCAGGACTTCACCGCACCCGCCGTGAGCCCGCCCACCATGTAGCGGCGGAAGGCATAGTAGATCGCGGCCGGCGGCAGTGCGTAGATGAAGCCGGTCGTCATCAACAGCTCCCACGGCGAGTCGTCGGCGGCGAGGAAGTTGCCGAGCGCGACGGGGAGGGTGATCTCGCGGTCGTTCGAGAGCAGCAGGAACGCGTAGAGATATTCGTTCCAGGCCAGCAGCACCGCATAAGTGCCGATCGCGACCAGCGAGGGCATCATCAGCGGCAGGTAGACCAGGCGGAAGATCTGGAGCGTCGTCGCACCGTCCATCACGGCGGCTTCGTCCAATTCGACCGGCAGCTTGTCGGAGGCCTGCTTGAGCACCCAGATCGCGTAGGGGCTGGCGATGGTCACCATCGCCAGGATCAGCGCCCAGTGATTGTTGAGCAGGCCGTAATTGCCCATGGTGCGGTACATCGGCACGGCAAGGAACGCCGCCGGGATGAAATAGGTGAACAGCGCGAGATTCATCACGACCCGTCCGCCCGGCACCTTCAGCCGCGAGATCGAGAACGCCGCGGCGGTGGCGATGAACAGCGTCAGCACGCCGACGGATGCCGCGATCACCAGCGAGTTCCAGAACTGCACGTAGAAGTCGCGCAGGAAGTAGTGCTGCTGCTTGAACACGATTTCGAAATTGTGCAGCGTCGGATGGTCCGGCCACAGCTTGCCGGAGAATGCGTCCTCCTTCGGCGAGATAGCGAACAGGAACATGTGGTAGATCGGAATCATCGTCCAGAGGAAGACGGGAATGCCGATCAGCAGCAACCGCGCTTCGGTTGCGACTTCGCGCAGGGTGGGGAGCTTCATCGCGACAACCGTTTCATCATGAAGTACACGAGCGGCAGGACGAACGGCATTGCGCAGACGATCGATGCCATGGCCAGGCTGAGCTGGTCGAGCCGGAGATAGCGGATGCCGAGGGTCGACAGCACATGCGTGAGGTCGGCCGGGCC
Organism: Bradyrhizobium sp. TM239; assembly: GCF_036247985.1. Taxonomy (NCBI): domain Bacteria; kingdom Pseudomonadati; phylum Pseudomonadota; class Alphaproteobacteria; order Hyphomicrobiales; family Nitrobacteraceae; genus Bradyrhizobium; species Bradyrhizobium sp. TM239. The sequence continues at coordinate 130,206 of NZ_BTIR01000010.1, read as the reverse complement.
ACCGCCGGTGAGCAGATAGACGCTGTTGAAGTCGCCGAGCGTCCAGATCATCGAGAGCAGCGTGCAGGTGACGTAGAGCGTCTGCATCGACGGCCAGGTGATGTAGCGGAATTTCTGCCACCAGCTCGCACCGTCGACCTCGGCGGCCTCGAACAGATCGTGCGAGATCGCAAGGCGGCCGGTGATCAGGATCAGCGTCCAGAACGGCAGCGACTTCCAGATGTGCACCGCGATCGCCATGCTGAGCGCCACGGTGGGGTCGTTGAGCCAGTTCGGGCCGTCATCGCCGGTCAGGGAGAAGATGAGGTGATTGACCATGCCCCATTCGGGATTGAGCATGAACCGAACCGACAGGATGGTCGGGATCGACGGCACCGCCCAGGGCAGGATGAAGATCACCGAGAGCCATTTGATCCAGGGGCGCTGCACCGCGAAGAAGCCGGACAGGAACAGCGCGATCAGCATCTTGATGTTGATGCCGATGACCAGGAAGATCAGCGTGTTGACCGCGGCGCGCGCGAAGATCGGATCGTTGTAGAGCGCGACATAATTCGACGGGGCCCGCGCCAGCCACAGCCCGTAGCCGACGGGATAGACGACGAAGGCGAGGAAAACGAGCAGGTAGGGCGCAAGCAGCACGATGCCCCAGACCTGCGGCGGGGTCAGCCGCGACGACAGGGGCGGGGCGGGGATTGCCTGGTCGCCAGAGAGCGTGATCGCCATTCTTTTCGGACTCTTCAAAGAGATGCCGGCCGCGAAACGCGGCCGGTGTTGTTCTAGCACCTCTCCCCGCGAGGCGGGGAGAGGCAGGATGATTTAGCCCGCGACCTGCTTGATGCGGGCGATCAGTTCGTCGACGGCCTTGTCGACCGGAACCTTCTCGCTGACGACGCGATTCATCGCCTTCGCCCACACGTTCTCGTTGTTGAGGATCGTGAACTTCCAGTTCTTGGTGAAGTCGAACGCCGCGGTGCCGCCCTTGAACTGCGTGTAGACGGCCTTGCGGTGCTTGTCAGCCTGCCAGAACGGGCTTTCCTGGCTTTCCTTCGTCACCGGGAACCAGCGGCCGAGCGCGCCCTCGATGTAGGGACGGACGTTCTCTTCCTGGAGCAGGAAGCTGATGAACTGCTTGGCCTCGGCCTTGTTCTTGGCCGCGGTGAAGACCAGCCCGGTCTTGACGTCGGAGCGGTAGCGGATGGTCGAACCATCCGGCGCCTTCGGGAAGGACGCGGTCACGATGTCCTGCTCGTAGGCCTTCTTGCCGGCTTCGCGCTGTTCGGGCGTGAGTGCCTGGTTCTGGGAGTCCTCGAACCATTTCGCAGCGATCGAGATCGTGAAATTGTGGGTCATCACGATGGTCTTGTTGTGGAAGGCGACGTTGTTGTCGGGATCCTTCCAGGTCGTGGAGGACGGCGGCGTGCAACCCTTGATGTAGGTGTCGGTGTAATCCTTCATCGCCTTGATCAGGTTCTCGCGAACCGTGGGATCGTCGACCGTGAGCTTGCCGTCGTCGTCGACCAGCTTGACGTGGTAGGCGTCCATGAAGGTGTAGAACGACTGGAAGGCGTCGGTGGATTCCACGCCCATCGGCTGGCCGACGGCATAGATGCGCTGGCCGGTGGCCTTGCGGATCCCCGGCTGCACCTTGTCGCACCAGAACGTCCAGTAGCCCGTCCAGTCGTTCGGGATGTCGGCGAGCTTGAAGCCGGACTTCTCCAGCATGTCGTTCCAGATCTGGACGTGCATGCTCTGCTGCTTCAGCGGGAAGCCGTAATAGGCCTTCTTCTTGGTGACGTCGTTGTAGAGGATCGACGCATCCAGCGTGTTCTGCACGAACCGGCCCTTGATCGGCTCCATCACGTCGGAGAGATCCTCGAGCTTGCCTTCATAGGCCCACTTGCCCTGCGCCTGCACGTCATAAGAGTCGGAATAGGCGACATCGGGCACGGTGCCGGCATCGAGAGCGGCGACCGTCTTCGGAATCATGTCCTGGATCGCGTATTGCGACAATTCGACCTTGATGCCGGTCTTGGCTTCGAACTTCTTGATCGTCTCGATCAGTGCGTCGTCCTCGGAGCGATAGAAGCCCTTGCCCCACCAGACCGTGATCGTCTTCTGCTGCGCAAATGCGGGTGCAGCGGCTGCAAACAGCCCGGCCGCAGCGACCGCCAGTGATACTGCGCCAATAACCTTGGATTTCACGTTTTTCTCCCTCAAACGGCCGGTGTTTTTAACCGGTCGTATAAAACACTAGCGCATGGCGATAAGCCGATCTAGCGGCATGTTGTCAGACATAGGTCGCGGGGATGGGCCTTGCGGAGATCCTTAACGCGTGCATCGATCCAATCGCCGCATCAATTCGCCCTGATCAATTCGCGCCTTCCGAGGAACTCCAGTTTGGGGAACGGTCTCGTCCCGCTCGGGCGAGCCGTCAGCGTTTCCGCTTTAGACCCGTCGATATCGTGTTCGAACTTGCCTCAGCGGATCGGGGCCGCGGCTTGCCATGCCCGCTGGCTCGAGAAGGAGAGCGCCATGCCTCGAGGAGCATCTTCAAAAACTGGCTGGCATGCGGCGATAGCGTCGCCCCGCGCCTGCGCACAATTCCGATCGTCCGCGACACTTCCGGCTCGATCAGCCGGACGGTGTGAATGATCGGATGACCGGCGGCGGGTGTCGCGAGCCTTGGCAGCACGGCGATGCCTAATCCCTCTTCGACCAGGCCAAGCGAGCCGGAGAGGTGGGCGACTTCATAGGACCAGTTCAGCTGCAGGCCCTGCCGCGCCAGCGCATTGTCGATCAACGCGCGATTGCCGCTGTTGCGACCGACGGTGATGACCCGGTGCGACACGATCTCCGACCAACTCACCTGCTTGCGCGATGCCAGCGGATGGTCATGACGGCAGGCCAGGACGAAAGGGTCCTCAACCAATTTCTCGAATTCGATTTCGGCATGCGAAGCGCCGATGAAATTAATGCCGAAGTCGACTTCTCCGCGCGCCACCGCTTCCAGCCCCTCATTGGCGCCGATATCCAGAATGCGGATGCGGATGCGCGGATACGCTTCGGCGAACCGGCCGATCGCTCGCGGAAGAAAATAGAACACCGCTGTCGGCACCGCGGCTACCGAGACCAGGCCCGAACTTCGCGCGCCGATATCATGGATGGCGAGCACCGAGGTCTCGAACTCGTCGATGAGACGGCGGACCTTCGGCAGGAAGTCGCGGCCCGTCATGGTGAGATTGACGTGGCGCGTGGACCGTTCGAGCAGCGGCGCTCCGAGACTTTCCTCCAGCTTCTGAATGCGCCGGCTGAGCGCCGGCTGGGACAGGTTCAGCGCCTTCGCGGTGCGGACGAAGCTGCCCATCTCCGCGACGGTGATGAATGCCTTGAGGTCGAGCAATTCGGCGTTCATGGCAAGGCTCCATTATGTCGATTGACGAAATAATACCTCAGATATTTGCATTTCACAAAAGAGTTCGGAGGGAGGATGCTCTGGTTCAGGCGAACATGTCGCCGAACGGAAGAACATCATGAACGATCAGATTGCCATTCCCTGTGTGGTTATGCGCGGTGGGACCTCGCGCGGACCGTTTTTCCTGGCCCGCGACCTTCCTGCCGACCCCAGCTCGCGCGATGCGGTCCTGTTGTCGGTGATGGGAGGTGGGCACGATCTCGGAATCGATGGAATCGGCGGCGGCAATGCCGTGATCAACAAGGTCGCGATCATCGGACCGGCAACGGTGCCCGGCGCCGATGTCGACTACCTGTTTGCCCAGGTGCGCGTTCGTGAAGGGATCGTCGATACCTCGCCGAACTGCGGAAACATGCTGGCCGCCGTCGGGCCGTTCGCAATCGAAGCTGGCCTGGTCGCCGCTACCGCAGATCGCACCCATGTGCGCATCCATAATGTCAACACCGGCAAGCTGATCGATGCGACGGTCGCCACTCCCGGAGGACGGGTGACCTATGAGGGCGAAGCGCGGATCGACGGGGTACCGGGAACGGCCGCGCCCATCGAACTGTCGTTCCCCAACGCCGCCGGCGCACGCACCGGTCGCCTGCTGCCGACAGGACGTCCGCTCGATCGCATCGGAGGGATCGACGTGACCTGCATCGACGCAGCCATGCCCGTCATGCTGGTCCGCGCGGCAGATCTCGGATGGACCGGCCGCGAGGCGCCTCCGGCCTTCGCCGACGGCGCCTTCCGCGGGCGGCTCGAACATTTGCGCATCGAGGCTGGACGCCGGATGGGTTTTCCGGATTCCGCGTCAATGGTGATTCCGAAACCGGTTCTGGTCGCGCCCGCAAGCGAGGCGACGTTGAACGTCAGGTACTTCATGCCGCATGACTGCCATAGCGCGCTGGCGGTGACCGGCGCCGTCGCGATCGCGACCGCCTGTGTGACGCCCGGGACGATCGCCGCAGAGATGGTTGGATCGCTGGCGCCGCCGGTGCCGATCACGCTCGCCCATCCCTCCGGCCAGCTCGTGGTTCGGCTGGAGCCCGGCCCGGTCGCCCGGGTGCAGCGGACAGCCCGGCGAATTCTCGAGGGCCATGTCTTCGCCCGTCGATCGCACGTCCCTCATTCAGTCCTGGCAGCCTGAAGCCGGACCGCTTTCAAAGCCTTCAAAAATCAGAGCCATGGGAGAAACGAGAATGCAGAAGCAAGCGCTGGTCGGGCCCGTGAACAGTGAGACGCGAAAGCCCTTCTACCGGATCCTCTACGTCCAGGTGCTGATCGGTCTCATGTTGGGCGTCCTCACCGGCCATCTCTGGCCTGAGTTCGGTGCCGCGCTGAAGCCCTTCGGCGACGGCTTCGTGAAGCTGGTCAAGATGATGATCGCGCCGATCGTGTTCTGCACCATCGTCAGCGGCATCAACAGCATCAGCGATTCCCGCGAGGTCGGCCGCACGCTGGTGAAATCCATGGCGCTGTTCTACCTGCTGACCGTGCTCGCACTGCTGGCCGGGCTGGTCGCCGTGTTGCTGATCCAGCCGGGCGTCGGCATGCATGTGTCCGTCAGCACGCTGGATCCGTCGGTGGCCGCGAAATTCACCAAGCAGGCGAGTGCGACCGGATTTGCGGACTTCATGCTGCACATCATCCCGCATTCCTTCTTTGGCGCGTTTGCCGACGGCGAAGTGCTGCCGGTCCTGCTGGTCTCCATCCTGATCGCCTTTGGCCTGAGCCGTGCCGGCGATGGGGGCGCGGTGGTTACGAAGGCGGTCGATTCCTTCTCTCAGGTCCTGTTCGTGTCCTTTGGCTTCGTCATGAAGCTCGCTCCGCTCGGCGCCTTTGGCGCCATGGCGTTCACGGTGGGCCGCTACGGCATTCGATCGATTGGCTCGCTCGGACTGCTGATCCTGACATTCTATATCGCCTGCTCCGTCTTCGTGGTCGTCGTGCTCGGCACGCTGGCGCGGCTGAACGGCTTCAGCCTGTGGAAGACCATTCGCTACTTCAAGGAAGAGCTGCTGATCGTGCTCGGCACATCATCGTCGGAACCTGCGCTGCCGGGAGCGCTGCGCAAGCTGGAGCAGCTCGGATGCCGGAAAGGCGTGTCCGGCCTCGTGTTGCCCATGGGCTATTCCTTCAATCTGGACGGCAGCGCCATCTATCTCACCCTGGCCTCCATCTTCATCGCGCAGGCCTGCGACATCCACCTGTCGTGGGGGCAGATTGCGGCGATGCTCGGACTGATGCTGCTGACGTCCAAAGGCGCGGCTGGCGTCACCGGCAGCGGCTTCGTGGCGCTTGTCGCGACCCTCTCCGTCATGCCGGATCTGCCCGTGACCGGCGTGGCGCTGCTTGTCGGCATCGACCGTTTCATGTCGGAAGCGCGGGCGCTGACCAGCATGATCAGCAACTGCGTCGCAGCCATTACCGTTTCGCTGTGGGAGGACGCCTGTGACCGCGAGGTGTTGGCTCGCGAACTGGGAGGAAGCGGCGCTCTCAAGGTCGCGGCCGGATCGAAGATCGGTGGAGGAGCAGTGCTGCAGGGGGACAAGGCCTGGATTTCGACGACGCAATCGGCCGCTTAACGCCACCTCCGGGATGCAATCGGCCGCACTGCTCGATTTGGATTTGGCAAGTCGCTGGCATGTCGAGCTTGTTGAGCTCGGGCTACCGAAATCCGCGAAGGCTGCGTTGATCAGCCTAGTTGGATTTGGCGTTTTCCTTCGCGTTCTCTTTGGCGTTCTCCGCCGTCGGCGATTCTGCCGGTGGAGGACGCTTTCCGCTGCCGGTGATGCGCTCGATCGCGGAGCGCACGGCGTCGCCCCCCTTGCGATCCTTCAGCATGTCGAGTAGCGGCGCGGAGGCTGGCGAGCGGCGGATCAGGCTTTCCGGATCGGGGAAGATCAGGGGATCGTCCCAGGGGCCCTGCACCACGAATGGCAATTCGAAGCCCGACGTGCTGTTGAGGCTCGCCACGCCCTTCATGTCGTATTCACGCGTCGGCACCGAGGCGGTGCCGGTGAGCGTGATCTTCGCCGCCGGTCCTTCGACACGGATGTCCTCGGCGGTGGCGACCCCATCGGAGAATTTCACCGCGATGGTGAGATTGTTGTACGGCGTCGAACCATTGCGGAAATTGCCGCCGCCCGACAGCGGCCGCCGTTCCAGGCGCTTCAGCAGCTGCTCGGCATTGAAGCCCGAGATCGCGCCGTCATGACCGGTGACGGTGGCGCTGCCGTCGAGCGACTGCACGAGGCCGAACGGGCTCGAGCCCGAGGCGAAGAGCGACACGTTGATGTTGCCGCGGCCGGATAGCTTGTTGAGGCCGAACAGCTCGGTGGCGCAGGCCTGGAGATCGACGTCGGTGAACTGGAATTGCGCCTTGATGTCGGCGACGGTGTCGGAACGCGCGATGCCGAACGAGCCCTTGGCGATGCCGCCATAGACCTGCGCCTCGCCGACCGAGAGCGCCAGCGTGCCGTTGCGCAAATTGGCGCCGATCGCGGTGCGGCCGAGCCTGGTCGGACCGACCGTGAGCTTTGCTGCCGACAGGCGCATGTCGAGGTCGGTCGTCGACAATCCGTTGAGATCGAACAGCTGCCTGTTCCAGTCCCGCGCGCCGCTCGCGAGCAGGCGGAAGGTGGAGATATAAGGCGTGAAGTCGAGCGCGTCGGCGGCAAGCGTCGCCTGCAGCGTCTGCCGGCCGTTGTTGGCGTAGGTCATGACGCCCTCGGCGGCATTGCCGTCGAGCTCGACATTGACGTTGGTGAGGGCGATCGAGGCGCCGACGACGTTGGCGCGCGCCTTCAGCACGAAGCGGCCGAAGCCGCCGCTGGCGGGCTGTGGCTGCCCGGTCCAGCGCAGCGCGTTGCGCAAGGAGGGGCTGTCGATCGTCAGCGTGCCCTCCATCATCGGGCTGGTGCGGTTGGCGACGCTGCCGTCGAAGGCGAGCTTGAGCGGCGCGCTGGCGATCCGCGCCTTCAACCCCGAGCGCTCGCCGGAGAGGGCGGCGACGAAATCGGAAAAGCTGATCGAGCCGTCGACACGCTCGCCGCGCCAGTCGAACTGTCCGGTCGCGGCGAAGGAGCGCGAGATCGAAGGCCAGGCCAGCGACAGGTCGATGTCCTCGAACTTCTCGGTGCCGTGCGTGGCGGCGTCCTCGTAGTCGAGCACGCCGTCCTGGATCCGGATTTCGGAGAACGAGACCTGGTTCTCGGCCCCGGGCTTCATGGTGCGCGCGATGGTCTGGATGAAGGGCGTCCAGTTGCTCTGGCCGTCTGGCTTCAGGCTGACATGGATGCGCGGCCGCAGCAGCGTCAGGTCGGAGATCTCGAACCGTTGCAGCAGCAACGGCAGCAGCCGCAGATTGGCGGTGAGCACGTCGACCTGGAGCGCGGGATCGCTGGTGCCGCCGCCCTTGAGGCCGACGTCACGGAAGGAGATGTAGCTTGCCGGCAGCACGGAAATGTCGATTGCGCCTGCGACACTGAGCTCGAGCCCGGTGACGTCGCGGATCTGCGCTTCGACCGCCCTGCGCAGCGCGTCGCGGTTGATGAGCCATGAGGTCGCGATCAGGGCGATCAGCGCGACACCGAGCAGCGCCGCGATCGGCGTCCCGAGGCGCTTCATTCCTTGGGCCATGGTCAATGGCATGTCCTGATCGGGTTGGTCGTTGGAGCCAGAAGGGCGGGTCGGGAAACCTGCGTGCCCACGCCCAACCCCCGCAACTTGATGGTTTTTCTTGTCGCTTTCAAGGCCGCGGACGGTTCTGCCCACGGTGTGGGCAGCTTCTATCACCCGGGCGCGGTGCGGAGAACCCCGTATCATTGACGGCTTTGGAGGATTTCGCCTAATAATCGCCGCCAATAGGGCGCGACGCCTCCAAGCCGAAGGTTCAGTCGAAGGTTATTTGCATGAACAAGGTCTATCCCGACGCCAAGTCGGCTCTCGACGGCATTTTGAAAGACAACATGATGATCATGTCGGGAGGCTTCGGCCTCTGCGGCATCGCCGAGGAGCTCTCGGACGCGATCCGCGAGTCCGGCGTCAAGGGCCTGACGGTGGTCTCCAACAATGCCGGCGTCGACGGCATCGGGCTCAGCCGCCTCTTGGAAACCCGGCAGATCAAGAAGATGATCTCGTCCTATGTCGGCGAGAACAAGCTGTTCGCCCAGCAATTCCTCGCCGGCGAGCTGGAACTCGAATTCAATCCGCAGGGCACGCTCGCCGAGCGTATCCGCGCCGGCGGCGCCGGCATTCCGGCCTTCTACACCAAGACCGGCGTCGGCACGCTGATCGCCGAAGGCAAGGAAGTGAAGGAGTTCGACGGCGAGAAGTATCTGATGGAACGCGGCCTGTTCGCCGACCTCGCCATCGTGCATGCCTGGAAGGGCGACACCGCCGGCAACCTCATCTACCGCAAGACCGCGCGCAATTTTAACCCGATGATGGCGACCGCCGCCAAGATCACCGTGGCCGAGGTCGAGCATCTGGTTCCGGCCGGTGAACTCAATCCCGACCACATCCATACGCCCGGCATCTTCGTGAAGCGCATCGTCGAGGTCGGCACGGCCAAGAAGCGCATCGAATTCCGCAACACCCGCCCGCGTACCGCCGCTTAAGCGTATCAGGAGACACACATGGCCTGGACCCGTGAACAGATGGCCGCGCGCGCCGCGAAGGAACTGCGTGACGGCTACTACGTCAATCTCGGCATCGGCATCCCGACGCTGGTTTCGAACTTCATCCCCGACGGGGTCGATGTCAGCCTGCAGAGCGAGAACGGCATGCTCGGCATGGGCCCGTTCCCCTATGAAGACGAGGTGGACGCGGACCTGATCAACGCCGGCAAGCAGACGGTGAGCGAGCTGCCCTCGACCTCGTATTTCTCGAGCGCGGATTCTTTCGGGATGATCCGCGGCGGCCACATGGACCTGTCGATCCTCGGTGCCATGCAGGTCGCCCAGAACGGCGATCTCGCCAACTGGATGATCCCCGGCAAGATGGTCAAGGGCATGGGCGGCGCGATGGACCTCGTCGCCGGCGTCAAGCGCGTCGTCGTGGTGATGGAGCATTCGGCCAAGGACGGCTCCAAGCTCCTCAAGAAGTGCAACCTTCCGCTGACCGGCGAGCGCGTCGTCGACATGGTCGTCACGGATCTGGCCGTCTTCACCATCGACAAGCACGGCGACGGCGGCATGGCCCTGATCGAGCTCGCCGACGGCGTCTCGCTCGACGAGGTCAAGGCCAAGACCGAAGCCGAATTCCGCGTGGCGCTGAAGAACAGCTGAGTTAACGATCCGCGAACAATGGGAAATGGCCGGGCTTTGTCCCGGCCATTTTCATTGAATGTACCGACGCGCACTACTTCCACATCGCAATGACGGAGTATGAGGCGCGGCCGAGACTCTGCTATTTCGGGAGTCAGGCCCGGCTAAGACCTCACCGCCCACACCTTGCTCCACCGCGCCGACACGCTGGCGACCCAGGAGGCCTCCTCGCGCACCAGGCGGAAGCCGAGATTGGCGGGCGGCACGCCCTGAGCGCAGCCGCCGGCACGGGCGTCGCGGATGAAATCGGTGACATAGGCGCGGTGGGCGCCCTCGGCGACACGCACGCCGCAGTTCACCGTGGGCCGGCCGGCATTGCCGGCGGCGTCGACACGCGAGCGCACGAAGCAGGTCGAGGTCCATTCCCAGACGTTGCCGGCGAGGTCTTCGACGCCGTGCTCGTTCGGGCCGAACTTGCCGAACGGATAGGCCGTGGTGTCGGAAAGGTCGCGTTCGGATTCGCGCTCATAGCGGCTGATCCAGCGCTTCGAAGGATCGTCTGCATCGACCGCTGTACCATCATCCCTGAATCTGGATCCGGCCGCAAAGGCCCATTCAGCATCGCTCGGCAGACGGTAATGGTGACCCGTCTTGCGCGACAGCCAGCCTGCATAAGCCTCGGCATCGTGCCAGCTCACCTGCACCGCGGGGCGATCGGCGGCGACCGCGACATCGCGATCGAGCGCGCGGCAGGCGCCGTCCTGCACGCAAAGCTGATAGTCGGATGAGGAGACCTGATTTCGCATGATGTGGAGCGGCCGGTCGACGCGCATCGCGCGGAGTGGCGCTTCCGCCTGCTGCCCGCCGCGTGTGAAATCGCCGGCCTCGCGATAGGACAGGCTGCCCGGTGCGACCCTGACGATCGCAGGCTCCGACGCCGAGCCGTGCACGGCCATGTCCGAGACCAGCGGCGCCATCGCGATCGGACCTGCGAGCCCGGCGGCGCAGGCGAGGGCCAGTTTGAGCTTGAATGCGATCAGCATGGTCGTTCCCCGAAGGAAGAAGGGGCCGGTGATGACCGGCCCCTTGTCGCGTCTAGTTGGTGTTGGCCGCCGGTATTTCGGCAGGTGCCTTTACCTGCATCATCAGATCGTCGTTCCACTTGCCTTCGACCTTGAAGTGCGCGGTGGCGCCGAGGTCTGCGGCCTCGATCAGATTGTGCGTGACGTAGGCATAGATGCCGGGCTGCATGAACTTGTACAGCGCAGCTCCCGCCGAGCCGCCGCGGATGAACCAGGTCTCGAGCCCGACTTCGGGTGCATTGCCGAACTTGCCGGTCTCCCAGACATAGTCGCCATGGCCGCCGATCAGATGCGGACGGCTGTCGCGATTGGCCTGCGAATGCACGATCAGCACGTTCTCGCCGACCTTGGCGGTCAGTGCGTTCTTGCCGGTGAGCGCGCCGACCTTGCCGTTGAACACGACGTGAGAGGGGATCAGCTTCTTCATCACCTCTTCAGTGTCGGTGAAGGCTTCGCCCGGCGAGTCGTAGGACTTGAAATTGCCCTTCTCGTCACGCGGCACATACATGTCCTGCTCGCCGACATAGTAGACCTTGTCGTACTTCAGCGCGTGGCCCTTGCCGTCGTTCAGCCCGTCGCGCGGCAGCACCATCACGGCGCCGTTCATGCCGGAGACGACGTGCCAGGGGATCATCGGGCCGCCCGGGGCGCAGTGGTAGACGAACACGCCGGTCTTGGTTGCCTTCCAGCGCAGCACGACCTGCTCGCCGGGATTGACCAGGGTGAGCGCGCCGCCGCCGAGTGCGCCGGTCGCGGAATGGAAGTCGATGTTGTGCGGCATGGTGTTGGTCGCGGGATTAACCAGCGTCGTTTCGACGTAGTCGCCCTCATGCACGACCATCAGCGGGCCGGGCATCGAACCGTTGAAGGTCATCGCCTGGAACGTGGTGCCCTTCTCGTCGATGACGACCTTCTTCTCCTCGATCGTGAGCTTGAACTCGATGATCTTGGGGCCTTGCTTGGTCGCCTGCTCGTGCGCATGCACGAAGGGCGGAGCGACCAGCTCGACCTTTTGACGCGGCAGTTTGAGATCATCGGCCGCGAAGGCGGGGGTCGCCAGCATCAGCGCGGTCGCGGCGGCGCTGATCAATGCGGCTCTGCGGGTGAACATCGGAAGCATCCTTCATCTGGAAAGGTTTTTTGATGACGGATGCAGTGTGCGCTGATCGCGGCAAGAGTGTTTGCGCTGCGACAAGGTTTTGCCGGATTCGGCTCCGCAACAGTACTTAGGTGTCTCAACGGAGCAGGATCGGTGACACCACGTTAACCGCATCCGACGACGTGATGCGGATGTCGAGGCCGAGCGACCAGCGGCCGGACAGCGGCGCCGACATTCTGACTCGCCACTGATCGTTGCCGACGCGTTCGGCGCTTGCGGTGATCGGCGCCACGCCATGCTCGGGATTGTCGAGCGTGACCTCAACGGCGTCTGCACTCAGCGGCAGTTCGTTCGCATCCTCGAGCTGGATCGCAATCTCGACTGGACCGGCGCGCCCCGGCGAGACTGTGACGTTGGCCATGGCCTTCTCAGCATGGAGATGCGTGAAGAAGCTCTCGTCCGCGTCGGATGTCGCGGCGGCAGGGACCGCCACCTGCTCCGCGCGATGCGCAGGCTCTGCGGCCGCCGTTGTCTTCGTGCTTTCGGGAGCCTGTGCGCCGATGGCCTGCACGTCCAGCGTCACTTTCACCGCGCCGGCGTGCTCGAACGACAACATCACGGGCATCTGGTCGCCGGCATGGAGCGGCACATCGAGACCGATGAACATCAGATGTCCGCCGCCGGGCGCAAGCGTCACGATTTGTCCGGGTGCGATGACAAGCCCCTTGTCGAGCGGGCGCATGGTCATGACACCGTCGTTGACGGCCATCTCGTGGATCTCGGTTCGAAGCGCACGGGCGGCCGATGCGGCCTGCAGCCGCTCCGCCGTGTGGCCCCTGTTCTCGATCGTCAGATAGCCGCCGGCGACCCTGGCTCCGCCGGGCGTCGCCCGGCTCCAGGCCCTGGTGATGACGAGATCGCCGCTGGTCGTGTCGGCTGCGAAGGCGGGCGCCCCGACGAGGCATGTCAGGATGACCGCGCCCGCGATCACGCGCTTGGATGAGATCATGATCGGGCCCGGAGAGGACGAGATTAGAAGAGATGTGTGGCAAGCCAGACCGCTGCCCAGATCACCAGCGACAGCACGGCGAAGACACCGACGGCTGCGGCCAGAGCGCCCACGGTGCCGGCCGGAGCCGGTGCGACCGGGGTCGGCCGGAAGTCGTCGAAACGCGGGATATGGCCGCGGACGTCGAGCAAGGAGAGAAACAGTTCGAGTGCAAGAAGCCTCATGGGCAAACGCTCCGGATGGCGTGCGAATTGCCGTGATCATGGTCTGGAACCGGCCGCTGTGCTTTGCGCGAGCGCAATGTCCGGGGCACCCCGGCCGACTTTGCGCGAGCGCAAGGTCGCCTCCTCGGATCCGAGGTAGTGGAGTGTATTCCGGGATTTGCCGTGAGGTCTGCACACGGCGGAAATTTACGAATGGGTAAGACATGAGAGCTGATCTTGCGGCGAGCTACGGCGAAGAACGATTGCCACGCTACACGAGCTATCCGACCGCACCGCATTTCTCGACGGCGATCGGAGAAGGCGCCTACGCCAGATGGCTGGCGGAGCTGCCGGCGGGCGCCAGCGCGTCCCTCTATCTTCACGTGCCGTTCTGCCGCGAGATGTGCTGGTATTGCGGCTGCCATACCCAGATCGTCCGCCGCGACGAGCTCATCGCCGGCTATCAGCGGACGCTGCGCAACGAAATCGCGCAGGTCGCCGAAACCATCGGCCGTCGCATCAAGGTGGAGCACATCCATTTCGGCGGCGGCACGCCGACGATCATGCAGCCGGAAGCCTTCGCCGAGTTGATGGCGACGATGCGCCAGAAGTTCTTCGTGCTGCCCTCGGCCGAGATCGCGGTCGAGATCGATCCCCGCACGTTGACCGCCGACATGGTCGAGGCCATGCGGCTCTCCGGCGTCAACCGCGGGAGCCTTGGCGTGCAGAGCTTCGATCCCGTGGTGCAGCGGGCGATCAACCGCGTGCAGAGCTTCGAGCAGACGGCTTCCGTGGTCGACATGCTCCGGGGCGCGGGTATCGAGGGACTCAATTTCGACCTGATCTACGGGCTGCCGCACCAGACCGTCGCGTCGTGTCTGGATACAGTCCGGCGCAGCCTCACGCTCGCGCCCGACCGCTTCTCTGTGTTCGGCTATGCTCATGTGCCGAGCTTCAAGAAGCACCAGCAGATGATCAACGAGGCTGTGTTGCCGGACGGCCTCGCGCGCCACGACCAGGCCTGCGCGATCGCGAATGCATTGAAGGAGGCCGGTTACGTGCAGATCGGGCTCGATCATTTCGCGCGACCAGGCGATTCCATGGCCGTGGCGTTCGAGGAACGGACGCTGCGGCGCAATTTTCAGGGCTACACCACTGACAAGGGCGAAGTGCTGCTCGGTTTCGGCGCGAGCGCGATCGGGCATTTGCCGCAGGGTTACGTCCAGAACGAGGTGCAGATCGGCGCCTATGCGCAAAGCATCGCCGCCGGCCGTCTCGCCACCGCCAAGGGCTATGGGCTCACCGACGACGACCGGCTGCGCGCGGACATCATCGAACGCATCATGTGCGAGTTCAGCGCCGATCTCGGCGACATCTGCGCGCGCCATGGCGCAGAGGCGGGGGCGATGCTGAACTCGGCATCGCGACTGAAGCCGCTGATCTCCGACGGCGTCGTGAGGCTGGACGGCAACCGCCTCGCAGTCGCAAAGGACTCGCGCTTCCTGGTCCGCAGCGTCGCGGCCGCGTTCGACGCGCATCTCAATCCGGCGAAGCAGCTGCACAGCCGGGCTGTGTAGAGCCACGCTCCCTCTGTCATTCCGGGGCGCCCTAAGGGCGAAGCCGGAATCCATCGTGCGACTGTCTCGGCGGTCCAATGGATTCCGGGCTCGCGCCAAGAGGCGCGCCCCGGAATGACGAACGGAGGAACTGGTAGCAGCTTGCGCTTCGACAAGGAGCCTCCGGTCCGTTCTGCTATCGTCGTTTCGGAACGGAGTTGCCCATGTCTTTCGGATCCGACGATCTGGTCGATGACATCATGCGCACGGCGCCGCACACGATCCGCGTGTTCCTTGCCTTCAGGATGGCTTGTGTCGGTTGCCCGATCGCAACCTTCCACACGGTGGATGATGCCTGCCGCGAGCATGGCATCGACCGCGAAAAATTCCTCGCCGCGTTGTGCGATTGCGTGCCGGCGTGAAGCGGTCTGGAATTCGCGCGGGCGCGCGCGGATTCCCGGGTGAGGGACGGTTTTCGCCGTAAGCGGAAGCGCCCCTCACCCCTATCTCTTCTCCATCCGTATTGGGCGGAGACGCCTTGGCGCGGCTGTCACGCCGCGCCGCTGTCGGCGCTGCGCTCCGCCAATACGACGATCCTGTGCGGATCGCGCAGGATGATGCGCTGACGGCCACTCTCGACGAGCCCTTGGCTCTCCCAGCCGCTCAGGATGCGGCTGACAGTGTGCAGCGTGGTGCCGGTCATCTGGGCGATGTCCTGGCGGCTGATCGGGAAGTCGATCTCGATGCCGTGATCGAGCTTCTTGCCGGATTGCTTGGCGAGGCGCAGCAGCGCATGCGCGACGCGCTGCTCGACCTGCTGGGTCGACATTTCCAGGATGCGGGTGTGGCTCTCCTGGAGGCGCGTGCCGACGGTCTGGAGCGTGTTGGCGGCCAGCGAGGGAAATCGCTCGACCAGCCGCGGCCAGGCCGAGGTTGGCCAGATCAGCACCACGCTGTCATCGACCGCGATCGCGGTCGCCGGATACTGCACGGCTCCGATCGCCATGGCGAGCCCGAACGTTTCGCCAGGCGCGACGTAGCGGACCACGATCTGCTCGCCGGTCGGCGTGGTCTTGGCGGCGCGGACATGGCCGTGCAGCAGCAGGAAGAAGGACTGTGCGTCCGCGCCCTGTTCGAAGATGGCACTGTTCTTGGGATAGCGCGCCGACCGGGCCTCCCGCAGGATCTCGTCCAGAGCTTCCGGCGTGACCCCGGCAAACAGCGGCAAATGCGCAACCAGCGATGTGTCGACCTTGGCCATTCTGCCTCCTTGGCGCTCGGGAGTGTGATGGCACCTGCAATCGTCTCGCAGTTTGCGATAGCGCAAAACGGGACGGCCGGGTGGCAGTATTTTTCCAGACAACGGCTGATTTTATTGGAGTTGACCCCATGGCTGGCGCCCGATCCCGCAACTTTGAGGGCTGGCCGCTGTTTGCGAACAGTTTTCGGCCCTTTTTCCTGCTCGCCGCGATCCAGGCGGGGCTATCGATCCTGGCCTGGCTGCCGATGTTCTACGGCGAATTGTCGGTGAGTTCCGCATTCGTGCCGCGCGACTGGCACGTCCACGAGATGCTCTACGGCTTCCTGCCGGCGGTGATCACCGGGTTCCTGTTCACGGCCATCCCGAACTGGACAGGGCGGCTGCCGATCCAGGGCACCTCGCTGGGGGCGTTGGTGATGGTCTGGCTTGCCGGGCGTATCGCGGTGACGTTGTCGGCCGATACCGGCTGGGCGTTCGCGCTTCTCGTCGATGCCGCCTTCCTGGCGCTGGTCGTCGCCGCCGCCGCGCGCGAGATCATCGCAGGCGGCAACTGGCGCAACCTGCCCGTGGTGGCGCTGGTGTCCGTTCTGCTCGCCGGCAATGTCGCTTTTCACCTCGAGGCGCATTACCAGGGCGCGGCCGATGTCAGCATCCGCGTCGGCATCGGTGTGGTCATGCTGCTGATCTCGCTGATCGGAGGCCGCATCATTCCGAGCTTCACCCGCAACTGGCTGGTCAAGTTCAATCCCGGCCGTCTGCCGGTGCCGTTCGGACGCTTCGACGGCGCAGTGATCGGATGCAGCGCGCTCGCGCTCATCTTCTGGATCGTGGCGCCGCTGAATGCCGTCACCGGTGTCCTGATGGCGCTGGTCGGCGGACTGCATCTGGTGCGGCTTGCGCGCTGGGCCGGCGATCGCACTTTTCGCGAGCGACTGCTGGTGATCCTGCATATTGGCTACGTCTTCGTGCCGCTCGGCTTCATCCTGCACGCACTGGCGGTTCTCGGTGTGCTGCCGCCGAGCGCCGGCATCCACGCCTGGATGACGGGTGCGGCGGGAACCATGACGCTGGCGGTGATGACCCGCGCGAGCCTCGGCCATACCGGACAGGCATTGACGGCTTCGCCGGCGACCCAGGGAATCTACGCTGCAATCATCATCGCGGCTTTGGCGCGGGTCGCCGCCGTGGTGTTGCCCGCGCACAGCGATGTGTTGTTGCACATCGCCGCCTGCGGCTGGCTGGTCGCGTTCCTCGGATTTGCCATCGCGTTCGGCCCGCTGCTCGCCGGCAGCCGGCGGCGTGCCCTCGCCACGATGGGCATGCCCGCTCCGGCGCGCTGAACTCAAGCTGCGGTCGCCGAGGGCGCATCGGGCGGTGCCGGAGGCCGCACGCCCTTGCGCCAGTCGGTGACGGTGCAGCCGAACCGGCCGCGGAACCAGCGCGCCATGGCGCTCTGCGCGGAGAAGCCGAGCTGGGTAGCGATGTCAGCCAGCGGCCGGTCGAGGTCCTCGATCAACTGGATCACGAGATCGGCGCGTTGCGCATCCAGGATGGCCGAGAAGCTGGTGCCGGCTTCGGCCAGATGCCGGTGGATGGTACGGCGGGTGCAGGCAAGATGCTCGGCGACGCGCTCGACCGTGCAGTCGCCGCCGGCGAGCAGGGTCCGCACGACCTCGTCGACCTTTCCTTCCCAACTTGCCGGCCGGGTCTCGATCGCCTCGATTCGCTTGCGCAGATAAGTCGCGATCAGCGGATGCGCGCTCGGGATCCGGCGCTCCATGTCGCGCGCCGACAGCAGGATCGCATCGTCATCGGCGTTGAAGGTCACGCGGCAGCCGTAGAATTCGCGGTAGCGCTTGCGGTCGCGCGGCGGTGGGTAATGCAGGTGGACCTCCTGCGGCCGCCAGTCATGGCCGTACAGCGATTGGATGATGCGGTGGATGCTGCCGAGCGCCATGTCGATCGCCTGGCGCGGCGCGCTCGGCTGCCGGCCGCGCAGGTGCAGCGTGACCGTCACGATCTGCCTGTCGCGCGCAACGTCCAGCCGCATGCCGTCATGATGGATGTGGATGAAGCGCGAGAATGCTTCGATCGCCTCGCCGACGGTTGCCTGCTCGCGCACGATCAGGCCGACCGCACCGAAATTGGTCAGGCCGCCGCGCTCGGCCAGGCGCAAGCCGAAATCTTCGGCGCCGGACGCCTCTGCCGACAATTCGAGCAGACGGCGCAGGCCGGCGACGGCGATGGGTGTGTCGGGCTTGTCGAGGCAGGCCAGCGGCAGCCGGGCCTTGCGCATCATCTGTTTGGGATCGAGCCCGACCGACCGGGCGATCTCCGGGTAATAGCTCAAGCCTGCGCTGCGAACGAGGTCGGTCATGCGAACCGTTCCTGCCAGCCATTCCCGCAGATGTCCCGAAATGTAAAGTTTCTGTCTCGATCGGTCAAATCCAGGAACCGACCGGAACATACATAGGGGAAACCGAAGCATTGGCGTGAATGCCATGCTCACGACGGCGCGGCAGGGCGATGCGGCCCGCTTTCCGTCTCGGACCATTTGACCAAGACATTGCTGGATCGGAATTATGCCGGGGAACATGCTTTCCAAGGGCGAGGTATTCGTCATCGACACCGACGCTGCCTCCCGCGAACAACTTTCGACCGCGCTCCAACAGAGCGCCTATGACGTGATCTGCTTCGCTGACGGTGCCTCACTTCTGTCCGAAGCGAAGGCGCGGATGCCGGCCTGCGTGCTGATGGAGCTGCCGCCCGATCGCTCCGGCCTCGATATGCTGAGGCGGCTGCGCGAGGAAAACTGCATGGCGCCGGTGCTGGTGACCTCGGCGAATGGCAGCATCGCGATGGCGGTCGACGCCATCAAGAGCGGCGCGGCTGACTTCATCGAAAAGCCGTTCCGCACCCACGATATCATCGGCCGGATCGATGCCGCCATCGACGAATTCGCGCAGCCCGGCACGAACCGGCAGCGCTGGCTGCCCGGCTGCGAGCCCTTGACCGCGCGTGAAGGCGACGTGCTCGAGCACCTCGCCGCCGGCCTCACCAACAAGGAGATCGCCCGGCGCATGCATCTGAGCGCACGGACCGTCGAGGGCTATCGCGCCGGCATCCTGAAGAAAGCCGGGGCCAAGAACGTGACCGACCTGCTCCGCCGCATCTTCGGGCAGGGGTCGCCGACCCAGGCCTGAGACCTGCCGCGGGGCTGCGATACGTTCCGCGGCCTTGGTGCCGCCGCCGCGGCGCCCCACGGAAACCCCAATCGAACCAGTTCCTTCCCTGCCGCGTCCAACCATGTTGGCGAGGCATTTGATCGCGCGCGTCCGGCTGGCGGCGCGGCGATCCGGCAGGAGGGACTTCATGCGCATCACCGCAAGATATTTGGCAACGACGAGCCTGGTTCTGGTCACCATGGCGGCGGCGTCGCCATCATGGGCCGCCGATCTGGACGCCACATCGGCGATCGATACGGTCACGGTTTACCCCGATGGCGCCACCGTCACCCGCATCATCACGGTCGACCTGCCGTCCGGGGATTCGACGCTGGTTGCCAAGGACTTCCCGCTTGGTCTCGATGCCTCCTCCATCCGCGTCGAGGGTGAGAGCGGCGCAAAGCTCACCATCGGCACGATCGATGCGCGGTCGCCGCGCGCCGCGCCGGTCAATCTGCCCGAGCTGGAAAAGCGCATCGAGGCCTTGAACGATCAGCGCGCCGATCTGCAAGGCGCGATCGACTCGGCGAATGCGCGGCGCAAGTTTGCGGAGCACTTTGCGGAAACCTCCCCCGCGGGGATCGGCGACAAGGGCGAGGCGCGGCCGATCGCCGAATGGCGCGCGGCCTTTGCTGCGGTCGGCGAAGAAATTGCGAGCGCCGATACCGCCGTCCGTGACGCCACGCGCAAGACGCGCGAGATCGACCGGCAGATCGCCCAACTCGAGGTCGAGCGCAAGGCCAAGCCGCCGAGCAAGCTCGAGGTTCGCATGGATGTTGCCGCGACTGCCGCGACGAAGGCGACGTTGCGCGTGACGTATGCCGTGCGCAATGCGCGCTGGATGCCGCTTTATGACGCCCGGCTCGACACCGGCGCCAAGGACCGCAAGCCGCAGCTCGAGCTGGTCCGCCGCGCCGAGATCACGCAATCGACTGGCGAGGACTGGTCGAACGTGACGCTCGGCGTCTCCACGACGCGCATCAGCCGCGGCGGCAGCGCGCCGGAGCTGCATTCGCTGGTCGCGCAATATCCACAAGTGCCGAGGCCGCTGGCAGCAGGCTCGGTCTCCGATCTGGCGCGGCCCGCCGCTCCCGCACCAATGCTGCGAAAGATGGAAACCGGCGAGTACGCGGCGAGGTCGAGGGCAGACCTCAATATAGCCGAGCGCGCCGAAGAGCAGCAGGCTGTCGCCGAGATCGGCGACTTCCAGGCCACCTTCAAAATCCCCGGCCGCGTCAGCCTCGGCGCCGCCGAGGGCGCCAAGAGCCTTCGGATTGCGTCGATGACCGTGCCTGCCGATCTCGCGGTGCGCGCGGCACCGGTGCTGGATCCGACCGCTTTCCTCGAAGCCAGCTTCAAGCAGGCGGATGACTCGGCTCTGCTGCCCGGCAAGGTCGCGATCTACCGCGACGGCGTCTTCGTCGGCCGCGGCAAGCTCTCCGCTTCCGCCAAGGACGACATCGTGCGGCTCGGCTTCGGCGCCGACGACAAGGTCAAAATCGAGCGCGCCGTGCTCAAGCGCAACGAGGGCTCGGCCGGTCTCCTGGTCACGACGTCCAAGACCGACGAGCGCACGTTCAAGACCACCATCCGCAACGGTCATGATTTCCCGATCAAGGTCGCCATCGAGGATCAGTTGCCGGTCAGCGAGAGCGAGGACATCGTCGTCGAGATGCTGCCCGCGACCACGCCGCCGACCGCCAGCAACATCCGTGACCGCCGCGGCGTGCTGGAATGGTCGTTCGACGCCAAGCCCGGCGAGGTCAAGGATATCAACTTCGCCTGGCGCATCCGCTGGCCGAAGGACAAGAGCATGGTGATAGTCCCGGCGGGGTAGGTTGTCCGCCCCGAGCGAGATTCGCTCCCTCTCCCGCAAGCGGGGGAGGGAGCGCACCGTCTTTGCAGAAGCAGGATTGGCTAAATTCCAATCTGAACTGCCCGCATCGATTGCGGCAGCACATATGGCACGCCGTCATCGGCCTGGTGAACGACGGCGTCGATCTCGAACACGTCGCGGATGATTTCGCTTGTGACGATGTCCGCGCGCGGACCGTCGGCCGTGAGCCTGCCACCTGCCAGCACGACCAGCCGGTCGGCAAAGCGGATCGCGAGATTGAGGTCGTGCAGGATCGCAATCACGGCCGTGCCGCCGGCCGCGCGGCGGCGCGCCGCTTCGACGAGGTCGATCTGGTGACGCAGATCCAGACTCGAGGTCGGCTCGTCCAGCAGCAGAAGTCCCGGACCATGCTCGGCTTCGCCGCAGGCGAGCTGCACCAGCACGCGGGCGAAATGGGCGCGCTGCTGCTCGCCGCCTGATAGCGTCGGTAATTGCCGTTCGCGGAAATGCGCGAGCCCAACCTCGTCGAGGGCAGCGTCGACGAGCGAGCCCGCTTCACGCCCGCTGCGCTCGCCCGCGCCCATCAGCACGATCTCCTCGACGGTGAAGGGAAAGGTGACGTTGATGTGCTGGGACAGCATGGCGCGGCGCGCGGCGAGTTCGCGCGGCGCATAGCCGCTGATATCGCGCTGTTTCAGGCGTACCGCCCCCGCGTTCGGGCGGAGATCGCCGGAGAGCAGCCGCAGCAGCGTCGACTTGCCGGCGCCGTTCGGGCCGATGATCGCGACCATCTCTCCGGCCGCAACCGTCAGGCCGACGCCATCGAGTAGCGTCGCGCGGCCGGCGCGCTTGCTCAAGGCGTGCGCCTCGATCACGGCACTCATAGCGGGGCGAGGCCGCGCTGCCGCAGCAGGATGAAGAGGAAGACCGGCGCGCCGACCGCCGCGGTCAGAATGCCGATCGGCATCTCCGCCGGCGCCACGATGGTGCGCGCCAGCGTGTCAGCACCGACCATCAGGATCGCACCTGATAGCACCGAGGCCGGCAACAATAGCCGATGCGTAGGTCCAATGACGAGACGGAGCAGATGCGGCACGACGATGCCGACGAAGCCGATGACGCCGCTGATCGACACTGCGACGCCGGTCATGGCGGAGACCATGACGATCGAGATCCGTTTGAGACGCTCGACGTCAACCCCGCCGTGAAAGGCGTCGGCCTCGCCGAGCACCAGGAGATCGAGGCCGCGTGCGATGAAGGTGCAGGTGGCAAGCCCGACGATGAGGATCGGCGCGAGCACGGCGGCCTTGGTCCAGGTCGCCCCGCTCATCGAGCCCAGCAGCCAGAACGTGATGTCGCGGAGCTGGCGGTCGTCGGCGATGAACACCAGAAGCCCGATGCCGGCATTGGCGATGGCGGTGATGGCGACGCCGGCGAGCAGGAAGACCGCGATCGAGGTGCGCCCCGAGCGGCTCGAGATGCCGTAGAGGATCGCGGTCGTGGCCAGCGATCCCGCGAATGCCGCGAGCGGCAGGAGCTCGGTCTGGAGGAAGCGCAGCGTCTCGCCGAAGCGCGAATCGGTGAAGACGATCGCGCTTGCGGCTGCCAGCGCGCCGCCGCTGGAGACGCCGACCAGCGCGGGATCGGCCAGCGGGTTACGAAACAGCCCTTGCATGATCGCGCCGGCCGCGGCGAGCAGGCCACCGACCATCGCCGCCGCGGCGATCCGGGGGACGCGGATCGACCACAGCACGAGCTGGTCGCGGCCCGTCATGGCCGTGCCTTCGCCTGATAGCCCGAGTGCGGCAGGCAGGCGGGAGAGGGGGATGCCGGCGGCGCCGAAGCTCAGCGCGACGATCGCGGCGACCGCGAGCACCGCAATCAGGAGAGGGATCGCGATCGATGCGGACCGCCGTCTCGCGCTGGCGCGTCGTCCCAGGCTGCGCGCTTCAGTGCCGATCGCCACGCTCATTGCCGGCAATTCGCCGCCGGCAGCGCCGAAGTGAATGCAGCGCCCGGTTCTGCCAATGCCGGATAGAGTTTTACCGAGAGATCGCGCGCCGCCGCTGCCGTCCGTGGCCCGAAGCCAAGCAGGTAGAGCCCGTCCATGGCGATGAGGCTCTTGTTGGCCGCGACCGGCGTCAGGGCGAAGCCGGGATGGGCATAGATCGCGTCGGGCTGAACCGAGTCCTTGCCGCGCTCGATCGACAGCACCACGTCGGGTCTTGCCGCCGCAATCGCCTCGTCACCGATGATCTTGTAGCCGTCGAAATCGTCGACGGCGTTGGCGGCGCCGGCAAGCTGGATGATCTCGTCGGCCGCGGTCTTGTGACCTGCGACCATGGCGCGCCCGTTCTGCAGCGACATCACGAACATCACGCGCACCGGCTTGGCCACCTTGGTGCGCAGGGTGCGGAGCTGAGCAAAATCGGCGCCGACCGCGGCGCTCAGGCACGCGGCGCGCGCGTCGACCCCCATGGCGTGGCCGACCAGTCTTATCTTCTCGATCAGGCCGTCCTCGGAGAAGGTGTCGGGCACCAGCACCAACGGCACCTTCGCCGTTTCCAGGATCTCCATGGTAGCGTGCGGGCCCGAGCCCTGGATCGCCAGGATCAGAGTGGGGTTGAGGCCCAACACGCCTTCGGCAGAGATCTGACGCATATAGCCGACATTGGGTTTGTCTTGTAGTGCCGCCGCTGGATAAAGGCTCGTGGTGTCGACGCCGACCAGCCGGCTCTCGAGCCCCAGCGCATAGATGATCTCGGTGATGGCGCCGCCGATCGAGACCGTGCGCGCGAAGTCGGTCACGGCGATGTCGCGATTGCGCGCGTCATGCACGGTGATGCCGGCGGCGTGCGCGACAGAGGCGAGCGCGATCGCACTGGAGAGCAGGAGGCTTGTGAGGGTGCGGCAAAATGTCATTTCAGGTTACTTCGTCAGGATCAGCTTGTTCTGCGAGGTCAGGCGAAGCCGATAGCTGTCCTCGCCATGCGCGATGATGATCTCGCGCTCGGCGGCAAACAGCTCGCGACTGTCGATCCGGCTCCCCCGCATGGTGAGCGTTCTCGTTGTCGCAGAAGAGCTTCCTGCCGACTCCGCTGCGCCGCCGCCGCTGTCTCCTGATGTTGCTGACATGTTGGGTGTGATGCGCTTTCGAAACTCTGGAGTGCTGCTTGTTTGTATAAGCGGCACGAAGCGCATTCCAACGGCTGCAATTTACAATCGATATAAACTGCAACCTTGTGACATTGACCGTCAGAGTGTTGCCACGTAACCAATTGTGGCGGCAGGGCGACTTGCCCGCGTCTTGAGAAAATCAGCCAGCCAGTCGTTCGCGTTGCGAACGCACGCCAGCCAAAAGACCTGAAAAAGCAGAGCGTAGTGCAGGCTGGGGCTGATATGGCTGACGGGGCTAGATATTCGCGCGCCTTGATTTTGGGCGCGTCGGTGGTTTCATTTGCGGCAATGACGACGGAGAGCGGTCTTGCGCAGACCGCATCGCCGCAAGCCGAAAGTGCGTCGACGGAACGGCCGAAGCAGGCCAAGCGCAAGCAGGCGAAGCCGCCAGTTGCACAGCAGGCAACGCCGGAGATGATGAACGCCCGAGCCCAGGCCGGCGGCACGACGCCGGTTCAGGCGCTCGACACCATCACCGCAGCCGCAACGAAGACCAAGGAGCGCGCCATCGACTCGCTCGCGCCCGTCAGCTCCATTTCGCTCGATCAGATCCAGGGACTCCAGCCGAACCGGCTGTCGGGCATCTTCTATGCTGTCCCCGGCGTGTCTTTCCAGGAGCGCGGCGACGATCCCGCGACCGTCATCAACATCCGCGGCCTGCAGGAGTTCGGGCGCGTTGCGGTGGTCGTCGATGGTGCGCGCCAGAACTACCAGCGCACCGGTCATAACGCCAGCGGCTCCTTCTTCCTCGATCCTGAATTGGTCGGCGGCGTCGACGTCGTGCGCGGCCCGACCGCCAACATCTACGGCTCCGGCGCGATCGGCGGCCTGGTCTCGTTCCGCACCAAGGACATCGACGATGTGCTACGTCCCGGCGAGCGCTGGGGCGTCGATCTCTCGGGCTCCTACGGCTCCAACAACAATCGCGGCCTCGGCTCGGTCTTCGGCGGCGTGCGCGCCACACCGGACGTCGATATCTTCGGCGGGGCGGTCTATCGCACGCAAGGCAATTACAAGGACGGCAACGGCACCGAGATCGGCAACACCGGCAACCAGGTCGAGAGTGGCCTGATGAAGCTCACGGTGCGTCCCGCCCTCGGCCACGAGGTCAAGTTCGGCGCCATCTTCCAGGACTATCAATACGATGTCGGCCAGTTCAACAGGGGGCCCGTCGCGACCGCCGCCCAGCGCGCGCTCTATCAGGGCTCGTCGGTCTACGCTTCCGATGCCAAGAACTACACCGGCACGATCACCTGGAATTATGCGCTGCCGAGTGACAATTTGTTCGACTGGCACATGTCAGTCTACGGCAACCGCGTCGATAACGACCAGACCAAGACCTACCACTATTCGACCTCGGGTGCGGCTTTGTGCGGCACCGGCAATTTCGGCAACAACATCTCCGGCTGCGTCGGCGACAAGCGTGGCTATGTCCTCAATACCTACGGCATCGACGCCAACAACACCACGCGGTTCAACGTCGGTGACTGGCGCAACGCACTCACCGTGGGCTTCGATGCGTTTCAGGACGATGTGATCACGACCGACAGCCGCGGCAATTCCAACATCACCACGCCGAGCGGCATCCGCACCGTGTCGGGCGGTTTCCTGCAGTTGAAGCAGAACTACAGCACCTGGTTCGAGGCGGTGAGCGCGATCCGTTACGATCGCTACGATCTGGAGTCGGGCAAGACCAACGGCAGCGGCGACCGCTTCTCGCCGAAGATCACTCTCGCCGTCACGCCCGTTCCCGGCTTCCAGCCCTATGTCAGCTACGCCGAAGGCTATCGCGCTCCGTCGATCACCGAGACCGTGATCTCAGGCGCGCATGCGACCGGTGGCGGGCCGGCCTTCTTCCCCTGTCCTGACGGGACCGTCGGCCTGTTCTGCTTTCTGCCGAACCCGAACCTTCGACCCGAGGTCGGCAAGAACAAGGAGGTCGGCGTCAATCTGAAGTACGACAACATCTTCAGCGCCAGTGACTCCTTCCGCGGCAAGATCAATCTGTTCCGCAACGATGTCAGCGATTACATCGACCTCGTCGCCTCGGCGCCGGTCCCGACCGGGTTTGGCTCGTTCAGCCAGTTCTACCAGTACCAGAACATCGCGCAGGCCCGGATCCAGGGTTTCGAGGCGGAGACGATGTACGATGCCGGCAATTGGTTCATCGGTGTCGCCGGCCATTACATCCAGGGCAAGAACGCCGTGACCAATGTCGGGCTCGCGACCATTACCCCGCGCAAGGTCGTCACGACCGGCGGCGTACGCCTGCTCGACCGCTCGCTGATCCTGACGGCGCAATGGGCCTCGTTCGGTGCCAACAACGACGTACCCGCCGGCTATCTGCCTGCAACCGGGTACGAGCTGGTCAATCTGTACATGACCTACAACGCGACGAAGGACATCGTGTTCTCGGCGTCGATCGACAATCTCTTGAACCAGTACTACCGGCCTTACGCCATTCCCGGCACGTCGACCGACGGCACCACGCAGAACGACGTGCTGTGGTCGAGCCCCGGACCGGGCCGGGTCTACAAGGCCGGCATGAAGATCCATTTTGGAGGTGCGTAGGCGAGGGCTCGCAACGCCGCCAATTCCCCGGGCCGCGCTGATGCTCCAGCGCGGCTTCGGCGCGCTTCGTTTTGATCAGAAGGAGAGACTTCGATGTTCATCGCTATGAATCGTTTCCAGGTGAAGAAGGGCGCGGAGACCGCGTTCGAAACCGTCTGGGCCACGCGCGAATCCTATCTTGGCAGCATGCCGGGCTTCGTCGAGTTTCACCTGCTGAAGGGCCCGGAGGCCGAGGACCACACACTCTATTCGTCGCACACCAGCTGGGTCGACAAGGCGGCGTTCGAGGCCTGGACGCGCTCGGACCAATTTCGTCGTGCCCATGCCCGCGCCGACAACCCGACCGGCGAGAGCCTGTATCTCGGCCATCCCAGGTTCGAAGGCTTCGAGGTAATCCAGAGCGAGCGCAAGGCCGCGGCCGCTTAGATGGCAATGGCAGAGGAGCCGGACATGCTAAGGACCGATCTTGCCGACCTCAGGGTTCATATGGTCGACAATCCGGGCGCGGTGATCGAGGACGTTGCGCGTGAGCGCAACGTCAGCCCGCGCGCGGTGATCGAGGCGCTGCCATCCTCCATGGTGCGGATCGGTGGCGGCGAGCACTTTGCCGCCGCCATGCAGGACATCGCGGAGTGGGGCGAGGTCACGCTGATCGTGCACACCGATGATGCGATCTTCGAATTCACGGGCGCCATTCCCGCCGGCGAGATCGGCCGCGGCTATTTCAACCTGATGCAGCCGAAGGGTCTGCACGGCCATCTTCGCCACGAGCGTTGCGCAGGCGTCGCCTTCGTCGAGCGCCCGTTCATGGGCAAGTCGTCGGCCTTCGTCGCGTTCGTGAACGCCGATGGCGGCATCATGTTCAAGGTGTTCGTCGGCCGCGACGAGACAAGGGCGCTGCGGACGGATCAGCTGACGCGGTTCCGGCAGCTTGCGGCCCGGATCGCGGAGCAGTCGGCTGCGTAGCTTTCTCTGTCTGTCGGGAGATCAGGATGCAGGGCATTTTTGGGCTTCGGCGCGTGATCGGATCCATCCTGCTGGCTGCGCTTGTGCCGACACCGGCCTTCGCGATCGACGAAGCGCTGTTGCCGCGCAATCTGTCGCCCTGGGGCATGTTCGTCGGCGCCGACATTATCGTGAAGATAGTGATGGTCGGGCTCGCGGTCGCCTCGCTGGTGACATGGACGGTGTGGCTCGCCAAGACCATCGAGCTGCGTCGCAAGGGCGCGCTCGCCTTGAGGCGGACGCGCGCGCTCGAGGGCAACATGACGCTGGCCGAGGCATCGGCACGGGCCGGTGACGCGCACGACGCCGTCGCCCAACTGATCCAGTCCTGCGCCAGGGAAGCCGAGCTCTCCGGCGGCATTCTCGACGACGGCCTCCAGGAGCGGGTCGCGCTGCGGCTCGAGCGGGTTGAGGCGGCGATGTCCAGGCAGATCGCGCGCGGCACCGGCGTGCTCGCGACCATCGGCGCCACTGCGCCCTTCGTCGGCCTGTTCGGGACCGTCTGGGGCATCATGAACGCCTTCATCGGCATCTCCGAGAGCCACACCACCAGCCTCGCGGTGGTCGCGCCCGGCATCGCGGAGGCGTTGCTCGCCACCGCACTCGGCCTCGTCGCGGCGATCCCGGCGGTCGTGATCTACAATCATCTCGTCCGCGGCATCGCTAATTATCGCGCCCTGCTCGGCGATGCCTCGGCGCAGCTCATGTTGCTGGTCAGCCGCCAGCGCGACCACAGAGAATTCCGCCTGGCACGGGCGGCGGAGTAGGCCATGGGCGCAAAGCTCGGCGCACGCTCGCCGCTCAAGCGCGGCGACCCGGATGATCTCGACGTCACCCATGAGATCAACGTCACGCCGTTCATCGACGTGATGCTGGTGCTGCTGATCATCTTCATGGTCGCGGCCCCGCTCGCCACCGTCGATATCGGCGTCGAGCTGCCGGCAACTGCCGCCGAGCCGGCGCCACGGCCCGACAAGCCGGTCTTCGTCACCGTGAAGCCGGATCTCTCGATTGCGGTGGGCGAGGACGTCGTGGCTCGCGTTGGACTCAGCGCCTCGCTCGACGCCGCCACCAAGGGCCGCAAGGACGAGCGTATCTATCTGCGCGCCGACAAGGCGGTCTCCTACGGTGACCTGATGGAGGTGATGAACACCCTGCGCAACGCCGGTTATCTCAAGGTCGCGCTGGTCGGCCTCGACGGACGTAGCTGATGAGTGCCAACACCTTCGCCCTGCACGAGCCGCTTCGAGAGCGTGAAGCCACGCGCTGGGGCCTTTCGGCGGTGGTGATCGTGATGTTGCATGCGGTTGTCGCGCTGCTTGCGATGAATTGGATCAGGTCGCAACCGGAACAGGGCGTCAGCCTGCCGGCGATCATGGTCGACATGGCACAGGTGACCTCGGCGCCGCAGTCGACGCAGGATGATGTTGCGCCGGGACCGGTGATGCAGGAGGCCGACGCCTCGCCGCCGGAGCCCGTGCAGCAGCAGATGGCAGAGGAGACGATCGCGCCGACGCCGCCGCAGGAGAAGCCGGATGTCGTGGCGCCGCCGGAGCAGAAGCCGGAGCCGACCCCTGCCAGGCCGGAGCCCGCGAAGATCGTGCCGGTCGAAAAGCCGGCCCCGGTGAAGCCGAAGGTGGTTCGCCGCGAGGCCAAGAAGCCGTCGGAGGCGACGCCCGCGCCGCGCACCAGCGCACCATCGCGCGCCGAGCGCGAGGCGCCGATGGCATCGGCCCAGAGCGCCGGCGCGGCGGCCTCCGTGATTGCATCCTACAATCAACGCGTCCGCGCGCATTTGATGCGCTTTCACCAATATCCCAGCGGTGGCGGCGGTCAGCGCGGCGTTGCCAGGCTGAGCTTCACCCTCAGCCGCAGCGGGCAGGTCACGTCCAGCCGTATCGGCGGCTCGTCCGGCGTGGCCGCCTTTGATGCCCAGGCCATGTCGATGGTGCGTCAGGCCTCACCATTTCCGCCGGTGCCGGACGAGATCAGGAACGGGACCATGAGCTTTACGATCCCGGTGGAGTTCACGGTGCGGTAGTCGGCCGTCCCAACAAACTCAGCCGTCGTCCCGGACAAGCGCACCCTAAGCGCGCGCAGATCCGGGACGACGGCGGAGTTTGTGGCGGCTGAAGAGCGACCGTTGCCCTACTTCGCCTTCAGGAAATCCGCGACCTCGAGCAGCATGAACTCGTCGTCGTCGGCCTTGTTGGGATCGCGGCTGGAGGAGAACGGCAGATTGTTGTCGTTGCCGACGATGATGTGGGTGTCGTCGACGCGATCGACGTTCTCGATGGTGAAGAACGGGAAGGTGTAGACGCCGTCGTTGAGCGGCTTCCTCGCCTTCTTGTCGGGATCCTTGATCTTCATGAGGTCGATATAGCCGATCTTGCGCACGGGCTTGCCGACATTGGCCTCCGTGAGCTCGATCTTGTAGATGCGCTTGAACTTGGCGAGATCCGGGAAGCAGTTCTCGCCGCGCTGGCCTTGCGGGCAGGCCTTGTCCGCCGTGCCTTCGCCGTTGTCGCGCTCGATGATGAGGCCGGAGGCCTGATCGATCATGTTGAAATCGCCGATGGCGTTGCCGTTCTGCTCGAACACATACTGCCAATAGCGGCCGGTGAACTTCTCCGCAGCGACGTCGAATTCGAGGATGCGGGAGGCTTCCTTGCCGTCGACCTTCTCCCAGTCCTTCTTCTCGGCATCCCATAGCGGTCCCTCGAGCAGGCCGTAGAGGAACTTGCCGTCCTTGGAGGACGCAAAGCCCTCATAGCCCTTGGAGCGGCGGAGGTTGACGTTGGTGTAGGTCGCGCCCGGCGCACCCGGCGTCGCCACGGCCCAATTGTCCGGCGAACGCACCGGCTTGCCATCGGCCACCGTGTCGAACACGGCCAGGATCTTGCCCGATTTGTCGGCCTTCAGGATGTAGGGGCCGAATTCGTCGCCGATCCAGAAGGTGTCGCCGATGAGCTGGAAGCCTTCGGTGTCGAAGTCGGAGCCGGTGAGATAGCGCTTCTGCGTGTCCTCGTGCACGATGCGGAACGGGACCTTCTTGTCGGGATCGTGCAGGAAGATCGTTTCCAGCCGCTCGATCTTGCCGCCGGCCCAGTCCATCTTGTAGCGGTTCAAATACAGCATCGAATCCGGCGAGTTGGCGCGCGCGCCCATGCCGTTGTCGGTGATGACCCAGAAGCTGCCGTCGGGCATGGTCTTGATGCCGGAATGGCCCTGCAGCGGCTGGCCCTTGAACGGCAGCGCCACGCCGGTCGGGCGCTCATAGGACTTGCCCATCACGGTGCCGAGCGCATCGACGCGCTTGCCGGTGGTGTATTTGCCTGAAGTCTTGAGATCGGCGGGGGCATCGGCGGGGGCGTCGATGAAGGTGGCGGCCGGCATCACCACGTGGCCGGCGAGCTTGGCGGGGAATTCACCTTCGCTCTGCGCGAGCGCTGGGCTCGCGGCGAGAATGATCGTTGCGACGGTGGCAAGAAAAGTCGCGCGCATGTGCGTCTCCTGTTGGCGAACGCACGCGTTATGCGGATCGCGTGTTGCAGTTTTGTGAAACCGGGCCAAACGCCGCAGCGCTCTCCCGTACCCTGCCCGGATCCAGCGAGGCTGCCGCACATGCCGCAGCCTCGCGGCAACCCGGGCGGGCGTCAGGCAATCTTGCGGGCGAGGAAATCGCGGATCAGGGGCGTGACCTCGTCGAACCTGTCCTCGAGCAGGAAATGACCGGAGTTGATCAGATGAAACTCCGCCTGAGGCAGATCGCGCTTGTAGGGATGGGCGCCGTCCGCGGGAAAGATGAAATCGTTCTTGCCCCAGACGATCAGCGTCGGTGGCTTGTGCTTGCGGAAATAGGCCTGCACCGCCGGATAGAGCGGCAGATTGGTCCGGTAATCGTAGAACATGTCGAGCTGGACGTCGTTGTTGCCCGGCCGGTCCAGCAGCGCCTGGTCATGAACCCAGTTGTCGGGCGAGATCCGGGCCACGTCCGACATGCCGTCGGTGTACTGGAATTTGGTCGTCTCCAGCGTCAGCAGCTTCATCAAGGCCTGACGGCTCGTCGCTGACCCGTCGGCCCAGTATTGCTTGATCGGATTCCAGAACTCCTTCAGCCCCTCGTCATAGGCGTTGCCGTTCTGGATGATGAGGCCGCTGACGCGCTCCGGATGCTTCAGTGCCAGGCGCCAGCCGACGGGAGCACCGTAATCCATCACGTACATCGTATAGCGCTTGACGCCGAGCTGGTCGAGCAGGCCGTCGACGAGCTCGCCGAAGCGATCGAACGTGTACTTGAACGACTCGCGCGGTGGCATGTCGCTCTGGCCGTAGCCGGGATAATCGGGAGCGATCACGTGGTAGCGATCCGCGAGCGCCGGGATCAGGTTGCGGAACATGTGGGAGGAGGTGGGAAAGCCGTGCAGCAGAAGCACCACGGGAGCGTCCTTCGGCCCGGCTTCGCGGTAGAATATCTTGATGCCGTCCACGGTTTTGGTCCGGTGGTAAGTGACCGGATAGCCGCCGTCAGCGCGTTGTGGCTTCGCCGCGGCTGCTGGCGCCGCCGCTGCAACGGCAATTCCGGACAGGCCAAGGACGAGGTGCCGGCGGTCGAGGTTGGTCGATGGGCGCGTGCTTTCGGTGCTCATGTCGATCTCCAGTCAAAGTTTGTGATGATTTCGTGCATCGGCTGCCGCGAACTCGGGGCCGGTCCTGATTGAGTCGCGCTGTATCCCGGGGCCGGCCCGGTCCTACACGCCCTCGTAGACGAGCCTGGTGAAGAAGCCGGGATCGATGACGAACTGGCCGAATTTCGCGTCGAACGCCGCAGTGGGCTTGGCGGCAACCGTTTCGTCCCGCGTCTTTCCCTGCTTCTTGAGGTTGCCGACATTGTCTCGGATGGCGACCAGCATGTCGCGAAATTCCTGGAGCTCGGCCCTGTTGCTGACCGGCTTGCCGTGACCGGGAATGATGATCGTGTCGTTCTTCGCCACGGCCAGATTGGCGTCGGACGCCGCGATCATGCCGTCGATGCTGCCGCCGGTCGAATAGTCGATGAAGGGATAGATACCGTTCCAGAAGGTGTCGCCGACGTGCAGGACGTTGGCCTCAGTGAACATGACCGAAATGTCGCTGTCGGTATGTGCCGGCCCGTAATATTTCAGCGCGAGCGACGCGCCGTTGAGCTTGAGATGGTGCTCTTTCGCGAAGACCTGGGACGGGATGGCCTTGGCGGGCAAGGCGAGGAAATTGTAGTCCCAATCCTCGACGCGCTGAACCACGGAGAGGTGCTTGCGGGTGTTTTCGTGCGCAATGATCTTCGCGCCGGCCGCCTGCAGCCATTCATTGCCGTCGGCATGGTCGAAGTGCCAGTGGGTGTTGATCAGGTGCGCGACCGGCTCGTTGCCAAGCTCCGCCAGCGCCTTGCTGAGCTGAGGGCGTGAGACGCCGATGCCGGCATCGACCAGAAGCTTTCCGTCGGTGCCTGTGAGGACGGCAATGTTGCCGCCTGACCCTTCGAGGACACTGATATTGTTGCGGAGCTTGTGGGTCGCAATCGGCGACGTTGCCGCGCTATCCTTGATGAGGCTGACGAGGCCGCGCGCTTCGGCGTAGGCCTCGCGCGGCGTGAGCCATCCGGCGGAGGCGGCGAACGTCGCGCCGCCGACGCAACACAGGCAAAAGCTGCGTCGGGATAACGAATTGAGTTTTGGCGTTGCCATGCAATTCTCGCTTTCTGGAGCGAGTATCGGTAGCGCCAATGCTCCCCCCGCCGCCGGTGCAGCAGGTAGCACCAGAGCAGGCATGCGATCTATCGCGATTGCACGATCGTCGCGTGCAACCGCCGTCTACTCTTTGACCGCGCCGGTCAGCGAGGACACGTAATAGTCCACGAACAGCGAGTAGAAGATCGCGACTGGCAGCGATCCCAGTAGCGAGCCCGCCATCAGCGCGCCCCATTGGTAGACGTCGCCGGTGACGAGTTCGGTCAGGATCGCGACCGGCACGGTCTTGTTGGCGCCGCTCTGGATGAAGGCGAGCGCGTAGATGAACTCGTTCCAGGACAGCGTGAAGGAGAAAATGCCGGCCGAGATCAGCCCGGGCACCGCGAGCGGCAGCGTGATCCGCCGTAGGATCTGGAGCCGCGTGGCGCCGTCGACCAGCGCGCATTCCTCGAGCTCGTAGGGGATCGACTTGAAGTAGCCGATCAGGAGCCAGGTGCAGAACGGCACCAGGAAAGTCGGATAGACCAGGATCAAGGCAAGCGGTGAGTCGAAGAGGCCGAACTGCACGATCACGGTTGCCAGCGGAATGAACAGGATCGAGGGCGGCACGAGATAGGCGAGATAAATGCCGAGGCCCACATAGGGACTGCCGCGGAAACGCAGGCGCTCGATCGCATAGGCGGCGAGCGTGCTCGCGATCAGGGACAGCGTGGTCGAGCCGATCGCCACCGTCATCGTCGTCCACAGCCAGCGCGGATAGGCCGTGTCGAACAGCAGATGCTTGATGTGCGCCAGCGTCGGCGAGGAAATCCAGAACGGATTATGCTCCTTGTAGTTCAGCAGCTCCGCGTTCGGCTTGAACGAGGTGATCGCCATCCAGTAGAACGGGAACAGCAGGACCAGCACGAAGCAGCTGAGCGGCAAATAGATCATCATCAGCCGCCGCAGCCCGGAATCCCAAGCCATGGTGTCCGGTGCCGCTTTCGCGTCGGCCACAGTGGCGGTTTGCGCGACGGTGTCAGTCATTGGCCTCTCCCTGCTGCCATTTGCGGCGCGCCAGGCCGAAATAGGAGAACAGCGTCGCGAAGATCAGGAACGGGATCATCGACACCGCGATCGCCGCACCTTCGCCGAGCTCGCCGCCGGCGATGCCGCGCTGAAACGCCAGCGTCGCCAGCAGATGGGTCGAGTTGACGGGCCCGCCGCGGGTGATGGCGTAGACCAGCTGGAAGTCGGTGAAGGTGAAGATGATCGAGAAGGTCATGACGATGGCGAGGATCGGCATCATCATCGGGAAGGTGATGTAGCGGAAGCGCTGCCAAGCGCTGGCGCCGTCGAGCATCGCGGCCTCGTAGAGCGAGGGCGAGATGGTCTGCAGGCCCGCGAGCAGCGAGATCGCGACGAAGGGAATGCCGCGCCAGATGTTGGCGGCGATCAGCGAGAAGCGCGCCGGCCAGGGCGAGCCGAGGAAGTCGACATTGCCCGATCGCCAGTGCAGCACGTCGACCAGCAGGTAGGAGATGATCGAGAACTGCGGATCGTAGATCCACCAGAACGCCAGCGCCGAGAGCACGGTCGGCACGATCCAGGGCAGCAGGATGATCGCACGCAGGATGCTCTTGAACGGAAAATGGTTGTTGAGCAGCAGCGCGAGCCAGAAGCCGAGCGCGAACTTCCCGAAGGTCGCGATGCCCGTATAGACCACGCTGTAGAACACGGCGTTCCACCACAGGGGATCGGTGAGCAGATACTGGAAATTCTCCAGGCCCACGAAGACGCCGCGCCGCCCGATCGTGGTGTCGGTGAAGGCGAGCCAGATGCCGAGGCCGAGCGGATAGGTCAGGAACACCGAGAGCAGCCCGATTGCGGGCGCCAGGCACATCACGATCAGGAACGGCTTGTAGTCGAACAGCCGCACCAGCCACGACGGCTGCCGCTGCGCCAGTGCGGGAGAGGAAAGCGTGGTCACGGACATCAGTTTGTTGTCCTGTCTGTGAAAGTCACCACATCGTCATTGCGAGGAGCCGTGACAAAATTGCGGAGCAATTTTGCACTGGTGCGACGAAGCAATCCAGATTGTCTCCGCGGACACGCTCTGGATTGCTTCGCTTCGCTCGCAATGACGGACACTCTGTCGGCGCTATTTCTGCCGCCGGAAGTACCGCTTGCAGCGCTGCTCGGCTTCCGCGGCGGCGGCCTCCGGCGTAGCCGCACCGGTCGCAACGGACGCGCACATCTGAATCAGCACGTAGTCGGCGCTGACGGCTCCGGTCGCCGTCGAGATCGGGCCCTTGTAGCCGTCGTAGTAGGTGCTGTTCATCGTGTCCTTGAACAGCTTCACCTTGGGATCCTGCGACCACACCGCGGCCTCGGCATAGGCGGCCAGCGGCTGGGACCAGTAGCCGGAGTTGGCGTTGAGCCAGGGCTCGTACTGGTCTTTTTCCAGCATGTATTGCAGGAAGGCCTTTGCGGCGTTGGGGTACTGGCTGTGCTTGAACACCATGGCATTGAGCGTCAGGCCCGCCATCGGAGAGACCTTGGCCAGGCCCTTGGGCAGCAGCTGATGCTCGCTGTCCTCGGCGATCGCCTTGGTCGCCGGGTCGTTCTTGAGCGAGAAGTACAGCGAGACGCCATTGGCGGTCAGGGAGATCTCCTGCGAGGAATAGGCGCGGTTGTTGCTGACGTCGTTCCACGACGGCGTGCCGGCGATGAAGGTCGGGTACAGCTCCTTGACCCAGTTCAGCGCGGCGATCGTCTCCTTGCTGTTGATGACGACATTGCCTTCCTCGTCGAGCAGGGACGCGTTGTGCGACCACAGCGCCCAATTGGCGAAGCCGTTGCCGTCGCCCTTGGCGTTGCCGAGCGCGAAGCCGGCCGGCTTGCCGGCCTTGTGCAGCTTGCGGCAAAGGTCGACGACGCCGGCATGATCCTCCGGCACCTTGTCGAAGCCGACCGATTGCAGGATCGACTTGCGGTAGATCAGGGGACCTGCGGTGGCGCCGAACGGCAGGCCGATCCAGGACTCGCTCTTGCTCTTCTTGCCGTATTTCTGCGCCAGCGGCAGCCAGCCGCCGTAACGCTTGCCGAGATAATCGGCGACGTCGGTCAGCTCGATCAGCTTGTCGACGTAGATGTGGGGAGCGTCGGAGAAGCCGATGATGATGTCGGGGCCCGCGCCGGAGTTCGAGGTGACCGCGGTCTGCTGGTTGATGTCCTCCCAGCCGACGAAATCGACCTTGACCTCGACGCCGGTCTCCTTGGTGAACTTTGCTGCATTGGCGCGGAACACATCCTCGTCGGCCTGCACGAAGCGCACCGGGCGCAGCATGCGCAAGGATGCGCCCTTCTCGATCGCAAGCTTGGGCGCCGCCACGTCGGCGGCCTTGATCGTTGACGGCTGTGTTTGCGCTGCAGCACCGGTAGCAGCGAGCGTTGCAGCGGACAGGCCCAGCGCCAAGGCATCACGACGCGTGATGTCGTTCCTCATCAGTTCCTCCCTATGATGTCTCCTTCCCGGCGTTGATCGCCGGTGAAGGGCCGTTTCGCCTCTGGCGCCTTTGCGCCGGCCGCCTAGCTGTTCGGCCCGCGATCCATGCTGACGGGCTGCCAGCGGCGGAGCGTGGTGTCTTGCAGCACCGACGGATTGACGCAGCTTACCGGCCACATGCCCTGAAGCACCAGTGACAATTCGTAGCCCACGCGGCGCTTGCGCGCTTCGTCAAACCGTGCCGAGGCCGAAGCGACGTGAGCGGTCAGGGTCACGTTCTCCATGCCGAGCAGGGGATTGTTGTGCGAGGGCGGCTCCTTCTCCAGCACGTCGAGGGCCGCGTGTGCGATCCAGCCCTCCTGCAGCGCCTTGATCAGGCCCTCCTCGTCCACGGTGGCGCCGCGTCCGGTGTTGATGAAGATCGAGCCCTTCTTCATCTGCCGAAAGTGCTTCTCGGTCAGCATGTGGTGCACCTCGGGCCTTGCCGGCGCATGCATCGAGACGAAGTCGGATTGCGACAGCACCTCGTTCAGCGTCGCCGGGATCACGCCGTGGTCGTACATCAGCGTTTCCTGGATGAAGGGATCGTAGGCCATCATGCGCAGGCCGAACGGCGCCGCGCGTTTCGCAACTGCACGCGCGACGCGGCCGAACGAGACGAAGCCGAGCGTCTGGCCCATCAGCCTCGGAACCTTGAGCAGCGCCGGCCGGCCCTCGGCCCAGCGGCCGCTGCGCACCATGCGGTCCTGCTCGACCAGGCGGCGGAAGCCGGCGAGCAGCAGCATCATGGCGTGATCGGCGACCTCCTCGATGAAGGTGTCCGGGATGTTGGTGACGGGAATGCCGCGCGCGGTGGCGGCCTTGACGTCTACGCTGTCGACGCCGACCGAGCCGAGCGTGATGACCTTGCAGGTCTGCAGGCTGTCGATGATGGTTTTGGTGATCGGGATGCCCTTGGCATAGATGGCGTCCGCGGTCCTTGCGGCGGCGATGAACCCGGCCTCGTCGGCGGGGGCCTCGATGATCTCGGCGTCGATCGGATCGAGCGCTTCGCGCTCATAGGAATAGTCGCTGCCCGCGACCGTGAAGCTCGCGCCCTTCGGCGTCACCACCCTGTATTTCGGCATTTTCTCGCTCCCGATTTGGTTTGTCGGTTCTTGTTGTGACCCGCCTCCGCGGGCGGGCCTTTGCGTCTTTTACGCGAAATCGGGGCGGTCGCGTACAATCGTCGGTTGCCGGCGCGGGGATCAAGTGCCGTATTTTGCGGCTGCGTCCGGGCTTCTACGGAGGCACGTAAGTAACTTGCTAAGGCTCTCTCCCTAAAAGTTGTTTCGATTTCGATCGATCTGTCGCGCGCCCGTATCCCATTATTGCCGGAGCTAATCGTGAAATTGAGCAATCTGAAGATCGCCCCGAAGCTCGGCATCCTTGTCGGCGTCACCCTGTTCGGCCTGTGCATCTCCGGTGTCCTCGCCGGCTATCTGATGAAGCAGGAGATGGTGAATGCGCGCATCGATCAGGCCAAGGCGATCGTCGAGCTGGCACGCAACTACGCGGGCGCTCTGAAGAAGCGGGTCGATGCCGGCGAGCTGACGAAGGACGCGGCCATGGCCGATCTTCGGCGCTACGGCAATTCGATGACCTATGACAACGGCGCGGGCTACCTGTTCGGTACGTCGTACGACGGCATCACCCAGCTTGCGCCCGATCCCAAGCAGATCGGCGCCAACCGCATGGACGTCGTGACCAACGGCCGCAAACTGTCGGTCGAGCTGATGGACGGCGTCAAGGCCAACGGGTCGATCCTGCTGCACTATGAATATATGAAGCCCGGTCAGCCGACGCCGATCCGCAAGATCGGCTACGCGGTGGCGGTGCCTGGCTTCGACATGTATCTCGGCACCGGCGCTTATCTCGACGACATCGACGCCAAGATGGGCCCGGTCTATTGGATGCTCGGCTTTGCCATGCTCGGCATCTTCATTGTCGCCGGCAGCGTCGCCTGGCTGATCGGCCGCGGCATCAGCCGCCCGCTGGCGCTGCTTGGCGCCCGCATGAAAGATCTCGCCGACGGCAAGCTCGAGGGCGACATTCCCGGCGTCGGCCGCGGCGACGAGGTCGGCGCGATGGCCTCCACCGTCCAGATCTTCAAGGACAACGCGGTCCGCATCCGCGACCTCGAAAAGACCGAAGCCGATGCCAAGGAGCGCGTCGCGGCGGAACGTCGCAGCGCGATGGAGGGCATCGCCAACGACTTCGAACGCAGCGTCAACGGCATCGTCCGCTCGGTCTCCTCGGCCGCGGCTGGCATGCAGACGACGGCGCAGTCGATGACCGCGACCGCCAGCGACGCCTCTTCGCGCGCGGCGACGGTCGGCGCTGCCTCGCAAAAGGCCTCGGGCAATGTCGGCACGGTCGCGGCGGCCGCCGAAGAGCTGTCGAGCTCGGTTGCGGAAATCTCCCGCCAGGTCACCCGCTCGACCGAAGTCGCCAGCCGCGCCGTCAGCGACGCCGAGCGTACCAATGCCACCGTGCAGGTGCTGTCGACCGGCGCCGAGAAGATCGGCGAAGTCGTCAAGCTGATCCATTCGATCGCCGCGCAGACCAATTTGCTCGCGCTCAACGCCACCATCGAGGCGGCACGTGCCGGTGAATCCGGCCGCGGTTTCGCGGTCGTCGCCTCCGAGGTCAAGGCGCTGGCCAACCAGACCGCTAAGGCGACCGAGGAGATTTCCGCGCAGGTCGCGGCGATGCAGACCTCGACCAGCGACGCGGTCACGGCCATCTCCGGCATCACTCAGACCATCGCCGAGATGAGCGAGATCACCGCCGGCATTTCCGCATCGATCGAGCAGCAGGGCGAGGCGACCCGCGAGATCGCCCGCAACATCCAGTCGGTCGCGGCCGGTTCGAACGAGATCAACGCCAATATCGGCAGCGTCACCTCGGCCGCGGAAGCGACCGGCACGGCGGCAACCGACGTGCTCACCAACGCCCGCGAACTGGACAGCCAGTCCGGCGCGCTGCGCAGCGCCGTCGACGGCTTCCTCGCCAAGGTGCGCGCGGCGTAAGGCCAAACGCTCGAAATTCGTAGGGTGGGCAAAGGCGCGGAAGCGCCGTGCCCACCTTTCTTTTTTGCGACGGCCTAACGGTGGGCACGCTTCGCTTTGCCCAACCTACGAGAGCCGTGCCCCGGGCTCAGCGCCGCGTCCGGGACACGATACTTTCCTACTGCTTCTCGATCTTGGCGTTGGTGATCAGCTTCTCCCACAGCACGAGCTGCTCATTCACGAACGTGCCGAGCTGCTCCGGCGTGCCCGAAAACGCGTCCATGCCGAGGGTGGCGAGCTGGGCCTTGATCTCCGGCTTCTCGACGATCTTCCGGATCTCGGCGTTGAGCCTGGTCACGATCTCCTTCGGCATGCCGGCGGGGCCGAAATAGCCCTGCCAGGACGAGATGTCGAAATCCGGCACGCCGGCCTCCTGCATCGAGGGCAGGTTCGGCACCAGCGGCGAGCGGTCCTTGGTGGTGACGGCGAGCGCGCGAAGCGCGTTGCCGTTGACGTGAGGCAGGCCGGTCAGGATGTCGACGAACATCATCGAGACGCGGCCGCCCATGACGTCGTTGAGCGCCGGCGGCGAGCTCTTGTAGGGCACGTGCAGCAGGTCGAGCCCGGCATTGTGCGCAAAGGTCGCACCCGACACGATCGCGGAGGACGATCCCGAGGCGTAGCTCAGCTTGCTCGGATTGGCCTTGCCATAGGCGATGAGCTCGCCGACGGTCTTGGCCTGCACTTCCGGATTGACGACCAGCATGAAGGGCAGGTCGCCGGTGCGCGCGATCGGCGTGAAGTCCTTGACCGGATCGTAGGTCAGGCTCTTGAGCAGATAGGGATTGGCCGAATGCGTGGTGTTGGTCGTCACCAGCAGTGTGTAGCCGTCGGGGGCGGCCTTTGCGACATAGCTTGCGGCGAGCATGCCGTTGGCGCCCGCCTTGTTCTCGATCACGATGCCGACGCCGAGCGCCTGCGACAGATGCTGCGAGATCAGCCGTGTCGTCGTGTCGGTGCCGCTGCCGGCCGCGAACGGTAGCACCAGCGTGATGTTTCGGCTCGGCCAGGTATCGGCCCGCGCAGCGGATGCGGCGGCGAGGCACAACGCGGCCGCGCCGGCGGTCCACAGGTTTCGAATCAGCCCTGAAAGCATCTTGAGACGTTCCCTCTTTTTCGTTGGCGGGGAACCTAGCGTCTCTTCGTTGAAATCGGAAGACGGGAGTTAACTTGCTCCCGGACCCCGTGCCCCGGGCGCAGTGCAGCGCGCCGCCCTTCGCGGCGTGATGCGCTGCTGAACCGGGGCCCATGCTGCGGCAAACTGGGTCCCGGCTCTGCGACGCACCGCTCGCGCGCCGCTTCTTGTCCGGGATACGAACACGCGCCGTCCGCGCTACGGAATTACTTCACCGCGGAGCCCTGGCGTGAGGCGATCACGACGCCGGCGAGCACCAGCGCGTAGCCGATCAGGTGGAACGGCTGCAGCTTTTCGCCGAGCAGCAGGATCGCCATCGCCGAGCCGAACACCGGCACCAGATGGAAGAACGGCGCGGCGCGGTTCGGGCCGATCAGCGCCACGCCGCGGTTGAAGAACAGATAGGCCAGCGTCGAGGGAAAGATCAGGATGTAGCCCAGCGTTGCCAGCGTCGTCCCGTCGAATTGCAGCACGCGGCCACTTGCTGCCTCCCAGATCGCGGTCGGCAGCAGCATCGTCGCGCCGCAGCAGGTGGTGAAGGACAGGAAGGAGAGCTGGTGGATCTTGGGCCGGCGCGGGATGAAGGCCGAGTAGATCCCGAACGCCACCAGGGAGGAG
Source organism: Bradyrhizobium sp. TM239 (assembly GCF_036247985.1). NCBI lineage: Bacteria > Pseudomonadati > Pseudomonadota > Alphaproteobacteria > Hyphomicrobiales > Nitrobacteraceae > Bradyrhizobium > Bradyrhizobium sp. TM239. The sequence goes on along the minus strand of NZ_BTIR01000010.1, from coordinate 88,380 downwards.
GCGAACATGATGTCGCCCCTGTTGAAGCTGATGCTCGCAAGCGCGGCGAGATCGCCGCGCAGGATGATGATCAGCACGCCGACAAGCGAAATCGCGATGCCGGCGAACTGGGCACCCGTCAGCCGCACCCCGAACAGCACCAGCGACCACAGCGCCACGAACAGGGGACCTGCCGACTGGATCAGCAGCGCGTTCAGCGCCTCCGTGTACTGCATCGCCCAGTACGAGATCGCATTGTTGAAGGCGAAGCCCACCAGCGACAGGAACAGCATCAGCGGCAGGCTCTTGCGCAAGGCGGGCCAGTCGCGCTTGAGATGCGGCCAGGCGAACGGCAACAGGATCAGGAAAACGCCGAACCAGCGGATCGTGGTCACCGTCAGCGGCGGCACATGCGCGCCGACATGACGTGCGAGCACGATGTTGCCGGCCCAGAACAGCGAGCTCAGGCTGAGCAGCAGATAAGGCTGGTTGTTGAGCCAGCTGGCCGGACTGGAGGCAGGTGGCGCGGGCGAGGCAATCGTCATTGGCGTTGGATACGAGCTTGCGCCGGATTGGCGTCGCGGCACAAGTCACGCGGCCGCAATGCTACAATGCAGGCAAACCCTGAGGAGGCGCCTTTGGCGGCTAATATGTTGACCTCTCGCTGGTCCTACGCCGCCTGCTTCCGTGACGCCACGAACACGCCGGACAGCACCAGCGCAAATCCGATGAAGTGGAACGCCTGCGGGTGTTCGCCCAGGAACGCCATCGCCATGATCGAGCCGAACACCGGCACGACGTGGAAGAACGGCGCGGCGCGGTTGGCGCCGATCAGGCGCACGCCGCGATTGAAGCAGAGATAGGCCAGCGTCGAGGGAAACACCGCGACGTAAAACAGCGTCAAGAGGTTCGGTCCGTCGAGCTTCATGACCGGGCGCGCGGACAATTCCCAGATCTCCAGCGGAATGAGGCAGGCCGCGCCGACCCCGAAGGTGAAGGCGAGGAACGACAGGCCGTGCATCGGCGGCCGCTTCAGCGTCAGCACCGAATACAGCGCGAAGATGACGAGGGCGACGATGAAGATGAGATCGCCCTTGTTGAAGTCGATACTCGACAGCGTGGTGAAGTCGCCGTGCAGCAGAATGGTCAGCACGCCGCACATCGACAGCAGCACGCCGAACGCCTGCGCCGCGGTGAGGCGGATGCCGAGGATGGCCAGCGACCACAGCGCCACGACCAGCGGCGCGGCCGACTGCAGCAGCAGCGTGTTGAGTGCCTGGGTATGCTCCAGCGCCCAGTATTGCAGCGTGTTGAAGGCGCCGATGCCGGTGACCGAGAGCGTGATCATCAGGCCGAGCCTGCTGCGGATCGCCGGCCAGTCCTGGGCGAGATGTTTCCAGGCGAACGGCAGCACCAGCAGGAAGGCGAAGAACCAGCGCAGGAACGACAGCGTGACCGGCGGGATGTGGCCGGCGGCGAGCCGCCCGACGATGGCATTGCCGGCCCAGCACAACGCAGTGATGCTGAGCAGCAGATAAGGCTGGTTGGCGATCCAGCTGTGACCGGATGTCTCCGCGCTCGTGGTCTGGCCGGTGGCGGACATTGTGATTGTGATGGCCCCGTGTCGTGCGCCGAGGCTGCCGCCCGGCCGTGTCCGGGCCGGCTCATCACCCGGCCTGGCTCAAAGACACGGAAATGCGCTGGACATCAATGGGGTGAAGGCGCATCGCCTCCATGCGCGGGCTTGATGCGGCCGGAACCCCGTTTTCCTCTTCGCGCCGCACGGATCGCGAACGGCTTCAACAGCTCGGCGCAGGCGAGATAGAGCACGACGAGAAGCGCGATGCCGGCCATCACGACCGGCGGCGGTGCAACGAAGCCGAACCAGGTCCCCAGCGGCGTGAACGGCAGCACCATCGCGACCAGCAGGGCGATCAGCGAGGACGCCGCGAGCGCCGGATCGGGCCAGTTGCGCCAGGGCCGGCCGTTGGTGCGGATGATGAAGATGACGAGGATCTGCGTCGCCATCGATTCGACGAACCAGGCGGTGCGGAATTCCTCCGGCGAGGCCTTGAACAGGTACAGCAGCGCGACGAAGGTCAGCACGTCGAACACCGACGACAGCGGTCCCATGATCGCGGCGAAGCGCACCAGGTGCGACATGCTCCACACCTGCGGCTGTGCCGTTGCCTGCGCTGATACCCGGTCGAACGGAATGCCGAGCTCGGAGAGATCGTAGAGCAGGTTGTTGAGCAGGATCTGCGTCGGCAGCATCGGCAGGAACGGCAGCGCGATCGAGGCCGCGGCCATCGACAGCATGTTGCCGAAATTCGAGCTGGCGCCCATGCGGACATATTTGAGGATGTTGGCGAAGGTGCGCCGTCCCTCCGCGACGCCGTCGGCGACGACCTCGAGGTCCGAGGCCAGCAGGATCATGTCGGCGGCGGCCTGCGCCACGCCGGTCGCGCAATCGACCGAAAGGCCGACATCGGCAACTTTCAGGGCCGGTGCGTCGTTGATGCCGTCGCCGAGGAAGCCGACCACCTCGCCGCCCGCCTGCAGCGCCTTTACGATGCGCGACTTCTGGTCCGGCGCGAGCCGGCCGAACGCGTCGGTGGAGCGCACCTGCACGGCCAGCGCCTCGTCGCTGAGCTCGGCGATGTCGGCCCCCGACAGCACGCGCTCGGGGTTCAGCCCGACCAGGCCCGCAAGCCGCTTCACCACCACGGGATCGTCGCCCGAGAGGATTTTTAGGTCGACGCCGCTCGCCGCGAGCCGGGAAATGGCTGCCGCCGCTGTTGGCTTCGGCGGATCGGCGAAGGCGCAAAAGCCTTCGAAGACGAGATCGGTCTCGTCGTCGGTCTCGACCTCCCGCAATGGGCCGCGCCATGTCCGCGAAGCGATGGCGACGGTGCGCAGGCCCTCGCCGGCGAGCTCATGCGCGCGGGCCATCGCAGCACTACGTGCGCCCTCGTCCATCGTGCACAATGCGAGCACGGCTTCCGGCGCGCCCTTGACGATGAGCAGCGCGCCTTCGGGGCCGGTTGCGAGCACCGATCCCAGCCGGCGCGAGAAGTCGAACGCCTGCCGGCCGGCCAGCGTCCAGCCTTGCGCAGCGTCCGGCCGTCCGGCGACGAGCGCGGCATCGAGCGAGCCGCGGTCGCCGCCGAGCGATGCTGCGATGGCGCCGAGTTTGGCGGCGCGGGCGTCATCCTTGCCTTCGGCGTCGAGGCTCCCCGCGAGCGTGATCTCGGCCGAGGTCAGCGTGCCCGTCTTGTCCGTGCACAGCACGGTCATGGCGCCGAGATCGTGGATCGCGGCCAGCCGCTTCACGATCACCTTGCGCCCGGCCATGCGCAGCGCGCCGCGCGACAGCGTCACCGTGGTGATCATCGGCAGCAGCTCCGGCGTCAGGCCGACCGCGAGCGCGACCGCGAACAGCAGCGAGTCGAGCACCTCGCGGCCGAACAGCACGCGGACGGTGAGCACGACCAGCACCAGCGCCAGCGTGGCGCGCGCGACCACGAGGCCGAATTCGTGCAAATCGCGCTCGAAGGGCGAGGGCGCCTGCGTCTCCGCCAGCGCGGAGGCCGCCGCTCCGAAGACGGTGTCGCGGCCGGTGTGCACGGCGAACGCGATCGCCTCGCCGGTCTGCGCCACCGCGCCACGGAATAACGCGTTGGAGGTGTCGTCGGCAGCGGCCGCAGGGCCGGCGCGTTTCTGCACCGGATAGGGCTCGCCCGTGAGCGCAGCTTCGCCCGCGGTGAAGGCGGTGCTCTCCAGGATCAGCGCGTCGGCCGGGATGATGTCGCCGGCGCGGATGCGCAGGAGATCGCCGGGTACGACGTGATCGACATCGATGTCGCAGAAGACGCCGTCGCGCCTGACCTCGGCCTTCAGCGCCACCGAGCGGCGGAGAAGCTCGGCGGCGCGGACCGCATGGCCCTCCTGGACGGTGTCGAGCCCGATCGAGAGCGCCAGGATCAGGACGATGATGAGCCCGCCGATGTCGTCGCCGGTCAGCATCGAGACGATGCCGGCAACCAGCAGGATCAGCGACAGCGGCTCCAGCAGCCGGCGCAGGATCGCGCGCATGGCGCCCTCGATGCGCGGCGGCGCGTCGCTGTTCGGCCCGAATCGGACGAGGCGGTCTGCGGCTTCACGCGCGGTAAGGCCCTGCAAGGAGCAGCCGAGCCGGGTGCAGAGCGCGTCGGTCGACAGGCGCCAGAATTGGCTCGAGGATTGGCTCGCCTGGCTGTTCAGTGGCTTGGTCACGGCATGTCCGACATGGAGGCTTCAGGGCCGGGGGAGGGTAAGCTGCGGAGGTGACAGTCATCCCTTGGCGCAATCGCCCCCCGGAACGGTTGATGCGTGTCAATTCTGCCGCCCTCAGATCCCGAAGGTTTCGAGATTTTAAGGGGATATCAAAGGCTTGGAGTAGCCTCGAAGCCCTGAAAATGCCCCGTTCTTGCTTGCCTAGAGAGGCTGCTTCCTTTATCCGGTTGGGCTGCCTCGCGTGCGAACGGCCTCTGGCCGGGAATTGGGCTGGGCGCAGGCATGATTCCGGAAAAGTGGGTACCAATTTTCCGTTCGGATCATGCCACCTACAGAGAAATCTTCGAAGGATTACGCGCGAATGGCCAATGTTGTCGTCGTCGGCGCCCAGTGGGGCGACGAAGGAAAGGGCAAGATCGTCGACTGGTTGTCGGAGCAGGCGGACATCGTCGTCCGCTTCCAGGGCGGTCATAACGCCGGCCACACGCTGGTGATCAACGGCAAGACCTACAAGCTCGCTCTGCTGCCCTCCGGCGTGCTGCGCGAGGGCAAGCTGTCGGTGATCGGCAACGGCGTGGTGTTCGATCCCGCCGCCTTCCTCGACGAGGTCACCAAGCTGCGCTCGCAGGGCGTCGCGGTCTCTCCGGAAAATCTGCGTGTGGCCGAGAACGTCACCCTGATCCTGCCGCTGCACCGCGAGCTCGACGCGCATCGCGAATCCGCCAATGCAGCAACCGCGATCGGCACCACCCGCCGCGGCATCGGGCCTGCCTATGAGGACAAGGTCGGCCGCCGCGCCATCCGCCTGATGGACCTCGCCGACCTCGACACCCTCCCGCACAAGATCGACCGGCTGCTTGCCCACCACAACGCGCTTCGCCGTGGTCTCGGCCTGCCGGAGTTCGACGGCAAGGATATCCTGAAGGAATTGACCGCGCTGGCGCCGGAGCTGCTGCCCTACGCCGAGACGGTGTGGCGGCTGCTCGACATCAAGCGGCGCGAAGGCAAGCGCATGCTGTTCGAAGGCGCGCAAGGCGCGCTGCTCGACGTCGACCACGGCACTTACCCCTACGTCACCTCGTCCAACACGGTGGCGGCGCAGGCGGCGACCGGCTCGGGCCTCGGACCCGGCGCGGTCGGCTATGTGCTCGGCCTGTGCAAGGCCTACACGACCCGCGTCGGCCAGGGCCCGTTCCCGACCGAGCAGGACAACGAGACCGGCCGCCGGATCGGCGAGCGCGGCCGCGAGTTCGGCACCAATACCGGCCGTCCGCGCCGCTGCGGCTGGTTCGACGCCGTGCTGGTCCGCCAGGCGGTCCGGACCTGCGGCATCAACGGCCTGGCGCTGACCAAGCTCGACATCCTCGACGGCTTCGACACGATCGAGGTCTGCACCGGCTACAAGCTCGACGGCAAGGAGATCGACCACTTCCCCGCCGGCGAGGGCGCCCAGGCCCGGGTCGAGCCGATCTACGAGACCATCGAGGGCTGGAAGGAGCCGACCGCCAATGCGCGGTCCTGGGCCGACCTGCCGGCTCAGGCCATCAAATATGTCCGGCGGATCGAGGAATTGGTGGGGTGCCCGGTTGCGCTGCTTTCCACCAGCCCCGAACGCGAAGATACTATCCTGGTGCAAAATCCGTTTGAGGCTTAACGATATCTTACCGGGACGCGCGTATAGTTGAGTTGAAATGGCTGATTACTATCCGCTGATCGCCCGCGCTATTGCCGCCCTGGACCCGAACGCTCCCGGCGAAAGCCGTCGCGCGCTCTATGAGCGAGCGCGCACGGCGTTGATCGCGCAGTTGCGCAGCGTGCAGCCGCCGCTCTCCGAATCCGAGATCACCCGCGAAAGGTTGTCGCTGGAGGAGGCCGTCCGCAAGGTCGAATCGGAAGCTGCCCAGCGTGCCCGCGAGGCCTCGCGCCCCGGTGGCGGCGCCCGCGGCGGCAGCAGCGGCGATGCCTTTCGCCGCGCCAGCGCCCGAGCCGCCGAAGGCAGCCCGGCTGCGGGCGCGCCGGCCCCGCCGCGGACGCGTCCGGCTCCGCCGCCGCCGCGCGCCGACCGTCCCTCCTTCAACGTCGATGACCAAGGCGAGCCCCCGCGTCCGCCGCGCGCTCCCCGTTTCGACGCCCCGCGCCAACCGGGACCGTCCGCCCCGCCACCGATGCCGGAGCCAGCGGCCGGACGCGATCGCGCCGGCGCTCGCCGTCCGCCCGATGCCGGACCTCCGCCGCCGCTGCCGCCGGCACCGGGCGTGCGCGGCTTCCGCGACATCACGGCCGACGCCAACGATCTCGGCGGCGCTGCCGCGCAGGCCAGCCGCGCCGCGCGCCGCACTTACGCCAACGTGCCCTCGCCCTCGCCGGAATTCGACCGGCTCGAGCCGAGCCTGGAAAACCGTGCCGGCGAGCAGGACGCGCCCTATTCCTACGACGAGTCGATCGAGGAGGCCGAGCGCTACGCGCCGCAGCCGCCGTCGCCGCGTCCGCGCATCGCGCCCGAGCGCGACGCCAAGAAGCGCGCCCGCACGCGCTCCACCTTCCCGTTCAAGAGCGCGATCGCCGTCGGCATCGTGCTGATCCTGGTCGGTGCCGGCATCCTCTGGGGCAAGCAACTGGCCCAGATCGCGACCAACCTGTTCAAGTCCTCGCCGACCCAGGTCGTGGAGGCCCCGAAGGATCCGTCCCAGCCGCAGAGCAAGCCGAAGATTCCCGATCGCGTCGGCCAGCCCTCGGCCAGCGACCAGCCGGTCGCGCCGGTGGCGCAGAAGGTCGTGCTCTATGACGAGGATCCGTCCGATCCGAAGGGCAAGCAATATGTCGGCTCGGTGGTGTGGCGGCTGGAGCCGATCAAGGCCTCGGGCAACCAGAAGGCCGACGTCGCCGTGCGCGCCGACATCGAGATCCCCGACCGCAAGTTCAAGATGACGATGTCGTTCCGCCGCAACACCGACTCGTCGCTGCCGGCGAGCCACACGGCGGAGCTGACCTTCATCCTGCCGCCGGATTTTCCGGGCGGCAGCGTCTCCAACGTGCCGGGCATCCTGATGAAATCGAACGAGCAGGCGCGCGGCACGCCGCTGGCAGGCCTCGCGGTCAAGGTCACCGACGGCTTCTTCCTGGTCGGCCTGTCCAATGTCGACGCCGACCGCTCCCGCAACGTCCAGCTCCTGAAGGAGCGCTCGTGGTTCGACGTGCCGCTGGTCTATGCCAACCAGCGCCGCGCCATCATCGCCATCGAGAAGGGCGCCCCCGGCGAGCGCGCCTTCAACGACGCCTTTGCGCAGTGGGGCGATTAGGGCGAGCCGATCCGTTCTCCGTCATTCCGGGGCGCGCGTAGCGCGAGCCCGGAATCCATTTCACCGCGTCACATGCTGCCCAATGGATTCCGGGTTCGTGCTTCGCACGCCCCGGAATGACGCCGAGTAGCTTACTGCGCCGCCGCTTCCCGCTTGCGCGATGCTGATGCCGCGGCTTCGCGGTCCATCACGGCGCGGCACCCGGGGCTGACCTGGGCCTTGTTCCGCACCATGCAGGCCCTGACCCTGGGAATGTCGGGGATCTCACTTGAGCACAGCCGCATCGCATCGCCCGTGCACATCTGCTGCGCTTCGGACGAGAAGGCGAGGCCGGGTGAGGTCTGGAGTGCGATGGCGGTGGTTGCGACGGCCAACAGCGAAGCGGTGGTCTTGAGCGGCGAAGCGATGGTCTGATAGCGTGTCATGCAGGATGCGTCCCCGATTTCCGTGGGCTTGAGCCACTTGGTTTTTGGGGCGCCGCACGCGGCTTGATCTGCCGCATGTCACAGCCTTCACGTCGGGAACTCTGGTCCCGCATGTGGTCGCTCGATTTCTTGATGTTCGAATCGAAAAGTGCTGCGCCGCCCGAGCGAAGTATGCGCCATTGTCACGCGGCTGCAATGGCAGGTGCAAAGGAATTTGCAGCTGTTGCGTGGACGTCACGCACAATGCGTGTGCGCGCGATCAGATCATCCGATCGAAGGACGCGCTCGCTTGTTCCACATCGCTTGCGCCGAGCGCGGCGGCGTGTTCCTCGACGGCGGTGACGCCTTTGGCCGTCAGCTCGAAGAGATCGCCGTCCTTCATCACGTAGCCGTCGGCGATGAGCTCGCCGATCTTGCCGTGGCGGTCGTCGGCGAAGGCAACGGACTGGCAGATGTCCCGCAGGATCGAGAGCTGTTCGTCGCGCAACATGGCTTCACTCTCCGTTCGCTGGGGATGGTCGCGGTCCTCACATGCCGTGGCTCTGAAACACCTTGCTGCAAGAGCGCGAGAGCTTGGCCCGGTTGGCTTGCAGGCAGCCCTGCACGGCGCCGTCATTGCCGAGGTCCTTGCGACAGAAGCGCGAGGCGTCGCGCGAGCAGGCCTGCTGTTCCTGCGGCGAGCCCATGTGGCCTTGCGCAAGAGCGGGTACGTTCGACAGGCCACTCAGGGCTGCCAGCGTGATCGTCGCCAGGAGAAATTTGCGGGCCATCGGCGGCTCCAATCTGACAGGGATAATTCAGGTCCTGTCTGAACTCGTCGCCTTGCCACTTGTTCCTCCAAAGGCAGAGCTCGCCCCGCTATTCAAGGTTCCCGCGGCGCTGCTATAACACCGGCGAAACGTGAGGGTGTTTGATGAAACGCTATCTGGTGTTTGCGCTGGTTGGCCCGTTCGTCGGCGGGTTCCTGCTGCTGCTGACGACGACCTATCAGTCCGGCTATTGGGCCCAGACCAGTCTCGGCGAAGTCGGCAAGCTGTTCGCGGTGTTCTTCAAGACCCTGCAATACAGCTATCTGTTCGGCTTCCTGCCTTCGCTGATGATCGGCGCAGTCGATGACATCCTGACCCATGTCAGGCGGATCGGCCCGGGCTTGCGGATGCTCCTGGTCGGCCTGTTCGCCTTCGTGCTGGCCTCGCTCACCTACAGCTCGCGCGGGCCGGATTCGGGCGCGGTGCAGTTCATCCTGTATGGCCTCGTCGGGTTCGTGCCGGCGGTGATTTCGTCCTGGCTCGTGCATAAATACATCAAGGAGCCGCACCCGGTGGCGGCGCCGACCTGAGCGCGCGACGTTCGGACGCGGCGCAGCAACCTCCGCCTCGTCCGCGCGTTCCCTGAAGGCCATGACCATGTCCGACGACGACATCCTTGCTCCACGCAGATCCCGTTCGGGGAGCGGCTCGCGCGCGACCTCTTCCGGCAGCGAGGCACGCCGGCCGATCATCGACCAGGACGGCCGGGAAATCCGCCCCGAGACGCTGGAGCAGGGGTTTCGCGAGTTCGGTTTCGAGCTTGGCAAGGACAATCCGTTCGCCGGGAGCCCGTTCGGCAATCTGACGCGCGAGCAGCGGATCGCGCGGATCGAGGCGATCGCAAAGCTGCTCGACGTCGCCTTCGTCCTGCCCGGCACCAACATCCGCTACGGCATCGACGGGCTGATAGGCCTGATCCCCGTCGTCGGCGACATCATCACCACGGCGATCTCGCTGTGGCTGGTGCGGGAGGCCCGCGCGCTGGGCGCGCCCTGGTACATCACCACCCGCATGCTCGGCAATGTCGCGCTCGACGGCGTGGTCGGCATGGTCCCGTTCGCGGGCGACGCTTTCGACGTGATGTTCCGCGCCAATATGCGCAACGTGCGCCTTTTGCGCCGCTGGCTCGACAAGCAGCCGCGAATCTAGCAGCGGCGGCTGAGAGCGCTCGCCGCGAGTTCATTGGTCGATAATGCGCTGGTTTCCCCCGCGCGCAATGACGGCAGAGAAAGCCGCAAAACGCAGAAAGCGCGACAGCCTTTCGGCCATCGCGCTTTCTGCGCACATAGGAAGGTTCAGCGAAAACTTAGGCCGCGTCGGCGGCGTCGGTCTCGGCGGCCACGGGCTCCGGCTTGCGGTGGCGCTCCAACGGGAAGGCTTCGCTCTCATAGAGCGAGCGGATGCCGTTCTGGTCGAAACGCGCTTCCTCGACCTGAAGATAGGCGCCGTTCAGCGAATCCGTCGGCAATTGCTCCATCGCGAACTGCACGGCTTCGGCCGCGGTGCCGAACCGGCGATAGGTGAAGCCTGCGCGCTTCTTCTTGCGGATCGCGGCGGGGAAGAGTTCGGCGGAGGTGTTGAAGTTGAACGGACGCAGTGGACGCATGGTCAAAGACCTCGTGATTCTTCTCTGGGGCTTTAAGCGCGTGGGGTTTGGGAGGGCAGGGGCCGCAATCGAGCGAGCCCGCCGCACATGCCATTTCGCCCTCTAATATAGGCCGATTTGACAAAAATGCGACCCCTGCGATGGGAGATGATGAATCCGCGCATGGCAGCCCCGCAGGCGAAATTATTCAAATAATTTCAATGCCTTATATGGCTTACAGTTTGCCAAGAAGCAGCAGGACGATCAGGACCGCCAGCACGACGCCGCCGATCCCCATGCCGGAATGGCCCATGCCATAGCCATAACCGCCGACGCGGCCGGACAGGCCGCCGAGCAGATAGATGATCACCAGGATGATCAGGACGGTCCCGAGTGACATGGCATCCTCCCTGGCGGCCGCCAAATGCGATGATCGGCCGCACCGCCAGACAAGAAAAGCACATCGCGCGGCCGGGTTCCATGAAGGAACCGGGCCGCGCGCAACCTTATTTCGGCTCCAACTTCAGCGCGGCCGAGTTGATGCAGTAGCGCAGGCCGGTCGGCCCGGGGCCGTCGGGGAAGACGTGGCCGAGATGGCCGCTGCATTTGGAGCAGAGCACCTCGGTGCGGATCATGCCGTGGCTGACGTCCCGCTCCTCGTCGATGTGGCTCTCGACGGCGGGCTGGGTGAAGCTCGGCCAGCCGCAGCCGGAATCGAACTTGGCGTCGGACTCGAACAGCACATTGCCGCAGCCGGCGCACGTGTAGGTGCCGGCGCGGTGGTCGTGCTCATACTCGCCGGAGAAGGGACGCTCGGTCGCCTTCTCGCGCAGCACCGCGTACTGCATCGGCGACAATTCGCGCCGCCACTGCTCTTCGCTCTTGATGACCTTGTTATCAGTGGTTTTCGTCTTGGTGTCGGGCATGGGTCTCCCGTTTGTTTCGGTGATCTCGCGATCAGTTGGTGGCCTTGCTGGCGCTCACCAGCGTCGGCTTTTCAATGTAGTTATCCGCGAACAGCTTTTTCAGGTTCTCGACCTTGGGCAGGTCGTTATAGGCGATGTAGGGCTGGTTCGGGTGCAGCGTCAGATAGTCCTGGTGGTAGGCCTCCGCCGGATAGAAAGCCTCCAGCGCGCCGACCTTGGTCACGATCGGCTTGGTGAAGACCTTGGCGCCGTTGAGTTGGGCGATATAGGCCTCCGCCACCTTCTTCTGCTCGTCGGAGGTGGTGAAGACGGCCGAGCGATATTGCGTGCCGACGTCGGGGCCCTGGCGGTTGAGCTGGGTCGGGTCGTGCGCCACCGAGAAGTAGATCTGGAGGATTTTTCCGTAGGAGATCTTCTTCGGGTCGAACTTGATCTCGACCGCCTCGGCGTGGCCGGTCCGGCCGCTCGAGACCGTCTGGTAGTCGGCGGTCGCCTTGGTGCCGCCAGCATAGCCGGAGACCGCGTTGACGACGCCCGCGGTGTGCTGGAAGACGCCCTGGACCCCCCAGAAGCAGCCGCCGGCGATCACGGCGGTCTGCATCCCGCTCGCAGGGGCCGCATCCATGGCGGGGGCGGGGATCACGACCGCATCCTCCGCGGCCCGGGACGGCGCGGCAAAGGCCAGCGCAAAGGTTAGCGAAAGGGCGGTGGTTGCGGCGAGCAGGGAGGCGAGGGCAGGTCGGCGCATGGCGGATCCTCTTTCGGAAGGTCTGACAGTCTAGGGCGGTCGGGGCCGGACGAACAGTTGCCCGGCCCGCGTTTTCGCACCATCCGAGGTACGGACGCAGGCGCCGATTGTTACGGCGGGACGGACACGAGTCTGTGAAACGAGCCGCGCGGGATAGCCGGGCGACTGCGGCTTGGCGAGACCGGGAACTCCGCGCTAGATGAACCGGTGCGATCGATGATCGACTTAAGAAGAATCTGGCTGGAGCAGGCCTGACCCATGCTGCGCGTCGTTTCCCTGACCCTCGTCATCCTGACCGCCGGCCTGTTCAGCGCGGCGGCCGACCCGCAGGCCGACGATCTCACCCTCTGCCGCGACCGCCAGGCGGAGGCCCAGGCCCGCGCGAGCGCTTGCGACAATCTGCTGAAGGCCGACAAGCTCAGCGGCAAGGACAAGGCCATCGCGCTCTCCGTGCGCGGCAACACGCTGATCAACAAGCGCGATTACGACCACGCGATCGAGACCCTGTCCATCGCGGTCGATCTCGATCCGGACTACGTCATTGCTCTCAACCTGCGCGGCCTCGCCTATGAGCGCAAGGGCCAGGATGACCTCGCCATGGCGGACTACAACCTCGCCCTTCAGAAGCGCCCGGCCTACGGCGTCCCCTACAACAATCGGGGCGTCATCTACGCGCGCCGCGGCGCGCTGCAAAGCGCGATCGACGATTTCAGCCTGTCGATCAAATACACGCCGAAATTCCTGCTCGGCTGGACCAATCGCGCCCGCGCGCGCACGCTGATGAAGGATTTCGACGGCGCGATCGCCGATTTCGCGGAGGCCGAGAAGATCGACCCGGCCGCGCCGCAGATCGCCAGCAACCGCTGCATCACCTACGGCATGATGGGCAAGTATGCGCAGGCCCTTGCCGACTGCAACGGCCTGATCGAGCGGCAGCCGAAAAACGTCTACGCGATCAACAACCGCGCCGATGTCAGCATGATGAAGGGCGACCTCGATGCCGCGCTGAAGGATTACAACACGGCGATCCAGATCAATCCGAACAACATCCGCGCGCATTCCGGCCGCGGCCAGATCTACGAGCGGAAGAAAGATCTCGCGCAGGCGCGCGCCGATTACCGCGCGGCCGCCTATTCGCTGACCAAGTTCGACGAGCCCGACGTCGCCCGCGCCCGTGCCGTCGCGCAGGAGCGGCTCGCGGCGCTGACGCCGCAGGCGCCGGCCGGGGCAACCGGGCGCCGCGTGGCGCTGGTGATTGGCAACGGCGCCTACAAGAACGTCCACGCCTTGCCCAATCCGCCGCGCGATTCCAAACTGATCGCGAGCGTGCTGCGCGACGTCGGCTTCCAGACCGTGATTTCCGTCAGTGACCTCACCCGCGACAAGTTCTTTGACGCGTTGAAGGCCTTCGCGGAGGAAGCGGAGAAGGCCGACTGGGCCGTGGTCTATTACGCCGGCCACGGCTTCGAGATCGGCGGGGTGAACTATCTCGTTCCCGTCGATGCCAAGCTCGCCGCCGACAAGGACGCCGAGACCCAGGCGGTCGCGCTCGAGCAGGTGATCGCTGCGGTCGGTGCCGCGCGAAAAATGCGTCTCGTGGTCCTGGATGCCTGCCGCGACAATCCGTTCGCGCCGGCCATGCAGCGCACGCTGTCGCTGAAGCTGGTCGACAAGGGCTTCTCCAACATCGAGCCCGGCGCAGGCTTCATGGTGGTCTATGCCGCCAAGCACGGCGAGACCGCGATGGACGGCGACGGCAGTGCCAACAGCCCGTTCGCCACCGCGCTCGCCCGCGAGATCAAGCAGCCCCGCATCGAGATCCGGAAGCTGTTCGACATCATCCGCGACGACGTCTGGGCCGCCACCAGGCACGAGCAGCAGCCGTTCACCTACGGCTCGCCGCCGGGACGGGAAGATTTTTACTTTGTTGCGGGGAAGTAACTGAGCGTGAGGCGCGGTAACGCCACCTCATAACCGCTGTCGTCCCCGCGAACGCGGGGACCCATAACCCCAGGGAGGAGCGTGAGGCAAAACTCCCACTCCGAGTCTTCGTCAATCATCTTCCTGTGGGTATGGGTCCCGGATCGGCGCTCCGCTTCGCTGCGCTTGTCCGGGACGACAGCGGAGGTCGAGGCTCGGGCCTCGGCACCTAAACCACGATGCTCAACCTTTTCGCTGCCCGCGTGATGCCCGTGTACAGCCACCGCGCCCTCGAGTCCTGAAACGCAAAGCTCTCGTCGAACAGCACGACGTCGTCCCATTGCGAGCCCTGCGACTTGTGCACGGTCAGCACGTAGCCGTAGTCGAACTCGTCATAGGGCTTGCGCTGCTCCCAGGCGATCTGCTCGACACCGCCCTCGAAGCAATCGGCGCGCACCGAGACCTTGGTCACCTTGTGGCCGAAATCCTCGTCGGGCGACAGCCGCATCGAAAGGATGCGCGATTTCGAGCGCGAGGTGTTGCGCGACTTCACGCGCCACAGGCCGCCGTTGAACAGGCCCTTCTTGCGGTTGTTCCGCAGGCACACCAGCTTGTCGCCGGCGACCGGAAAGACGTCCTCGATGTTCTGGCGCTGGCGCACCCGCATGTTGTAGGCGCGCCTTGTGTTGTTGCGGCCGACCAGGACCTGGTCGGCGCCCATGACCCTGTCAGGGTCGAGCTCCTTGCGCGAGACCACCTCGCTGTCGCCGTAACGGCCGATGTCGAGCTCGCGTCCCTCGCGGACGTCCATTGACATCCGCACGATCGGATCGTCCTGCGCCTGGCGGTGCACCTCGGTCAGCATCGCGTCCGGCTCGGTGTTGGTGAAGAAGCCGCCGCCCTGGATCGGCGGCAGCTGCGCGGGATCACCCAGCACCAGCAGCGGGCAGTCGAACGACATCAGGTCGCGCCCCAATTCGGCGTCGACCATCGAGCATTCGTCGATCACGATCAGCTTCGCCTTCGAGGCCGGCGCGTCGTCCCACAATTCGAAGCTCGGCTGCTCCTCGCCGGACTCCCGGGCGCGGTAGATCAGGGAGTGGATGGTGGAGGCGTCGTCGCACCCCTTGTTGCGCATGACGAGGGCGGCCTTGCCGGTGAAGGCGGCAAACTTCACCTCGCCGTCGACGCCGTCGGCGATGTGCCGCGCCAGGGTGGTCTTGCCGGTGCCGGCAAAGCCGAACAGGCGGAACACCGGCGGTGTGCCGTTACGGCCGGGCTTGGCCTTGAGCCAGTCGCCAACGGCCTTCAGAGCGGCATCCTGATGCGGGGTGAATGTCGGCATGTCTGTCTTGAGGGAGGGCGAAAAGGCGGCGATTCGCCTCGCTCCAAGTTAACCATTCGACCCCCGCTTTCAAGACGGCTGCAGCAGCGAAGATCGAGGCGTCTGCGGCCGTCCTCGCGCCCCTCAAATCGCTGCAGCAGATTCGCCCTTTTGAGGGCGGTCGTCGGCCTGCGGTGGACGCCTCATTGCTCGCGAACCCGCCTCATCACGTCGGGGATGAAGGTGAAGCAAACACCTTGCCCGGTTTGCGCAATTTCGTGCGGCAAACGACATGCAGGTTAATCGTTGCTTACGCGCGTTCGCGACGCCGGTTGATCTAGCGCAATGCAACATGGACAGCGCGAACCTATGGTCCGCAGCGGTGACAACGGCGTCGACCGAGATGTGCCCGATGGGGCGCATTCTCCTGGAAAATTCCTCAACACGGGTCTGCCCGTGAGGATTCGGATATGCCGAGACCTATGTCACGACGCTCACTGTTTTCTGCCGTTCTGCCTTTCGCATCCGGCCGCGACGCGCTTGCGCCGCGCGTGAACGAGTCGTGCCCCGAACAGGTGGCGACCGTCTCCAGCGCGAGCGCCTGCGTCGAAAGACACGGTGTGGTCTGCCGCCGCTGCGTCGAAGCCTGTGAGCATTCCGCCATCCGCATTCTCGCGCGCGAGAAGCTCGGCGCCGTCATCGATGCCGCGGCCTGCACCGGCTGCGGCGACTGCATCCCGGTCTGCCCGGTCGAAGCCATCGCGCTCGCGCCGCGCGACCGGATCGCGCTGGTATCCGAACTTGCAAACCTGGTCGTGCACAATGGCTGAAGCCACCAACATCTGCGGCGTTGCCGTCTATCTCGCACCGGATGCCGCGGGCGGTCTGACGGACCGGATCCTGGCGCTGCCCGGCGTCGAGCTCGAGGCCGTGTCCGGCGAGAACCGGCTTGCGCTGACCGTCGTCGATACGCCGGCCTCGCTGGCGATCGACCAGATCGCCGCGATGCATCGCCTGCCGGGCGTCGTCAGTGCCTCGCTGATCTTTCACGCCTTCGATGCGCCCGACGACGAGAGCGCGATCGAGACCGAGCCGGCCGCCTGCTGCGGCGGCCTCTGCCAGAATTCCGGCGCGCACGCGCGCCCTTCCGCAATTTGAGATTCGTTGAGCCGGAGAGACCGACGATGGTTACGAAGTTGACGAACGGAAATGAAGCCACGGCGACGCGCCGCGATGCGTTGAAGGCAGCCGCAGCGGTTGCTGCCGCCTCGACCATCGGTGTGACGCTGCCGGATGCGGCGATCGCGCAGCCGGGCAAGACCGACGGCATCCGTTGGGACAAGGGCGTGTGCCGCTTCTGCGGCACCGGCTGCGGCGTGATCGTCGGCACCAAGAACGGCAAGGTCGTGGCGACGCAAGGCGATCCCGATGCGCCGGTCAATCGCGGCCTCAACTGCATCAAGGGCTACTTCCTGTCCAAGATCATGTACGGCGAGGACCGGCTGACCCAGCCGATGCTGCGCATGAAGAACGGCAAGTTCGACAAGAACGGCGAGTTCACGCCGATCTCGTGGGACGACGCCTTCAAGCTCATGGCCGAGAAATGGAAGACCGCGTTGAAGGCCGGTGGCCCCTCGACCGTCGGCATGTTCGGCTCGGGCCAGTGGACCATCTGGGAGGGCTACGCCGCCGCAAAGCTCTACAAGGCCGGCTTCCGCTCCAACAACCTCGATCCGAACGCGCGCCATTGCATGGCCTCGGCCGTCACCGGCTTCATGCGCACCTTCGGCATCGACGAGCCGATGGGCTGTTACGACGACATCGAGCACGCCGATGCGTTCGTGCTGTGGGGCTCGAACATGGCGGAGATGCATCCGATCCTGTGGTCGCGCCTGACCGACCGCCGTCTGACGCACGAGGGCTGCGAGGTCCACGTGCTCTCCACCTTCGAGCACCGCTCGTTCGAGCTCGCCGACAATCCGCTGGTGTTCACCCCGCAGAGCGACATGGCGATCCTCAACTACATCCAGAACTACATCGTCAACTCCGGTGCGACGAACAAGGACTTCGTCGAGAAGCACGTCGAGTTCGCATCGACCGTCACCGACATCGGCTACGGATTGCGGCCGACGCACGCGCTCGAGATCAAGGCGCTCAACGCCTCGCACAAGGCCGGCAAGGACGGCGCGCTCGATCCGGCCGGCTTCAAGGACAAGATCGGCTTCGACGAGTACAAGAGGCTGCTCGAGCCCTATACGCTCGACTACGCCCACAAGATGTCGGGCGTGCCGAAGGAGAATCTCGAACGGCTCGCAAAGCTCTATGCGGATCCCAAGAAGAAGGTCGTCTCCTACTGGACGATGGGCTTCAACCAGCATGCACGCGGCACGTGGGTCAACAACATGATCTACAACGTGCACCTCTTGATGGGTAAGATCTCGGAGCCGGGCAACGGCCCGTTCTCGCTGACCGGCCAACCCTCGGCCTGCGGCACCGCGCGCGAGGTCGGCACCTTTGCCCATCGCCTGCCGGCCGATCTGGTCGTCACCAACCCGAAGCACCGTGAGACGGCCGAGAAGGTCTGGCAGCTGCCCGAGGGCACCATCCCGGGCAACATCGGCTACCATGCCGTGCTGCAGAACCGGATGCTGAAGGACGGCAAGCTCAACGCCTATTGGGTCCAGTGCAACAACAACATGCAGACGGCCCCGAACATGAACGAGGAGGGCTATCCCGGTTATCGCAATCCGGCTGCCTTCGTCGTCGTATCCGATCCCTATCCGACCGTGACCACGCTGGCCGCGGACCTCATCCTGCCGACGGCGATGTGGATGGAGAAGGAAGGCGCCTATGGCAATGCCGAGCGGCGCACCCAGTTCTGGCGCCAGCAGGTGAAGGCGCCGGGCGAGGCGCGCTCCGATCTCTGGCAGGTGATGGAGTTCTCCAAGTACTTCAAGATCGAGGACGTGTGGCCGGAGGAGCTGATCGCCAAGAAGCCGGAGGTGCGCGGCAAGACGCTGTTCGACGTGCTCTATGCCAACAGCGAGGTGAACAAGTTCCCGGTCACCGAATGCCAGAAGGGCTTTGACAATTCGGAGAGCGCCGCATTCGGCTTCTACGTGCAGAAGGGCCTGTTCGAGGAGTACGCCAAGTTCGGCCGCGGTCACGGCCACGATCTGGCGGATTTCGAGCAGTATCATCAGGCGCGCGGCCTGCGCTGGCCGGTCGTCAGCAACAAGGAGACGCTCTGGCGCTTCCGCGAGGGCTACGATCCCTACGTCAAGCCGGGCGAGGGCGTGTCGTTCTACGGCAAGCCGGACAAGAAGGCGCGCATCATCTTCTGTCCGTTCGAGCCGGCGGCCGAAACGCCCGACAAGGAGTTCGATCTGTGGCTGTGCACCGGCCGCGTGCTGGAGCACTGGCATTCCGGCTCGATGACGCGCCGCGTCCCCGAGCTGCACCGTGCCGTGCCGGCCGCGACGCTGTTCATGCATCCGGACGACGCGGCCGAGCGCCAGCTGTTGCGCGGACAGCCGGTGAAGATCCAGACGCGGCGCGGCGAGGTGGTCACGCGGGTCGAGACCAAGGGCCGCAACAAGCCGCCGCGGGGCCTCGTCTACTTCCCGTTCTTCGACGAAAGCCAGCTCGCCAACCAGCTCACGCTCGATGCGACCTGTCCGATCTCGAAGGAGACCGACTTCAAGAAGTGCGCCTGCCGCGTGACGTCGGCCTAAACCCTCGATGGACGAGCCATGTCGGATTCCAGCTCAGGCATCCCGCGCGATCCGCGCCGCCGCAAGGCGCTGCAGGATATGACGCGTTTCGGCGGCGGCGCAGCCGTCGCCGCAACGATGCTGACGGCATTTGGCGTGTCCTCGCGGGCCAAGCCCGCGCAGACGCTGCGGCCGCCGGGTGCGCTGCCCGAGAAGGATTTTCTGGCGGCCTGCGTCCGTTGCGGCCTGTGCGTTCGCGACTGTCCTTACGACACCCTGAAGCTCGCGGACTGGGCCGACGGGCCCGCGATGGGAACGCCGTTCTACGTCGCCCGCAACGTGCCTTGCGAGATGTGCGACACCATTCCCTGCGTCAAGGCCTGCCCGACCGGCGCGCTCGAGCATGCGCTGACCGACATCGCGAAGGCCAAGATGGGCGTCGCGGTGATCACCAGCCGCGAGACCTGCCTCAATCTGCAGGGCTTGCGCTGCGACGTCTGCTATCGGGTCTGTCCGGCCATCGACAAGGCGATCACGCTCGAGGTCTCGCACAACGCGCGCACGACCAAGCACGCGATCTTCGAGCCGGTCGTTCACGCCGAGTACTGCACCGGCTGCGGCAAGTGCGAGAAGTCCTGCGTGCTGACCGATGCCGCCATCAAGGTGCTGCCGATCGAGGTCGCCGCGCTGAAGCAGGATGAGCACTACAAGCGCGGCTGGGAAGAGAAGTCCAAGGCCGGCGGAGCCCTGGTCGATGCGCCGCTCAAGCTGCCGGTGCGCAGACCCGAGGGAGGCACGCCATGACGGCGAATGCCAGGCCTTATGTCGAAGCGCGCGCGGTCAAGGGACTTTGGGCCGCCTCGCGGTTTCTGGTGCTGCGGCGGGCAAGCCAGTTGTTCTTCCTCGCGCTGTTCCTGTCGGGGCCGCTTCTGGGCGTCTGGATCGCCAAGGGCACGCTGGCCTCGTCGATGACGCTCGGCACGCTGCCCCTGACCGATCCCTTCGTCTTCTTGCAATCGCTCGCGGCGCGCCATTGGCCCGAAGGCCTCTCGGTGATCGGCGCCGCCATCGTGCTCGCCGCCTATCTGCTGTTCGGCGGCCGGACCTATTGCTCCTGGGTCTGCCCGGTCAATCCGGCGACCGATCTTGCGGCCTGGCTGCGGCGGCGGCTGGGCATCACCTTCACGGCCAAGATCCGCCCGGAACTCAGGCTCTATTTCGTCGGCGCGGTCTTCGCGGCCTCCGCACTATCAGGGTCGATCGCCTGGGAGCTGATCAACCCGGTGACGGCGCTGCATCGCGCGCTGGTGTTCGGTCTCTGGTTCGGCGCCGGCGGCACCGCGGCGATCTTCGTGTTCGATCTCCTCGTCGCCAGGCACGGCTGGTGCGGTCATCTCTGTCCCGTCGGCGCGTTCTACGGCCAGATCGGCAAGGTCGCGCTGCTGCGCGTCACCGCCGACAACCGTGCCGCCTGCAACGACTGCATGGATTGCTTCGCCGTCTGTCCGGAGCCGCATGTCATCGGCCTCGCGCTCAGGGGCGAGCGCAGCGGTGCCACGCCGGTCATCATCGCGGGCGATTGCACGCTCTGCGGAGCCTGCATCGACGTCTGCTCCAAGCAGGTCTTTCATCTCGGTCTGCGCGGCCGCAATGCGGCGCGTCCGGACCCCTCCATGACCGCGCCATCGCCAGCGGCGCGCGTCGTCTCTTCCCAGCCGGCCGTCCTTGAAAGGGACCTCCCATGACGTTTGTTCGACTGATTCCGTTGATCGCGGCGGCGGCCGTCGCCGTCGCAGTTGCAATTCCGTTCGCGGTGTCGGGCCCGCTTGCGCAGGAGGCCAAACAGCCCAAGGCGCTGCGCGAGGCCCCGCTGACCGAGATGTCGGCGCCGCCCGACGTGACCAAGCAGTCCGTGCCGGCGAGCGGCTTCGAGCGCGCCTATCGCCAGCAGCCGCCACTGATCCCCCACAAGATCGACGGCTATCAGATCACGACGGAGAACAACGCGTGCATGGGCTGCCACGACTGGCCCGGCAATACCCGCGTCAACGCGCCGAAGATCTCGGAGACGCATTACGTCGACCGCCAGGGCGTGCGGCTCGATAAGGTCGCCGGCACGCGTTATTTCTGCCAGCAATGCCACGTGCCGCAGGCCGACGCGAAGCCGCTGGTCGGCAACATCTTCCAGAACGCGACGCAGGCGAAGTGAGGCTGACATGCAGGACACCAGCACTTCTGCCGCCGTCGCAGCAGCGCAGCCGGGTCGCCTGAAACGGCTGTGGCGATGGTTCTTCTCGCCGACCGCGCGCTACGCCTGGGGACTGATCGCCATCGTTGCATTCGCCGGCGGCGTCCTGTTCTGGGGCGGCTTCAACTGGGCGATGGAGATGACGAACAACGAGCAGTTCTGCATCTCCTGTCACGAGATGAAGGAAAACGTCTATCTCGAATACCGCAACACGGTTCACTATTCGAACCGCACCGGCGTGCGCGCCAGCTGTCCGGATTGCCACGTGCCGAAGGAATGGAGCCACAAGGTCGTCCGCAAGATCCAGGCCTCGAACGAGGTGCTGCACAAGATCCTCGGTACCATCGGCACGCCCGAGAAGTTCAACGCCCACCGCATCGACCTTGCCAAGAGCGTGTGGCGCGGCATGAAGACGACGGATTCGCGTGAGTGCCGCAACTGCCACAAGTTCGACCACATGGAGTATGCGGTGCAGGAGCCGCGCGCCTCCAAGCTGCACCAGACCGCGTTCGCGCAGGGCAAGACCTGCATCGATTGCCACCAGGGCATCGCGCACAAGCTGCCGCCCAAGGCGCAGGAGGGATATCGCGATATGCTCGAGCATATCGACGAGGTCGGCCCCGTGCAGCGCATGATCGACTTCCTGCAGGATGCCGACGTCGCCAAGGCGAAGGCGGCGAGGTGATGGACATGCTTCAGCAATCCCGCGATACGGCGGATAGCGCGCCCCGGCCTTCCGCCGCCGTCAGCGTTGCCCTGGTCTATGATTCGGGCCCCGCCGTGAACCGGTGGTTCGCCGATCTCGTCACCGCGCTTCGCGGCTCGGGCAAGAGCCTGGCGGGCCTGATCCAGGAGGACGTACCGCAGCCGGGTCGCACACGCTGCGACATGGTTCTGCACGAGCTCGCCACCGGCCGGTCGATGTCGATCTCCGAGGATCTCGGCGCAGGTGCGACCTCCTGCCGTCTGTCCACGCCGCGCCTGCTCGAAGCGGCGCAACTGGTCGAAGCCCAGCTCGCCGACGCCGAGATCGTGTTTCTCAACAAGTTCGGCAAGGCCGAGGCGGAGGGCGGAGGGTTGCGCGACCTGATTGCCCATTGCATCGAGTCCGGCAAGAGCCTCGTGATCGGCGTTCCCAGCGGCAACCAGCAAGCCTGGACCGATTTCTCCGGCGAGTATTTCAGGACGGTCGCGGCAACGCCGGAGCCGAGCCAGGAGGCGATCGCGGCTCTTGCAGCTCTGCTCGGTCAGCCTCCAGCCGGCAGCGAGCAGCTGCACGTGGTCTGAGGCCGCATCCCGGCTCGTCCCACCGGACCGGCGGGCGCCATTGCTCCCGCTGGTTCAAGCGGGGGCAGAAGCGCTATTGCCAGCCGGGAACGCCGCGCATGTCGGGCAGCTTGTGGGCAATGCCCTTGTGGCAATCGATGCAGGTCTTCTCGCCGCTGAACAGGTAGCGTTGATGGGCAACCGAGGCCCGCGGCGACTGCTTCGTGATGTCCATGGAATCCGCGCTGTGGCAGTTGCGGCATTCCAGTGAATCGTTGGCCTTGAAGCGCGCCCATTCATGCGCGGCCAGCTCGAGCCGGTGATCCACGAATTTCTCGCGGGTGTCGATCGTGCCGAAGAGCTTGCCCCAGACTTCCTTGGACGCCTGCATCTTGCGCGCGATCTTGTCGGTCCAGTTGTGCGGCACGTGGCAGTCCGGACAGGTGGCGCGGACACCGGAGCGGTTGGAGAAGTGGATGGTGGACTTCAGCTCCGCATAGACGTTGTCCTTCATTTCGTGACAGCCGGTGCAGAACTTTTCGGTGTTGGTCAATTCCAGCGCGGTGTTGAAGCCGCCCCAGAAGATGACACCCGCCACGAAGCCTGCGAGCACCAGCGTGCCGAGCGCGAACACAGAGCTCGGGCGCCTCAGCACGCCCCAGAGCTCGAGCACAAAGCTCCAGGTTCGCGCGATGAAGCCGCGCCTGGGCTTGGACTCCTCCGTGGTCGCGCTCATCGGCGGCCACCGGGGCTTGCGCGCGAGAGCAGCGTGTCGATGTCGACGAAGTCGTTGCTCACGGGCGGATTGGCGGTGTTCTGCGGCACGTGACACTCCGTGCAGAAGAAGCGCCGCGGCGAGATCGAGGCCAGGAACTGGCCGTCGCGATCCATGAAGTGGGTGATCGAGACCATCGGCGCCTGCGACTCCGCCGTGCGCGCGCGGGCATGGCAGGACAGGCACTTGTTGCCGTTGAGGTCGATCTGGTAGCCGTCGATCGTATGCGGGATCACCGGCGGCTGCTCCGGATAGTTGCGCACCTCCTTCTCGGAGGTGTTGCGGTTCGGCAGCATCGTCGGCGCCGGCCCTTCGTCGTTAAGCGGGGTCGGGCCGCGCAGGCCCGAATTGAGCGTCTGCGCGGTCAGCGCGCTCGCACCCGCGGCAATCGCGAGCGCCAGCACGGCAATGCCAAGTCGCTTCATCATGGCTCACACCCGCTCGATGCGCACGGCGCATTTCTTGTAGTCGGTTTGCAGCGAGATCGGATCGGTGGCGTCCAGCGTCACCTTGTTGATCAGCTTGGATTCGTCGAACCACGGCACGAAGACCAGCCCACGGGGCGGCCGGTCGCGGCCGCGTGTCTCGACACGGGCGCGGATGAAGCCGCGGCGCGAGGCCACCTTCACCTCGTCGCCGCGACGGAGTTTCGCCTCCTGCGCATCGTCCGGGTGCATGAAGCACACGGCCTCGGGGAAGGCCTTGTAGAGCTCGGGCACGCGGCGCGTCATGGTGCCGGAGTGCCAGTGCTCCAGCACGCGGCCGGTCGAGAGCCAGAACGGATATTCGCCGTCGGGCGATTCCGCCGGCGGCTCGTAGGGCAGGGCGAAGATGCGCGCCTTGCCGTCCGGATAGCCGTAGAACTGCACGTCGGCGCCCTGCTTGACGTAGGGATCGCTGCCCTCGCGGAAACGCCATTTGGTTTCCTGTCCGTTGACGACAGGCCAGCGCAAGCCGCGCTCGCGGTGATAGGTCTCGAATGGCGCGAGGTCGTGGCCATGGCCGCGGCCGAACGAGGCGTATTCTTCGAACAGCCCCTTCTGCACGTAGAAGCCGAATGCCTTGGATTCCTCGTTGGCGTAGCCCTCCTCGATCTCGGAGGTCGGGAATTTGTCGACCTGGCCGTTCTTGTAGAGCACGTCGAACAGGGTCTTGCCGCGAACCTCGGGTTTCTTGGCGATCAGCTCCTCGGGCCAGACCTCCTCGATCTTGAAGCGCTTGGAAAACTCCATGAGCTGCCAGAGATCGGATTTCGACTCGCCGGGGGCGTTGACGAGCTGGTGCCAGAACTGCGTGCGCCGCTCGGCATTGCCGTAAGCGCCTTCCTTCTCCACCCACATCGCGGTCGGCAGGATCAAATCGGCAGCCAGCGCCGTCACCGACGGATAGGCGTCCGAGACCACGATGAAATTGTCGGGATTGCGGAAGCCCGGATAGGTCTCCTCGTTGGAGTTGGGGCCGGCCTGGAGGTTGTTGTTGACCTGCACCCAATAGGCGTTGATCAGGCCGTCCTTCAGCATCCGGCTCTGCAACACGGCATGTGCGCCGGGCTTGTCGGGAATGGTGCCTTCCGGCAGCAGCCAGAGGTGCTCGGTCTTGGTGCGGTGCTCCTTGTTGGTCACCACCATGTCTGCGGGGAGGCGGTGCGAGAAGGTGCCGACCTCGCGCGCGGTGCCGCAGGCGGAAGGCTGCCCGGTCAGCGAGAACGGGCTGTTGCCCGGCGAGGAGATCTTTCCGGTCAACAGATGGATGTTGTAGACGAGGTTGTTGCACCAAACGCCGCGGGTGTGCTGGTTGAAGCCCATGGTCCAGAACGAGACCACCTTGGTCTTCGGGTCGGCATAGAGCTCGGCCAGCGCCTCGAGGCGGTTCAGCGGCACGCCGGACATCTCCGCCGCTTTCTCCAGCGTGTAGTCCGAGACGAACTTGACGAATTCGTCGTAGCTCATGTCGGTGGAGTCGTTGGCCTTCGCCGCGCCCGTCGCCTTCTTCTGCAGCGGATGCTCGGGCCGCAGGCCGTAGCCGATGTCGGTCTGGCCGCGCCTGAAGATGGTGTGCGCGGCGACGAAGTCCTTGTGGACCCGGCCGGTCTTGATGATGTGATGGGCGATGGCGTTGAGAATGTAGAGGTCGGTTTGCGGCTTGAACACCATGCCGATGTCGGCGAGGTCGAACGAGCGGTGCTCGAAGGTCGAGAGCACGGCGACGCGGACATGCGGCGCCGAGAGCCGGCGGTCGGCGAGGCGCGTCCACAGGATGGGGTGCATCTCCGCCATGTTGGAGCCCCACAGCACGAAGGCGTCGGTCGCCTCGATGTCGTCGTAGCAGCCGGCCGGCTCGTCGATGCCGAAGGTGCGCATCATGCCGGCGACGGCCGACGCCATGCAGTGCCGCGCGTTGGGGTCGATGTTGTTGGTGCGGAAGCCGGCCTTGAACAGTTTCGAGGCGGCATAGCCTTCCCAGATCGTCCACTGGCCCGAGCCGAACATGGCGACGCCGTTCGGTCCGCGCTTCTTCATCGCCTCCTTCCACTTCACCTCCATGATGTCGAAGGCTTCGGTCCAGGACACGGGCGTGAACTCGCCGTTCTTGTCGTATTTGCCGTTGGCCTTGCGCAGCATCGGCTGCGTCAGCCGGTCGTGGCCGTACATGATCTTGGAGAGGAAATAGCCTTTGACGCAGTTGAGGCCGCGATTGACCTCGGCCTTGATGTCGCCGTGGGTCGCGACCACGCGGTTGTCCTTGGTGGCGACCATCACGGAGCAGCCGGTGCCGCAGAAACGGCAGGCGGCCTTGTCCCATTTCAATTCGCTCGCCTCCCGCTCGGCGGCGAGATTGGCGGCGAGCGCCGGGACCGGCATGCCGGCAGCGGCGGCCGCGATCGCGGCAGCCTCCAGCTTCAGCATCTGGCGGCGGTCGAGCTTTGGCGATGTCATGATGGCTCTCCCGGCCCTTAGGCGGTTTCGATGGCGTGGAAGACGAGCGCCGCGGAATAGACGTGCCGCAGGGACTGGATGGTGTTGAGCATGGTGCCGAGGCTGCCGGCGTCCAGCGCCTCGGCCACGACCACGAGCTTGCCGCGCACGTCGCGGCCGTAGATCTCGCAGCCTGCGAGGGCGGTGATGTCGGCTTCGACCTCCGCGAGATGCTCGGGGCGCGCCTGCACCACGATACTGGCAATCTCGCACCCGGGCGGGGGCACGATGCGGTCGGCGCCGAGCACCTGTCCCGTGATCAGCGCGCGACGGTTGAGTTTGGCTTGGGCCATATGCCTGCCTTTCTGGATATCAATGCGGGGTCGGAGGCGGGCCGGGCGGGCCCGCGAACATCTGGTAGATCCACACGGCCAGCCCGTAGCTGCCGACGGTCCCGACCGCGAGGGCGGGCATCACGACCGCCGTCAGGAACAGGAACGCGAAAATCTCCATGCGCCGTCGGCGCGTATGGTCAGTCGTATCGTCGCCAGGGGCCGACATATTCGGTCTCACTGAATCTCGTTGGAATCAAAACGGCATCCGGGCCGTTGCCTTACGGGCAGCTTACGTGAACGAGCCCTACCATGGCTCGCTTGATATGAATCAACGCGCATTACGACACATTTTGTCGCACTGATTCGTATCGTAGACTCAAGTTAGCGTTGGGTAAATCCGGCTTGTCTCGTGACGCGGAAATTGCACCGTGATGGACAGCGGGGCCTCGTCCACTAAGATGAAAGTAACAAGAACAATCTGAGAGATTTGGGAGAGGCGTCATGAAGTTCGGCATCTTCTACGAGCTGCAGCTGCCGCGGCCCTGGGTGGCGGGCGACGAGCTCGCCCTGTACCAGAACGCGCTGACGCAGATGGAGCTTGCCGACAAGCTCGGCTACGACCATGCCTGGGTGGTCGAGCATCACTTCCTCGAGGAATATTCGCACTCGCCCTCGCCGGAATCCTTCCTCGCCGCGGCGAGCCAGCGCACCAGGAACATCCGGCTCGGACACGGCATCCTGCAGCTCACCACCAATCATCCGGCGCGCGTTGCCGAGCGCGTTGCGGTGCTGGATCTGCTCAGCAACGGCCGCTGCGAGTTCGGCATGGGCGAGAGCGCGTCCATCACCGAGTTGACGCCGTTCGGCCGCGACATGGAGACCAAGAAGGAGGTGTTCGAGGAGGCGGTTGCCGCGATCTTCCCGATGTTCAGGGATGCGGGCTCCGAGCACCACGGCAAGTATTTCGACATTCCCCTGCGCAACGTCGTGCCCAAGCCGGTGCAGAAGCCGCATCCGCCGCTATGGATGGCCTGCTCGCAGCTGCCGACCATCGAGCGCGCCGGCCGCCACGGCTTTGGCGCGCTCGGCTTCCAGTTCGTCAGTGCGGATGCCGCCCACGCCTGGGTCCACGCCTATTACAACGCGATGACCAAGCGGCTGCACAAGCTCGCGGACTATCAGATCAACCCGAACATGGCGCTGGTCTCGTTCTTCATGTGCGCCAAGACCGACGAGGAGGCGCGTGCGCGCGCCGACGGTGCCACCTTCTTCCAGTTCGCGCTGCGCTTCTACGGCGCCTCGCAGAACCGCCAGCGTCCGGCGCCCTACACCGTCAACATGTGGGACGAGTACAACAAGTGGAAGCGCGACAATCCGGAGGCGCAGGAGGCAGCCTTGCGCGGCGGCCTGATCGGCTCTCCGGAGACAATCCGCAAGAAGCTGAAGCGCTTCCAGTCCTCGCATATCGACCAGGTCATCCTGCTCAACCAAGCCGGCAAAAACAGCCACGAGCACATCTGCGAATCGCTGGAGCTGTTCGGCCGCGAGGTGATGCCGGAGTTCCAGAACGACCCGGCGCAGGCAGCCTGGAAGCAGGGCGTGATGAGCGGCGAGATCAAGCTGGAGGAGATCGACACCGAGGCCTTTACGGACCGCTACGGCAAGCTGGCGATCAGTGTCGCCCCGGCGAAGGCGGCGGCGGGGTAGGGGGCTCCGTTGCCAAAGCACCGGATCTACACGACCAGCTTCGCCAGCGTTTACCCGCTCTATGTTGCGAAGGCGGAGAAGAAAGGGCGCTCGAAGGCCGAGGTCGATCAGATCATCTCTTGGTTGACGGGCTATGGTCCGAAGGAGCTGCAAGTCCAACTGGAAGGACAGACGGATTTTGAGACCTTCTTTGCAGAGGCCCCTGCAATCAACCCCTCGCGCGCCCTCATCAAAGGCGCGGTGTGTGGCGTTCGAGTGGAGGACATCAAGGAGCCAACGATGCGGGAAATCCGTTACTTGGATAAGCTGATCGACGAACTGGCCCGGGGAAAGACAATGGACCAGATTCTGCGAAGAAAGTGATTTCGAGCGGCTACGGTCCATTCGGCTCAGCGACGTTCGCGCAATCTGCCACGCAGGGCGGCCTTCCGGCGCGCCGCCATTGCTGGTAGACCACGTCAAAAGCGACAGGGAGAAGACGATGCGCCCTTGCGGGACGTCCACAACTGCAGCGGCAGGCGATATCGCGCCCGCGGTGCTCGCCATCGGCCGCTCCGATTTCCCAAAAATCCTGATCGACACGCTGCGCCGCCACGCCGATGTCGGCCATTGCATGGTGTTCGCGCTGAGCCGTGCCGGTGCCGCGACCTGCCTGCTCGATGCCGGCAACATCCCGATCGGCGGCGATCTAGGCGCGGCCTATGCCGGACAGTTCCACGAATCCGATCCCAACCGCGATGCGCTGTTCGAAGGTGAGGGCCCTGCGCCGATCATGCTGCCGTCGTTCGCGCCGCGCATGTATGGTGCGCGCTACCGCAAGATCTTCTTCCACGATTCTGGCATCGTCGACAAATGCGCGACCGCGATCTGGACCGGCGACACCTGCTTCTATGTCAATTTCTACCGCATCACGGCCCAGGGCCGTTTCAGCGCCGCCCAGCGCGAGCGGCTCCAGGCGATCGCACCGGCGATCGGCGCCAGCGTCGCACGTCATTTCCAGCAGGCCGCGACCGCGACGCCTGATCAGAGCCTCGCCACATTGTTCGCGACGCGCGCGCCACTCTCGAACCTGACACCGCGTGAGCAGGAGGTCTGCCGCCGCATCCTGCTCGGTTTCAGCTCCGAGGCGATCTCGCAAGAACTCGGCATCAGCCTGCATTCGACCCTGACCTACCGCAAGCGCGCCTATCAGCGGCTCGGCATCTCCTCGCAGAACGAATTGTTTTCGATCGTGCTGGGTCTGCTCGCGGGGCCTCACGGCCTGAATTGAGGGGGACTCCAAGTCCGCGATATCCGCTTCGAGAGTAAAGTGGGCACGCAGCCCGCCGCCGGGATCGTCGCCTTGTGACCCAAGCGGACACCAAGGTCATTCGATTAATCATTGAACAAACCATCCACTAAAACTCTCCGGGCTCGTACCGGATGATTTAAGCGCTCGGGATATATCCTGCCTTTGAACGGCGGATGAGAGCAATGTATAGGCGGCTTTGGATCATCTCGTTGCTGATGATCGGGACGACCCTGTTCGCGGGGTATGTCGGCCTCGTCTTTCTGCCGTCCCTGTTAGCTGTGTGGCTGGGTGCCGTATTGGCGTTCGCCTCGCCAATGGTTGTTGTCGCACCCGTATTGGTTGGGGCGCAAATCGCATGGCCAGTTACCTGCGTCGCGCTTCCGGCAGCCGCGATGGTTATTCGGCCGGCAAAAGCGTGGGCGCCAGTTTTCCTTTTGATTCTTGGTGCAGGATCAGGGTTGATCTCCGGGAAATTGTTAGCTCATACCGTGGGCTACGGGACGACAAAAGATTTGCTTTGGGCCTGCGTCTTTTCAGGCGCCTTCCTGGGAGCTCTATTTGGGTACGCAATGTGGAGGTTCGATCGGCTAAGCCCCATTGAAGTTGAAGCGGCGGGAAGCTTGCGGACGGCAATAAAGGCAAACTGGCTAAATTTAACTCTACCCGTAGTCTTTGTAGTGGTGGCCCTAACTTACCTGGCGTTCAGCGGGTCGACCAACCAACCATTTCTTGACAGAAACGGTATAGAGCGCTGTACCAAAGAAGGAGGAAAACTGTCCCCGCGTGAAGATGGGCGGGGCTTTAGGTGCGTTGATCCTCCAAGAAACAACTAGCGGTCACCGCCTCCAAATTTCAGCTGCAGAACCGTTCCGGCCAACTTGTTTTCCGACGATGACGGGTCACCGAGTGAGTTTTGAAAGGTCAGCTTCTGGCCCGTGCCGTCCTTGGCCTCTGCTTTCTGAAGGTTGAGCCGAACAGGGTGCTGCCATCGCAACAGGTAGCCCTCGATACAAGAGAGACATCGAGACCAGCGATGTCCCTGTTACCGCAAAATTAAGCATGGGCCATGGTGCGCCGGGTGCTCCCGAAGTTTTCAAGGTGATTTAACGTCGATCCCGCACGCTCGCGCGCTGGATCGAGAGGCCCGACATGCGAAGGTATCCTTATCAGCGCTTTCTGCAGCTCGATCTGACGCTGCTTGAGCAGCTTCACTATAGCGTGCTGCACCGTCCCTATTGGACGCTGAAGAGGTGGTGTGATCGCCTGTGGCACTCGAAGCTTGTCTGGCGATGGATCGGCGAGCCGCTGCATGACCGGAAGTATGCGCCATGGGCCGCATTCTCGCCGGACACAAACGCACCGGTCATAACGAATCCGAACCAGATCGCATGCCGGACGCAACACGGCGTTGCGACCGTGCGTTGGGGTTGCGCTGGACAGACAACGAGCCCGGTCTCCGCGCGAAACGCCTTGCTGCCCGACGGCACGCGGGGCGACGTCCAGAACCGAAGCATGATGAGTTGGTGGCGGCGCAAGGGAAGCGGCGACAAGCGGTGGCTCATCGGGGACGTCGACATTCGCATGACCGACGTCGTGTTTGGCGATCGCGCCTCGCAGGATCTCAAATACGATCCTCCGGCGGTCGAGGTCGGCGCTCAGCTCGAACGCGATCTTGCGCTGCACCGGCCGTTCGTCGAGGCGCTGGCGGACGACGAGTTCGCGGCCGTCGCCCATCACATGCTGGCGCATCTCGAATGGATGCAGATCGGTGCGCATGAGATCGGCCTGTTCGAAGGGCTCCATGATATGTTCGCCTGCCTTCGCAACAAGGGCGAGGATTATCTCGACTTCAAGTTCGGCGACTATCCGGGAGACGCGCCGACCAAAGCCATGGCGGCGAAGCATGTCCTGCGGATGAAGGAGATGATGCGCTCGTTGGGTTGGCGCACCTACACGGCGGACGAGCTCCAGGCGAGAACGCGCGAGGATTTCCGCGCCCGGGTCGAACGCCGCCTCGAAGCGTGGTGGCAGCTTGATGCATACGAAGCGCGGCCGGCCGACAGCTATGACCGACTCTCCAAGACCCCGCTCATCTCCGACATGCTGCTGTATGAAGGTGACGATCCCGCGTGGCTCGACGAGCTGCGGGACGAGGAGCGGCTGGCAACGTCCGCGCAATTCGTCGTGAGACTGAAGGACCTCGCAAACAGCGGGCGCGTGACTGCGAGCGAGTTCGAGCGCCTGTTCCAGGCTCTGCTGTAGAAAGTGACGCCCCAAGAGTGCGCCGTTAACCATCACCGACGGTTCCCGTCCGGGCGCTATCGCTTCGAAGTTTCTTAAATTTTGCTGGGTACCTCTTCAGGCACAGTGACCCCTGGAGAAAGATATGGCTAAGCGGGCCAAGGCCAAACGTGGGAAGGCGGAGACGCTCGCAATCCCGATGGCCGCGAGGGTTGCAATTGGCACCGTGGCCGTCGCCGCGTTGGGGTACGGTTTGCTGTCCGGCCAGGCGAGCGTGCAACCGGCACGGAAGCCGGCCGCGCAGGACGTCCGGGCATCGTCCTCTCCTGTCTACGTGGCGCCTCCAGTTCATGCCGCAGCGGCGGTTCCGGCCCCGGCTGCAGCTCCGATTCCGGCACCGGTTCCGGCGCCTCTGGCCGAACCGCCCAAAGCCGACGCTGATGCTCCTGGAGCATTGGTGCGGCAGGTGGTCGACTATGCCAGCCGCCAGGCGCCGGGCACGGTCATCATCGATACCGGAAACACATTCCTCTATTTCGTCCTGAACGACAGGCAGGCGATGCGCTACGGCATCGGTGTCGGCCGCGAAGGTTTCACGTGGTCCGGCGAGCAGACCGTGGCGCGCAAAGCCGAATGGCCGGATTGGCATCCGCCCGTGGAGATGGTCTCGCGTCAGCCTTATCTGCCGCGGTTCATGGCAGGCGGTCCCGGCAACCCGCTCGGTGCTCGGGCGATGTATCTCGGCGAGACCGAATATCGGATTCACGGCACCAACAACCCCGCTACGATCGGCAAGCGGGTGTCGTCCGGCTGTATCCGGCTCACCAATGACGACGTCACGGACCTCTATGAACGGGTGAAGGTCGGCGCGAAAGTGATCGTGCTTCCGGCAAATGGTGCCCGCCGGCCGTCCCCGGGCGCGCCCGACGCCGCGTCCCGGTCGCCGGACCCGGCGCCGCCGTCGAGCCGCCCCTCGGCAGCCAACGCGCAGATGCTCCCATCTGGACCGAAGATCGCCGAGGCGCGATAGCTCAGTCCGTCCCTATCGCTAGGGACAGACGCCGGCCGCGGAGTTCGCTAGTCTGGCCTGAAGGATAAGACAATCCGGGGAGGCCGCTTTGAGCACCGCGCCGCGCATCGACATCGACCCTGTCGCGTTCTGGGCCGATCCCTATCCGATGCTCGCGACAATGCGGAAAGAGGCGCCGATCGCGTTCGTGCCGCAGCTCGGCTCGACGCTGCTGACCAGCCGCGACGACATCTCGATCTCCGAGAAGCAGATCGACGTGTTCTCCTCGCACCAGCCTGCGGGCCTGATGAACCGGCTGATGGGTCACAACATGATGCGCAAGGACGGTGAGGCGCACCAGCTCGAGCGCCGCGCGATGTTTCCGACGGTGTCGCCGAAGACGGTGAAGGCGCATTGGACCGCGCTATTCCAGGCCCATGCCGACCGCATCCTCGACGCGATCGAGCCGGGTCGGATCGACTTCATGCGCGACTTCGCGCTGCCGTTCTCCGGTGAATGCCTGAAGTCGATCACCGGCCTCACCAATATCGGCTTTGGCGATATGGACGCGTGGTCGCAAGGCATGATCGAGGGCATTGCCAATTACGCCGGCGATCCCGCGGTCGAGGCGCGCTGCCATGCCGCGACGTCGGGCATCGACGCTGCGATCGACGACATCCTGCCGGCGATCACGAAGAACCCGGACCAGAGCATCCTCGGCGTGCTCGTGGCCTCCGGCATGCCGATGGACAGCGTGCGCGCAAATGTCAAACTCGCGATATCAGGCGGCCAGAATGAGCCGCGCAAGGCCATCGCCGGCACGGTGTGGGCGCTCCTGACCCATCCCGAGCAGCTCGATCTGGTGCGCAAGGGTGAGGTGACCTGGCTCGAGGCGTTCGAGGAATATGCCCGCTGGATCTCGCCGATCGGCATGTCGCCACGGCGTATCGCCAAGCCGTGGAGCATCCGCGACGTCTCGTTCGAGCTCGACGAGCGCGTGTTCCTGATGTTCGGCTCGGCCAATCGCGATGAGACCCATTTTGATCGCGCCGATCAATTCGACGTGCGGCGTGATACGACCAAGAGCGTCGCGTTCGGCGCCGGCCCGCATTTCTGTGCCGGCGCCTGGGCGTCGCGCGCCATGATCGCCGACGTCGCGCTGCCGACGGTGTTCGCGCGCGCCAGGCAACTCGAGATCGCCGACGACGAGCCGGTGCGGATCGGCGGCTGGGCGTTTCGCGGGCTGCAGAATTTGCCGGTGACATGGCATTAGCTTAGAGGACGCGCCCTCGCCACAGCCTGCCACGTAAGCCATTGATCCGGCTATCGCCGGCTACTGTGCATGGGGTTGTTTTCGACATTTTGAGGTCCCGCGCCCTGCCGCGCCAGCGCAAGGCCCGCGCATCTCACATTCGCGTGCGAAAAGAATCCGTCTGCATCATCGCCGCCGCTTGAAAGATTAATCATGCGCGCTGCCGCGCGCGCAGTGTTCGCATCGCTATTTTTCCGCACGTCTCGACAGCTCCGACAACCCGCACCATCATTCCTGAAACGTGAATGATGACGGCCGCGTGCGGCCCGGAGTGTGGAATGCAGCGTCGTGACTTTCTCAAGCTCTCCATCGGAACCGCGGCCGTCGCTGCGTTCGCTTCGCCCGCGATCGCGCAAGGCGCGGTGAAGGAAATTCGTGTCGGCTACCAGAAGAACGGCGTGCTGGTCATCACGCGCCAGCAGGCCGCCCTGGAAAAACATTTCACGCCCCTGGGCATCGAGGTGAAATGGGTCGAGTTCTCCTCGGGCCCGCCGATGATGGAGGCGATGAATGTCGGCAGCGTCGATTACGGCGCGGTCGGCGATTCCCCGCCGGTTTTCGCGCAGGCCGCGGGCGCGGCGATCGTCTATGCCGCCGGCCAGCCCATCACCAACGGCCAGGGCATTCTGGTGCCGAAGGATTCGCCGATCCGCGACGTCACCCAGCTGAAAGGCAGGCGCGTCGGTTTCACCAAGGGCTCCAGCGCCCACAACATCGTGGTGCAGACGCTGGAGAAGGCGGGCCTGACCTATGCCGACATCACGCCGGTCTATCTGACGCCGCCGGACGCAGGCCCCGCCTTTGCCAATGGCAGCATCGAGGCCTGGGCGATCTGGGATCCGTACTTCGCGATCGGCGAGACCAAACAGAATGGCCGCATCCTGATCAACGCGCGCGAGGTCACCAAGACCAATTCCTTCTACATCGCCAACCGCGACTTCGCGAAGAACCACGGCGCGATCCTGCAGCAGATCGTCGACGTCACCACCGCGACCGCCAGATGGGCCGAGCAGCACCGTGACGAGGTCGCGAAGTCTCTCGCCGCGGTGACCGGCATTCCGCTGGAGATCCAGACTATCGCGGCCAACCGCTCGTCCTTCGTGGTCGGCCCCGTCACCGACGACATCGTCGCGACCCAGCAGGGCGTCGCCGATCGCTTCTACAAGCTCGGCCTGATCCCCAAGCCGATCGCGATCCGCGACATCGTCTGGCGCAATCCGGCAGCTTGATCGTGCCGACCAGCCTTCCCACACACAGGGGTTTGAACATGAGGCGTATCATCCAGCGTCTGATCGCGGCCATCATGCTGTCGATCGGCATCGTCGCCGCCGCGGTCGGCACCTCCTACGGTCAGGACAAGGTGGTCCGCATCGGCTACCAGAAATACGGCAAGCTGGTGCCGCTCAAGAGCAAGGGCACGCTCGAGCCGAAGCTCGCCGCGGACGGTTACAAGGTGGTGTGGACTGAATTCCCCTCCGGCCCGCCGCTGCTCGAAGCCCTCAATGTCGGCGCGATCGATTTCGGCAACACCGGCGAGGCCCCGCCGATCTTCGCGCAGGCCGCCGGTGCGCCGATCCAGTACGTCGCCTATGAGCCGCCGGCGCCGAAGGGCGAGGCGATCCTGGTGCCGAAGGACAGTCCGCTGAAGTCGGTCGCCGACCTCAAAGGCAGGAAGGTGGCGCTCAACAAGGGCTCCAACGTCCACTATCTCCTGGTCAAGGCGCTGGAGAAGGCCGGCGTGAAGTATTCCGAGATCGAGCCGGTATTCCTGGCGCCGGCCGATGCGCGCGCCGCCTTCGAGCGCGGCGCGGTCGATGCCTGGGTGATCTGGGATCCGTTCCAGGCCGCCGCGGAAGCGGCGACCGGCGCGCGCACGCTCGCGGACGGCACCGGCATCGTCGCCAACTACCAGTTCTACTTTGCCTCGAAGAAATTCCTCGATACCAATCCGAAGATCGTCGACGTCGTGCTCGCCGAGCTCAGCACGGTCGACGATTGGGCCAAGGGCGATATCCACGCGGTGGCCGAGCAACTCGCGCCCGCGATCGGTCTGTCCGTTCCAGTCGTCGAGGTGGCCTTGAAGCGGCAGTCCTACGGCATCAAGCCCATCACCGATGCCGTCATCGCCGATCAGCAGCAGGTGGCCGATGCGTTCTTCGCGCTGGGCCTGATCCCCAAATCCATCAAGATCTCCGATGTGGCTCGGAAGTCCGGTTCGTGAGCAAGGTCATGAGTAAGCAACCCAACACCAACATCCTCTGGTTCCTGCCGACCCACGGCGACGGCCGCTATCTTGGCACCGGCATAGGCGGCCGCGAGGTCAGCTTCAACTATCTGCGCCAGATTGCGCAGGCGGCCGACCAGCTCGGCTATTTCGGCGTGCTGCTGCCGACCGGGCGGTCCTGCGAGGATTCCTGGATCGTCGCCTCCGCAGTCGCACCGTTCACCGAGCGGCTGCGCTATCTCGTCGCCGTCCGCCCCGGCCTGCAATCGCCGAGTGTCGCCGCGCGCATGACCGCGACGCTCGATCGCGTCACGGGTGGCCGGCTGCTCGTCAACGTCGTCACCGGCGGAGATCCCGTCGAGAACAAGGGCGACGGCGTCTTCCTCGGCCATGACGAACGCTACGAGGTCACCCGCGAGTTCCTGGGCGTCTATAGCGACCTGCTCGCCGGCAAGACGGTCAACGTCGAGGGCAAGCACATCCACGTCGAGGGCGGCAAGCTGCTGT
This sequence comes from Bradyrhizobium sp. TM239, assembly GCF_036247985.1. Classification (NCBI taxonomy): domain Bacteria; kingdom Pseudomonadati; phylum Pseudomonadota; class Alphaproteobacteria; order Hyphomicrobiales; family Nitrobacteraceae; genus Bradyrhizobium; species Bradyrhizobium sp. TM239. Next base: position 51,547 of record NZ_BTIR01000010.1, on the reverse strand, counting down.
TCCCGCCGGTACAGTCGCCGCGCCCGCCGCTCTATTTCGGCGGCTCCTCGGACGCCGGCATCGACGTCGCCGTCGACACCGTCGACAAATATCTCACCTGGGGCGAGCCGCCGGCCCTGGTCGCCGAGAAGATCGCGAAGGTGAGGGCGGTTGCAGCTGCGCGCGGCCGCAAGCTCTCGTTCGGCATCCGCCTTCATGTCATTGTTCGCGAGACCAATGAGGAAGCCTGGCGCGCCGCCAACGAGCTGATCAGGCATGTCAGCGACGACACCATCGCGCTGGCGCAGAAGAACTTTTCCCGCATGGATTCCGTCGGCCAGCAGCGCATGGCGCAGCTCCACGGCGGCAAGCGCGACAAGCTGGAGATCGCCCCGAACCTCTGGGCCGGCGTCGGCCTCGTGCGCGGCGGTGCCGGCACGGCGCTGGTCGGCGACGCCGAGACCGTCGCGGCCCGCATCAGGGAGTATCAGGAGATCGGCATCGATACTTTCATCATGTCGGGCTATCCGCATCTGGAGGAGGCCTATCGCTTCGCCGAGTTGGTGTTCCCGCTGCTCTCGCTGGAGCAGCCCTCCAACGTGACGAAGCTGCACTTCAACGGCGGTCCGTTCGGCGAGACGGTCGGCAGCGACTTCCGCCCGCAACACAGGGTGTCGCAGTCATGAGCGTGATCGACAGCGTTTCACTCCCGCGCAGCTTCCGTCTGCCGCGGGTCGATGGCCTGATCCAGTGGATCGTGCCGCTCGCCATCATCGCGCTCTGGCAGGTCGCCAGCGTGACGGGCTTCGTGCCGACGCGGGTGCTGCCGGCCCCGAGCGACGTCGTGCTCGCCGGCTGGAAGCTGCTGCTTTCCGGCGAGCTCGTCCGCAACATCTGGGTCTCGTTCTGGCGTGCTTCGATCGGTTTCCTGATCGGCGGTGGCATCGGCTTCGCGTTCGGCCTCGCCAACGGCCTGTCGGAACTTTCGGCGAAGCTGACCGACACCACGTTGCAGATGGTGCGAAACGTGCCGCATCTGGCGCTGATCCCGCTCGTCATCCTCTGGTTCGGCATCGACGAGAGCGCGAAGCTGTTCCTGGTGGCGCTCGGCGTGTTCTTCCCGATCTACCTCAACACGCTGCACGGCATCCGCACCGTCGATCCGCAGCTGATCGAGATGGGCCGCATCTACGGCATGACCGACGGGGAGTTGTTCCGCCGCGTGATCTTTCCGGGCGCGCTGCCGTCGATCTTCGTCGGCATCCGCTTCGCGCTCGGCATCATGTGGCTGACCCTGATCGTAGCCGAGACCATCGCGGCGTCCTCAGGGCTTGGCTACATGGCGATGCAGGCGCGCGAGTTCATGCTGATCGACGTCGTCGTGCTCTCGATCCTGATCTATGCCCTGCTCGGCAAGCTCGCCGACAGCGCCTCCCGCGTGCTGGAGCGGGCGACGCTCTCCTGGCACCCCGCCTTCCAGAAAAATTGAGCAGAGATACTGGGAATCACATGCAGACAGCCGTTCGTACCTCCCTTCCGGAAACCGAGCTCGCCAGCCGCGCCAGCTTTGCGCCTCACGCCCGCGTCGTGCGCGAGGAGCGGAGAGGAGACGGCCAGGTGCAGAGCAGCGGCCTGCCGCTCAGCATCCGGGGCTTGCGCAAATCCTTCGGCGACAACGAGGTGCTGCGCGGCATCGATTTGCACATCCCCGCCGGCCAGTTCGTCGCCATCGTGGGCAAGAGCGGCTGCGGCAAGAGCACGCTGCTGCGCTTGATCGCGGGCCTCGACAAGATCGACGCCGGCAGCATCAGCTTCGGCCAAGACTTCCCGCCAAAAGACATCCAGCCCGAGGACATCCGCGTCATGTTCCAGGAGCCGCGGCTGCTGCCCTGGGCCCGCGTGCTCGCCAATGTCGAGGTCGGCCTCGGCCGCGATCGTGCTTCGCAAGATGCCCATGCACGCGCCGAGAAGGCGCTGACCGAGGTCGGGCTTGCCGACAAGCGCGACCAATGGCCCTCGGTGCTGTCGGGCGGACAGAAGCAGCGCGTCGCGCTCGGCCGTGCGCTGGTCTCGCGTCCGCGTGTGCTGGCATTCGACGAGCCGCTCGGTGCGCTGGATGCGCTGACCCGGATCTCGATGCAGCGCCTTTTGGAGCGTGTCTGGCGCGACCAGGGCTTTACCGCGATTTTGGTGACCCATGACGTCGCCGAAGCCGTGGCGCTGGCCGACCGGGTGCTGGTGATCGAGGAGGGTCGCATCGCCCATGATGTCGTGGTTCACGCGAGCCGGCCGCGCCAGCGCGGCTCGGCCGAGCTTGCGGGTTTGGAAGGCTCGATCCTGAGCCACCTGTTGTCGGCGGACGATCGTACCTAAATACAAGGGAACCCCGCCTCGGGGACCATGCCATGAATGTAGTGCCTCGCGATCTCATGACTGAAATCCCCGTCTCGCCCGCCGATTTCCGCGGCGCCATGCGCCATCTCACCGGCGGCGTCAGCGTCATCACCGCCGGGCGGGGCAAGGACATCACCGGCATGACGGTGACCTCGGTGACCTCGCTGTCGGTCGAGCCGCCGACGCTGCTGGTCAGCATCAACCGCGATGCCTCGTCTTTCCCCTTGATCCGGCGCCACGGCGCTTTCGGCGTGAACATCCTCAACGCCGACCAGCTCGATGTCGCCGAACGCTTTGCCGGCAAGGGCGGGCTGAAGGGCGCCGACCGTTTCAAAGGCGCCAAATGGGTGACGGCGGTCTCGGGCGTTCCGCTGCTCGTCGACGCGCTGTCGGCCTTCGATTGCGAGGTCGAGGAGATCGTGGAGCGACATTCGCACGGCATCGTCATCGGCCGTGTCAGGAACGTCAGGAATTCCACCCGCAACGCGGCGCTGGCCTATTGGCACGGCCAGTACGTGGCGGTCGATCAGGACGAGGACGCCGCCAGGCTTGCGGAAGTAAGCGTCCCCGCGCACGGCCGGCGCGGCCTTTGATCGCGCGGGCAGCCGGCGCGGAAGGCTGGCCTTTTTCCCCTCATCGCTCTAGAAGCGCTTGAGCCTCCCGCCGGGACGGCAACGGAGCGGATCGATGAAGCGCGTCGCGACCTTCGCGTTCTATGCCATCGGCGCGCTGGCGATCGCCTATCTCGCGCTCTACGCCTACGCGATGTTCTCAGGCCAGCCCGTGATCATCCCGGGCGATCCCATCCACATCTTCCGCAAGCCGGACGCGCCGAGTTATTCGTAGACACTCGGGAGGTTTCGTAGGGTGGGCAAAGGCGCACTTGCCGTGCCCACCATCTCGTTCCAATTGCCGTCAAATCGTGGGCATGCTTCCGCCTTCGCTCTACGAGCTTCGGCGGACAAGTCGCTTTGCCCACCCTATGGCACCTGCATTCACCCCCGCAAAATCGCCAGCGCCAGCGCTTGCGCGCGCGGCACGATGCTGTCGATATCGAGATACTCCTCCGGCGTGTGCGCGAGCCCGCCGACCGGGCCGAGGCCGCAGATGGTCGGCGTCCCGACCGCGGCGGTGAAGCCGGAATCGGCGCAGCCGCCGGAGAACTCGCCCTGGAGCGTGGTGAGGCCGGCCTCCCTTGCAGCCGCCTGGTAGTTCTCGAACAGCGCCTTCGAATCCGCGCTCTGCACCACGGGCACGAACTCGCCCTTGATGGTCAGCGTCGCACTCGTGCCTGGCACGTAAGACGTTGCGACGATGGTCTCGATCGCGTCCATCACCCGCGCACGATCCGCCGGATCGACATAGCGCAGGTCGATCTGGCCCTCGGCGGAAGGCGCCGTGGTGTTGACGGACTGCCCGCCCGAGACCAGGCCGACATTGAGCGTGATGCCCTTGTCGAGATCCGTCAGCGCGTGGATATGCACGATCTTGTGCGCGAGCTCGCCGATCGCGCTGACGCCCGCGGCGAAATTGGCGCCGGAATGCGCGGCTTTGCCGGTGATGGCGAGATGCATGAAGATGCCGCCCTTGCGCCCCGTGACCACGTTGCCGGTGGGGCGGCCCGGCTCGGAATTGAACACGGCGCGGGCGGTGCGGCCTTCGCGCTCGATCACGGGCCGGGAGGAGGGCGAGCCGATCTCCTCGTCCGAGGTGATCAGCAGCTTGATCGGATGCGGGTTGCCGCCGAACTTGTGGAAGGCGGTTGCGACGAAGATGTTCATGACGACACCGGACTTCATGTCGGCGACGCCAGGCCCATAGGCGCGGCCATCCTTGATGGTGAACGGACGGCGCCCGGCCTCGCCCTTGCCGAACACGGTGTCGCGATGTCCCATCAACAGCACCGGCTTCTCGTTGCTGCCGGGTTTTGCCACGTCGGCATGGATCGCGTCGCCGAAGCTGGCGCTGGCCTCGCGCCGGAACGGAATGCCATGCTCGGCAAAATGCCGCTCGAACCGCGCACCGACCGCATCGACGCCCTCCTTGTCATAGGAGCCGGAATCGATGTTCACGACATCGCGAAGCAGATCGATCATCGCCTGCCGCTGCGATGCCAGCCAGTCCGTGATTTGAGATTGAGACATGTTTACCCTCGTGGTTCTCACGCGGGGTTATAGGGCTTCGCATGCGTGCGACCTAGTCGGAGAACGCGGTGCGGCCATGTCCACCGCTGTCGTCCCCGCGAACGCGGGGACTCATGCCGCGGAATCTATCGACTGAAGGCGATAGAAGTACCGATCGACGAATCTTTGCCAAACCCCTCCCTGGGGTAATGGGTCCTGGCTTTCGCCGGGACGACGGCGGAGGGTGAGGCGGTGGTGTGAGCCCCGCACGCAAAGAAAAATGCCCGGGACCCGCCCCGGACATTCTAACGCTTCGGTTCCGCCATTGCCTCCACACCGCGAAGCTGCGTCGCGACCACCAGCGCACCGATCTTTCGGCCCATGTCCTTGCCGACTTCGGTCGAGAACCGGTAGTGGAAGCCGGCCCAGATGCGCGCATTGGAGACTTCGTCACTATAGTCCTGGAGCCGCGACCATTTGCGCGTGACCCCTGGCGCCGTCGGGCTGGTCAGTGAGAACTCGCCAAAATCTCCAACGACGGTCTGGAGCACGGTCGAAATCGCCGCCGAGACGATGCAGTGAGCGCAGGGATATTCAGGATGCATCGGCGTGTCCCCAAGCGGCAGCCAGGAGGGATCGCGAGGCGTTGCGGCATTCGAGGTCAGATCGGCATTGCGTATGGCCGTGATCGGGCGCCAGAAATTGTAATGGTACTTGGCGTCGAACACGGCAACGATGGCATCGTTCCCGGCAATCGACGTCAAGGCGAACAGGCGGGCGCAGTCGACGAGATCCATTCCCTTGGCCAAGGCGGCCTGCCTCACGATGGGATTGTAGGTGCGGGCGCCGACAAAGAACCAGAAGCGGCCGATCGTCGTTTGCTCGGGTGTCCGGGTCGGGCTGCCTCTGCCGCCGACCTCGCGGATTTCGTTGACGTCCCTGGTCCAAACCTCTGAATCGAGCGCTGGCGGCGGTCCGGGGCGAAACTGCGATCCGGACGCCATGACCCACGGCGCTGTCGCACCGCTGGTCGAGAAAAGCGGGACGACGGTTGGGACATAGGCGCCCGGTGTGGTCCGGGGCCGGTACGTTTCCACGGCGGCGCTGCCATCGTTCGCGCGAAGCTGGATGATCTGCGCCGCAGCTTCTTTCCCGAGCGCGATGCCGGCGCTCTTGGACTCGCCCTCGGCAATCGGCGTCAGCGCGTTCGTCAGTGTCGCATCCAGGTCCGGCTTGAGGTCCGGATAGATCGACAGCAGCACGTCGTGAGCCGCAACTGCCCCCGCGGCTTCCCGCGAGCTCGAACGCTCCGCGGACAACGAGATCTTGTAAGGCGCGTAGCGGCGGTCGATCGCATTGACGGCCTCGAACATTGCAACGTGCATCATGGACAAGGCGCGGCTGTGCGGCGCCGGAAGAATCTGTTTCTCGGCGGCGATCGCATCGGCTTTGGCGTTCCAGTCCATGATCACGTCAGCGCGCGCAAGCGGTGCCGCGGCCACGATCAGCGTTACAATCAGCGATGAGCGGGAAATCGTCCACGAAAAGCGGTTCATGGCTTGCCCTTTCTGTTGAAGGACGCTCGCAAAGCGGATGGCCGCCCGGGCGGACATCACGCCACGCTATTGGCGAACACTAGCCCTCCCGGCGCATCCTGCTTGTGAACTGCTTCACTCCGCTGGCGGCCGGGTTGGTCCGGGCCGGCACAATAGTCCCGTAGCCCGGATGAGCGAAGCGATATCCGGGAGGTGATTGCGGAGATGGCGCGCAGAATCTCGCTGTGTGCGCAGGTTCCGGGCCTCTCTTATTGTCCGTCATCCTGAGGTGGCCGCTTCTTCAGCGGCCCTCGAAGGGCGACGGTCGGGCTGTGGCAATTCATCCTTCGAGGCTCCGCACGCGATGCATTCGCATCGCGTGCATCGCACCTCAGGATGACGGAGCAGGTACCAGCGCGCTTGATAAAACAAAATGCCCGGGACTTGGCCCGGGCATTCGGTCGTCAGCTTGTGGCCTACGAGGGATTACGCCCCCATCATCGGCATCCGCGGATACTCGCCCGGCGTTCCCGCGGGGGTGATCGGGATGCCGCCGTCGGAATATTCGTTGAGCTTGTTGCGCAGCGTGCGGATCGAGATGCCCAGGATGTTGGCGGCATGGGTCCGGTTGCCGAGGCAGTGCTTCAGCGTCTCCAGGATCAGGTCGCGCTCGACATCGGCGACGGTGCGCCCCACCAGCGCGCGCGTCACCTGCTCGGCGGCCATCGTGGCATGCACCACGGCCGGCACGGTTTTCGCGAGGTCGAGGCGGTCGCCGTCCGGGGTGAGGATCGCGTCGGGTCCGATCTCGTCGCCCTGCGCCATCAGCACGGAGCGGTGCATGGTGTTTTCGAGCTCGCGGACGTTGCCCTGCCAGCGGTTGGCCGAGAGCACGCGGCGCGCGTCCGCCGAGATCGGGCGCACCGGCACACCGTTGGCATCGGCGTACTTCTTCACGAAGTGCTGGGCGAGCTCGAGGATGTCGAGAGGACGCTCTCGCAGCGGCGGGATCTTCAGGTTGACGACGTTGAGGCGGAACAGCAGGTCCTCGCGGAACGTGCCTTCGCGCACGGCCTCGGCCAGATTACGGTTCGAGGTCGCGATGATACGGATGTCGACCGGCACCGGCTTGGTGCCGCCGACGCGGTCGATCACGCGCTCCTGGATGGCGCGCAGCAGTTTCGATTGCAGGCGGACGTCCATCTCGGAGATTTCGTCCAGCAGCAGCGTGCCGCCGGTCGCCTCCTCGAACTTGCCGATGCGGCGCGCGATCGCGCCGGTGAAGGCGCCCTTCTCGTGGCCGAACAGCTCGGATTCCAGGAGATGCTCGGGAATAGCGGCGCAGTTGATGGAGATGAAGGGGCGCTTGGCGCGCGCCGAGCGGGTGTGGACGTAGCGGGCCAACACTTCCTTGCCCGTTCCGGACTCGCCGGTGATCATCACCGAGGCGTCTGAACCTGCGATCTGCTGGGCGAGCTTGATCACCTTCGCCATCGCCTCGTCGCGATAGACCAGCTCGCGGGAATCGTTGGCGACCGCGGCCAGCACGGCGGCGATCAGCTCGGGGTCGGGCGGCAGCGGGATGTATTCCTTGGCGCCGGCGTGGATCGCGGCGACCGCGGCGCGGGCGTCGTTGGTGATGCCGCAGGCGACGATCGGGGCATGGATGTGCTCGGCCTCGAGCCGCATCACGAGGTCGCGGATGTCGAGGGCGACGTCGACCAGCAGGAGGTCGGCGCCCTTGCCGCCGCGCAGCACGCGCATGGCCTGCTCGTGATCCTCGGCGTGGGTCACGGTGGCGCCGTTGTCCATCGCGATCTTGGTGGCGGTGGTGAGCTGGCCCTTCAATGTGCCAACGATGAGAAGCCGCATGTCAGTCTCCTGTCCGTCTGGTCGCGCGCGCTATCAGCTGCGTTCGGTCTTGATGATTTCGGTCATGGTCACGCCGAGCTTGTCCTCGACCAGGACGACTTCGCCGCGGGCGACCAGCTTGTTGTTGACGTAGATGTCGATGGCCTCGCCGACGCGTCGGTCGAGCTCAAGCACGGTGCCGGGTCCGAGCTTCAAGAGCTCGCTGACGTCCATCTTCGAGCGGCCGAGCACGGCCGAGACCTGCACGGGAACGTCGAACACGGCCTCGAGGTCGGCGGCGGCACGCGCCGCGTATTCGTCCTCGTTGTAGCCGACGTCCGTGCCGGTGGCCGGCAACGGGCCGTTGAGATCGGGCAGCGGGACCTGTCCGTCGGTGTCGCTCATGGCTTAGCTCCCCCTGCGGGACGCGACATAGCGTCCGACCATTTCGTCGATCTTGGCCGCGATGGCGCCGCGCTCCAGCACGACACCGCCATCGGCCCATTCGATCCGGCAGTCGCCGGTCGCAATCTCCGGCTCGGCCAGGATCACCAACCGTCCCTCGAAGCCGCTCTGCTTGGCGAGCCGATCGATCTTCTCGCGTGCGCTGTCGTAGAGCGCGTCGTTGATGCGGACCACCAGATGCGGCGTCGCGACCAGATGGGAGAAGCAGTCCTTGACCAGTGCGACGATCTCGCCGAGCGGCTCGGCGGCGACCAGGTCGGCGCACAGCTTGCGCGCGACCGCCACCGCGACGTCGACCGCCTCGGTTTCCATCTTGGATTCGATGTTGCCGATGCCGGATGCGATACCGCGGATGCCGATGTTGATCTCTTCCATGGCAAGCGCGACGCGGCGGTCGCTCTCGGCCTTGGCCTCCTGCTGGCCGGCCGCAAAGCCGTCCTGATAGGCGCGCGCCTCGGCTTCGGCGACCTTCTGGGCGATCTCCGCAGCGGTCGCGGCCTTCTCGCGCGTCGTCCGCTCGGGTGCCGCGAAGTCGGTATCGAACAGGAATTTTGCCGGAGCGGCCATCAATACACCAGCTCGTCGTCGGCGCGGTTCTTGGTCAGCATGATCTCGCCCTTGGCGGCGAGGTCCTTGGCGAGGTTGACCAGCAGCGCCTGGGCCTCGTCGACGTCGCGCAGCCGGACCGGTCCCATCGCCGCCATGTCGTCCTGGAGCATCTTGGCGGCGCGCGAGGACATGTTGCCGAAGAAGAAGTTGCGGACGTCCTCGTTGGCGCTCTTGAGCGCGACGCCGAGCTTGTCCTTGTCGACGTTGCGCATCAACGTCTGGGCCGAGCCGGAATCCAGCTTCACGAGGTCGTCGAAGGTGAACATCAGCGCCTTGATGCGCTCGGCCGATTCGCGGTTGTCCTCTTCCAGCGAGGTGATGAAGCGGGTTTCGGTCTGGCGGTCGAAATTGTTGAAGATCTCCGCCATCACCTCGTGGGCGTCGCGGCGGCGGGTCTGGGACAGGTTGGACATGAATTCGGTGCGCAGGGTCTTCTCCACGCTCTCGATCACCTCCTTCTGCACCGCCTCCATCTTCAACATGCGATTGACGACGTCGAGCGCAAGCTCCTCGGGGAAGATGCCGAGCACGCGCGCAGCGTGTTCCGGTTTCAGCTTCGAGAGCACCACCGCGATGGTCTGCGGATATTCGTTCTTCAGATAGTTGGCGAGCACCTCTTCCTGCACGTTGGAGAGCTTCTCCCACATGTTGCGCCCCGCGGGGCCGCGGATCTCGTCCATGATGCCGTTGACGCGCTCCGGTGCCAGATATTGCTGGAGCAGCCGCTCGGTGGCGTCGAAATTGCCCATCAGCGCGCCCGATGCCGACATGCGCGAGACGAATTCGAGCAGCATGTCCTCGACCGTGTCGACCTCGACGGTGCCGAGCGTCGACATCTCCAGCGAGAGCTGGCGCACCTCGTCGTCGTCGAGCAGTCCCCAGATCTTGCCGCCATACTGCTCGCCGAGCGCCAGCATCAGGATCGCGGCGCGCTTCGGCCCCGACACCGCTTCGACCGGCGCGCCCGCGCGGCTGCCGGCACGCTGGCCGAGTGTCGAGATCACGCTGGTGATGTCGTTCGAATTGGCGTTTTGCAGATTGGCGGCCATGTCAGATCACTTCTTGATTCACTGGCTAGGATTGCTTGGCTAGGGATTACTTGGCTGGTTCGGTCAGCCACTGGCGGATGATGGCGACGGTTTCGTTGGGGTTGCGCTCGGCGAGCTCGCCGACGCGATGAACGGACTGGGCGTGGACCTGGCCCTGGATGGTGGCGACGTCGATCGCGCTCGCGGCGCCGCTCGGCAGCAGTGCCTGGCCGGCCGGCGCGCTCTCTTCCGAGGCCGCCGGGCCGCTGAGGACGCCAGAGATGGCGGCGGCGACTTCGTCGGAGGCCAGGATGCGCTTGACCAGCGGGCGGACCACCAGGAACAGCACGATCAGGCCGAGCAGCATCATCACGCCGAGCTCGACGAAGTACATGACGTCGTCCTTGGTGAACTGGAGCATGCCGAGGAAGCCGCCGGGCTCGCCGATCGGGGCCGTGGAGGGCGCATCCGCAAAGCGCAGATTGACGACCTCGACCTGGTCGCCGCGCTTCTGGTCGAAGCCGATCGCCGAGCGCACCAGCGTGGCGATGCGGTCGAGCTGCTCCTTGGTGCGATCCTGATAGGCCAGCTCGCCCTTGTCGTTCTTGGAGTAGATGCCGTCGACCAGCACCGCGACCGAGATGCGGTTGACCCGGCCAGCCTCGGTCACTTCGGTCTTGGTGGTGCGGGAGATCTCGTAATTGTTGGTCTCTTCGGACTTCTTGCTCTGGTCCTTGGCCGCGACGCCGTTGTTCTGCTGGTTGCCGGGCAGCTCGTTGTTGACGGTGACCTGGCCGTTGTTGTCGGCGGTCATGCTCTGCTCTTCGCGGGTCTGGCTCGAGCGCAGCACGCGGCCCTCGGGGTCGAACTTGTCCGAGGTCTGGGTGATCTTGTTGAAGTCGAAATCGGCGGAGAGCTGGACGCGGGCGCGGCCCGAGCCGACCACGGAGGAGACGATGTCCTCGACCTGCTTGCGCATCCGCTTCTCGAAGGAGATGCGGCGCTCGTCGCCGACGGCCTGCTCCGGATCGGTGGCGGCGCCGTCGGCGAGCAGCTGGCCGGCCTCGTCGACGATCGAGACCCGCTGCGGCTTCAGCCCGTTGACGGCGGAGGCGACGAGGTGGCGGATGGCGCGGATCTGCTGGGCTTCCAGCGAGCCGCGGACGCGGACCACGATCGAGGCCGACGGCTCCGGCGCCTCGCGCGCAAACAGCGGGCGCTCGGGCAGCACCAGATGGACGCGGGCGGCCTGGATACGGTCGATGGCGCGGATGGTGCGGGCGAGCTCGCCTTCCAGCGCGCGAAGGTGATTGATGTTCTGGACGAAGGAGGTGGTGCCGAGCGCGTCCGACTTGTCGAACACCTCGTAACCGACGCCGCCGCCCTTGGGCAGGCCGCCCTCCGCGAGCTTCATCCGCAGCCGCGTGACCTTGTCCTTGGGCACCATGATGATGCTGCCCTCGTTGCGGATCTCGAACTGGATGCCCTGGCGTTCCAGGTCCTTGATAATGCCGGAGGAATCCTCGACGCTGAGGTCGGTGAACAGCGTCGTCATCTGCGGCGTGGTGACGCGCATGATGACGAACGCGAAAAAGCCGATGAGCGCGGCGGTGACCGCGATCATCGCCCCGAACCGGGCGGCGCCGATACTCTTCAAGAAGTCCGCAAGACCTTGCAAGCAACCGCCCCAACAGATTCGGCCGCTTTCACAGGAAAGGCCGACTGGGCAATTATTGCCTAGGTGATGGTTTCGATATGGTTAACGAAGGTTAAGAGGTCGGACAAAAGTCGCGCAAAGGACGGATATGAAAAAAATCGGCCTCGCAGGGCGAGGCCGATTTTCGTCAAAAGCCGCAGATTTCCGGATCGCCTACTGGCGATATTGCTGGATGCGGGTGGTGCGAAGACCCGCCAGACCATGCTGGTCGATGGAAAACTGCCAGGAGAGGAATTCGTCGACCGTTAGGGTATAACGGCTACAGGCCTCCTCGAGCGAGAGAAGTCCACCACGGACGGCGGCGACGACTTCGGCCTTGCGGCGGATGACCCAGCGTTTGGTGCCGGGTGCAGGCAGATCCGCGATCGTCAACGGACTGCCGTCCGGCCCGATGACGTATTTTACCCTCGGGCGATGGGGTTCTGTCATGGCGTACTCACAAACTCTCAACCACTGAACTCACGCCCGTAACCCTACGCCCGGCGGCTTAAAAATCCGCTAAGCCTAAGGCTTCAATACAATTCTCGTTGAAAATGGCTGGAACGGCGCCGTGTCGGCCGGCGAAACGGTGGAATCCGGACCGGTCGAGGGGGACTTCGTAAATACTTTACTAACGAATGGAGCCGGAGCGCGGTGTCGCGGAGGCTCCAACTGTCGTCCCGGGGCGCGCGGAGCGCGAGCTATGATGCGCAATTGCGCATCTGAGGACCCATAAGCCCAGGGCGTAGGTTGACGACGATTCGGGGTTACGATTTCACGCGAAAACGACTTGCTGTGGCTATGGATCCCCGCGTCCGCGGGGATGACACTGAATATGTGGCTCGTGGTGCCCGCCCTTAATTGCTGCTCGTCGCGATGATGCTCTTCACCTGGCTCAGGGTGTAGCTGGCGCCGTCGATGGTGAGCAGGGGCGGCGACTGGGTCAGGTCGACCGACGACACGACGCCCTGCACCTGGGCTGCGATGCCGACGTTGTTGTTGGCCACGTCCTTGCCCGTCGCCGAGATCGTGTATTTGCCGTCGGGCCATTGCGTGCCGTCATTGCCCATGCCGTTCCAGGTGAAGGGAATGTCGGTGCCGGCGGCGGCGGTATATTTGCCGGTGAACACGGTCTGGCCGGTGGAATTGGCGACGGTGATGTCGACGGTGGAGTCGGTCGGCACGTTGAGATGCCAAGTGGCCGACGACTTCGTCATGGTCGCGGTCGAGCCGTCGACCAGGGCGGTCTTGCCGACGAAACCCAGCGCCTGGGTCGCCTGCGTGGTCTGCTGCAGGGTGACGAGCTGGGCCAGCGAATCGTTGGTCTTGAGCTGCTGCTCGACGCCGGCGAACTGCACCAGCTGCTGGGTGAATTGGTTGGTGTCGAGCGGATCGAGCGGGTTCTGGTTCTGCAGCTGCGTGGTCAGCAGCGTCAGGAAGGTCTGGAAGTTGCCGGCAAGCGTCGATCCCGTGGTCGAGCCCAGCGAGCTCGACGAGGAGGATTTGGGGAGGTCGGTCGTCCCGGAGACGACAGCAGGAGCGGTAGCGCCAGTCGTGGTGGTCATGTCGAATACTCCTTTACACTCTGATGTCGACGCCGCTGCTCGGCCCGTACATGCGGCCATAGCCGCGCCCGACGGGTGCGGCAACAACGGTGTCGTCCTCGCTGATGATCAGCCGGCGGGCATTGCCGCCATTGTCGTTGTCCTGGCCGGAGTTCTGGCCCGATGAATTCTGGTCGCGCAGGCTGAAGGACAGCCCGTTGCTGCCGGACTTGAGGCCGGCATCGTCGAGCGCGCGCTGCAATTGCGGCGCGTCCTGGCGCAGCATCTGCAGCGTCTCCGGCTTCTCCACGGTGAGATGCGAGGTGACGTTGCCGTTGCGGTCGACATTGATGCGGACGTCGATGCGGCCGAGCTCGGCCGGGTCGAGGCTGATGTCGAAGCGGGACTTGCCGGAGCGGATGGCGGCCGCGATCTCGATCGGGATGCCGTTGACCGGCACCGCCGTCGCACTGGCCGTGGTCGCGGTCAGCGTCGCGGTCGAAGCGGACGCGGTCGAGGTCGTATTGGTCAGCGGCGCCTGCACGGCGGAAGCGGCCTGCGCGCTGGTGTCGGTCGGAGTGACGGTGGCTTGCGCGCCCGCATGAGCGAGCGTGGTCGGCGTGCCCTGGCTCGCATCGGCGGTGCGGTCCGAGGCTCCGGCCTTGGCCTCGGTCACCGCGCCATCTGCCTGCGGCTTGGCGCCTTGCGGATGGGTGGCGGCGTTGGCGGTCGCAGTGCCCGGCGTTTGCGTCGGGGCGGCGTTCGCCTTGCCGGTGTCCTGGCCGATATTGGAGACGTCGGACTGCCCTTGCGCGGTGGCGACGGCGGCCTGGAACGAGGTCTTCGGTGTGCCCTGATTGACGGGGATCAGCCCGCCGTTCGCCTTGGCGTCGGTCGCGGCCGCGTCGGTTGCCCCGGCCGTGGCATCGGCCAGCGTCGCGGAGGTGTCGGCGTCGACCTTGGCGCCGGCGGTCTTGGCGCTCTTGTCGGCCGGCGTGGCAGTGTCGGTCTTGCCGCCCGCGATCTGCGCCGCGGTCGAAGCGCTGGCGGCGATGCCGGCGGCGGCGATCGCCAGCGGCGAGGCGGTGGCGGCCTGGTCTGCGGCCGCGTTCGGATCGGACGGGACGACCGGCGCGGCAACCGCGATCGCGTTCGGATCGGGCACGGCGGGCTGCGCCGCGTCGGCCGGCGCGGTTGCTGCGGCATCGACCGCGGCGGTGAGCGTGTCGGTGCCCTCGGTCTTGTCGTCCTTGGTTTTCTCGGATGTATCAGTCGATTTGGCGTCTGACGCCTCGGACTTGTCCTTGACCTTGCTGGCGTCCTTGGCCGGATCGGTGGTCGTATCGTTCGTCTTGTCGTCCGTCTTGTCGTTCCTGGCAGGCGCGGAGGTGTCGGTGTCGTCGCTCGCCCTGCTCTGTGAGGATTGATCCGTGGACGAGGTGTCGCGCGGGCCCTTGTCCGCGGAGGACGAATCGCTCCGCCGCGGCGCGCTATCCTGGGCCTGCGAGGCCGCATTGGTGTTGATCGCCTGGGTGTTGCTGTCGACCAGCGACCCGAAGGAGTCGCTCGCGGACGCCTCCTTGGCGCTCTGCGACCGCGCAGGCTTTTGCTGCGCGCTCGAAACTTGCACGCTGGCCACGACATCTGACGTACGACTGACCACAGGCGACCCCTTGGAAACATCTTCGGCATCAAGGGAGCAAGGAGCGGGCCAGCGCCGGCTTTCGTAAGTTTATATATAAAAATCAATAACTTATAAGTTGATGGCCATTGCCGCGGGGACGGCCGCGACCCCGCCATTTCTGCCTCCCCGGCAAGAATTGCCCTAAGCTGGCCGCCCCCGTGATTGCTTCACCGGAATGCCGCCTATATTAAAGAGGTTGCTCTCAGCCGCTTTCGACCGGGCAGTCGTGCCTTGCGGGAACTAAAGTTCCCGGGGATCGACGGCGTCCCGCGAGAAGCATGAAATCGCGGATCGCCGCACGCCGCCGTCACAACCCTCAAAGGCCCATGCTCAACAGTCTGGATCTCGAAGGCCGTCCTGAGGACACCAGGGTCGTCGTCGCCATGTCGGGCGGCGTCGATTCCTCGACGACGGCTGCGCTTCTGAAGGCGGAAGGCTACGACGTCGTCGGCATCACGCTGCAGCTCTACGACCATGGCGCGGCGACCCACCGCAAGGGCGCCTGCTGCGCCGGCCAGGACATCCACGACGCCCGCGACGTCGCGGCAAAACTCGGCATTCCCCATTACGTGCTCGACTACGAGGATCGTTTTCGCGAATCCGTCATCGACAATTTCGCCGACAGCTACGCGCTCGGCGAGACACCGGTGCCGTGCATCGAGTGCAACCGCAGCGTCAAATTCCGCGACCTCCTCAAGACCGCGCGCGAGCTCGGCGCGCAGGCGCTCGCCACCGGCCATTACGTCGCCTCGCGCCGCCGCGAGGACGGCTCGCGCGCGCTGGTCTGCGCGGCCGATTCCGACCGCGACCAGAGCTATTTCCTGTTCGCGACGACGCAGGAACAGCTCGACTTCCTGCGCTTCCCGCTCGGCGACATGACCAAGCCCGAGACGCGCGAGCTCGCGCGCCGCTTTGGCCTGTCCGTTGCCGACAAGCACGACAGCCAGGACATCTGCTTCGTGCCGACGGGGCGCTACACCGACATCATCACGCGCCTGCGTCCCAACGCGATGGACCCCGGCGACATCGTCGATCTCTCGGGACGCGTGCTCGGCCGGCACAACGGCATCGCCAATTTCACCGTCGGCCAGCGCCGCGGCCTCGGCATCGCAGCTCACGCGCCGCTGTTCGTGGTGCGGCTGGAGGCCGCCACCCGCCGCGTCGTCGTCGGCCCGCGCGAGGCCCTGAAGATGCACCGCATCTCCTTGCGCGACGTCAACTGGATCGGCGGCGGCGACATCGACCGCGCCATCGGCGCCGGCCTCGAGCTGTTCGTGCGCGTGCGCTCGACCCGCGCGCCGCAGCCCGCATGGCTGCGCGGCGCGAACGGCCATTATGAGGTCGAGCTCGTCGGCGGCGAGGAGGGCGTCTCGCCCGGCCAGGCCTGCGTGTTCTACGACGCGCCCAGTGGGCAGGCGCGCGTGCTCGGCGGCGGCTTCATTCAAAGCGCTGCCGCGAAAGTCGCGACAGGCACGGCGAGGCCGCTTGTCGAAGCGGTGCGCGGTTAAGAGAATTCAGGGCAGGGGCATGGCAGCAGACATCTCGCGGGCCGGGGTCGAGAAGGCCTATGGCCGCTGGGCGCCGGTCTATGATCTCGTGTTCGGCAAGGTGTTCGACGCCGGAAGGCAGTCGACCATCGCGGAGGCCGACCGCATCGGCGGCCGCATCCTCGACGTCGGCGTCGGCACCGGCCTGTCGCTGTCCGATTATTCGCGCACCACGAAAATCTGCGGTGTCGACATCTCCGAGCCGATGCTGCGCAAGGCGCAGGCGCGGGTGCGTGCGCTTCGCCTCTCCAATGTCGAAGTGCTCTCGGTGATGGACGCGAAGAACCTCGCCTTCCACGAAAACTTCTTCGACGCGGTGGTGGCGCAATATGTCATCACCGCGGTGCCCGATCCCGAAGGCACGCTCGACGAGTTCGTGCGCGTGCTCAAGCCCGGCGGCGAGCTGATCCTGGTCAACCACATCGGCGCCGAAAGCGGTCCGCGCAAACTGTTCGAGCTCGCCTTCGCCCCCATCGCCCGCCGCCTCGGCTGGCGCCCGGAATTCCCGTGGGCCCGCCTCGAGGGCTGGGCCGCAAAACACGGCGGCGTCACGCTCGCCGAGCGCAGGCCCATGCCGCCGATGGGGCACTTCTCGCTGATCCGCTACCACAAATCGTGATCGTGCCGAGGGAACACGCGCCGTGATCGGCGCGTTTTGCTCCCATGCGCACGACATCAAACATCATTCTGGCCAGCCTCGTGATCGCCACCTCCGGGCCAGCGATCGCGCAGGCCCCGCCGCTACCTGCGACGCCGCCGCAAGCGACCGCGCCGCCATCCCCGCAACATGCCGCCAACTGCATGCCGCAGGACCGGCCCAATCGCCAGGCCGATGGCACCACCACCGGCCAGTCCCGGGAACCGCTCGGCGACAAGCTGGCAAAATCCGACGGCGTGCTCTGCCCGCCCGCGGGCGTCGACCCCGAGATGCACGCCCCGGCCCCGGACACCGGCGGCAACACCCCGGTGATCCCGCCCCCCGGCAGCCCCGGCGGCGACCCCAATGTGAGGCCGAAATAGGCTGGTTTCCCGATCCCAATCTCCGTCATGACCGGGACAAGCCCGGCCATGACGGATTTCACGACAAACCGGTCGATTCCGACGCTGAATTCACCCCCGCCAATCGCCCGACCTTTGCTTGACTTCCCGCCGCCCCCTTCTTTATATGCCGCGCGTTCGCGAGATCGGCCGTAGCCGCCGTTCGCGGGCCCTGTGGCGGGGTAGCTCAGCTGGTTAGAGCACGGGAATCATAATCCTGGGGTCGGGGGTTCGAGTCCCTCTCCCGCTACCATCTTTCCCCACACTCCCGTGGCCCGATTGGGGTAGGCGGATTCGCCAAGCAGGGCATTTGGCCGGCCGGCTATCTCCGCCGCGACTCTACCTGGTCTGGTTGGATCCCGGAACACCGTGACCGTATCGACAAGGTCTCGGATGGCTTCTGCGGCATCCAACGGCCGTCGACCGAGGTCCGAGAAGGGAGGGATCGCCATGACCTTTCGTGATCGCATCCACCGGCTGTTCGATTTCCCTGTTCGATTGACCGAGCTGCTGCTCAAGGCGCTGCCGTCTTGCACGTGATGTTGCTGCGAGGCGCCTCCGTTCCCTGGATAGCCGACCAGCACCGTGTCAACGACGCCCTCGTGAACGGCCCGGATCTCGATTCCGAGAAAAGATAGCCTCTCATCGATGCCTGCGAGATCGTCCACGTTGCGATAAGGGCAATCGAGCGCTTCGACGATCACGACGTCGAAGAATCTCTCCCGCGCCTGGTCCAACATCCGCAGGAGGGCCTTCGCGTCCCATGACCGAACCACCAGAGCGAACGCGATCTTCATCGGTGCGGATAACAGTCAAGCCTTCGCGCTCATCGGGCACGTAGACCAACGCGTGGATTGGTTTGGCCGTCCGGTTGAGCTCCTTGCGCGACAAGCGATGCGCAGCAAAGTCGAGCTGCCATCCTGTTTGCCGCACTTAGCCTGACCATCGATCCTTCCGAGCGTGGAGGACTTTAGATGACGCTGATCCATGCTTGGTAGTATCGGGCTGTTTCCGCATGGATGAACCGTACCTCTGCGCTGCACCGCAGCAGGTTGTTGGCGCGCTTCCAGTCGTCGCTGATGGCGCCGCGACACCAATCCACTGGCACAAAAAATGCTGAGGCTGAGCCGATGGCGCACCGAAGTTCGCCGCGGGGAGACGGAGGAAATGATGAGAGCCCAGGTATTGCGAGCCTATGACGAGAAGCTTTCCGGCGACCAGTGGGTCGGGGAAGAGAAAGTGCCTGATCCGAAGCTGACGAAATCGACGGACGTTATCGTCCGCATCGGTGGAGCCGGCGTATGCAGAACCGATCTCCATATCATCGAGGGCGTGTGGAAGCCGCATATGGATCCGACCGGCGACAAGCTGCTTCCGCTCATCATGGGACACGAGAATGCAGGGTGGGTCGAAGAGGTTGGCAAGGAAGTCGAGGGATTGAAGAAGGGTGATCCCGTGATCGTCCATCCGAAGATCACCGGCGGAACGTGTCTCGCCTGTCGCCGCGGCTTCGACATGCATGGTCCTGGTACATTTCCAGGCCTCGACTGCAACGGCGGATATGCGGAATTCCTCTGCACCTCGGAGCGCAACATTGTCCCGTTGCCGCGGACGCTCGCGCCGAAGGAAGTCGCTCCATACGCGGACGCCGGCCTCACCGCGTATCGCGCCGCCAAGAAAGCCACGCGTCACCTTCTGCCAGGCGAATTTTGCGTCGTCATCGGTGCGGGCGGCCTGGGCCACATTGGAATCCAGTGCCTCAAAGCGATGTGTGCGGCCGACATCATTGTCGTCGACAAGTCCGAAGCATCGCTGAAACTGGCCGAAAAATCCGGCGCCGATCACCTCGTGAAGGCCGACGGCAACGAAGTGGAAGCCGTTCTAAGCCTGACCGCTGGAAATGGTGCGGAAGCGGTGATCGATTTCGTCGGCGAGAAGGGCACGACCTCGAAGGGCCTGGCAATGACACGCCCGATGGGCAGCTACTACGTCGTTGGCTACGGCGAGGACATCCGGGTGCCGACCGTCGACATGGTGATCACCGAGAAGAACATCATCGGAAATCTGGTCGGCACGTGGGCCGAACTGACCGAGTTGATGGCCCTTGCAGACCGAGGTCTGGTTGAACTCGCGACGGCGGAGTATCGCCTTGCGGATGCCAACAAGGCCTTGCGCGATCTCAATGCCGGGAAAATTCATGGACGGGCTGTCTTGATCCCTTGAACCGTAGCTGCGTCATCCATCGCGAGCATGCATTTCCTCGCGATGGATCGAGCGACCGTCCATCGTCATGCCCGCTCGGACTCTTCGGACGTCGTCACCGAAGCCCCCTGGAATTCGATCGGGATCTTCTGCAGGCCGCGCGCTGCAGCAGTTCAACCGGATCGGTTTCACACAAGTTCATATCGCAGTGCAAACACCGCAAGGTGGAGGAATGGTCTGATTCCCCGAGTCTCATTGCGCGCCGTCGTCTCAATTTGCATCGCTATCGGTCTCAGATCGATAAGATCGCTTAGGAACGCCGCATGAGGTTCATCCTCGTCAATGGCAGAACACCGTGGCTGAAGACGTTCTGCATGTCTTGCTGTGAGCCGATTCACGCTCACTATCTGAGAGAATTCAGTACCGGGCTCCCTTTCTGCGATCATGATTGCTACGCCCGGTACACCGAGCTCTGGATCGAGAACGTTCGGCAATCAAAGCGGTCGGCCGGCTTCGACGACTATCGCTAGTCCGAGTGGGCGGGCAACGAAACAGTCTCGGCATGCGTGGCCTTCAACGCGAAAGAAGCCTGTCGCATCGGGCGGAACCGCGCTCGATCCCGAAAGCGCCAAAACCTTTGCCTGGGGGCGACACTGCTGCGGCGCAAACATTGCGCTGCGAAGTGACGGTCTTCGCGTTGCGCCGATTCTCATTCTGCAACTCTTGTCGCAGTTTGCATTTCCGCAGGTCGCGAGCTGCAAAGCCGTGACGTCGTTGTCAGCGCCGATCCTTGCTTCCGGCAGCCGGAAATCGATCCGGCGAGACGAGTGTGCGCTGGCACGGCCATTGCAAAGCTGTTTGGCACAACAACGCTGACTGCTCCGTCCGGGGCGAGCCGCGACAAGAACGAGGGAAGGGGATGTCAAGCTGAGGGCGAACCTCGCATGGGGGTGACGCAATTGCGATCGGAAGACGGCTGGGTCCGAAGATCGCTCCTGATCATCCCTGAGGCGTTCCACAGTCATCCTGAGACCCTTGCCGATATCAAACGTCCGGCCGTGCAAACGGTCGCGAGGTGGCCCGTAACGCACGGGTAAGCACTGCTCGGTCCGCGAAGGTCCAGGCAGGCGGAATATCGATGTGGTTTCTGACCCGATCAGGAGGAAAGACGAGATGTCTGGAACGCTAACGCTCAACAAGATCACCGCCCAGCGCGGCATTTCCGTCGGTGAGGCTGCAAAGAAGATTGCAGATCTCGGCTGGAATCCGTCCTACGTCCAGGAAGCGATGACCTTCCCCACCGACTACAAGATCACGAAGGCGCCGAAGGATCCGATGAAGCAGGTCCTTCGCTCTTACTTCCCGATGCAGGAGGAAAAGGACAATCGCGTTTACGGCGCGCTCGACGCCGCGCTGCGCGGCGACATGTTTCGCAACGTCGAGCCGCGTTGGGTCGAGTGGATGAAGCTGTTCCTGGCGATCATCCCGTTCCCGGAAATCTCGGCGGCACGTTCCATGGCGATGGTCGGGCGCCTTGCACCCGGCGAAGATCTCCGCACCGGTTTCACCATGCAGATGGTCGACGAGTTCCGTCACTCGACCATCCAGATGAACCTGAAGAAATGGTACATGGAGAACTACATCGACCCGGCCGGCTTCGACATCACGGAGGAGGCGTTCGGCAAGTGCTACGCCACCACCATCGGTCGCCAATTCGGTGAAGGCTTCATCACCGGTGACGCCATCACGTCGGCGAACGTCTACCTGACCGTCGTCGCCGAGACGGCGTTCACCAACACGCTGTTCGTCGCAATGCCGTCGGAGGCGGCGCGCAACGGCGACTATGCGCTGCCAACGGTGTTCCTCTCGGTTCAGTCGGACGAGAGCCGCCACATCGGCAACGGCCACTCGATGCTGATGTCAATGCTGAAGGAGCCGGAGAATCACCTGCTGCTCGAGCGCGACATGCGCTATGCCTTCTGGCAGAACCACGCCATCGTCGACGCGGCGATCGGGACGTTCATCGAGTACGGCACCACCAACCGCGACAAGAACAAGGAGTCCTATGCGGAGATGTGGCACCGCTGGATCTTCGAGGACTATTATCGCACCTATATGCTGCCGCTCGAGAAGTACGGCATCAAGATCCATCATGACGACGTGCAAACCGCCTGGAAGCGGCTGACCGAGAAGCACTACGTCCACAAGGTCGCCCAGTTCTTCGCGGTCGGCTGGTCGGCGAATTTCTGGCGCATCGAAGCCCAGACCGACAAGGACTTCGAGTGGTTCGAGCACAAATATCCGGGCTGGTATGCCCAGTTCGGCGAATTCTGGAAGTGGTACGAGAAGCTGTCGCATCGCGGTCAGACCAACATTCTCTTCAACGGCGATGTTGGCTACGTCTATCCGCATCGCTGCTGGTCGTGCCTGGTTCCATGCCTCATCCGCGAGGACATGGTCACTGACGAGATCGACGGCAAGCTGCACACCTTCGCCCATGAGCTCGATCGCTGGACGGCCGTCGAAGCCTTCGCCGGCGAGTACCAGGGGCGTCCGACCCCGGCGATGGGGCGGTTCAGCGGCCGTCGCGAGTGGGAAAGCGTCTACCACAATGTCGATATCGCCGACGCCATCAAGGATCTCGGCTTCGTCCGCACGGACGGCAAGACCCTGGTCGCGCAGCCGCACCTCCGCTTCGACCAGAAGGAAATGTGGACGCTCGACGATGTCCGCGGCCACATCCTCAAGAGCCCGCTGCAGACGCTGCGGGAGATGAGCCCGGCCGACCGCGAGAAACATCTCGCCGACTATCGCAAGGGATTCACCATCAATCCCTGCAACTAGGTGAAACGGAAGGGGCCGGCTTCAGCCGGCTCCTTCCCGATCGCTCCCCGGAAGATATCAAAGCGTTCGTTTGAGGAGGCCCCTATGGGCGCGCCGGCCAATGTCGTTCGCCTGCAACCGGTAGGCATAGAGTTCGAGGTCGAGGAGAACGAAACTGTTCTCGACGCCGCGTTTCGCCAAGGGATCGCGCTGCCGCATGGTTGCAAGGAAGGGCAGTGCTCGGCGTGCAAATGCGTCCTCACCGGGGGCGACGTGGAGCTGAAGAAATACTCGACGTTTGCCCTCAACGAGATGGAGCGAGGCCAGGACTACATCCTGCTCTGTCGGACCTTGGCGTACTCGGATCTCGAGGTGGAACTCCTCAACTATGACGAGGAAGTGCTGTCGAAATCGATCCCCGTCAAGGATTTCACGGGCACCGTTACCAGCGTCTCTGCGCTGACCCATGACATCCGCCGCCTCGAAATCACACTGGAGCAACCTCTGAAGTTCTGGGCGGGTCAATATGTCGACATCACGCTCCCGGGACCAGAGACGATTACGCGCTCGTTTTCCATGGCAAATTCGCCGGGCGAAAGCCAAAAACTCGCGTTCATCATCAAGAAGTACCCCAACGGGCGTTTCTCCTCACGACTCGACGGAGATCTCGCCGTCGGAACCGAAGTTGGAATCAAAGGACCCTACGGGACCTGCTTCCGACGAGAAAACAAAACCGGAGCCATGATCCTGGTCGGCGGCGGATCCGGAATGTCGCCGCTGTGGTCCATCCTGCATGATCACATCAGCTCCGGGGAAGTTCGTCCGGTGCGCTTCTTCTACGGAGCCAGGACGCAGAACGATCTCTTCTATCTCGACCATTTCGCGGAGCTCGCCGCCAGGCATCCGGAGTTCACGTTCGTCCCGGTTCTCTCCCATGCGGCCGACGACACGGCCTGGGGCGGAGCAAAGGGCTTCGTGCATGAGGCAGTCGGAGAGCACCTTCGCGGTGCGGACTATGGCGAAGACGTCGACGTCTATGCCTGCGGTCCATCGCCAATGATCGAGGCGCTGACGCCAGTGTTGCAGATGAGCGATGTCGAGTCGGACCGCATCTTCTTCGACAAGTTCACGCCGGCGAACAACTAAGACGCCTCGACCGCCCAACGAGCTAGAGCCCAACAACAGGAGGAGGAAGACGACCATGACTGCCGTTCAAACCGTATCAGCCAAATCCGGTGCAGCAGGTTCTGCGGTGTTTCCGGATTCGGATAGCCGCAGATACCGCTATTTCGAGCCCCGCAGCAAGCGAGCCACGCACTACGAAGACGTGACGGTCGACGTGCAACCGGATCCGGAACGATACCTGTTGCAGGACTGGATCATCTCCTTCCCCAACGGCAAGGGTGCATACACCAAGGACAACACGGCGGCCCTCAGCTCGAATTGGCATGCGTTCCGTGCTCCCGACCAGGAGTGGGAGCGCACTCACTACCAGCGCCAGTCCAAGATCGAAGCCATGGTCCAGGCCGTGATCGCCAACGGTCGCAAGTCCGGGGCACCGAAGAGCTTCGACAAGGCCTGGATCAAGATCCTGCAGAACCATCTCGGTGCGTGGAAGCACGCCGAGTTCGGTCTCGGCACGTCGCTGATGCAGGCTCAGCGCTACGGCTACACCCAGATGATCAACAATGCGACGCTGACGAACTCGTCCTACAAGCTTCGCCTTTCACAGGATATTACGCTGTATCTCGCCGAGATCGGAATGGACATTCCGGGTTTCGACGACACGGCCGGCAAGCGCGTCTGGCTGGAAGACAAGGGTTGGCAAGGAACGCGCGAAGCGATCGAGTCGATCATGGGCTCGGCCGACTATCTCGAGCAGTATTTCGCCACCAACATCGTGTTCGAGCCGCTGGTCGGCGAACTGTTTCGCAGCGGCTTCCTGATGCAGGTAGCCTCGTCGAACGGCGACTTCATCACGCCGCCGGTGATTTCGTCCGCCGAAGCGGACTACGAGCGCAATCTGGCGAACACGATCGACCTGATGCACCTTCTGGTGACCGACAATCAGCATGGCGCCCACAACAAGAAGCTGTTCCAGGGGTGGGTGAACAAGCATGTCGCGCTCGCCAACAAGGCGGCCGCCGGCCTGCAGCCGATCTGGTCGCAGCCGCATTCGAAGCCGGTGCAGTACGCCGACGCGCGTGCGCAGTCGGTCGAACGCATCAAGAAGATTCTCGGCGAGCTCGGCCTCACCCTTCCCAAGGAGTAAATTGCAATGTCCGTCGTTTCCAGATCTGCGACCAACCAGAATATCTTCCAGAAGATGGGGGACCTTCGTTTCGAGCAGACGATTTCCCATCAGTGCGGCGTCACCATGAATGACAGCGTCGAGGCGCGCGCCATCGCCGAGTTCATGGCGAAGAAGCCGAACGTGACGGTGACCTATCAGCCGGCCCTGATCCGCATCGACGGCGAGGGAAAGCTGACTTTCAAGATGGATGAAATCAGCGAAATCCTCGGGAAGGACATGACGGCCGAGATCTTCGAAGTGAATACCTCGACCCACTACGGACGGATGGTGCGCATCGACGACAACACGGTGACGCTGTTCGGCAACATGGACGAGGTCTTCGAATACATCGAATGAGTCTCCATCGCCTCCCTGACTGGGCGGGGCCGCATCCCCAGCGGCTGTAGCCCCGCCGCTTCTCGATGTGGTCCCGCCCGACCACTGCGCTTCGTTTGATCGACCAGAGCCAACCAGGAATTTCCGGAGAGCATCATGTTCATAACTCCCAGCGGCGAGGAAGTGTTCGTTATCGACGGTCATACCCATTTTTGGGACGGAAGTCCGGCGAATCAGCTCAACGTCCACGGCAAGCAGTTCATCGACTGTTTCTACGCCTACCACACCTCGCTCAGCCCGAAGGACAAGCTCTGGCCGAAGGAGCAGTTCGAGAAATACAGCGCCGACCAGATGTACCACGATCTGTTCGTCGACGGTCCTGACGACATGGCCGTCGTTCAGTCGACCTACCTCACGGAGTTTTACAAGAACGGGTTCAATACCATCGATCGCAACGCCGAGATGGCGAAGAAGTACAAGGACCGCTTCATCGTCAACGGCGCCTTCGATCCGCGCGATGGTGAGAAGGCACTCGAGTACATCCACTACATGAAGGAGACGTTCGGCATCAAGGGTGTCAAGCTCTATACCGCCGAGTGGAAGGGCGACTCGCGTGGGTGGAAGCTCACGGATCCCAACGCCTATCGCTGCCTCGAGCTCTGCCAGAAGCTTGGCATCACCAACATCCATGTCCACAAGGGGCCGACGATCATTCCGTTGGACAAGGATGCGTTCGACGTTCACGACGTCGACCATGCCGCGACCGACTTCCAGGGGTTGAACTTCATCATTGAACATTGCGGTCTGCCGCGCCTCGATGATTTTTGCTGGATCGCGGTGCAGGAGACGAACGTCTACGGCGGCCTCGCGGTGGCGCTGCCGTTCATACACGGACGTCCGCGCTATTTCGCCGAAGTGATCAGCGAACTGCTGTTCTGGGTCGGCGAGGACAAGCTGCTTTTCGGCAGCGACTACGCGATCTGGACGCCGCGCTGGCTGGTCGAGAAGTTCTGGAACTTCGAGCTGCCGGAGGATCTGAAGCAGGAGCACGGCGTCGACCTCACCCAGCAGGCAAAGAGGAAGATTCTGGGCCTCAACGCCGCACGTCTCTATGGAGTCGACGTCGAGGCGCAGAAGGCGAAGCTCGGGCAGAAAATCCACGCGACGGCAGCGGAGTAGAGCCGATGAACGCGCTCCATCAGCATGATCGCAGGACCAACGAGGTGTGGGAGCGCCTCGCGCTGGTCACGGATCCCGAGCTGGACGAACCGGTCACCGAGCTTGGATTCGTCGAACGGGTCACAGTCGATCATGTTGATGGAGTCGACATCGTCTTTCGCCTGCCGACTTACTGGTGCTCGGCGAACTTCGCGTTCCTCATGGCCGACGATATGCGTCGGGCGGTGTCCTCGCTGCCTTGGGTTCGCGAGACCCGCCCGCAGCTTCGTGATCATATGGTCGCCGAGGAGATCAACCGGGGCGTCCGCGAGGGCAGGTCGTTTGGCGAGGCGCTCAAGGATTTCGCAAGCGGCGGTTCACTTGACGATCTGCGGGAGAAATTCCGCCGCAAGGCGTTCGAGCGGCGCCAGGAGGTCATGATCCTGGCATTGCGCGGGCTGGGTTATGAGGATCACGCGATCTGCCGCATGAGTCTGGGCGCGTTCGACGCGATCGACTTCGGCTCGGAAGAAGTTGCGCGCCAGAAGCCGCGCTATCGCGAGTTTCTGGTTGGGCGGCGCCTCGCCGCTCTCCCGGCCGACCCCGCCTTCGTTACCTTCGATGGGGCCCCCATCAGGCGCCACGAAATGGCTTCGTATCTGCAGCGCTTGCGAGGCGTGCGCATCAACATGGAGTTCAACAGCTCGTTATGCCGGGGCCTTCTTGCGGTGCGCTATCTCGAGCCGGACGCGGATCGCGCGGAGCAGACGCCAGCTCCGTGCGGAGGTTGCGGCAGTGGCTGCGCCGCGCGGTCTTTCGGATCGCCTGCAACGAACAAGCATTCCGCGGCCCTTGCGTGAGGTCGCGATGATACGCGCGCGATCTGTGGGTGCCGACAACAACGGAGCGGACATCAAGTGCGCCCGTCCTGATGACCGAGAAACGACCACGTGGGAGTGAAACGCAATGCCAAAAGTCTTGCTGCATGACATAGAGGCTCGTCGCGCTCTTGCGCGCGGCGTCCAGAAGCTGGCCGCCGCGATCGAATCGACGCTCGGTCCCAAGGGCATGAACGCGATGGTCGACAGGCCGATCGGCACGCCCATCGTGTCGCGCGACGGCGTTA
Source organism: Bradyrhizobium sp. TM239 (assembly GCF_036247985.1). Taxonomy (NCBI): domain Bacteria; kingdom Pseudomonadati; phylum Pseudomonadota; class Alphaproteobacteria; order Hyphomicrobiales; family Nitrobacteraceae; genus Bradyrhizobium; species Bradyrhizobium sp. TM239. The sequence continues at coordinate 24,116 of NZ_BTIR01000010.1, read as the reverse complement.
CCATCGCCTCCGAGATCGAATTGCCGGATCGCTTCGAGAACATGGGCGCCCAGGTGGTGCGCGAAGTCTCGATGCAGACCAACGAAGTCGCCGGCGACGGTACGACGACGGCGATGGTGCTGGCGAACGGTCTCATTCAAGGCGGCGTTGCGGCCCTCGAGCGCGGCGCCAAGGCGGTCGATCTCTGCAAGGGGATCGACCGCGCCGTCGAAATCGTGGTCGAGAGCCTGAAGAGTGCGGCAATTCCGGTGTCGGACCGCAAGACGCTACAGGCCGTGGCAACGATTGCGTCGACCGACTCCCATCTCGGCGGTCTGATCGCGGAGGCGGTGGAGCGCGTCGGCAAGGACGGCATCATCAGTTCGGAATACGGACTGACGACGAACACGACGCTCGAGGTGGTCGAAGGCATGTCGTTCGATCGCGGCTACATTTCCCACCACATGGTGACGGATGTCGAGAAGATGGAGGTGGTGCTGGATCAGCCCTACATTCTCCTGACCGATCTGAAGATCAAGGCGCCGGGCGAGCTGGCAGCGCTGCGCGCGAGGGTCGCGGAGACCGGGAAACCGCTTGTCATCGTCGCCGAAGAGATCGCCCCGGAAGTGGTCGTCACGCTGCTCGGCGAAGGCAACCGCGGCAAGGTTCTGGTGGTCAATCCGCCCGACTACGGCCACTGGCGCAAGGCCATGATGGATGACCTCGCCATCATCACCGGAGGGCGGGTCATCGCCCGCGAACTCGGGGGCATGCTGGAAGAGGCCGGCCTTGCCGACCTCGGCACTGCGCGGCAGGTTCGGGCCAGTGCGCGCGAAACGGTGATCATCCGGGGCGGCGGGGACGATGCGGCGATCGCCGCGCGCCGACAGCAGGTGGCCAAGCAGCACGATCTGGCGCCGCCGAACATCGAGCAGGACAAGCTCAAGGAACGCCTGGCCAAGCTCTCGGGCGGGACCGCGGTGATCTTTGCGGGCGGCGTCACGCCGGTCGAGCAGAAGCGCACGATCCAGTTGATCGACGATGCGCTCAACGCGGCGCGGGCTGCGGCCGAGGAGGGCATCGTGCCGGGGGGCGGGACAGCATTGGCGCAGTGCGCGCCGGTGGTGGCGCGCACGCTCGGCAATATCAATGGAGACCTCGGTGAAGGCATCAAGCTGGTGCGCGAAACCCTGTCGCGTCCCGCCGCTTTCATTGCCCGAAATGCCGGCCATGATGCGGCGAAGGTTGTGGCCGAGCTGCAAAGCTCGCGGGCCGGGGTCGGGTTCGACGCTGCAAACGGCGTGTTCATCGACATGGTATCTGCCGGCATCGTCGACCCGGTCAGGGTGACGTATACCGCGCTCCGAAATGCCGCTTCCGTGGCCACGCTGGTGCTGACGACCAACACGCTGGTTGCCGATGTGCCGGAGTATGTTGATCCGACGCAGGGAGCTGCACTGGGCGGCGGGGCAGAAAAGCTTGGGCGGGCCTGAAGCACATGAACGCGGTTCGCGTTCCGCCAAGGCGACAATGACCGACGTGACGCGCCAAATGCGGCGATGGCTTGACCGTCACGGTCGAATGATTGGCCGGTGACAACGATCTGGAAACAGCTACAATCTTGCAAGGTTCGGCGTGAGCCCGAAGGAGGCAAATCATAAGCCTCCGCGGTCATTCGACAAACCGGGGCAGGAGGAAACGGGACATGGCCTACATCATCTCCAAGCGCGACGGTCCGCACCGCGAAGAGCTCAAGGCGAAGGACTTCCTTCAGAAGAACCGCACGACGATCAATTCGCTCGCCAATCATCTGACGCTTGGGCGCTGGCAGGAGTTGCGCAATCCGGCGCCTCCCTCTGAGCCTCAGCCGTCGGGCAAGCTCTGGTCCACGCCTCGGGCTCGCCCGAAGGAGATCGAGCCCTATGTGCGGATCAGCTATAACGGCCGCGTTGTGATTGCCGATCTCGCCTCGGGGCGGCAACTCCATTTTGTCGGCGAATTGCGCGGCGGCGGGCAATCGCGGCACTTCGCTCTGGCGACGCGAGAGAATGGAATCTTCGAGCCGCTCGATGACGAATTGCACAAGGTTCTGATGGACCTCGAGGGAGTGAGAGTGCCCGATGAGGCGTCGGAAGCGCGCCTGGAGCAGATCATCTCGGGCCGTCTCGGTTTGGACGCGATCGCCAGAACGGTCGAATGACCTGCGTAAGCCGAGCCGGTGAGAGCACGATCTCATTGGCCCGGCTGATGTCGTTTCTGCCGATCAAGCTGCTGTTTGCCAATATAGGTTTGGTGCTCCAATGCTGACGGAAACCTTCATGGCTAAGCCGCCGTTTTCCCTGGAAGGCTACAAAATGCCGGAGGCCGCGGATGCGGAGCAGGGACGGCCGTACGATGAACGTGAGACCAACAAGGCGTGGGAAAACTTCCTGACGTTCGGAGATGCAAAGCGCGAGAGCGCTCTGGTGCGAGGCGTCATCGAAGAATCATGGCAGCGCAGCGTCAAGTCGGGAGTGAATGCCCATTGCAAGGGCAGCAGCTTCGTGACTTCGCCGGACGATCTCTATGAGCTGCGCCTGAAGAACGATGATCTGCTTGGCTCCAGCGCCCAGACCTTCCGCCGCGTTGCGGAAGTACTCGGCGATGCGGCCACCATGCTGGTCATCACCGACAGGAATGGCGTCGTGCTTGATGTCGGGGGCGATCAGAGGACGATCGATGCCGGGCACGATATTCGCCTCGAAGTCGGCGCCGCCTGGGGAGAGACGGTGACCGGCACCAACGGCATTGGCACGGCGCTCGTCACGGGAAAACCGGTTCATGTCCACGCCGCGGAGCATTTTTCCGAGGGCATCAAAGCCTGGACCTGCGTCGGTAGCCCCATTCGTAGCCCGATTGACGGCAGCATCATAGGCATCATCGATTTTTCGGGACCCCAGGCGATCTTTCATCGTCACAATGTCGCGCTGGCCGTGATCGCGGCCAACCATATCGAGCTCGCCCTCTCGGAAAAGATCCGGCTCGAACGAATACGCCTGCTCGAGGCAGGCATTTCTCAAATGCCGGGGATGGGCAGCACTGACGGCGTAGTGATCCTGGATCGCTTCGGTCGGGTCGTCCATCACAACGACATGGCGTCGGCTCGCTGGCGACGGATCGCGCAGTCTCGTGAGTTGAGCATTGGGTCACAGATTCTCCCGAGTCGTGAAGGTCTGTTGGGCAAGGACTTGGCCGAGGAGCTGCGCGAGCAGCGGATCGAGCCGCTGGTCGTCGACGGGGTGGTGAAGGGCGCGATGCTCGTGCTCGCTTCGAAGCCGCGGACACATCCTGCTGCATCCGAGATGTCGCCGACGGCCCGCACAGCCCTGATGTCGGCAAAGGAAGCGATCGTCGGATGCAGCGAGGCGTTGCTGGACGTGGTGCAGAAAGTCGAGCGGGCGGCCCTCGGCCGAACCGCGATTCTGCTCGAGGGCGAGACGGGCGTCGGCAAGGAACTGTTCGCCCGCCTGGTTCATGCCGCCAGCCTGAAGACGGGCAAGGAGCCGTTCGTTGCCTTCAATTGCGGTGCGGTTTCCAAAGAGTTGCTCGGCGGCGAATTATTCGGGCATGCGCCGGGCGCCTATACCGGCGCTACGCGCGAGGGAAGGCCCGGGCGGTTCGAATTTGCCAATGGCGGCGTGCTCAGCCTTGACGAGATCGGCGAGATGCCGATGGACCTGCAACCTTACCTGCTCCGCGTATTGGAAGAGCGCGCGGTCTACAGGCTCGGTGACAGCAAGGCGCGCTCGGTGGACGTGCGGCTTGTGGCGTCAACCAATCGAAATCTGAAGCAGGAAGTGGCCGAGGGGCGCTTCCGCAAGGACCTGTACTTCCGGATCGGCGTCGTCAAGTTCACCATCCCGCCGCTCCGCGAGCGGCTGGGCGATGTCGAGATCCTGATCGATCACTTCAACGGACAATTCGCGACGATCTACAGCACCCAGCCGCTGCGCTTCGAGGCGGCCACGATGGAATTGCTGCGCCGCTATTCCTGGCCGGGAAACATTCGCGAGCTGCGCAATCTGATCGAAAACCTCGTGCTGATGACGATCACCGGCATCGTCACTCCCAGGGACTTGCCGGAGGATTTCGTGGAGGTGGCGCCGGCTCAACCTCCCTCGATCTCCGTGCGGTCGGACAATAGCGCGACGGGATCGGAGAGTGACGAGATCGCGCGCTTTGACGAGATGGAGCGTCGTGCCATCGAGAGGGCCGTCGCAAACGCCGGCGGCAATATTGCCGCTGCCGCGGAAAAGCTGGGGCTTTCGCGCGCCACGCTGTACCGCAAACTGCACCAATACCGTTCCCGGACCTAGCGATCGGGGGCTGGCATGGCGGCTGTCTGGGATGAACAAACGGGCGGGGAAGGGCCGGTCGGTGCGGCGACGCTGGCCTCGCAGATCCTTGCGCGCGCCGACCGCGACGTCACCTTCGTGGTGCACCTGGTCGGCGAAAGCCAGGATTTGCTCGTGCGACACTTCATCGTGTTTATCGAAGCCGAACTCGCAAAGCGCGGCATGAGCTACGGCGTGCATCCGCTGCTGCGACCCTTCATCGAAACGCATGCACGCGAGCTGTCGGATTTCGTATTGCAGGGTATCGGCTTGCGGCATCAGTTCGGCCTCCAGACCATCGAGACGATGGCGGGCGATCCGGCACGGTTGCTGAGAGTCGATTTGTGGGACTCGCTGCAATCTCACGTCAATGACGCGCAGCAACACTTCGTATCCGATGCCCGGGGCCTCCAGCGGATCCTGGATAAAATCGAGCCGAGCGCATGAATGTCGATCCGGAAGTCCTTGTCGAAATGCTGAAGGAGCGGTTGTTCGTTGTTCAGCAGATATCGGCCGCTCAATCGTGGAGCCTTCTGAACCGTCAGCTTGCTGGTGGAGCAGAATTCGAGATTCAGAGGATTGAGCAGGAGATTGCGGCGACAGGCGGTTCGCATGCGTTCGCCTACGCGATCGAGGAAGCGCACGAGCGCTTGAAAGAAGCAAAGGCCGGAATGGCAACATGCGACGCCCAATGCGCCGCGCTGGAACGACGCCTTGAAGAACTCGACAGGTGTATTGCGACCGGCAGGTGAGATGACCGATGGACACGATGGAAGCCGAAACCGCTACGCTCTATGAACTGCTTGGTCGGCATTGGACCATGGGGGCGCCCGTTACCAACGTGGCGTTCGACGCTGCGGGAGAGGCAGTGGCGTTCGCGCTTGCCGACGGCTCTCTGGCCATCGCTCCGCTGGCCGACAGCGAACCGCCGAAGGATCGCTATCGTATGGCCTTGGACGGCGGCCGATCGACGATCTCCCCGCGGCGGAAGCCGGTCCCGCCGGTTACGAAAGTCGTCATCAGCGATGCTTCGCTTCATCTCGCCTCGATCGAGCCTGAGGGCTTCATCGCAAGCGATGGCAGCCAGCTATTGCATGTGTCGGCATCCGGCGTCACCCGACAAGCCGCGAAGTTCGGGGCCCCGATCGATCTCGTCGCCCCGGTGCACGCCGGCGGTGTTCTGGCCGCTTCTGGCGGGTCGGTCATATACTGCGATTCCAACGGCGAGGTCGGATGGCTTCAGGAGCGTGCGGGAGGGCGTTCATCCGCGATGGCCGTCTCGCCAGACGGCCGGAGCTTCGCGACAGGAGCTGACGGTTGCCTGCTTGTGCGTGCCTTCGGACCACGGCCTGAGCCCACCATCTCAATGACCTTGGGCTCAATCTCGAGCTTGTCGTGGAGTCCCGACGGAAGCTGGTTGGCGATGTCCGTCGCAGAAGCCGGCATCGTGTTGCTGCGCCTTTCCGACGCGCGGGCCGTTCGGATTCCAAGCTATCCCGCAAGCGTCGGGTCTCTTTCGTGGAGCGCGGACTCCCGCGTTCTTGTGACGAGCGGGGCCTACCGCATCATCGCGTGGGACGTTTCCAGTCTCGACGACGGTCGCGAACAGCCGACGAGCCTGGGCACCGGCCGCGGCGGATTCGTCCTCGTCGAGGCGGTGGATATGCATCCGGGGCGTCCGTTGGTCGCGGCAGGATACACCGACGGCAGGGTCGTAATCGCCAGGATTGGCGACCCCGACGAGCTGGTCGTCAAACCGCCGGGCCAGAGCGCGGTCCAAGCCGTCCGCTGGTCCGACGACGGCCAGTACCTTGTCGTCGGAACACACGGCGGCGAGGCGGCGATCGTGACGTTTCCGCCGCAAATCTTCAAATAACGGCGAGCTGGGCGACGAGCCTTGCCGCGAGCTCCAGGAGAGAATGCATGACAGTCACTGAAGCGTCGAACGAAGCCGCAAGCAAGGATCAGTTCTTCAAGGAGCTGGCGGAGCTCACCGAGCGCATGATTGCCGCGCACGGAAAAGAGTTCTCGATGGGCGCCTTGGTGCTGGCGGCGAGGTTCATCGCCGAAAACAAGCCGTTCGAGCGGAGTGCAACAACACAGTGACGTGTCGTCTAACTGCACGCGAAATCTGAGCGAAGGGTCAAGGGGGCAATATATCGAAGCGACTTATTCGGGACAATGAGCTCGTCCACAATGCATCGCGCGGCAGCGGAGCCAGCTTGTCGGGATCGATGCACTCGAACGTGGGCCGGGGGCCGACATAGTGCTTCGACTGAATGGCCCAATCGATGAACGTGTAGAGGCCGCCCCATATGCCCGTCTCACCCATGTCGAAGCGGTGGGGCGATTGTATCTTGCCGGAATCAAGTGCCTCAGAGACGCACCCCGGTCGTAGCAAACGCCTGGGCGACGGGCTCCTGGACCCGATTCAAGACCACCATTCCCGCTATCGCGATCACCATGGCCGCGACGCAGCCAAGAAGAAAAGCCTTCATCCGCAGCCTCCTTCGATCGAACCGTCGAGGTGTTTATACGACATGGCTTGCCGCGAGCAAACTCGTTGATCGCACCGAGACACAAGCGATCTTATGGGCTCTTGAAGATGGGATCGACGGAAAATCCATCGCCCATCAAGCCCAGGGACCGAAGCGCCGCGCTATTCACGTCGACTTCCAATATCGCAAAAAGAAGCGCCAGCACGATGGCAACGAGGATCAGGAAGGGCGAGGCTTCTCGGGAAATGGGATCTTGCGGCCCATCAAGCGCGCGCAGAGCGCGCAGCCGCGCCATCATCCGCAGAAATGGCCGCGTTGGCCCCTGCATGTCAGTCGTCCTTGACGTGACCAGCCAGAGACTAGTCTTCGGACCACCGGCGTTCAAGCGGAGGATGCGCGAAGTCGGGTTATTGCATTGCACGCTCCGGAACGGAAGGCAGCGTTGCCCGGTTTAGTACACGCACCGGAGGATCCGACGTGAAATTGCCAACAACGATCTTGTGCTTCGCGGCACTCTGCTTCTTCCAGAGCGCCTCCGCCCAACCCGCGCAAACCAACTCATCTGCGGCACCAACCCCTCCCGAGGAGAAGGGCCAACTACAGCCGCAAGGCTGGACGGGCCCCATCAATACAGGTTCGGGTGGCGCGCCCGCCGAAAGCCCCCAAGGCCAGAGTCCGCCTGGAATGCAGGCCGCGCCTCAAGGATCGTCCAAGACCACGACGGCACCAGCCAAATAGATCGGTTCGGGTATTCATCTCCGTCGGCTCTTCTGCCAATCTTGAGAGCGTGAACGTGACGCGGCGAGGGTCAATGAGACTACCTTTTCGCGTGGGGAGCGCCGCAGCCTTGTGGGCCCTCTTTGCCGTATCATCCGTGCAAGCCGACATGGCTGGACACGGCGGCCCCGTTCGGGCGCTGGCCATCTCCCCCGATGGGGACGGTCTTTTGTCGGGCAGCTTCGACACAGCAGCCATTCGCTGGTCGCTGAAGACTGATACGGCAGAGCAAGTGCTGCGGTATCATGCTGATGCCGTCAACGCGGTCGCCTTTCTGAAGGACGGGGCCATGGTCACGGCCGGTGCCGATGCGCGAATTGCGGTCTGGACGGCAGGCCGCCAGCAGCCGGACCGGGTATTCGAGGGACATGTCGGTCCGATTGCCGCGCTCGCGGTCTCTCCGGAGGGGACGCTTCTCGCGTCGGCTTCATGGGATCGGACGGTGCGGCTCTGGTCGCGGTCGGACGGCGCATCGCGCGTGCTCGAAGGGCATTCGCAGAACGTCAACGGCGTCGCTTTCACGCCGGACGGCGGGTCGATTGTCAGCGTCGGTTATGATCTTACGTTGCGCATCTGGCGTTTGCCGGATGGCAAGCCCGACGTTGTGACGTTGCCGGCGCCGCTCAACGCCGTGGCCGTGGCGCCGGATGGTGAAATCGTCACAGGCGCAGTCGATGGCATGCTGCGGATGCTGACCACTGACGGCAAGGTCAGCGGCGAGGTCGCGGCCAGTCCTGCACCGGTGGTGGCCTTGACGATGTCGGCGGACGGCAGGCTGATTGCCGCGGCCAGCATCGGCGGCACGGTGGCGATCATCGATCGCAAGTCGCGCAGCCTGCTGCGAACGCTGGTCGGGCCGGGGGCCCCGGTGTGGTCGGTCGCCTTCCTGCCGGATGGCGAGACGCTGATGACGGGAGGCGCGGACGGCAGGATCAGGCGCTGGAACGCGCGCACCGGTGATCCCATGGGTTCGAACCATGTGGGAACGCCGGCCGATCCGCTCGTCGCCTATGCGGGCGATCAGGGCGCGGATGTATTTCGGGCGTGCGTTGCCTGTCACACGCTGTCGGACAAGGAGGCGCAGCGCGCGGGCCCGACGCTTGCGGGACTATACGGCCGCAAGATCGCATCGCTCCCGGGCTATCGCTTCTCCGAGGCGCTGAAGACCATGGATATCGTCTGGTCGCCGGAGACGGTCGCAAAGCTGTTCGAGGTTGGACCGAACGCCTACACCCCCGGCACCAAGATGCCGGAGCAGCGCATCGGTTCGGCCGAGGACCGCCGCGCGCTGACCGACTTCCTCGGCCGTGCGACGTCGCGATAGCGACCTCAGATCGAGTCCCAATTGTCCATCGGGAGATCTCTCATCTCCGGATGCAGCTTGAGGATCTGAATGACGTCGATGTTGGGGTGCTCCTTTAGAGCTTCCGCAACGCAGTGATTGACGTATTTCCGGCGCGACAGCCACGCGACCTTCTTACCCTTGGCTTCGGCCTTGCAGGCGGCGATCGCCTGCTTCACGGCGGTCTTCTGCGCCTTGGTGAGGGGAGGAGCGGCAGCTTCGGCAACTCCGCCGGCGAGAGCGATGGAGATCATGCACGTCGACAGAGCTGTGATCAAACGAGACATGGTGATGCTTCCTTGGTGATGCTTCCTTGGTTTCCGACCCTGCGAAGATGTCCGTTAGTTTCGTCTAGTCCGTGCCATCGCGCTGGCGCAGATAGTCATCCGTCGTCCGCGGCGGCGTTCGTTCGGAAGCGCCCTTGAACGGATCGAATTGCTGTTCACTCATGACGATGACGCGGCAGTCTGCGCACATCCTGAGTGCCTCGAGCCGCTTGTCGCCGGCCGGATACATCCAGTGCCGTCCCTCGAGCTTGGCCGCTATGCGGTCGATCGTGCTTTTGACGCCGAAGGCGGTGCCGCAGCGGACACAGAGCGCGGGCTCCTCCTCCTTGATAATCGCGGCGGGAGCGCGGGCCGCCCGGAAATCGATCTGCGGCTTGAGGCTGATGACGCTTTCCGGACAGGTGCTCTGGCACAGGCCGCATTGCACGCAGGCATCCTCCACGAACTTCAGCACGGGCCGCTCGGGATCGTCGCGCAGCGCGCCGGTCGGGCACGCCGAGACGCAAGAGAGGCACAGCGTACAGCCGCTGGTATCAACGCTGACTGCGCCGACCGGCGCACCGGGCGGCAGGGCAATCACGTCGACCGGCTTCGGCGCCAGGCGGTGCAGCTCGCTCAGGGCGAACCGCAAAAGGTCGCGCCGCTTGCCGACGGTCCTGAAGGTCGCGGGCGTCGCGACCGCTGCGAGCGCGCCGATACCTGCCAAATGCTCGCCGAGGGCATCGGGATCATCCGTTTCGATGGTGGCGAGGCGGCGGCCCTCGAAGCCGAGGCCGCCAACGATCGCTTCGGCCATGCCGATCGTCTGCGTCAGTCCGGTTACGTCATGGCGTGGTCTTGCGCGCAGCAGGAACCGTACCGCCGATGCGCCATAGGCAAGGGCGCCGACGATCGCCTCCAGCCCGAGTTGCGTGAGTTCGTTGACGGCAAAGGGAAGCACGTTCGCCGGCAAACCGTCGCCATGACGCGCCAGGGCCTCGATCAACGGTGTGCCGTGCGGGCTGTCATGAAAGAGCAGAACTGCATTCGTGCCACCGGCATTGTGGTACGTGAGCAGCATGGCTCGAATTCTCTGTAGCTGCGTATCGGCGGGCGGAAGCGCATAGGATGCCGCGCCGGTCGGGCAGGCGGCGGCGCATTGGCCGCAGCCCGCGCAGATGTTCGGATCGATTTCGACGTGATTGCCGACGGGCGTGATCGCCCCGGTCGGGCAGAGATCGAGGCAGCGATGGCACCCCGTGCGGTTCGAGCGCGAATGGGCGCAAAGACCGGGCGTAACGTCAACATATCTCGGCTTGTCGAAGCTGCCGACGAGATCACGCGCGGTCAGCACGGCGCGAAGCACCGCGGCGGGATCGTTCGGATCTGCGCGAAGATAGCCGTCGCGTAACTCATGTGCAGGAAACAGCGGCATTCCGCCGGAAAGGTCGAGCACGATGTCGCAGCGCGAGGTGACCCCGCTTCTCGGCGCGTCCAGCACGAAGCGATCGCGCGAAGACGGGCGGGGACGCGCATAATCGTCGATCGCAAGCTCGAAGGCGCCGAAATGTCCCTTCGCGGAGCGGATCGTCCCCTTCACGATCGGGAAGGCCGTTGCAACGGGTGGCACCATCTCATCGAGTTGCTTCAGCATCACCGTGACGTCGAGGTGATCCGCAAGCAGGCGGCCTGCCTCGATCGCAGCCTCATCGCGCCCGTAGACCAGGACCACGCCCTCGCTCGACAAGGTGACGAGCGGATAGTCCGGGGCCGGGATGGAGGCGGATGCGAGCAGGGCGGCCATTTTCGCACCGGCCCGTACGCCGTCTCGCGACCATCCGGCCGTTTCGCGAATGTTGACGAAGCTGATCGCATCAGGCCGTTCGCCGGCCTCCTCAGCAAACTGCGCCGCCTGCTGCGTGCAAGCCACCGTCAGCGCGCCGCCAGCGGCGGCCGCCGTGCGGAAGTGATCGAGCTCGGCGCCGCAGAGATGGCGAAAGCCCTTGATCTCGCTGTTGGGGCATCCTCGCCGGATCGTGGCCACGTCGAGACGCATCGTGTCTTCGCACGAGCAGATCAGGACGGTCTTCGATGGCTGTTCCAGGTTGACCCCTCCGCCATTCGGGCGCCGACGACGGACTCGCGCCGGCCCCTCGCCTCGTATAGACATTATCCATCGGGAAGAAAAGGAAAGCGGAGGACGGCCTGCCGTCGATCCCAGTGAGCCACGTTTCCCTGGCAGAACCGATCCAGCTCCCGCCGCCGTTCACATTGGTGCGGTTGCGCGAGAGTGGCGACGCTTTTGCCCACGCATGCCGCATTGCACCGGAGAGTGGCGCCGGCACGCTCGTCTATGTTGGGCGCTTTGACCTGGCGGAGTTCGCCGTGGTGCTCGAGCCGGCCGAGCCGCTGCATAGCGCGCGGCGCGCGTTCTACGCCGGCATGGTCGCGCTCACCGATGCCCTGCGCGCCTGCGCGCCGCCGAGCAAGCCGATCGCGATCGGCTGGCCGGACGCCGTCAGGATCAACGGAGGTCTGGTCGGCGGCGGCCGCATGGGATGGCCTCTCGCGGCCGTTGAGGAGGAGCCGCCGCCGTGGCTGGTGTTCGGAGCGATGATCCGGACGATTGCCATGAATGACGATGAGCCGGGGGTTCATCCGCTCGCCTCGGCGCTCGACCAGGAAGGCTTTGGCGAGGCCGGCGCGGCGCAGGTCACGGAGAGCTTTGCCCGGCACCTGATGCTGGCATTCGATGGCTGGCAGGCGGACGGTTTTGACGGCGTCGCGCGCGAATATCTTTCCCGCATGCCCCGTGAACGGCAGACCGTGCGGCGGATCGACGATCGCGGCGATCTCCTCACGCGCCGGATCGGGATGGGCGCGATCGAACGTGGCGACCTCGTGCAGGCGCTCGCGGCGCCATCCTGGCTCGATCCGGTACGCGGAGGGCCGCGGCTGTGAAGCTTCTGCGTACCATCGCGCTCGATCCCTCCGACACCTTCGTGTTCGACGTGGCGGCGGAGCCGGGCGAATGGGCCGTCTCCGGCGCTTTTCGCTTCTGGGATCGCGGTGGAGGAGAGCTCGAAGGCAAGGAGCGCGCGGCGTTTCGCGGCGGTTTCCTCGGGGTGCAATCCTGGGGCTGGTCGACACTGGCGCAGATCGTTCCGGCGACCGAGGAGGATTGCCGCAGCCTGGTCGATCTCCTTGCCAGGCAACTCGTCGATCGTTTCGGAGCGCCGGACGTGGCGACCGCGAAGACGGCCGCGGAAGAAGAGGTGGCATTTTCGCAGTCGCTCTGCAGTCATCCGATCAGCTCACTTATTGCAGTGCACCGGACGGCAAACGACGGCGAGGTCCGCGAGTCCTTCCGCCGACTGCAGCTCCGCGAAGGGGATAGGCATGGCAAGGCGTTCTCGTTCATGGAAATGGAGGATGACATCGAGCCCGACAGCAATCTCAAGCTTGCGCATCTGGGTCGGGGGCCAACCGTCGGATGAACGATTTCTGGATCGCCTGCGGCCATCATCTGCTCGAGCGCGGCGAGGGCGGTGGACTGTGCGTCACCGACGAATTCCTCAAGGCCTATATTGCCCGTCCCGAACTGATGCCGCCGGAGGATGCGTGCCCGGTCGAACGCAGGCTGCACCGTGAATTGCTCGCCGACCCGCGCCAACCGGTCGGCGTCGGCGACATCGCCGGAATTGCCGATCCCGACGCCCGGGAGAACTGGCAGTTCGTGCTGGCCTTTCGCGATCTCCTGTTGCGGCACCCGACGCTCGAAGCCGCCTATCTTGCATCGGTGCGATCGGGCGCAAACGATCTGCCGCCGCTGTTCGTCAATCAGCTCGTGCATGTCATCCTGCGCAATGCGCTTGATGGTTGCGACGACCCGTTCGTGCTGCGTGCGGCCGAGCTGTTCTTCCGGATGCAGCGGATCCTGCCGCATGAGCAGGCCCTGCTGCTCGGAGACGAGGAGATCGTCGGCGGCCGGAACCCGACCCCGGTGCTCTCGCTGATGTCGATGCTGGGCGCCACGACCGATGCGGTGGTCGACGTGTTGAGCGAGGAGAATCTCGGGACCTATTGGCAGCGCAGCGACCAGTTCGACATGGCCCTCGACCTCACGGCCGGCGGACGCGGACCAGCCGCGCTGGCGCAGGCGATGACGCGCTGGATCTCCCATCTGCTTGGCATCGACGTCGTGATCGAGCCACTGCGCGCGTTGCAGGATGCTAAGCTCAGCTGGTATGTCGGGCTCGATGCCGACGCCACCAGGCTCGGCGACCGCCTTTGGCATGGCGAGGAACTCGATCAGCCCAGCGCCGATCGATTACTCGCATTGTTCCGGCTGACCCTTGCGGATGCAAGCCGCGCGCTCGACGATGTCAGGGACGAGCCGGTCTACCTGATCTTGTCGATGACGGCGGATCAGAAGCTGCGGTTGAAGCCGCAGAATCTGCTGACCGGGCTGCCGGTGAAACGCCTGGAGATGGTGACATGAGCCCTGCAGCGCTGCCATTGCTGTCCATTGCGATCGGCGTCGTGGTCGAGCGGCGCAAGGCTGACTCGCCCTGGGTCGATTTCGTCTGGCGCGGGATCGCCGTCCTGCCGGACGAGCCGGCCACGAGACCCTGGACCGTGCTTCGCGAGCAGGACGGCACGACGCTGTTCTATGCCGGAAGCGCGGCCGTCGATCTCTATCCGTCCGAGACGGCGCGCTATCGCGACAATCTCGCCTCCGGCAGTCCGAGCATCTGGACCGTGCTATCGCCCTCGGAAGGCGCCTGGCCCTATGCCATCACCGCGGTGACCGCCGATCCCGCGGAGGGCGAGGGTTTTACCGAAGCCGCCGACAATCTCGTCGAGGCCGTGCCGATGCCGGAGGTGCTGCGCGAAATCATTGAAAGGTTCGTGGCCGAGCACCATGTCGAGCGGGAATTCGTCAAGCGCAAGCGGCGCCGCGCCGACCCGGAGGCGCTGGCGCGCCGCGAACATGAAGGCGGACAGGAATGAGCGACGAGGAGTTCCTTGCACGCTGGTCACGCCGCAAGCGTGAGTCGCAGGCGGAACCGGCGAAGCCTGTCGGGGCGCAGCCCACGCCTCCGTCCGAGGCAAAGGACGACGAGAGCGAGGTCGGTCTCTCGAGCCTGCCGTCGATCGACGAGATCAACGCTACGACCGACGTCACCGCCTTCCTGAGCAAGGGTATTCCGCAGGAGTTGAGCCGTGCGGCGCTTCGCCGCGCCTGGGCGGCCGATCCCGCCATTCGCGACTTCGTCGGGCTCGCGGAGAATGCGTGGGACTTCAACGATCCGACCGCGATGCCGGGTTTTGGGCCGCTCGATTGCTCCTCGGAGGAACTGGCCGCGCTCGTCGATCGCATCGTCGGCGGGGTGCGTGAGGCAGTCCGGTCTCTCCCCGAGGCGACGATTGAAACCGCGGATTCTTCAGCGCAATTGCATCAGGCCGATGCGACCGCCGTATCCGATATCGTCGAGCCGCCGGTCGAGGCGGAATACAAGGCGATCCCTGCTGCAGCGCAACCGACGGTGGCGGACAGATCTGCGGATTTTGCCGAGCCCGTCAGGCCGCGTACGCACGGTGGTGCACTGCCGCACTGAGTAGCACGACCAAAGACTATAGGCCGGGGCTATGGGCGGGCGATTGACGGTTCGTGGAACCGGGATTACGCTTCTCCTTAGTGCTTTGTTAGAAAAGCAAAAATCAAGCAGACGGGACTCTTGGATGGGAGGTCCACGTGCGTGATGACGGGCTTGATCGCGCGATCGATGCCGCAGGCGGCATCGCTCCGCTTGCGCGCAAAATAGGTATCAGCCAGCCGTCCGTCTCGAACTGGACTCGCGTGCCCGCACAACGGGTGATTGCAGTCGAAACCGCCACTGGCGTTCCTCGCAACGACCTGCGGCCCGATCTCTACAGCGAACAAGCCGTTTCCTCGGAGCTCGTCGATCCCGTCGATGCTGCGCGTGCACAGGAATACGCGCTGCTGGCAATGCTGCTGTCCGCGCCGCCGTCGAGACGATTGCTCGACCAGCTCGCCGCATTGACCGGTGACGCGACGCCGCTCGGGCGCGCGCACGCGATGCTGGCCGACGCCGCCTCGAGCGCCGTCGCAGCGAAGGTCGAGCGCGAATATTTCGATCTGTTCGTGGGGCTCGGTCGCGGCGAATTGCTGCCTTACGCCTCCTATTATCTCACCGGCTTCCTCAACGAACGGCCATTGTCGCGCCTGCGTGCGGACCTGGCGGGGCTCGGCATCGAGCGGGTTGCCAACAATCCCGAGCCCGAGGATTCCGCCGCCATCCTGTGCGAGATCATGTCGGGCCTTGCCGGCGGGCATTTCGGCGTCTCGCCCGATGCCCAGCGCGCCTTCTTCGAAAAACATGTGTCGCCCTGGATGGGGCGGCTGTTCGCCGACATCGAGAGTGCCGGGACCGCCCGTTTCTATCGGGCGGTCGGCGCGCTCGGTCGCACCTTCATCGGGATCGAGACGGAAGCATTCACATTCGCCAACTGATCGACGCGCGTCGGTCCGGGAGAGATGCGATGAGTGAGGAAACCAAAGCCAAGGTCGGACGCCGCGATTTCTTGCGCAAGGTCGGCGTCGGCACGGTCGGCGCCGGCGCGACGCTCGCGACGCCGCTGGTCGGCTCCGCGCAAGCGGACAGCGAGAAGGACGATGAGAAGCGCAAGGCGCGCTACAAGGAATCCGACCACGTGAAGGCCTATTACCGCGTCAATCGCTACCCGGCTTGAGAGGGAGGCCGCCCGTGCTTATCAAGCGAACACACCAGCGTTCCGATCGCCGCGGCTCCGTCGCGAACACCCTGGCAGGCCAGACCACCGGTCTCGATCGCCGCACCTTCCTCCTTCGGTCCGGTCTTGCGGGTGGCGCGCTCGCAGCACTCGGCACCATGCCGGTTTCAGGCGTGCGCAAGGCGGAAGCGGCCGCTGCGGGGCCGCTGACCGTCGGCGCCGCCGTCAAGAAGAGCATCTGCACGCATTGCTCGGTCGGATGCACCGTGACCGCGGAGGTCTTGAACGGGGTCTGGATCGGCCAGGAGCCGAGCTGGGAGTCCCCCATCAATCGCGGATCTCATTGCGCGAAGGGCGCTTCCGTGCGCGAGCTGGTGCACAGCGAGCGGCGTCTGCGCTATCCGATGAAGCTCGTGAACGGGCAATGGACGCGCGTCTCCTGGGACACCGCGATCAACGAGATCGGCGACAAGATCCTCGAGATTCGCGAAAAATCGGGACCGGATTCCGTCTATTGGCTCGGCTCGGCCAAGATGACCAATGAAGGCTCGTATCTGTTCCGCAAGCTCGGGGCGTTCTGGGGCACCAATAACACCGATCATCAGGCCCGCATCTGCCATTCCACCACCGTCACCGGCGTCGCCAACACCTGGGGCTACGGCGCGATGACCAATAGCTACAACGATATTCGCAATGCCAAGACCCAGATGATCATGGGTGGCAATCCGGCGGAGGCGCATCCGGTTTCGTTGCAGCATCTGCTCGAGGGCAAGGAGCTGCAAAAGGCCAACTTCATCGTCATTGATCCGCGCATGACGCGCACCGCCGCGCACGCGACGGAATTCGTGCGGATGCGTCCGGGCACCGACATTCCGGTGCTCTATGGCATCATGTGGCACATCCTCCAGAACGGCTGGGAGGACAAGGAATTCATCAAGCAGCGCGTCTACGGCTTCGACGATCTCCGCAAGGAAGTGGAGAAATGGAATCCGCAAGAGGTCGAGCGCGTCACCGGCATTCCCGGCGAACAGCTCAAGCGGGTGGCCAAGATGTTCGCCACCGAGAAGCCGTCGACGCTGATCTGGGCCATGGGCCAGACCCAGAAGACCGTCGGCACCGCCAATGTGCGGGCGAGCTGCATCCTGCTGCTCATGACCGGCAATGTCGGCGGACGGGGCATGGGCGCCAACATCTTCCGCGGCCACGACAACGTGCAGGGCGCGACCGATGTCGGGCTCGATATCGTGACGTTACCGTTCTACTACGGCCTTGCCGAGGGCGCCTGGAAGCACTGGTCGCGGGTCTGGGAAGTCGACTACGAGTTCCTGAAGTCGCGCTTTGATTCCAAGCAGATCATGGAAACTCCCGGCATTCCGCTGACGCGCTGGTTCGAGGCGGTGACGCTGCCGAAAGATCAAATCGCCCAGAAGGACAACGTGCGGGCCGTGTTCGTTCAGGGCCACGCCAGCAACAGCATCACGCGCATTCCGGAGTCTCTCAAGGGCCTGAAGGCGCTGGACCTGCTCGTCATTGCCGACCCGCATCCCACGACCTGGGCGTCGCTGGCGGTGGAGGCTGGCCGCAACGATGGCATCTACATTCTCCCGGTGGCCACGCAATTCGAGTGCAAGGGATCTCGCGTCGCCTCGAACCGCTCGCTGCAATGGGGCGAGCAGATCGTGAAGCCGATCTTCGAATCCAAGGACGACCTCGAGGTCATCTATCTGGTGGCCAGGAAGCTCGGCTTCGCCGACCAGATGTTCAAGAAGATCAAGGTCGAAAACAACCTGCCTGAAGCGGAAGATGTGCTGCGCGAGATGAACCGCGGCAGCTGGTCGACCGGCTATTGCGGCCAGTCGCCGGAGCGGCTCAAGGCGCACATGAAGAACCAGGCGAAGTTCGACATGCTGACGATGCGCGCGCCCAAGGACGATCCCGAGGTCGGCGGCGATTATTACGGCCTGCCGTGGCCGTGCTGGGGCTCGCCGGAGGTCAAGCATCCCGGCACGCCGCTGCTCTACAACACCAATCTCGCGGTGATGGACGGCGGCGGCACGTTCCGACCACGCTTCGGTATCGAGCGCGAGGAGAAGCTGCCGGACGGAACCACGCGCAAGGTCAGCATGCTGGCCGACAAATCCTATTCAAAGGATTCCGAGATCCAGGACGGCTACCCCGAATTCACGCTGGCGAGCCTGAAGAAGCTCGGCTGGGACACTGATCTCACCGAAGCGGAGATGGCCACGATCATGAAGGTCAATCCGACCAATCCGGATTCGGTGTCGTGGTCGCTCGATCTCTCGGGCGGCATCCAGCGGGTTGCGCTCAAGCATGGCTGCGTGCCTTATGGCAATGGCAAGGCTCGCATGAACGCATTCGGCCTGCCTGATCCGATTCCGGTCCATCGCGAGCCGATCTACACGCCACGCGTCGACCTCGTCGAGAAATATCCGACGCTGCCCGACGCCAAGCAGTTCCGCATGCCCAATATCGGCTTCTCGGTGCAGAAGGCCGCCGTGGAGAAGGGGATTGCCAAGCAGTTCCCGCTCATCCTCTCCTCGGGCCGTCTGGTCGAGTATGAGGGCGGTGGCGAGGAGACGCGTACCAATCCGTGGCTTGCCGAACTGCAGCAGGACATGTTCATCGAGATCAATCCGGCCGATGCTGCCGATCGCGGCGTCAAGGACGGCGGCTGGGTCTGGGTCACGGGCGCGGAGAACAATTCCAGGGCGAGGATGAAGGCGCTCGTCACCGAGCGCGTCGGCAAGGGCGTCGCCTGGATGCCTTTCCATTTCGGCGGCTGGCTGGGAGGCAAGGATCTTCGCAGCGCCTACCCGAAGGGGACCGATCCGATCGTTCTTGGCGAAAGCGCGAACACCATCACAACCTACGGATACGATCCCGCGACCGGTATGCAGGAGCCCAAGGTCACGCTTTGCCAGATCGCAGCGGCATAAGGAGCAACGACGATGGCACGTATGAAATTCCTCTGCGACGCCGACCGTTGCATCGAATGCAATGCCTGCGTCACTGCCTGCAAGAACGAGCATGAGGTGCCCTGGGGCATCAATCGGCGCCGCGTGGTCACCATCAATGACGGCAAGCCGGGCGAGCGCTCGATCTCGATGGCCTGCATGCATTGCACCGACGCGCCTTGCGCGGCGGTGTGCCCGGTGAACTGCTTCTACACCACCGCCGATGGCGTGGTGCTGCATTCCAAGGATCTCTGCATCGGCTGCGGGTATTGCTTCTACGCCTGTCCGTTCGGCGCGCCGCAATATCCGAAGGTCGGAAACTTCGGCTCGCGCGGCAAGATGGACAAATGCACCTATTGCGCCGGCGGCCCGGAGGCCGACGGAAGCAAGGAGGAATACGAGAAGTACGGCGCCAACCGCCTGGCCGAGGGCAAGCTGCCGCTGTGTGCCGAAATGTGCTCGACCAAGTCGTTGCTTGCGGGCGACGGCGAGATCATTGCCCAGATCTACAAGGAGCGCGTCATGAAGCGCGGCTACGGCTCGGGCGCGTGGGGCTGGAAAACCGCGTATCGCGAAACGATCGAGTCCTGAAATGGACGGCCGAAGGGCGCACAACACCGGGAGGACGTGATGGCGTCATTTGAAAGGATCATTCGCCTGGCTTTCGGCGCGTGCGCGCTGCTCCTCTTGGTCATGGCGGCGCCCGCAAGTGCCCAGCAGGTCAATCCGACCGCGAGTGCGGTCAAGGAGCAGCAGCTTTTGCAGGAGCTCAACCGGATCCAGGGTCGCGTCAGCATTCCCGATCAGCGGTCGGGCGTTCTCGAGCAGCCGCAGGGTCGGGAATGGCGGGAATTCCGCAACGTGACATTGCGCTGGATTGGCGGCATTGCCATCCTCGGCATGATCGCGGCCATCGTCATCTTCTATCTCTCCGTCGGGATGGTCCGTCTCGAAGCCGGACGGTCGGGCCGCACCATCGTGCGCTTCAACATGTTTGAACGGTTCGTGCACTGGATGACGGCAACCTGCTTCATCGTTCTGGCCATTTCCGGGCTGAACATCACGTTCGGCCGGCCATTGCTGCTGCCGCTGATCGGCTTCGAAGCCTTCTCCGAATGGTCGCAATGGGCAAAGTACGCCCACAACTATCTGAGCTTCCCGTTCACCATCGGCGTCGTCCTGATCTTCCTGATGTGGGTCGGCGGCAATATCCCGAACAAGGTGGATGTCGATTGGGCCAGGCGCGGCGGCGGCCTGATCGGTCACGATCATCCGCCGGCCTATCGCTTCAATGCCGGCCAGAAGATGATCTACTGGATCGTCGTGATCGGCGGCGGTCTGGTTGCAACCACGGGGTACGCGCTGATGTTCCCGTTCTATATGACCGGGATCGAGGCCATGCAGATGGCCCAGATCGTCCACTCCATTGTGGCCGTCCTGTTTGTCGCGGCGATGATCGGGCACATCTATATTGGCACCATCGGAATGGAAGGTGCGTTCGAGGCGATGGGCTCAGGCGAGGTCGACGTCAACTGGGCGCGCGAACACCACAGCCTCTGGCTCGACGAGCAGAGGGCGCGAACGGGACCGAACGACGGACGGCCGCACCCCGCAACCGCGGCGGCGGAGTAGAGCGGGACAGCCTGAGAGCGGACGGTGCGCTCTACTGAGCCGGTTCTCTCGCAAACAGGACGGAGCGGTCCTGCATCTCCTGTTCGGGGAGCTTGCCGGACTGAGCCGTCTGCATGTCCTGGATGGATGGCATGCCGCTTTGACCGAAATGGAGCAATGCGTGCGATCTGAGCACGCCCGTGGCGGTGCCGGCGAGAAACAAGGCTGCAATGAGCGAGAGCATGAGGCGTTTCATGCGCATCTCCGTCTGCCATTTCCACCCGGCACAACGGATACACCTGGATTGTCGCGCGCGATGTGAGCCACTTCACAGCCGGCGGTTCCACAATTGTTGAAGGAACCCGGCGGTGGATGGGCGCCGAATGCCGGCGTCAGCTCAGGCCTGGCCTCGGAGCAGACCCCTCCAGCGCAAAACTCGGCTCAACCTTGAGAGGGCCCTCACGCCGAAGACTGAATAGGGTATCGCAGCTCCGATGGGTGTGGGGAAAGGCAGTCGCGCTCTCCCGCTACCAACAATTTCAACCCGCTCCCGATATCTGTCGCGCAAGGCTTCGACGCAAGGCTTCGACCACAAGGCTTCGACCACAAGGCTTGGACCACAAGGTTTGGGCCCACGCCGCGCTGGCGCGCCGCGTCGCCTGGCGCGCGCGACTAGGAACTCCCGGGCACGATCAAAGCTTGAATCCGCGGACCAGCCTCGCCGCCGATCGCTGGCCTGCACGGCCCCGCCTCCAAGCCCCCCATACCCCCCAGGGTGGGGCCGTGCTTCACGAGAGGAGATGCAATTGTCCGAGCCGACCGAGCAAGAGATCAGAGAACGCGCGCACCGCTTGTGGGAGCAAGACGGCAAGCCCGAAGGCCGTGAAGAGGAATTTTGGAACGCGGCCGAGCAAGAGCTGCGCAACGAGGATAAGTCGAACACGTTGCGGACGCCGGATACGCTGTGACCGACAAGAAGTGCCCATTTTGCCAGGGCCTGGGATGGGTCTGTGAGAACCATCCGCTCCGGGCCTGGAGCGAGAAGCTCGGCGGCTGCCGCTGCGGTGAGGGCATGCCCTGCACCTGCAACACGACCGAGGATCCGGAAACGCGCGTGGTGATCGTCGAAGCCGACACGACGTGGCATTGAGCTGCGTCGGCGTTCTCGACGTGATGGTGCGCAGGATGGGTGAGCCCTTGCGAAACCAGACGGCTGCCGCTTCGCTCGACCCTCCTGCCAGCCCGAGCCATCCGACGCGCTGCTGCGTTGGGAACAGACTATCCCCGAAAGGAATTCAATCTCCGAACAGTACGGGCTCTGACAACAATCCTTTCCCACGGCAGTGTCGGTGGTGGACGAGCAGAAAAAGATAGAGCACCAGATCGAACTCGCCACGCGAGCGGCCGCGCTCGTCAGGGACGAAACCACCGGCCAGCGCTTCCGGAGTTTTGCCGAGGAGCTGAAACGAAAGCTCCGCCGCATGATGCGCCGCGGCCAGGTACGCGCACGCGCCTACGAGCTCTGGGAGCAGGCGGGACGGCCAAGCCATCGCGAGCTGGAGTTCTGGCTCGAAGCGGAGCGGCAGTTCGAGGAGGAGCGCGAGGAGCGGAGGGGCTCCGATACGTCCTCGAAACGATAGCTGCCGGCGCGATGGAGGGGCACCCATCCGGGCCTTTGCAAGGCCGTCATGCCCGGGCTCGTGTCCCGCCTGCGGCGCAGCGCGAGGGGGAACCCCTCCCTCTCCGCCGTCGTCCGAATTTCCATCCAGAAGAAATCGGTGACTGTGGCTGACGCACACGCAGCGACTCTCTGACGCACGCCCTGGTGCGAGGTTGCGTCCCTGCGGTTCCGGCTTTGAGCGCGGCCAAGTGCACGACACACGCATTTGTGGAACGATTGACGCAACCTTCGCAGCGACGGGACGACATTTGCACAACGTTTGGCGTGACATATCATGCAAGCTCGCGCAGCTGTTCCGTGTTCGCAATCACCGAACGCATCAAATGCGAGCAATCGCCGCGCCTACAATTCCCATTCTGCCTATGGGCTACCTCACACATTGAAAATGAGCGGTCTCACAATTTGCTGACACGATGCCAGGCGTCATCCGTTGCTTTGTCTAATTCAGGTTGTATGGTGGCCGCGAGAGCATTTCGACTTGGTCGATGACGTGTGGGCGGTGGGTGCTGTCCACATCGTTGGTGATCGTGATCAGAAGATCGGAAGATCAGAAGATCAGAAAAAAATGTTTGCCAGTGGATGAAATGAGGGACAGAGGACAATGACCGAAGGATTAGGACAATGTCGCTGCTCCAGATCAATCTCTTCGGCGGTGTCGAAGTAGTTTCTGCTTCCGGTGAATCGGTATCGATCCCCAGCCGCAAGGCTGCGACTCTTCTGGGCTATGTCGCCCTCAGTTCCCCACGGGCCATTTCACGCGGCAAGCTCGCCACCCTGTTATGGGACGGTCACTTCAGCGATCGCGCGCGCGCCAGCCTTCGACAAGCTCTGCTCACATTGCGGCGCGTGCTGCCGCAATATTCCGATGTGATCTCGGCCGATCGCGACGACATCCGTATCTGCCCGACCACGATAAGTACCGATGTCTGGGAATTCGAGCGCCTGCTGAGGGAGGGCCATCCCGAGCGGTTGGCCCGTGCGGCGGCGCTTTATCGAGGCGACCTTCTCGAGGGCCTCGGCTCGACGTCTTGCCAATTCGAGGCCTGGCTGTCTGCCGAGCGCCAGCGACTGAGAACACTAGCGATGCAGGCGCTTGCGGGCCTGCTGGACGCCGACGAGCGCGAACACATGGATATCGCGATCGCGCTCGCGCTGCGCATTCTCGCGATCGACCCGCTTCAGGAGGGGGTCCATCGCATATTGATGCGCTGTTATGCGCAGCAAGGTCGCCGTGCCGACGCGTTGCGCCAGTATGACCTGTGCCGCTCCGTGCTGTGGCGGGACGTTCGCGCAGTGCCGGAGCAGGAGACCGAACAGCTGCAGCGCGAGATTCGCCGCATGTTCTGCGCGTCCCCGCGATCTGCCTCACTCAAATTGCCCCGCGCCAAGAACTTTGACGCAACTTTCACGCTCGACGTGACGCCTGCATCACGATCCCTGTCGTAGCTCTAGCCGCCCGCACAGTGATCCCGACTCCCTTCGGGAAGCGCGTGTCGCTCGCGGGTCAGGCACTTCATCAGGAGATTTTGATCATGACTGGAACACAGCAGCAGTACGAGGATTACGGCCAACTGGACCCGCAGGGGATTTTCGGCTCCATCCTCGGCGGTGCGGCCGGACGCGTTATCGGTGGTCTGCTCGGCGGCAAGAAGGGAAAGACCATCGGCGGTGTCGTCGGCAATATCGGCGGAGGTTTCCTGCCGTTTTCCGCCGGTCCGGACATGCCGCAAGGGGCGGCGCAGGTCTCCGAGATGGAGCTGCAGAGCTTCTGGAGCGTGCTGAAGAAGATCGGCCAGGGCGTGCAGACCGGTGTGAACATCGGTCACCAGCTCGGCGT